>DATJZG010000153.1:0-3160 GCA_035499295.1 Anaeromyxobacteraceae bacterium
GCACGCCCGGGGCCCCACGAGAGCGCCACGGGACCGCGCCTAGAGATGCCTCGATCGCCGCGCCTCGATTCGGAGGACCTTGCCGCCCGGGCCGGGGGAAGGGGAAAAAGGTGGGGCCCCAGGGCGGCCGCTCGGCGCCACCGGGCGCGATCCCGGCGTCGGCCGGGTTCCTCCAAGGGTAGCGTCTGCGGCGACGCGCAGGTAGATTCGGCCCGATGTCCCTCGACGCCCGGACGGGAGCCGCACCGCAGGTGCGCGGCCCTGAGGACCTCTGCGCCTGGTTTGGCGAGCACGAGCGGCAGCGGCCCGGGTGGAAGCTCGGGCTCGAGCACGAGAAGCTCGGGGTCCTCGCCGGAGGGATCGGGGCCTTGCCCTACGAGGGCCCTCACGGGATCTCGGCAGTGCTGCGCGCCTTCTCGAGGCGGGGCTACGCGCCGTTCGAGGAGGACGGCGAGATCATCGCTTCCCAGTGCGGCCAGCTCACCATCTCCATCGAGCCGGGGGGCCAGCTCGAGCTGTCGGGCAGCCCCTTCCCGGACGTGCACGTGGTCGCCGCCGAGCTTGACCGGCACCTCAAGGAGTGCCGCAAGATCGGACGCGAGCTGGGCGTTGCCTTCCTCGCGGCCGGCTACCGGCCCTGGGGGACGCCCGCCACCACCCCCTGGATGCCGAAGAAGCGGTACCTCGTCATGCGGCCGTTCCTTTCCGCGCGGGGCCCTCTCGCCCCGGACATGATGGCGATGACCGGTTCGGCCCAGGTTTCCTTCGACTTCGAGTCGCCGCGAGACATGGCCGAGAAGCTGCGGGTGGCGCTGGCGGTCCAGCCGGCCGTGGTCGCGCTCCTCGCCAACTCTCCGGTGGTGGCTGGGCACGACTCGGGCTGGAAGAGCTACCGGGTCAAGGTGTGGGAGGAGACCGATCCGGCCCGGTGCGGACTGTTGCCCTTCGCGTTCGAGCCCCGGTTCCTCGACGATCCCTACCGCGCCTACGTCGAGTGGGCACTCGATGTCCCCATGATCTTCCTGCGCCGCCGGGGCGAGTACCTCTCGACCGGCGGCCGAACCTTCCGCGAGTTCCTCTCCGGGGGGATCGGGGACGAACTCGCCACGCGATCCGACTGGGAAGACCACCTCACGACGCTCTTCCCCGAGGTCCGCGCGAAGGGTGTGGTGGAGGTGCGCGGCGCGGACGCATGCGACCTCGAGCACACCCGGGCTCTGGTCGCCTTCTGGAAGGGGATCCTCTACGACCGGACCGCGCGGGCGAACGCCTGGGAACTCGTGCAGTCGCCTTCCGTGGCCGAGCGGCGCGCGCTCATGCGCGACGCCGGACGGGTCGGCCTTTCGGCGCGCCTCCCCGACGGGCGGACGCTGGCGCAGCTTTCGCGCTCGCTCCTTCACGCGTCGGCGGAGGGGCTGTGCCGGCAGCACTGCTGCGGGGAGCGCGGGGAGGACGAGCGGGTGTGGCTCGAGCCGCTCCGGGCGCGCGCCGAGAGCGGGCGGAGCCCGGCTGACGAGGCCCTCGAGGCGTTCCACCGAGGCGGAGACCCCGCGCTGGTCGCGCACCTGCGGGTGGCGTAGGCTTCCCCGAGGAGGCTTCCAAGGAAGCCCCGGGAGGTCGTTCCATGAATCGACGCGGGTTCCTCGGCGGTTCGATCGCCGCCGGCGCCGCCCTCGCGCTCGGGAGGGCCGGTCGCGCCCTGGGGTCGACCGCGCCCGACCTCGTGGCCGTGAAGAACGGCGAGCCAGCGGCCATGTTCGACCGAGCCATCACCGAACTGGGCGGGATGAAGTCCTTCGTGAAGAAGGGCCAGAAGGTGCTCGTGAAGCCCAATATCGGCTGGGACGTGCCGCCCGAACGGGCGGCGAACACGAACCCCGCGCTCGTGGCTCGCATCGTGGAGCAGTGCCTCGCGGCCGGAGCGGGCGAGGTCTACGTCTTCGACCACTCCTGCGACGACGGACGGCGGTGCTACCGGACGAGCGGAATCGAGGAGGCCGCGAGGGGTGCCGGCGCCAAGGTCGCGCCCGGGTATGACGAGGGCTCGTACCACCCGGTCAGGGTGCCGGGGAAGTCGCTCACCCAGGCCAAGGTCCACGAGCTCCTGCTCGAGGCGGACGTGTTCATCAACGTCCCGGTGCTGAAGCATCACAGCTCGGCCGACCTCACCATCGGCATGAAGAACCTCATGGGCGTTGTCTGGGACCGCCAGTTCTGGCACGGGCACGATCTCATGCAGTGCATCGCAGACATGACCGGGTACCGCAGGCCGGACCTCGTCGTGGTGGACGCCTATCGGGTGATGAAGCGGTACGGCCCTCGGAGCGGCGGGGCGGGCGACCTTCTGGAGTTGCGGGCCCAGCTTCTCTCGACCGATCCGGTGGCGGCCGATGCCGCGGCTGCAAGGCTCTTCGGGACAGAGCCCAGGGAGGTGGCGTACATCCCGCTCGCGGCCCAGGCGGGGTGGGGGCGCATGGACCTCGAGGCCCTCGACATCCGACGCATCGCGCTCTGACGGCAGGTTCTCGTGCGGCACCTCTGGCGCATCCGCGCGGCAGTCGCCATCGCGCTCCTCTTGCCCGCTGCGCTCGGGTTCTTGGACTTCGGTCGACTTTGGCCCCCCGCTCTCGCCTCGCTTGTGGCCCGGGTGCAGCTCGTCCCCGCCCTCCTCCGCCTGCCGGCGAGCGGCGCGATCCTCGCGGTGACGGGGATCGCGGCCGCAACGCTCCTCGCGGGCCGCCTCTACTGCTCGACCGTTTGCCCGCTCGGGACCGTCCAGGACCTCTTCGTTCGCCTCGGCGACCGCCGGCACCGACGCGGGCGCTACCGGTTCACGTACCTGCGCCCTCGGGCCGGGCTCCACCTTGTGCTCGCGGTCCTTTCGGGCGCTCTCGCCGCGGGCGGCGCCACCCTGGCGCTCGGCCTTCTCGAGCCCTGGACGGCCTTCGGCCGGATGGTCTCCGCCCTGGGACGCCCGCTCGTGGCGGCGGCCGTGAACGGTCTCTTCCGTGCCTTGGCTGCCCACCACGTCTACGCCGTTCAGCCGGTGGGGTTTCCCCCCTTCGCCTGGGCCGCTGCGGCGCTCGGCTTTGCGACCCTGGGCGGCATCGGGGCGATGGCGCTCGGGCGTGGCCGGCTCTTCTGCAACCTCCTCTGCCCG
>DATJZG010000154.1:0-25039 GCA_035499295.1 Anaeromyxobacteraceae bacterium
ACTTCCACGCGCTCGCGGCCGTGCCTCCCGCCCAGATCCTCGCCCACCGCGTCGTCTGGTCCGCGCTCTTCCTCCTCCTGCTCGTCACCTTCCTGCACCGCTGGGGAGAGGTGGTGCCCGAGCTCCGCGCGCCGGGAACGGTGCCGGCCCTGGTGGCGAGCGCCGTCTTCATCTCGGCCAACTGGCTCATCTACATCTGGGCGGTGAACTCGGGGCACGTCCTCGAGGCGAGCCTGGGCTACTTCATCAATCCGCTCGTGACGGTGCTGCTGGGCGTCGTCTTCCTGCGCGAGCACCTGAGCCGGCGCCAGGTGGTGGCCGTGTCCCTGGCCGCCGTCGGCGTGATCGCGCTCGTCGCCTGGGCTCACCGCGTGCCTTGGATCGCCTTCGGGCTGGCGCTCACCTTCGGGCTCTACGGGCTCGTGCGCAAGCGCGTCCGCGTCGGGGCCATCGGCGGCCTGCTCTGCGAGGTGACCGTGCTCGCTCCCTTCGCGGCGCTCTACCTCGTGGCGCAGAGCCGCGCCGGGCTCGGCGCGTTCGGCTCGGGCGCGCGCGTCACCGCGCTGCTGGCCGCGAGCGGGGTGGTCACCGCCGTCCCCCTCATCTGGTTCGGGATCGGCGTCCAGCGCCTGCGGCTCTCCACCATCGGCCTCCTCCAGTACCTCAACCCCACCACCCAGTTCGCGATCGCCGTCTTCGCCTTCGGCGAGCCGTTCACGCGCGCCTACGCCCTGGCCTTCGGCTGCATCTGGGTGTCGCTCGCCATCTACACGGCCGAGGCGCTGGCGCAGAGCCGGCGCGGCGCCGCCGCCTGACGCATCGCCGCGGCCGCTCGCGTCAGGCCTTGGGCGAGCGAGCCGACTTCTCGGAGGCGACCCAGGCGCTCACCCGGACGTCGAGGACGTCGAGGGGCACCGAGCCCGCGCCCAGGACCACGTCGTGGAAGCGGCGCACGTCGAAGGCCGGCCCGAGCTCGCTGCGGGAACGCTCGCGCAGCTCGCGGATCTCGAGCTCTCCGACCTTGTAGCCGAGCGCCTGGGACGGCCAGGCGATGTAGCGATCGGTCTCCGCCTGCACCTCCACCTCGTCGATGGCGGAGTGATCGTGGAAGAACTGCACCACCTGGTCCCGCGTCCAGCGCTTCTCGTGCAGGCCGGTGTCGACGACGAGGCGGATGGCCCGGAGCATCTCGTCCTGGAGGTGGCCGTAGTAGCTGTACGGGTCCCGGTAGCGACCGACCTCCTCGCCGAGCCGCTCGGCGTAGAGGGCCCAGCCCTCGATGAAGGCGGTGTAGTGGGGGAGGAGGCGGCGCTGGGGCGGCAGCCCCTCGAGCTCCTGCTGGAGGGCGAGCTGCAGGTGGTGGCCGGGGATGGCCTCGTGGTACGCGGTCGACTCCATGGTGATCGTCTTGCGGTTGGCGAAGTCGCCGGTGTTCACCTCGATGCGACCGGGCCGCGAGCCGTCCGCAGCGGGGATCATGTAGTTGGCGCCGGCCGCCTCCTTCTCGCGGAACGGCTCCACCGCGACGACGACGAAGTCCGCCTTGGGGAGCCTCCCGAAGAGCTTGGGGAGCTCCGGCCGCATGCCGTCGAGGTAGCCGCGGTAGATCTCGAGGATCTGCTCGCGCGACCTGGGACGCAGCGCGGCGTTCGTCTGCAGCGAGGCGCGGAAGGTGGAAAGGTCGGAGAACCCCGCCCTCTTCGCGACGGCGAGCATCTCCGCCTCGATGCGGGCCACCTCGCGCAGGCCGATCTCATGGATCTGGTCGGCGGAGAGCGAGGTGGTGGTGGACTGCCTCACCTTCGCGGCGTAGCGGGCGGCGCCGTCGGGGAGCGACCAGATCCCCATCTCGGTGCGTCCCCGGGGAGCGTACTCGTCGCGGACGAAGGTCGCGAACCTCCGGTAGGCGGGGAGCACGTCGTCGCGGATCGCCGCCAGCGTCGCCGCGCGGATGCGCTCCTCCTCGGCGGGGGCGATGCCCGGCGGCATGCGGGAGAGCGGGCGGGCGAAGGGGGTGTCCTCCGGCTTCTGCGAGGCGATGCCGGCCGCCTGGACCGCCACCTTCTCCAGCAGGAAGCGGGGCGGCATGAGGCCCGCCGCCATGCCGAGCCGCATGTTGGCCTCGGTGTCGACGAACTGCCGGGGGAGGCCGCGCAGGCGGGCCAGGTAGTCGTCGTAGTCCTTGACGGTCGTGAAGGAGAGGAGGGCGACGAGTCGCGGGGCGAAGAGGTGGATGCCCTGCATCTGGTTCACGGGCATCTTCCACTCCTCGAAGGCGGCCTCCTGCAGGCTCTCGCGGAAGTCCCGGACGAGGAGCGTCCGGGTGAGCGCCTCCTGCTCGGTGAACCCGGTCGCGTCCACCGACTCGAAGCGGGAGAGGAACTCCTTCGTCCTGGCCACGTCGGCGGCGACGGCCGAGGCAGAGAGGTCGGAGAGCTTGTCGTTGAAGCGCTTGTCTCCCAGGATCGACGCCTTCTCCGGCGCGCGGGAGAGGACGTACTCCCAGTGCTCGGCGAGGAGGGCCTCGAAAGCCCGGCGCCGCTCGCCGACACTCGCGCTTTCGGGCGGCCCGGCCGGCGGCGGCGAGGGATGGGGGGTCGCGCACCCGCACCACGAGACGGCGAGGACGGCGAGCAGGCGGTGTCTCATTCGGAAGCTCTCCCGCAGGGCGGTCGCGAAGGGTTCGAACGGGTAAGGTCGATTAACGCTCCGGCGATCGGGCCAGAGGTCCTAGAAGGGGCACCCCCTCGGAGGGGAGGCCGCCGGCTTCCGGGTCCGGGGGCTACCCGCCCAGCAGGAGATCCCGCAGGTGCTTCACGGCGATGGTGCCGTGAGAGAGGAGCGCCTCGTCGAACTTCCGCTGGTCGAAGGCCCCCTTGGCGCGCGCGTCGCGCTCCAGTCGCTCGATCTCGGCCCAGCCGAGGAAGTACTGGGGGAGCTGGGTGGAATCGAGCTTGGCGCGGAGCAGCTTCTTCTCCGCCTGGGCGGGTTCCTGGAAGCCCTCGTCGATCATGAAGCGGAGCGCCTCCTCGTCGGTCATCGCTCCCCCCTGCAGGCCGGCGTCGAGGATGGCGTTCGCGGCCACGATCATGCGCCCCTGCAGGTCGAGGAGGCGGTAGCGGTCGTTTCGCTCCCGCCCCAGCCCGAGCTTCACGAGCAGGCTCGTCCCGTAGACCGCCCACCCCTCGGCGAAGGGCCCGCTCCACAGGGTGGCGCGCAGCGCGCTCGGGTCGCGCCGGGCCCACCACGCCTGGGTGTGGTGCCCGGGCAGGGCCTCGTGGGCCGCGGTGAGCTCGATGTCGACGTCGTTGTTGGCACGGAGGTAGCTCTCGATCTTCGCCGCCGGCCAGGTCGGGTCGGGGGGCTCGACGTAGTAGACCCCGTGGAAGGAGACCTTGCGGTCGAGCGCGCCCGGGGAGAGGTACTCCGCCCCGCCCCCGCCGCGCTTGAACCCCGGCATGGGAAGGACGGAGAGGG
This sequence comes from Anaeromyxobacteraceae bacterium, assembly GCA_035499295.1. Lineage (GTDB taxonomy): Bacteria > Myxococcota > Myxococcia > Myxococcales > Anaeromyxobacteraceae > DATJZG01. Next base: position 3,478 of record DATJZG010000154.1, read on the forward strand.
TCTCCTTCGGCGGCAGGGTGAGGAGCCCCTTCTCCTCCACGAACGCGCGCAGACCCTGGAGCTTCTCGGCGCTGGCGCGCACCATGCCGTCGGCCGGGGGGTGCTCCTTCGCCACCGCCTCCATCACCCGCCTCACCATGGCCGCGCCGGCGAGGGGCGGGTCGTTCGGGAAGAGCTGCCCCTGCAGGCGCCGGGCCACCTCGAACAGCTCGGTTCGCGCCGCGGCGAAGTCCTCGCGGGCGAGCCGGCCGAGCTCGTCGGGCGTCACCCGGGTCTGGAGCGCCAGCGGAAACTTCTTCCGGTAGAGGTCGGGGCCGAGGCGCCAGTCGCGGAGCGCCCGGGCCGGCAGGTCCTTCTCCAGGAAGCGCTGGTAGACGCGGAGCGCCTTCACCGCCTCCTTCCGGGCGGCCTCGGCCCGGGCGTCGGGCCGGGTGAAGGCGGCGAGGTCCGACTCGAAGAACTCGATGCGGCCCGGGTTCTCCTTGAGCTCCTGGTCGAGGTGGACCCTGGAGACCTTCCCGAGCGCCCGCTCCTTCACGCCGAGCCAGCCCGGGAGCGCGGCGAGCTGCTCCGTCACCGCCTTCAGGCGCACGGCCGGCGTGTCCCACTCGCCGTGGACGATGTCGGAGAGCCGGGCCGCCACCATCTCGCGCGGATCGTAGTAGGTGAAGGAGTCGACGAGGCGCGGGCTCCAGGTCCACTCCCGGATCTCGGCCAGCTCGAGCTCCTCGAGCGCGATCCCGTCCTCGAGTATGGCGGCGTCGACCCTCTCGTCGGAGGAGAGGGCGTTGCGGTCGACGGCGGCGAGGTCGCGCCTCTGCGCGGCGAGCTCTCCGAGGCGCCGCTTCACGCCGGCCTCGGAGAGGTCGGCGAGCTTCCCCGCGAAGCGGTGGTCGCCCATGTAGTCGGCCAGGTGCGGCTTGGCGCGGAAGAGCCCGTCGAGGTAGCGCTGCTCGAGCGCGGTCAAGGCGGGCGACGGCTTCGCCGGCTCGCCCGCGGAGGCGGGCGCGGGGCAGCAGAGGAAGGCGAGGAAGGCGGGGAGGAGAGGGCGCATGCGGATCCTCGGAGCGGGAGGGCGCCGTGACTCTATGCGAGGATGGCCCCGAGGGCACGGGGGATCCGCGGGCTCGTCCCCACGGCCGCCGCCCTGGACCTCACCGGCGCGCGCGGCGCCGCTCTCGCGGTCGCCTCGGGGAGGCGCGGCGGCGCTCGTCGAGAAGCTGGTCGATGGTGACGAGGTCGACGAGGCCGAAGGCGTTGTAGAGCGCCGGGAGGATCACCTCCGGCGGATGCCGGCGCCGGAGCTCCGCCACCTTCTCGGACCCGGCCCGGTACGCCGGAAGGGACATCCGTCCCAGGAGCGGGTGGCGCCCCCAGGTTCCGGAGAGCTTGTCGGCCCGCTCCTCCGAGCACAGGTAGTCGCTCCGCAGGACCCGGGCCACCTCCTCCCGCTGCCGCCCCTCCTGCCAGGTCAGCCAGGAGGACTGGTTCTTGGCGTCGTCCTGGAGGAGCGCAAGCAGGAGCCCGAGGCGCAGGTCCGGGTCGGGGACCTCCCCCACCTCCGTCACCCCGTGGGCCATGAGGAGCGCGTTGTTGGCGATCCCCTCCGAGAGCGCCGCGCCTCGGGTGTTCATGGTCAGCACCGAGGCCTCGAAGCCGAGCCTCCCCTGGAAGTAGAGCCCCTGGGCGAGGGCGAAGTTCGTCACGTGGCCGGGGACGACCTCGTGGCTCACCAGGTGGGCGAACTCCGGCACCGAGATCTCCAGGGCGGCGTTGACCTCGTAGGTGGCCTCGTACCGGGGCGAGCCGTCCCGCTCCCGGGCCCTGCCGATGTAGTTCATGGAGCCGGAGAACCAGGCGTTCTCGATGGGAAGGAACTCGATGTTGGCGCGCGGGATGGCCCGGAGCGACGGCGGCAGGTGCGGGGCCAGGTGCCTCGCCGTCTCCGCCTCCAGCTCGGCGACGAAGGCGGTAGCGAGCTGGCGGATGGACCCTCGCGGCACGAGCCGGTCGCGCCGCCAGGCGTCCACCGCGGCCACGAGCCCGCCCGGGGAGCTCGAGGGGTAGCCCGCGCCGGCGAGCAGCGCGGTCACCTCTTCCCGCTTCCGCTCGGGCGTCGACGGCTCCGGAGCCCTCCCGGTCGAGGCGACGACGCAGCGCTCGTAAGGGACCTCCGGGCCCCGCCCCAGCACCTCCAGGGCGAGGTCCCACATCACCTCGCAGGACCCGGCGAGCGCCTCGAGGTAGGCGCCCCGCGGGCCTCCCATCGCCCGAGCCGCGCCCGCCAGCTCGCCGATCGCTCGGGGGACGTCGACCGCCGCGAGATACGCGTCCACCGCTGCCCGGTCGGGGTCGCGGGCGGCGACGCCGCCGGTTCCCCTGAGCCTCGCCGCCGCGGGATGCGTGTAGGCCGCGGGCAGCGGCTCGTCGGAGTACCAGGAGTCCGCTACGAAGCGCCCGGCCCCCGAGGGATTCATCACGTCGCCGCCCCAGAGTGCGTCGACGCCCAGGATGGCTGTCGCGGTGGTCCGGGAGAGGCCGTTCTCGCCCTGCGCGGCCCGGGGTCGAGCCGCGCGCCGGCTCGCGGGCCGGGCGGGGGCGCGCTTCCTTTGGGGAGCCTTGCGGGGGGTCACTTGAGCTCCGTGATCACCGCGCTCCCCGAGGGCCCCGAGAGGAGCTCCGAGTGGATCCGGTCCCGGAGGTTGAAGCGCGTGTCTCCCACCTTGTACTCCCGGAGGACCTGCTTCCCGTCGGGCGTGGTGGAGATGAGGGCCGTGTCCTCCAGGTACAGGACCACCACGTCCTTGTCGTGGAAGTGCATGGGAGTGGGCAGGCCCGGCGTCCAGGCGTACGACCAGACGATCACCCGGTCGTTCTCGAGGACCTTCTTCCCGTTCGGGCGCGGGAATGCGTTCGGGTAGCCGCTCTTGTTCTCGAGCGGCGCCACCGGGTGGTCCTTGAGCTCGACTAGGATCGACTGCGCCGGGCTCGGGCCGCCGACGCCCTCCTCGACCGGCCCCTCTCCTCTCGGGACGAAGAGCACCTCCCCCTTCGCCCTCGTCACGACCTCCGACTTGCCGTCGAGGCCGACGACCCTGACCGGACCGCCGCTGAGGTAGACGCGGAGGGTGTCGTGCCCGACCGCCTCCGGCGGGATGGCGCGGCCCTTCTCCCAGGTCACCTTCCACACCTTGACGCGCTCGTTGTCGATGAGGGGCGGGCTGGGCTCTAGCCCTGCCGCCGCGGCCGCTGCGGCGCCGTACGAGAGGGCTGCGGCGCCCAGGATCGCGAGATGCCTTTGCCTCGACATGGCGCAGAGCGTAAGGGTTCTTGGCGCCGCGGGTGGATCCCGATCGGGGCGGACGCGACCGTGTGCGCGGGCCTCGCCCTCGAGTCGACCGGCAGTCGGAGTCTCGCCCGCGCGCTCGACTCACGGCGTCGGGCGCGCGGCGAGCTCGCGCCGGCGTCCACCGCCCGCGCGAAACCTCCCCGACCTCGTCATCCAGGCGAGGCGCGGCGTGGCCGAGGCGGGCAGGTAGAGCGGGTGTCCCGGGTGGCCGTCCCGCGTCAGGCGGAGGGCGTGGACGGGACCGAGCCTCGAGAGCGCGCCACAGACCCGGGCGCCGCGGCCGAGAAGCTTGCCGTGGGTGCCCCAGGCGAGGACGACGAGCCGGGCTCGCGACGCGAGCTCCTCGAGGTGGCGGTCGTTTCCGGGTCCGACCGGGTCCCGGGCTCGGTAGAGCCGCTCCGGGTCGGAGGCCCTGAGCGCGAAGAGGTTTGCGACGTCGAGCCCGCCGAGCCCCCAGCGCATCGCGAACCCGAGGCAGCGCCGAACCGTGGGGTCGAGCCGGACCGCGTCCGCCGTGGACGGGTTCAGCATCACGAAGAGGACGCGCGCCCGCGCCTCGTCCCAGGTCCGCCACAGGCGATACCGGTACCGCCGGGACGGATCGAACAGCGCTCCCTGGTCCAGGTAGACGGGCTCCATCGTCACGGCCTCGCGCCGGGCGCCATTGAAGCACCGGGTGCCGGGATCGGGCGAGGGGAGGGGGCCGGAGCCGGGCCCCGCTCCGCGACCACTACCCGTCCGGGCCGTCCCGGTTGCCGGGCCGGCTCCGAGGCCCCGCCCCGAGTGAAGGTGCCTGCGCCGGGGCGTCGAGTCCCCGATCCGGGGGCGCGCGCCTCGGCGTAGTATGGGCGCCCCAGACAGCTCGAACGGAGGTGGACGCGATGCGCTCTCCGAGGTCCCCACTCATCCTGGCCGTGCTCGTCGCCGCCCTGCCGCTCGCCGGTTCGGCCGCCGACCTCCCGCTCGTGAAGTTCATCGCCACCGGCGGCACCATCGCCATGAAGATCGACCCGGTGAAGAACGCCCCGGTGCCCGCCATCTCGGGCGAGGATCTCCTCGCCACGGTTCCGGAGATCGGCAAGGTCGCCCGCATCGAGGTCCAGAACTTCTCGAACGTCCCCTCCTCCTACATGGACCCGGATCGCTGGGTGGAGCTGCAGAAGGCGGTCGCCGAGGCGCTCGCCCGCCCCGAGGTGGTGGGGGTGATCGTGTCGCACGGGACCGACACGCTCGAGGAGACGGCGTGGTTCCTCGACCTCACCGTGCCGGGGGACAAGCCCATCGTCCTCATCGGCGCGCAGCGCAACGCCTCCGAGAAGGATTTCGACGGCCCGCGGAACCTCCTCAACGCCGCCCGCATCTGCGTCGCTCCCGACGCCCGCGGCAAGGGCGCGATGATCGTCCTTAACAACCAGATCAACGCGGCGCGGGAGGCGGTGAAGACCCACACCTCCGACGTGGAGACCTTCAAGTCGGGCGACTTCGGCTTCCTCGGCGTGGCCGACAACGACCGGGTGATCTTCTCGCGGGCGCCGCTGCGCCGCCAGCACCTCCCGGTCCGGGTGAAGCCGGGGGAGAAGCTCCCGAGCGTCGAGATCGTGGCGATGTACGGCGGCGCAGACGGGGGGCTCATCCGGGCGGCGGTGGCGGCCGGTGCGCGCGGCATCGTGGTGCAGGCGCTCGGCTGGGGGAACGTGAACGTCCCCGTGTACGAGGCCATCCAGCAGGCGCTCGCCAAGGGCATCCCGGTCGTCATCTCCACCCGGGTCCCGAACGGGCGCGTCCTGCCGAACTACGGCTTCAAGGGGGGCGGCAAGACGCTCCAGGAGGCCGGGGCGATCTTCGCCGACAACCTCTCCCCGCAGAAGGCGCGCATCCTGCTCATGCTGGCCCTGCAGACCACCTCGAGCGCGAAGGAGATCCAGGCCCTCTTCGACCGCTGAGGCGGGCGCGAGAGGCCGAGAGGGCCCGCGCTCCGCCCCGGGGAACGGATGCCGGCGCGACCCCTCACCGACCACGAGGAGGAAGCCGTCCAGGCCATCCGCGCCTGGAAGGCGCAGAAGCCGGGCCTCTGGGCGAAGGTGATGGGGGTCCTCGGGGAGCCCATCACCTGGGTGGTGAGACAGAAGGCCGTCGAGCGCGTCCTCGCGACAGCCCTCGACGGCGCCAACTCGCTCGCGCACCACCTCGCCGACGCCGACGACGTCCGGCGGGAGGCGGGGGTGAAGGACATCGCCGAGCTTCGCTCCCTCGACCTCGCGCTCTCGGACCGGATGGCGGACCGGGTCCACAACTGGGCCATCGGCCTCGCGGCCTCGGAGGGCACCGCCACCGGCCTGGGCGGGCTCTTCGCCCTGCCGGCGGACGTGCCCTTCATCCTCACGCTGGCGCTCCGCACCATCCACAAGATCGGGCTCTGCTACGGGTACGAGGCGACGAGCCCGGGCGACAAGGACCTCGTCCTGGGCGTCCTGGGCGCATCCGGGGCCCTCGACCTGGTCGACAAGGTGGCGGCGCTGGCGTCGCTCCGCAGCGTCCAGGTGACGGTGGCGAGCCAGACCTGGAAGCAGATCGCGGCGACGGCCTCCAAGGACGCGCTGAGCGGCGAGGCGACGCTCGTGGCCGCCACCAAGGTGGCGAGGGCGCTCGGGTGGAACCTCACCGCCGGCACCTTCCAGAAGGCCATCCCCTTCCTCGGAGCCGCCCTGGGCGGCGCCGCCAACGCCCGCTACGTCCGTGGAGTGGGGTGGGCCGCCCGGCGGACGTTCCAGGAGCTCTGGCTCATCGCGAACGGCAAGGGGGCGGAGATCTGATCGGCACCGATGCGCGCGGTCACTCCGGCAGCGGCCTCCCGCGGGTCTCCGGCATGAACCACGGGACCACGAACCCGAGGAGGTAGATGCACCCGAGGGTCATGGCCGCCCTGGGGATCCCGCCGAAGGAGCTGATGAGGACGCCGGCGACGAGCGGGAACACCCAGGCGATGAGCCGCGCGGCGTTGAAGATGAAGGACGCCGCCGTGGCCCGGACGGTCGAGGTGAAGAGCTCGACCGGGTAGATGGCCATCCAGGAGTAGGCGCACCCCAGGGTGAAGAAGCCGTTCACGAAGGCGACGAGGACGATGGGCGCGAGCGACTGCGTCCAGAGGTAGGTGACGGGGGTCATGACGAAGCAGCCGGCGAAGGTGAAGAAGAGGTACCTCCTCCGACCCATGGCGTCCGCCAGGAAGCCCGAGACCAGGTAGGCGAGGACGGCGCCGGCGGTGTAGACGAGCGCGGCGCGCGTTCCCCAGTCGGCGGGGTTGGCGTAGCCGCCGGCCCTGGCGATGCGGGTCACGTGGGCGGGCAGCCAGCTCGAGATCGCCCACCAGCCGACGGTGGTGGCGAGCGAGAGGAGGAAGGTGAGCAGGGCGCGGCGCCGGCTCTCCGGCTCGCGGAACACCTCGGCGAGAGTGAAGGGGCGCTTCGCCGGCCCGGAGGGAGCGCTCGCTCGATCCCGAGCCGCCGCCGTCTCCACGGCCGCCCAGCGCTGCTCCTTCACCGCCTGGATCCAGCGCTCCGACTCGTCGATGGAGCGCCGGATGTAGAGGCAGAAGAAGGCGGGGAGCGCGCCCACCGCGAACATGAGGCGCCAGGTGTCGGGGCCGAGCGGGTTCCAGGTGCTGAGGACGAGCCAGGTGGCGGCGGCGACGAAGGTGCCCACGCCGAAGCCGGACTGCAGGAAGCCCGCGCCCTTCGGGCGCGCCCGGTTCGGCCACGTCTCCGCGAGGAGCGCGACCCCGGTGCTCCACTCGCTTCCCATCGCCAGCCCGGTGACGAGGCGGAGGGCGACGAGCATCGGGAACGAGCTGGAGAAGGCCGTCAACCCGCTCAGCACCGCGTACAGGAACACCGACCAGACCATCATCCGCTTGCGCCCCACGTAGTCGGCGAGGACGCCGCCTGCGATCCCGCCGATGCCCCAGCCGACCAGGGTGGCGCTGATGGCGATCCCCGCGAAGAGGGCCGGGGTGGCGAGCTGGGCGGGGGCGAGGAGCGCCTTCAGCATGAAGGGCATGACGATGAAGAGCGCGTAGGCCTCGTAGCCGTCGAACACCCAGCCGAGGAAGCTCGCGGTGAGGATGGTCCAGTGCTTCCTCTCCAGCCCGGCGTTCCAGGGCTGGGCGAGCTCGGCCTCCGCGGACGGCGTTGCCTGCATCGCAGTCTCCTCTCCCCGGCCGGCCGCCGCGGCGCCCTTCACTTCCCGATAGGACCGCATTCCCTATGTAGGAGGCCTTGCGACATTTCCTCTGCCCTTTAGGGGGCTTCCTCGCGGCGAAGGCGGCGTGCTGTCGTGATTGCACCCCGCCGGGGCTCATCGGATCCGGTGGCCTCCATTCACGGACAGCGTCCGGCGGGGGGCGGGGTGCCGCGGCGATTCCCGCGGCCTCGCTCGCGACTCGAGGGGGGGACCATGAGCGACAGGGGGCGCGCGAGCCGGTGCGGCGGGACGACCGGGCGGCTCGCCGCAAGCCTTTGGCTCGCCGCCGCGCTCGGGTGCGGCGCCGGCGGGCCGAAGAGCGGCGTGAGCCTCACCACCGAGACCTGGCCCGCCGCTGGCAATCCGGCCGGGCAGTGCGCCGTCCCCGCCGGGGCGGGGCTAGAGGACACCTCTCACCCCACCACGGTGGTGGGGAGCGGCACGCCCGAGAGCTGCACGCCAGCTGCCCTCCTGGCCGCCATCCACGACGCCGGCGTCGTCACCTTCGACTGCGGCCCCGCGCCCGTCACCATCACGCTCGCGAGCCCGATCGAGATCGTGAACGACTCCGGCGTGAACAAGGACGGGGACACCGTCATCGACGGCGGGGGCAAGGTGACCCTGAGCGGGGGAGGCGCGACGCGGATCCTCTACCAGAACGGGTGCGACGAGAGCCTCCACTGGATCACGTCCCACTGCCAGGACTACGACCACCCGCGCCTCGTGGTCCAGAACCTCACCTTCGCCGACGGGTACGCCCCCGCCCCCGTCCCCACGCTGGGCTTCTCGGCCGGCGGCGCCATCTACGCGGAGAGCGGCCTCCTCAAGATCGTGAACTGCGTCTTCGTGAGGAACGCCGTCTCCCCGATCGGCCCGGACGTCGCCGGCGCCGCGGTCTACTCCTTCATGCAGGCGGGGCCGGTGTACGTCGTGAACAGCACCTTCGGCGGCGCCCCCGGGCTCGGGAACGTGGGATCGAACGGAGGGGCGCTCGGCAGCATCGGCGTCTCCTACACGGTGCTGAACAGCGTCATGACCTACAACCAGGCGATCGGCTGGGGCGAGAACCCGGCGACGAACGGGCCCGGTGGCGGGAGCGGCGGCGCCATCTACAACGACGGAGACACCTACACCCTCACGATCTGCGGGAGCGACGTCTCGAACAACTCGGCGAAGGAGCTCGGCGGCGCCGTCTTCTACGTGAGCGACGACAACTCAGGCTCGGTGGCCATCGAGCAGTCGACCTTCGCCGCGAACGCCTGCCAGGCCCCCCAGAACCCGAAGGGGTTCTACGTCCAGACCAACCCCGCCAACGTGAGCATCGACGCCACGAACCACATCGAGTGAGGCGCAGGTCGCGGTGGGGCCTCGGGGCGTTCGCGGGCGCCCCACTCCCTACGGCGGGAATCGCCTAGCGATCGACCGGGCCACGCCCGTCGCCAGGTCGCGCCCGGCGGTGAACTCGACTCCCGCCCTGCCCTCGGAGGCGTGGCGGACGACGCAGGGGAGGGCGGGGCGGCCGTCGAGGTGGGTGAGGACGAGCTCTCCCCGGGTCCCGACCGGCGGCGGGTGCTCGAGCTCGAGGAGCGCCCCGCCGACGGACACGTTCCGGATCACGGCCGGGAAGGAGGCCCCGGCGGCGACGAGCGTCGCCGGGCAGTTCACGGGGAGCCGGTCGTGCGCGCGCTGCCGTCGCTCGAGCGAGGCGGGAAGGGGGGGAGCCTCCTCCCTCGCGTCGGGGCCGTAGGAGGTGGCCGACGGGTGCGAGGGCGGGCCCGGGAGGCCGACCTGCTCCCGCCCGGCGCGCAGGCGCCGGACGTCCTCCCCGAGGACGGCCCGCGCCACTTCCCGCAAGGTGGTCGAGGCCTCGGCGGCCGGGTCCTCGAGCACGAAGGGCCGGCCGGCGCCGACCGAGTCGTGGATCCGGCGGCTCGCGCGCAGGACGCCGAGCACCGGCGCGTCGACGCCCAGGAAATCCCGCACGATCCGCGACGTCGCGTAGAGCACGTTCCGCTCCTGCGGCTCGAAGACCTGGTTGCCGACGAGGCGCGCGCCGAAGCTGGCGAGGCACCCGTCGAGCGATGCGGCGAGCGCCGGGTCGCGGCCCCGCACCCGCTCGACGAGGCTGGCGACGGTGCGGGTGGGCTCCGCCGCCTCGGGCCCGTCGTCGATCGCCGAGGCCTCCTCGCTCCCGGCGGCGACCCGCCGGAGCTCCCGGAACACCGCCCCCTTCAGGAACGCGTAGCAGTTCTGGACGGAGGTGAGCTGGGGCGAGGTGACGGCGAGGCGCAGGTCGGCGACGTCGAAGAGATCGAGGGCGCTGAAGCCGACGCCCGCCCCCACGTCGACCACGACCACCTCGGCGTCGAGCTCGCGGACGTGGCGCAGGAGCTTCCCCTTCCTCGCCGCGCCGATGTTGGCGGAGCCCACCACGGCGGACGCGCCCGGGACGAGCGTCAGGCCGTCCACCCCCGTCTCGATGCGCGCCTCCTCCAGCGTGCCGATGCGCCGGTCGAGGAGCGCCTGGAGGGTCGCGCCCGGGCGCGAGATCCCGAAGAGGGTGTGCTGGTTCGGAGCACCGAGGTCCGCGTCCACGATGACGACGCGGGCGCCCTCCCGGGCGAGGGCGACCCCCAGGTTCGCGGCGACGAGGCTCTTTCCCACGCCGCCCTTCCCGCCCCCGACGGAGACGATTCTGCCGGCCCTGCCGCGCATGCCACCTCGAGGACGGTCCCTGGGATGGAGACTACCCCATCGGCGGTGGAAACCGAGTCCGCCCGCCTTCCCGGAGTGAAGGGCTCGGGCGGGAGGCGGCGCTCGCAAGGCTCGCACCGGCGGGCGGCCAGCGGTGGGGCGCGAGGGCAGGACTACCCACCCCGAGGGAGGGGGTGGGAGAGGTCTTCCGCGGGGCCCTCGCCGCTACGGGGTGTACAGCTCCGCGTTCAGGAGGGTCCCCGACTCGTTCCAGCCGCCGGCGACGAGGACGTCGCCGCCCGGGAGAGGGACCGCGGTGTGGAGCGCCATCGGCACCGGCAGGTTGCCGGTGAGCGAGAACGTCCCGCTCGCGGGATCGTAGACCTCGGCCCCCACCAGGTAGCCCGAGCCGTTCACCCCGCCGGCGACGAGCACCTTGCCGCCCTGCAGCGTCGTTCCCGTGTGGCTCGACCGGGGCGCGATCATGCTCCCGGTCGCGGCGAAGGTCCCGGCGGAGGGGTCGTAGACCTCGGCGGTGGCGAGGTAGCCGACGCTGCTGTTCCCGCCGGCGACGAGGACCTGGCCTCCCGCCAGCAGGGCGGCGACGTGCAGCGCGCGGGCCGCCGCCATGGGCCCGGTGGCCGTGAAGGTGTTTGCGGAGGGGTCGTAGACCTCGGCGGTCGGGAGGGGGGAGTTGCCGACGTAGCCGCCGGCGAGGAGCACCTGTCCGCTCTGGAGGAGCGTCGCCGACTGGCCCGACCGCATCGTCGTCATGCTTCCCGCGTAGGCGAAGGTGTTCGTCCCCGGGTCGTAGATCTCGGCGCCTGCCAGGATCCCGCCCGGGCCGGTGCCGCCGGCGAGGAGCACCTGCCCGCTCTGGAGGAGCGTCGCCGTGTGGCCGGCGCGCGCCGCGACCATGCTGCCCGGGACGGCCGCGAAGGTGCCCTTGGCGGGATCGTAGAGCTCGGCGCTCGCGAGGATGACGCCCCCGGTTCCATAGCCGCCGGCGACGAGCACCAACCCGCTCTGCAGGACCGTGGCGGTGTGAAGCGACCGGGCATTCGCCATGCTGCCCGTCGCCTTGAACGTCGCCGTGGCCGGTGCGAAGAGCTCCGCGCTCGAGAGGTAGCCTCCGCCGACGTACCCGCCCGTCACGAGCAGGGCCCCGCTCGCGAGCAGCGACGCCGCGTGGCCGGAGCGCGCGTTCACCATGTTCCCCACCGACGCGAACCCCCCGACCACCACCGAGATGGCGAGGGTGGCCGAGGTGTTCCCGCCGAGCACGTAGTTCGCCACCACCCGGTAGAGCGCGATGGGTGTCACCTCCGTGGGGGTCCCGGAGATGACGCCGGTGGTGGCGTTGAGGACGAGTCCCGTCGGCAGCGCCGGGGACACCGAGAAGGTCGAGACGGCGCCCCCGCCGACGGTCGGCGTGTTCGGAGGAATGGCGAGCCCCGCCGCGTACACGGCGTTGTTGGTCGTGTAGGTGAGGCCGTTTGGCGACACGGCGGGCGGGCTCGAGGTGCTGCAGGCAACTAGGCCCGCAGCGAGCGCCGCGATCGCGACAACCCGGCAAGTCTTCATCGCTCTTCCCAGAATGTGGGCACCCGCGGGTGCGAAGGGTGCCACTGTTTCGCGGAGCATACCCCGGTTGCCCTCCGCCCGCGCGCCCGAAAGTGGCCCCGGCGAAGGCGGGTGCGCTCGCGCCGTCGCCTCCGCCGGCAGGGGATCCGCCCGGCCACTATGAGAGCGGGCCGGGGGGTCGTCTCGAGGAGGAGCGCCCGCGAGCGAGGAGCGGAGATGGGCTGGAAGGATCGGGTGAAGACCGTCGTCCTGGTGATGCTCGAGAACCGATCGTTCGACCACGTCCTCGGCCACCTCGACTTCGAGAACCTGGTCCCGGGCGTGGACGGGCTCGAGGCCCCGCTCTCGCGCTACGAGAACGCGTACCAGGGCGCCCTCTTCCACCCCTTCCCGAGGGAGAAGGACGACCCGCTCGCCTCCGACCTGCCCCACGAGTACGACCAGGTGGCGGCCCAGCTCGCCCCGACTCCGGGCGGGCCCATCACCATGGGCGGCTTCGTGAGCTCCTACGCCGCCTTCCGGCTCGCGCAGGACCCGCCGGTCGCCGACGTCGGCCCCGAGCCCGACCCGATGAGCTTCCTCCCGTCCGACCTCGTCCCGGTGACGAGCTTCCTGGCGCGGAGCTTCTGCACCTGCGACCGCTGGCACAGCTCCATGCCGACGAGCACGCAGCCCAACCGGACGATGGCGTGGTCCGGGGAGAGCAGCATCTACGACACCTCCACCGGGCTGCGCCTCATCGACACCGAGGGCACCGTGCTCGACTGGCTCGTCGAGCAGGGCTGCCGCTGGCGCGTCTACCACGACGGGCTCTCGTTCTTCGCCCTGTACCCGAGGGCCTGGGGCCACCTCCTCGGCGAGAACTTCAGCGACTTCGAGGACTACCTCCGCGACATGAAGGAGGCCACCCCGGCCAGCGCTCCGCAGGTGGTCATCGTCGAGCCCTCCTACCAGAACGGGCCGCACATCGGGCAGGACCACCCGAACGACAACCACGCGCCCCTCGCCATGGGGTGGGGCGAAGACTTCCTGCGCCGCACCTACGAGGCGGCCACCGCGAACCCCGACATCTGGGCGCAGACGGTGCTCGTCGTCTACTACGACGAGCACGGCGGCTTCTACGACCACGTGGCGCCGCCGGCGATCGCCTACCAGACGACGGGCTCGCCCGGGCACCTCTTCCCCACCCTCGGCCCGCGGGTGCCGGCGATCGTGGCCTCGCCGCTCGTCCGTCCCGGCTCGGTGTGCCACGCGCTCCTCGACCACACCTCGGTGCTCCAGTTCCTGGCGGAGGCGTTCGGGGACGGGCCGTACTCGGCCGGGGTGGACGCGCGCCGGGCGCAAGGGATCGCGAGCCTCTCCGCCGCGCTCGCGGACGAGCCGCAGCAGACCGGCATCCCCCTCGCCCCCTCCCTTCCCATCCCGGTCGCGACCGCCCTCGGGGAGGGCATCGCGACTCCGCCGCGCACCGCCGCGCAGGCGACGTTCGAGTACGCGGCGAGGCAGCTGCTCGAGCAGCGATACGACGAGACGGCGAGGAAGTATCCCGAGCTCGTCCACTGGAAGGCGGCAGTGGACGCGGCGCGCCGCGGCCCCCCCGGCGGCTAGGGTCGCCCGCCGCTACCCGCGCTCGCCCGCGCGCGCGGGATCGCCCCGGATCTGCGCGACCGCCCCGCGGTGGCAGGAGCGCGCCGGCGCCGAGCAAACGTGCGGCTCCGCCAGCTGGCCGTCCGGCCCCACGCAGGTCTGGGTGAACACGCACCAGAAGAGCGAGGACCCGGGCACCGCCATGTCCTCGCCCTGGGGAATGAACCACCCCTTCCAGCGCAGCGCCGGGCACAGGTCCTTGTGCTTCACGTCGAACCGCACCGCCTGCTTCATGAGGCCGCCTCCTGCCAGGGCGCGCCGGCGGCGAGCCCCGCCGCCAACAGCACCGCCCGCTCCACCGCCACCTGCGCGATGGCGATCTTGTAGCCGTTCTGGCCGAGGCTCTTCGCCGGGCCCACCGCGGCGCGCCCGGCGGCGGCGGCCAGGGCGTCGGTGGGGACCTGCCCGGCGAGTGCCCCCTCGGCCTCCCGGGAGCGCCAGGGGGTGGGCGCGACGTGCCCCATCATGACGACGGCGCTCGCCACCTTCTCCCCAGCGAGGTCGAGCCGCACCGTGGCGGTGGCGAAGGGCCAGTCGAAGCCGTGCTTCTGCCGGACCTCGTAGTAGGCGATGCGAGAGCCACCCGGGGGCGGGACGGAGAGCTCCACCAGCACCTCATCGGGCCGCAGAGCGTGCTCCCTCTGCCCCTCCTTCGTGGGCGCCCGGTAGAAGGACTCGAGCGCGATGAGGCGCGACGCCGGGAGCCCGGGGGACCTTCCCGGCCCGGCCACGCGCACCCGGGCGCCGAGCGCCACGAGCGTGGGCGCGATGGTGGACGGGCTCACGAAGTAGGCCGGACCGCCGTTTCCCAGGATGGCGTGGTAGCGGTTGTCGCCGAGGAGGACGAGCGACCGCTTCCTCGAGTCGAGCGCCAGGAGCCCGTAGCCGTTCCGGAAGTACCAGCAGCGGGGGCGCTGGCAGAGGTTTCCGCCGACCGTGGCCCGGTTGCGGATCTGGGGGCTGGCGGCGTCCCCGAGCGCCTGCGCCAGGGCCGGGTAGTGGCGAACGACGGCCGGGTGGCGGGCGAGCTCGTCGAGGGTCGCGAGCGCCCCCACCCGCAGCCCCTTCGACGGAGACCAGGCGATGGCGCCCATTCCCGGCAGGCGCTTCAGGCTCACCAGGCGCCGCGGGGTGACGGCGTAGTCCTTCATGAGCGCCACGAGGTCGGTGCCGCCGGCGAGGATCTCGGTCGGGCCCCAGCGGGGGGAGAGGAGCGAGATGGCTTCCGGGAGGCTCGTCGGGGCCCCGTACTCGAAGGAGTTCACGGCGTCGCCCCCGAGAGGGCGGCGAGCACCCGGTCCGGGGTGAGCGGCAGGTGCGGGACCCGCACCCCGATGGCATTCGCCACCGCGTTGGAGATGGCGGTCCCGGGCGAGATGACCGCCGGCTCGCCGCAGCCGATGACCCCGCGCCGGTCGTAGCTCGGCCCGCTCATCAGGTGGACCACGAGCTCGCCCACGTCGCCGATGCCGCACAGCCGGTAGAACTCCATGTTGGGGTTGAGGCAGCGCCCCAGGTTCTGGTCCATCAGCTTCTCCTCGTAGAGCGAGTAGCCGATGCCCATCACCAGCGAGCCGTACACCTGGCTGGTGGTCGTCTTCCGGTCCACGACGAGGCCGCAGTCCTGCACCGCCACGAGCTTGTGGAGCCGGACCACCCCGGTGCGGACGTCGACCGAGACGTCGGCCATCTGCACCCCGCCGACGCCGCTGTCGGCGAGCGCCCCCGCGCCCGGGTTCTTGCCGCGCACCGAGAGCGGCAGTCCGCCGAGCTTGGAGCAGGCCTGCTTCCAGGTGAGGCTCGGCCCGCCGCCCTTCACCCGCACGCTGCCTTCGGCGAGCTCGAGCTTCGAGGCCGCGACGCCGAGCGCCGGGGCCACCCGGGCGAGGAGCTCCGCGACCGCGTCCACCGCGGCGCGCCGCACCGCCGAGGCCGACCCGCCCACCGTCCCGCTGCCGCCGGAGGCGGCCGAGACGGGGTAGGCGCTGTCGCCGATGGCGACGTGGATCGCCTTCACCGGCAGGCCGAGCGTCTCCGCGGCCACGATGGCCATCACCGTCCGCGTCCCGGTCCCCAGGTCCTGCGTGCCGGCCCGGACGGAGACGGTGCCGTCCGGCTGTATGGTGAGGTCGCACTGGAAGGGATGGGCCTTCCCGGGCCAGGCGTGCATGGAGACGCCGAGCCCCTGCCGGACCTCGCCCTTCGACATCGTCCCCCGCGGCTTCCAGCGCTTCGACCACTGCATGAGCTTGTCCGCCACGCCGAGCTCCTCGGCGTAGACGTCGGCGTGCGCCGAGAGGAGGCCCAGGTTCTTCCGCAGGAGGGCCACCGGGTCCATGCCGAGCTTCGCCGCCAGGTCGTCGAGGGCTCCCAGGGTGACGAGGCAGGCCTGGGGGTTGTGGGGGGCGCGCATCGACCGGGCGCTCCCGATGTTGTTCACCACCTGGGTGTGCTGGCGGCGCTGGTTGGGGATTCGGAACAGGTAGGGCAGCGGCGGCTCGGCGCCGCCGCCCAGCCCTCCCGTTCCCCAGCTCGTCGACTGCCAGGCGACGAGGGTGCCGTCCTTCTGGGCGCCCACCTTCACGTGGGCGTAGGTAGAGGGGCGGCAGCCGGCCACCTCCTGCTCCTCGCGCCGGTCGAGGACCAGGCGGACGGGCGCTCCGCCGGCCTGCTTCGAGAGATGGGCCGCCGAGAGGCCCCAGCGGTCGGCCGCCAGCTTGGAGCCGTACGCGCTCCCGACGTAGGGGGCGTGCACCCGGATCTGGCTCTGCGGGACCTTGAGCGCCAGGGCGAGTTGCTCCGGGACGCCGGCGACTGCCTGGGTGGAGACGTGCATCTCGAGCGAGTCTTTGCCCCAGGCCGCGACGCTGCCGTGCGTCTCCAGGCAGCAGTGAGTGATGACCGGCAGCCCGTAGTCGCCCTCCGCCACCGCGTCGGCCTTGGCGAAGGCGCCGTCGGGGTCGCCCACGAGCTCCGGGTCCATGGGCTTCGAGAACGCCGCCGGCACGTCGGCGCTCGAGTCGACGACGAGGTGGGGCAGCACCTGGTACTCCACCGCCACCGCGCGCATGGCCATCTCGGCCGCGTGCTCGTCCTCCGCCGCCACCGCGACCACGTCGTCGCCGGCCCAGAAGATCTCCGTGCCCGTGCCCTGGACGACGAAGGCCGCCTTGAACCCCGGGATCCTCTCGGCGGCGGAGAGGTCGATCTTCTTCACCCGGGCGTGCGCGTGCGGGCAGCGGACGGTCCGGGCGTAGAGCATCCCCGCCAGGCGGACGTCGTGGGTGTAGGCCGCCCGTCCGCTCGCCTTCGCCGGCGCGTCGATCCGCGCCACGTCGGTGCCGAGGATCCGGCGCTGACCTGCAGGCGGCCAGTCGTAGGCGCTCATCTCTTCCCTCCGGCGCGCCGCGCCGGCGGCCGCGCGGCCTTGGAGAGCGCCTTCGCCGCCGCGGAAACGGCCTCCTGCACCCCCACGTAGGTGCCGCAGCGGCAGAGGTTCCCGCACATGCCCTTGCGGATCTGGGCGGGCGTCGGGTCCGGGTTCTCGGCGAGAAACGCCGTCGCCGACACGACGAAGCCGCAGGTGCAGAAGCCGCACTGGAGCGCGTCCGCGGCGACGAAGGCCTCCTGGACCGGGTCGAGGGCGCCGCCCTGGTCCAGGGACTCGACGGTGGTGATCTCGTCTCCCTGCACGTCGATGGCGAGGAGCCCGCACGCGTACACCCGGGCTCCGTTCACCAGCACGGTGCAGGCCCCGCAGGTGGCGCGGTCGCAGACCCGCTTCGCGCCGGTGAGACCCCAGTGCTCGCGCAGGGCGTCGAGGAGCGTGATGCAGGGCTCGAGCTCCGCCTTTCGCGTCAGGCCGTTGACGAGGACGCTCACCGGCACCTTGCCGGGTCCCGAGAGAGCTGCCTTGGTCTTCGCCTTCGCCATGGGTCCCCTGCGGAGCGTCACCCCTTCCGGGCCTCGGGCGGCCGACCCCGGGCTCCTTCTTCCGTTCACTCTCCGTGCCCGACGATGGCCGCCCAGGTGGCGATCACGCTCGGGATGGTGGTCCAGAAGCCGAACTTCTTGTAGATGGCGGCCGCCTCGCTCTTCTCCTCGCCGAGCGACGATCCGTCCATCTGCGGGTCGGAGGCGTTGCGGATGGCGAGCCACTGCTGTGGCTGCGAGAGCTCGGAGCAGGCGAGGCCCAGGACGGCGTCGTCCATCTCCACCGCCGAGCCCAGCCCCTGCAGCTCGAAGGTGTCGCGCACGTCGTCGAAGGCGAAGATGTCGGTGGTGACGATCTGGTCGAGCTGGCCGAGTTGCGAGCGGTCCCAGAAGATGCGGGGCACCCCACGCCGCTGGGGCTCGAGCCGGCTGGCGTTGGCGGGCAGGAGGGTGTCGTTCGCGAGCTGGAACTCCCTCGCCGCCATCGGCGTGTCGCTCGTGAAGGTCTTGCCGTTGAAGGGCTGGTTCTTGAACATCCCCTCGCAGTGGAAGGTGCAGCTCGTGGCCACCACCACGTCGCCGAGCTGGAGCTTCCCGCCGATGGCGCCGGCCGTGCCGGTGGTGACGACGAGCTTCGCCCGCGTCTCCTGGATGAGCTGCTGGAAGAGCTTCTTCACCGGCATCTTCTCGGTGTCGCGCGCCAGGTGCAGGTCGGACTTGAAGCACACCACCCGCTTGCCGCCGAACTCGGAGAAGAGGTAGCGGCCCAGGATGTGCTCGCTGAAGGGAACGGTCCCCGGCCGCAGCATGCCCCGGTAGTCCGCGAAGCGGCTGGCGTAGTGGTACCAGGCGTTGCCGCTCCGGTCGCTCGAGGGGGGCGCCGCCAGGAACCCCGGGGTGAGGACGGTGGCCATGGCGTTCGCCTCGTCCACCGTCCAGGTGATGGCGAGGTAGTCGCACCTCGGGAGCGCCTGGTCCACCGGGGGCGTGCGGGAGAGCGGTGCCGCCTTCGGCGCCTTTCCCCGCGGCCAGGGGATGGCGGCGGGCGGCGTCGCCCGCATCGCCAGCGCCTCCTGGCCGACCGCGTCGAAGGCGCCGGGCTCGAGCGAGTTGAACTCGATGAGCTCCGCCGCGAGCGGGTCCACCGGCTCCTCGGGCGGGCGCACGCGCTGGACCCTGGCGTGGCCGAGGAAGGCGACGTCCTTCTGCGCCAGGCCCCAGAAGGCGTCGTGGGCGAAGCTCTCGTCGAGCCCGGCGTCGAGGAGGCGGGTGACCTCGGCGTAGGCGGCGGGGTTCTCGTAGACCGCGAGCGTGAGCCCGGCGAGGAGCTGCGCGTCGTCTCCGATGCCGGTGACCGGCCCGCGGGCCCGCATGGCGGCGGCCACCTGCAGCGCCCGGTCCTCGTCGGGGTCGTCCCAGGTCTCGATGTCCTGGATGCCGTGACCGCCGAAGGCCTCGAGCTTCGCGGTGGCGATCATGCCGCCCACCCGGCGGGCGGCGTCCTGCATGTCCACGAGCGGGAAGGAGTCGGAGAGCGTGATCACCTCGCCGGAGTCCTGCCGGACCGACCCCTCGATCTCGATGGACCGGGCATCGGGGGCGAGGATGCGGGCGAGCGCCTTCAGGTCCTCGCGGTACTGCACCTGCCGGTTCTCGGAGAGCCCGGCGAGGTTCTCGACGACGCCGATGGCCAGGTGCAGCCGCAGGAGATCGGTGGGGTGGGGATCGAGCGGGCTGGTGGGCGTCGCGTCGATGGGGCCGGACTGGGTGCGCAGCGACGGCACCTTCTTGTGCTCGAGCTGGGCGATGAGGGTCGCGAAGAAGGCCGCCAGGTTGAGCGCGAAGGCCGGCCCCACGTTCATGACGCCGTAGACGTCGGAGGCTGCCTCGTCCATCCAGTAGGACCAGACGGCGCCGAGCTTGCCCCCGAGGAGGCGTCGCGCGCCGTCCTGCAGCTCGGGGATGAGCCCAGGGTCGGCGTGCAGCACGTCGTGTCCACCCGTCTCGTGCGCCAGCGAGGCCCAGAAGAAGGGGTGGTCCCGGTAGGCAGCCGGGAGGCTCACCACGCCCACGTCGGAGCCGATGAGCTGGTGCACGGCGTCGACGGGAAGCGTGTAGGGGCCCTGCGCAGCCGAGTTCTGGAAGATGGCGAGGGGCGGGAGCTGCTCGCGGATGGGGAACTGCGCCTGCGAGCGCTTCGCCTTGTCGAGAAACGACCGGTAGAGGTTCGAGATGACGGCGAGGAAGCGGCGGAGCTCGGGCCGGCCCACGGTCTGCTTGTGCTGGTACACGGCGCCGGCGAGGGCCTCGAGCACGCCCAGGTCGTTCTGCTCCACCAGCCCGGCCACGAGCGATGGAAGGTGCGACTCGAGGGAGGAGACGTAGTGCTGCCGGTAGACGAGCGGCACGAGCGCCGCGCCGGCGCGCA
Organism: Anaeromyxobacteraceae bacterium; assembly: GCA_035499295.1. Taxonomy (GTDB): domain Bacteria; phylum Myxococcota; class Myxococcia; order Myxococcales; family Anaeromyxobacteraceae; genus DATJZG01. The sequence goes on from DATJZG010000154.1 coordinate 23,352, forward strand.
CCGGGCCGAGCACGCGGCTCGGGGTGGGCGAGCTTCCGTAGGGCGGCGGCGGCGGCGTGGTGGCCGTGAGCCGGACCCGCATCAGCACCTGGAAGAGCCGGTCGAAGCCTTCGCTCGTCACCGCCATTTTTTCCTCCCGCGCGCCGGCGTGGTCGGGGGCGACGCCCGGCCCGCCGCCGGCGCGATGATCCGGCAGATCCTTCACCCGGCCCTCGCGCCCGGGCATCTCCCGCACGGGCCGTAAACGATGGTTCACCATTTGTGATATCGGCCGGGCCAACCCCGCCCGAGAGTCCTACGGCGACTCCAGCCTCCCCACAGGCGCCTACACGCCGCTCGACGGACCTGTCACCGAACGTCAACGGACCGAGCGAGAACAATCGGTTTACGACCCGTCGAGGCCGCGCCGCAGGGCCTGTCGCCGCCGGGGTCGCGCGTCGTCGAGACGGCCGACGTTCAACGGACGAGGCGCCACCAACGGCGGAACCCGTATGTCTCGACGGCGCTTCGCCTCCTCCACGATTAGGGAAGGCCGGCCCGAGGAGCCAGCACGGGCGCGAGACCGGCTGGCGACGGCTTCCGGACGGGGCTTCGGGCGACGAGGAGAGAGCCATGACGAAGTCCTTCCGCGTGAGTCCGCCGAGCGCCACGGTCCAGAAGAACCTGGGCCTCCTGAAGGAGCTGCCCGGCCACTGGGTGGGGCACGGCTTCAATCTCATCTCCCGCCCCGACAAGCAGAACGGCCAACCCTTCTTCCTCGAGCTCACCTCGACGAAGGAGACGCTCGACTTCGTCCGCATCGGCGGCAACATCCCCAATCGCGGCTCCGCGCAGGGCGACATCGAGCTGCACGGCATCCACTACCTGCAGCAGGTGAGCGATCGCGCCGACGACTCGGGGATCCACCTGGAGCCCGGCCTGTGGGTCCGCGTCCCGCCGACGACCGACCCCTCGGTCGGGAGCGACACCTACGTGCGGCAGGCGACCATCCCGCACGGGGACTCGCTCCTGGCGCAGAGCACGCTCGCCGCCACCGTCTCCGGCGGGCCGAAGATTGACCCGGTCGACTCCACGCCCTTCACCGGAGCCGTCCCCGCGCTCAACTCGCCTCCCGCGACCCCGGTGACGAACGCCGCCTACCTGAAGCCGTTCACGACGAGCCCGCTCCCGGCGCTCCTGCCTCCCGGGCTCGACGCCGCGGCCACCATCAAGAACCCGGCCCTGGTGCTCCTGGAGGAGATCAAGGGGCAGGCGATCGAGAGCACCGTGGTCATCGCCATCTCCACCGCGCCCGCGGGCGGGATCGTCAACATCCCCTTCGTCGTGAAGAACGCCAACGCCGCCCAGATGGACGCGATCTTCTGGGTGGAGACGGTGAAGCACCCGGTCTACGGCGAGTTCCTGCAGCTGCAGTACGTCCAGCGGGTCATTCTCGACTTCATCGGGATCCACTGGCCGCACATTTCGGTGGCGACCCTGGTGAAGATGTAGATCCATCCGCGTGGGGCAGCCGGCGCAGCAAACGGCTGCCCCATCGGACCTTGTTAAAATAAGCGGGTGCTCCACCGCCATATCCTCCACAACGACACCATCCGCCAGGCCACCGACGCGGCGCTTTCCGCCGGTCAAGTTGGATTGCTTTCCGGATGGGGCGTTTTTAGCACGCTGCGGGTGACAGATGGTGTGCT
>DATJZG010000155.1:0-2558 GCA_035499295.1 Anaeromyxobacteraceae bacterium
CGTTCGCCTTCTCGGTGGTCGCCGCGACCGTCACGGTGGCCTCCATGCGAGGCTACTCGGGAGTGGGGATCGCCGCCGGGGTGGGATTCCCCCTCGCGGCGGCGGTGGGCTACCTCCGCATCGCCGCCGACCAGCACTACCTCACCGACATCCTGGTGGGCTCGGCCGTCGGCGGCCTGCTGGGGTGGGCCATCCCGCGAGTGTTCCACCCCCCGGTGAGCGGCTCCACCTCCTCGCCCGCCGCGGCGGCACGCCTCGTCGCGCCCGTCGGCTTCTCCGGGTCCTTCTAGGCCGTCGCGCGGGCGGCGTATCCTGGCGCGCGTGGAGCACCGGGTGCCCATCGACGGGATCCTCGACCTGCACGCCTTCCGCCCGGAAGAGGTGGGCGAGGCGGTCCGTGCCTACCTCGACGCCTGCGCGGAGGAGGGGGTCCTCTCGGTGCGCGTCATTCACGGAAAGGGAATCGGGGCGCTGCGGCGGACGGTGGAGGCGGAGCTCCGGCGCCATCGCCTCGTCGAGTCCTTTCACCTCGCCGACGAGACCGCCGGCGGGTTCGGGGCCACGCTGGTGCAGCTGCGCCGCGGCGGAGACGGCTAGGGAAGGATCTTCCGGAGCACCGGCACCTGCAGCCCGAGCACCATGCCGTAGACGGCGTGCAGGAGGGGCACGGGCAGGGGGAGCCCCGCCGAGTAGAGGATGGGATCCGCCACCCGCACGAAGCCGTACCAGGCGGGCGCGAAGAGCGCGGCCCCGTAGACCGCGCCGGCGAGGCAGGCGCGGACCGACGTGGCGGTCTCCGGCAGGATGCTCACGAAGACGAGCCCGCACAGCACCGCCATGAGGAGGACGAGGAGCGCCCCCACGAGCGCGGGCGCGGCCCCGTTGCCGGTGTCGAGCGCGGACGCCCCCATCACGCTCGCCGCGACGAGCCGGAGCGGGAAGAGGAAGCCCTGCTCGCCGGGGCTCGCGATCATCGCCGGCAGCCACATGGCGATCGCGCCGGTGAGCCCGGCGATGGCGCCCGCCGCCACCTCGTGGTCGGCCGGCTCCCGCACCGGAATCGCTTCGCGCGGCACCTGTGCGTCGGTCATCGCTCCCCCTTTGGATGGATGGTGCCATCGCCCGGGGAGGGCGTCGAGGGGGAGGACTACGGGCTCGATTTCGCGGGCTTCTTCGCCGCCTTCACCGGGGCCGGGGGCGAACCGCTCGCCTTCAGCGCCTCCGCCACCGCGGCGAAGTCGCCCGCCACCGCGACTCCCCAGCCGTCGACGTGGAAGACGTCGCGGAGAATGCGCCGGCCCCCCTCGGTCTGCGACATGTCGGCGAGCACCTGCAGGGCGTTTTCAGTCACCTGCTCGTCGAACCCGGGGCGCGCCGCGACGACGTCGTTGGGAATGGGGGCGGAGAGGGCCACCACCCGGAAGTCGCCCACCGGCGGGCTGTCCCCGCAGCCGTCGGCGAGGGGGCTCTCCCCCGCGGGCCGCTCGTCGCTGAAGGTGGCACCGGCGTCCGCCTTCTTGGCGCGCACCGCCTCGCAGGCGCGCGGATGGTCCCCGGCGAACGATTGGCCGCGGAAGAAGGTGTCGGGGTTCAAGCCCTGGGAGACGAGGAGCGCCCGCGCGAAGAGGTACCCGGAGGCGGAGCTCCTCGACACCCAGGCGATGCTCTTGCCCCTCAGGTCGGTGAGCGACTGGAAGGGCGAGTCGGCGCGCACGAAGACGGCGGCGCGGTAGAAGAGCTTTCCGTGGCGCAGCGCCTTCGCGACCGCCTGCACCTCGCGGTTCTTCTTCTGGGCGGCGACGAAGGCGAGGGGCTCCACCCAGGCGAGGTCCACCTCGCCGGAGGAGAGCGCCCGGGTGAGGTCCTCGTAGCTCGGCAGGATGACCACCTTCACCGGGCGCTTCATCGCGTCGGTGAGGTAGGGCTCGAGGAGCGCCTTCGCCTCCGCCGCCCGCTTCGGGCCGTTCGGCTGGCTCACCCCGAAGGTGATGGGGGCATTCGGGGCGAGCGGGAGCATGGAGCTCGCCGGGGCGCCGCCGGCGCGGGCGCGCGGCGCGAGCACCAAGAGGAGCGCCGCCGCGGCCACCCATGGCTTCGTTCTCATGCCTTCGGATCCTCGGCGCTCCGGGCCGCCGAGTAAAGGAGCCGGCCGAGCGCCCCGATATCGTCGACGCTCCCCTGGGCGAGATCGGGAGCGCCTCCGCCTTTCCCCCCGCCTTCCTCGGCGACCCGGCGCAGCACCTCGCCGAGGTGCGGCCCGGGCCCGCGGGGCCGGGCGAAGCACAGGTGCGCGCGCCCGCCCTCCACCGCCCCGAGGAACGCGGTGCGGCCGCGGGCGGCGAGCGCCTGGGCGAGCGCCCGCAGGCCGGAGGGCGAACCGAGGGGCGGGGAGAGCTCCGCCATCACCGGCGCCGGAGGCGGGGCGGCGGCGGCGAGCCGGTCGGCCTCGGCCGCCCCGAGCGCCGAGACCAGGCGCTCCGCCTCCTTCCTCCGCGACGCGGCCTCCTCGGCGAGCCGCTCCACCGCCGCCCCGAGCTCCGGCGGAGCGCAGCGGAGCG
>DATJZG010000156.1:0-87987 GCA_035499295.1 Anaeromyxobacteraceae bacterium
GCGGGTCCACGGCCGGGTAGATGCCGATCTCGGTGAGCTTGCGGGAGAGCACCGTGGTGGCGTCGAGGTGGGCGAAGGCGGTGGCCGGGGCCGGGTCGGTGAGGTCGTCGGCGGGCACGTAGATGGCCTGCACCGAGGTGACGGCGCCCTTGTTGGTGGAGGTGATGCGCTCCTGCAGCTCGCCCATCTCGGTGGAGAGGGTGGGCTGGTAGCCCACGGCGGAGGGGATGCGGCCGAGGAGCGCCGACACCTCCGAGCCCGCCTGGGTGAAGCGGAAGATGTTGTCGATGAAGAGGAGCACGTCGCGCCCCTCGTCGTCGCGGAAGTACTCGGCGATGGCGAGGGCCGAGAGCCCCACCCGGGCGCGGGCGCCGGGCGGCTCGTTCATCTGGCCGTACACCAGCACGCACTGGCTCTTGGAGAGGTCGTCCTTGTTGATGACGCCCGAGTCCATCATCTCGTGGTAGAGGTCGTTGCCCTCGCGGGTGCGCTCCCCCACGCCGGCGAACACCGAGAAGCCGCCGCGCTCCTTGGCGACGTTGTTGACGAGCTCCATGAGGAGCACCGTCTTGCCCACGCCGGCGCCGCCGAAGAGGCCGATCTTGCCGCCGCGCAGGTAGGGGGCGAGCAGGTCGATGACCTTGATGCCGGTCTCGAAGGCCTCGATCTTGACGTTCAGGTCGACGAGGGTCGGCGGCGGGCGGTGGATGGGCTTGAAGCCCTTGGCGCTCACCGGCCCGCGCTCGTCCACGGGCTCGCCCACCACGTTGAGGATGCGGCCCAGCACTTCCTTGCCCACCGGCATCTGGATGGGCGCGCCGGTGTTCTTCACCGTCATGCCGCGGACGAGGCCGTCGGTGGAGTCCATGGCGACGGCGCGGGCGGTGTTCTCGCCCAGGTGCTGCGCCACCTCCAGGACCAGGTTCTCCTTCCGGTCGTCGAGGCTCGGGTTCGTCACCGCCAGCGCGGTGTAGATCTCGGGGAGCGAGCCGGGCGGGAACTCGACGTCCACCACCGGGCCGATGACCTGGGTGATCCTTCCGTTCTGGGTCTGGGTCTGGGACATGTCGTTCTTTCCCTGGAGGGCTACTTGAGGGCCTCGGCGCCGCTCACGATCTCCATGAGCTCCTTGGTGATGTAGGCCTGCCGCGCGCGGTTGTACTGGAGGGACAGGGCGGCGATCATCTCGGCCGCGTTCTTGGTCGCCGCCTCCATGGCGGTCATGCGCGCCCCGTGTTCGCTGGCCGCCGAGTCGAGGAGCGCGCGCCACACCTGCACGTCGAGGTGGCGCGGGACCAGGTCGGCGAGCAGCTCGGCGCGGGCGGGCTCGTAGAGGAAGTCGGCGCTGGCGCCTGCCTCCGAGACCGGCGCGGTCTCGACGGGCAGGAACTGCTTGAGCCGCACCGTCTGGGAGATGGCGCTCTTGAACTCGTTGAAGAGGAGGAAGACCGCGTCCACCTCGCCGGCGAGGTAGCGCTCGGCGTACTCGGCCGCGATCTCGTGCGCCTTCTCGTAGCTCAGGCGGGCGTGCACCCCGGTGAAGTCCTTGCGCATGGCCACCCGGCGCGCCTTCAGGCTGTCGCGCCCCTTGCGGCCGATGGTGGAGACGAAGACGCGCTCGTAGGTGCCGGCGTTCTCGACGAGGAAGCGCTGGGCGCGCCGCACCACGTTGGAGTTGAAGCCGCCGGCGAGTCCGCGGTCGGAGGTGATGACGACGAGCTCCGCCACCCGGGCCGGGCGCGGGGACAGCAGGGGGTGGGCGGCGGCCTCCTCGGCCCTGGCGCGCGAGGCGACCCGGCTCAGGGTCTGCTCGAGCAGCACCGCATAGGGCCGGGCGCGGGTGATGGCCTCCTGGGCGCGCCGGAGCTTCGCCGCAGCCACCATCTTCATGGCCTTGGTGATCTGCTGGGTGCTCTTCACGGAGCCGATGCGGCGCCGGATGTCGCGAAGGGAAGGCACGGGGGGCCTCGGGCTCTCTAAGCCTTCTGCTCGATCTGGAAGACGCCGCGGAACTCCTCCAGGGCAGCGTCGAGCGACTTGCGGGTCCCGTCGTCGAGCTGCTTCTTCTCCTCGATCTGCTTCGACACCTCGGGGTGCCGGGCCGCCAGGAACTCGAGGAGCTCCTTCATGTAGCGGCCCACCTCCTCCACCGGGATGGCGCGGATCCAGCCCTGTCCCTGCGCGTCCTTCTGGGTGGCGGCGTAGATCTGGATGACCTGCTTGTCGACCGAGAGCGGGAGGTACTGCCCCTGCTTCAGCACCTCCACCAGTCGCTCGCCGCGGGCGAGCGTCTCCTGGGTGGCCTTGTCGAGGTCGGAGCCGAACTTGGCGAAGGCGGCGAGCTCGCGGTACTGGGCGAGCTCGAGCTTCAGCATGCCGGCCACCTGCTTCATCGCCTTGATCTGCGCCGATCCGCCCACGCGCGACACGGAGATGCCGACGTTGATGGCCGGGCGAACGCCCTGGTAGAAGAGGTCGGTCTCCAGGAAGATCTGGCCGTCGGTGATGGAGATGACGTTCGTCGGGATGTACGCCGAGACGTCGCCCGCCTGGGTCTCGATGATGGGCAGGGCGGTGAGCGACCCGCCTCCCTCCTTCTCCGACAGCTTGGCGGCGCGCTCGAGCAAGCGGCTGTGGAGGTAGAAGACGTCGCCCGGGTAGGCCTCGCGCCCCGGCGGGCGCCGCAGCAGGAGGGAGAGCTGGCGGTAGGCCACCGCCTGCTTGGAGAGGTCGTCGTAGATGATGAGGGCGTGGCGGCCGGAGTCGCGGAAGTACTCGGCCATGGTGACGCCGGTGTAGGGCGCCAGGTACTGCATGGGCGCGGGATCGGACGCGTTGGCGGCCACCACGGTGGTGTACTCCATGGCGCCGTACTTCTTGAGGGTGTCCACCACCCGGGCCACCGTCGACTGCTTCTGACCGATGGCGACGTAGAAGCAGTAGAGGTTGTTCCCCTTGTTGTTGATGATGGCGTCGATGGCCACCGCGGTCTTGCCGGTCTGGCGATCGCCGAGGATGAGCTCGCGCTGGCCGCGCCCGATGGGGACGAGCGCGTCGATGGCCTTCAGCCCGGTCTGCATGGGCTCGTGCACGCTCTTGCGCTTGACGATGCCGGGGGCCTTGATCTCCACCTTGCGGGTGGCCTTGGCGACGATGGCGCCGCGGCCGTCGATGGGGTTCCCGAGGCCGTCCACCACGCGGCCGAGTAGCTCCTCGCCCACCGGCACCTCGGCGATGCGGCCGGTGCGCTTCACGGCGTCGCCCTCGCGGATCTCCTCGGCGTGACCCATCACCGCCACGCCGATGTTGTCCTCCTCCAGGTTGAGGACGAGGCCGCGTACCCCGTTCTGGAACTCGACGAGCTCGCCGGCGGCGGCGCCGGAGAGGCCGTAGACGCGCGCCACGCCGTCGGCCTGGGAGAGCACGGTCCCGGTCTCGGAGACGTCGACCTTCTTCCCGTAGTCCTTGATCTGCTCGCGGATGATGCGGCTGATCTCGTCGGCGCGGATGTCCATGTCCGTTGTCTCCAGCGGGTGGCTACTGCTTCATGGCGCGGCGCAGCTCCTCGAGCTGCGAGCGGACGGAGCCGTCGTAGACGACGCTGCCCACCTGGGCGACGACGCCGCCCAGGAGCGCGGGGTCCACGGCCGTCTCCACGATGACCTGGGCCTTTGTGGCCTGTGCGAGCTTGTCCGAGATGCGGCGGGTCTCGTCGGCGGCGAGCGGCACGGCGCTCGTCACCTTGGCGCGCACCCGCCCGAGCCGCTGATCGGCGAGCGCCCGGTAGTCGTCGACGATGGCCGGCAGGTAGGCGAGCCGGTTGCGGTCGGCGAGGAGGAGCAGGAGGTTTCTCACGTCCTCCTCCAGGCCCAGCACGGCCGCCGCGAGGAGCTTGGGGCTCGCGAGCTCGACCGCGACCGAGAGCCCCTTCGCCAGGGCCCGCCGCCGCTCGCGCTCCATCGCGGGGTTCGAGAGCGCGTCGCGGAGCTCGGGAAGGGCGAGGAGGTGGCGCAGCACCTCGAGGCCCTTCGACCACTGCTCGATCTGGCCCTTCTCGTCCGCCAGGGAGAACAGCGCCTTGGCGTAACGGCGGGCGATGGAACCGACGATCATGGGGGGCCGCTAGCTAGCACGGTCCCACGCGGATGGTCAAGCTGAAATGGGGTCTCAGAACGCGGCCTTGAGTCCGCTTTTGACAATTTGCACATCGTACTTACCTTCGCCTTGTCCGAAAGAACTCAGACAAGGAGGAGATCAAATGGCAATCCTTACTCGTTACGACCCCTTCCGGGATCTCGCCCGCTTCCAGGACGAGGTGGCCCGCCTGTTCGACGACGGGCTCGCTCGCATGGGCCCGGCCGAGTCGCTCGGCTGGACCCCCGCCTGTGACGTCTACGAGGACGGCGAGGAAGTCGTCGTCCGCTCGGCCCTCGCCGGCGTCGACCCGAAGGACGTCGACATTCGCTTCGAGAACGGCGTGCTCACCCTGAAGGGCTCGCGGAAGATGGAGAAGGAGGAGAAGAAGGAGAACTACCACCGCGTGGAGATGTCCTACGGGGCGTTCACGCGCACCTTCGCCCTCCCCAGCAGCGTCGACGTGGAGAAGGTCCGCGCCGAGTCGAAGAACGGCGTGCTGAGCGTCCACCTGCCGAAGAAGGCGGAGGCGAAGCCGAAGGCCATCCAGGTGAAGGTGTCCTAGAGGGTCCCTGAGGCCTCTCGCGAGGCACGAGATGCAGGGAGCGGGGCGGGCCAGCCTCCGGGCGGCCCGCCCTTCTCTCGCCCGGCGGGCGGGAGCCGCCTACTTCGGCGGCGAGGCCGGGGGCGCGGGCACGAGCGTCGGGGTCCGGCTCGCCCGCTCGCCCGCCGCGCTCTCCATCTTGCACTGCCCCTCGAAGATCACGCCCTTCGCCACCATGAGCGCGGGCGTCTCGATGTTGCCGTGGACGCGGGCGGGCTGGTGGAGCTCGACGCCCACCTGGGCCCGGATGTTCCCGTTCACCTCGCCGTGCACCACGATCGTGCCGCAGTTCACCTCGGCGCTCACCTTGGCGCCCTCGCCCACCACCAGGGTGTCGTTCGTGACGATGGTCCCGGTGAAGCGGCCGTCGATGCGGACGGTGCCCTCGAAGGTGAGCTTGCCGTCGAACTCCGACCCGCGCCCGAGCAGCGCGTTCAGGTCGCTGCCGACCAGGGCGGGGCCCTGCGTCTCTTCCCGCTTCAACATGGCCATGCCGACTCACCTCCGGTCCTGAAGAGGCAGGGGGCGCGGAGGCGCCACCTGCGATGTGCCTCGTTCCCGGGACGGCCGTCCCGGCCAGGCAAGGGTTAGCACCGGGCGGCCCCTCCGTCCAACTGCCGCCTGTCGGGCGATCTGCCCCTCCGTGGGATGCCTGCCCACACCCGGCGACATACACCTACCGTGAATGGGCCTCCCCTCAGGCCCCGATGCGGGCCAGGATCCCGTCCAGTTCCTCGAGCGAGGTGTACTCGATCTCGATCTTCCCGGCCTGGGCGGTGCGGGGGGCGAGCCGGCAGCGGGCCCCGAGCCGGCGCTGCAGCCGGTTCACCACCGCGCGGACGGCGGGCGTTTCGGAGTCGGCACCGTTCCGTCCCCGGGCCCCCTCGGGGGCGAGCGCCTTGCGGACGAGCGCCTCGGTGGCCCGCACCGAGAGCCCGGCGCGGACCACCTCGTGCGCCATCTTGCGGATGGAGTCCGAGCGCTCCAGGGCGAGGAGCGCCCGGGCGTGCCCCATCTCCAGCCGGCCGTCCCGGACCATGTCGCGCACCTCGGCCGGGAGCTTGAGGAGGCGAAGCCCGTTCGCCACGGTGGAGCGCTCCTTCCCCACCCGGCCCGCCACCTCCTCCTGGGTGAGCCCGTGCTCCTTCAGGAGGAACTCGTAGGCCTCGGCCTCCTCGATGGCGTTGAGGTCGGTGCGCTGGAGGTTCTCGACCAAGGCGAGCTCGAAGGCCTCCCGGTCCCCGGCCTCGCGCAGGAGCGCCGGGATGTCCTTCAGCCCGGCGCGCTGCGCCGCCCGCCAGCGGCGCTCCCCGGCCACGATCCGGTAGCGCTCGCCGTGGCGGCGCACCAGGATGGGCTCCACCACCCCGTGCTCGCGGATGGAGGCGGCGAGTTCCTCCAGCTGGCGCTCGTCGAAGCGCTTGCGCGGCTGCTCCTTCGAGCGCTCCACTGCCTCGATGGGGAGCTGCATCACCGCGCGGCTCGCCGCCGGGGGAGGCGCGGCGTTGGGGAGGAGCGCGGCCATGCCGCGCCCGAGGGCGGGGCGACGACGATCGGCGAGGCTCATCTCGCCCTCCTCTCCCCGCGCGCGCCCCGCCGGGTGAGCTCGCGGGCGAAGGCGAGGTAGCTCTGGCAGCCCTTGCTCGCCACGTCGTAGAGGAGGATGGGCTTGCCGTGGGACTGGCTCTCGGAGAGCCGCACGTTGCGGGGGATGATGGTCTCGAACACCCGGCCGCTGAAGTGCTTGCGGATGTCCTCGGCGACCTGCGAGGCGAGGTTGTTCTGGCCGAACATGGTGAGGAGGATCCCGTCCACCTCCAGGCGCGGGTTCGCTCCCGCCCGGACGAGCTCCACGGTGCGCAGGATGTCGGCGAGCCCCTCGAGCGCGAAGTACTCGCACTGCAGCGGCACGATCACGCCGCTCGCGGCCACGAGCCCGTTCAGGGTGAGGAGCCCGAGCGAGGGCGGGCAGTCGACGATGACGTGCTCGTAGTCCCTCGCCACTCGGTCGAGCGCCTCCTTGAGCCGGTACTCGCGCCGCTCCACGCCGGCGAGCTCGAGCTCCGCCCCCACCAGGTGGCGGCTCGAGGGGACGAGGTCGAGGAACTTGAGCTCGGTGCGGCGCGCCACCTCGCGCGCCGGGCGCCCGTCGAGGAGCACCTCGTAGACGCTCTCGGCCACCTCGTCGCGCGCCACGCCCAGGGCCGAGCCGGCGTTCCCCTGCGGGTCGAGGTCGACGAGGAGGGTGCGGTGCTCGCCGGCGGCCAGCGAGGCGGCGAGGTTCACGGCGGTGGTGGTCTTGCCGACCCCGCCTTTCTGGTTGGCGATGGTGACGATGCGGCCCATGGCTCTCCCGTGCGGCGGGTCTACCCCCGGCCCCGGCCGATGGCAAGGCCGGCCTCCGACCCTCGAACGGCGCGCAGTGTGCCCCGGCGATCTGACAGGGTTTGTTCCACGTGGAACGAGGGGCCTCCCCCGCCGGCGGGGACGGCTTCCCGCCGCTCCCTCTCCCCGGCGGCGTTCCACGTGGAACAGACCGGCCCGGGGGAGCCCCTCAGCCCCGCCGCCGGAAGGCGGCCACTGCCCGCTGGGCCCCGGAGAGGGGGAGCGCGAAGCGGCGGAGAGAGACGAGCGCCAGGCCGGCCGCCTCCCCGGCCCGGACGAGCGCGCCCTCGTCCACCTCCCGGCCGAGCGTGGCGAGCACCGCGCCCCCCTCGGCCAGGTAGGCCCCCCCGAGCCCGAGCCAGCGCTCCGGGTCGGCGAGGGCCCGGCTCACGACCCGGTCGGCGCGCGGCAGCCCTTCCTCCTCCGGCTTCCCCTGCGCCCGCACCGCCCGAGCCCGCACCCGCAGCCCGAGCTCCGCCGTCACCGCCTTCACGAAGGCCACCTTCTTCGCCGCGCCGTCGCAGCAGGTGACCTCCAGGTCGGGGAGCGCGATGGCGAGCGGCACCCCGGGAAGCCCGGCGCCCGAGCCCACGTCGAGGAGGGAGCGCGCCCCCGCGACCTCCGGCAACAGCGCCAGGCTGTCGAGGAGGTGCTTCTCCGCCAGCTCGACCGGGTCGGTGACGGCGGTGAGGTTCACCTTGCGGTTCCAGGCGAGGAGCCGGTCGGCGTAGCGGGCGAGCTGCTCCTGCGCGGGCTGGCCCACCGACAGCCCGAGCGCCGCCACCCCCCTCGAAAGCGCCGCGCCGAAGAGTGGATCCACGCTCTCCCCACCTCGGGGGCTCGCCGCGCGGCGGCCCCCCCGGCCACCTAGGGTCGGAAGCGGCCGAGAGCCGCCTCCACCTCGGCTCCGTTCGCCTTCAGGTACTCCTCCACCTGGCCGTCCTCGAGCCCGAGGTCGCGGAGCACGCCCTCGTAGACGAAGCGGAAGCCCTTGCGGTGCTCGTCCCCGGAGAGCTCGAAGGAGCGGCGCAGGACCGCCGCCGCGAAGAGCTTCTCCTCCTGGGTCTTCGCCCGCGCCAAGGAGCTCCTCAGGTCCCGGGCGGGACGGCCTTCCTCTCCGGGACGATGAGCAGCTGCCGGAAGAGCCCCTCCCCCTCGCTGCGGGTGGAGACGCCCTCGGCGCCGACGAGGGCGAGGTGGATCTGCCGCCGCTCCCGGGCGCTGATGGGGGCGATGGCGAGCACCTTGCCGGTGCGCCGCGCCGCCTCGGCGAGCCTTCCGGCGAGCGCGCGCGCCGAGGCGTCGACCTCCTCGGCGAACCCGCCCACGTCGAGGTTCACCCACTTGCGCCCCTCGGCGCGCGGGTTCACCACCCGGTTGACGAGGTACTGCACCGCCTCCACGAACCCGCCCGAGAGCTCGACCGGGTTTCCCTCCCCGGGCGAGAGCGAGACGCCGATGGCGTCCGCGGTCTCCCGCACCTCCACCTTCACCGTCGCCCCCATGCGGGAGAGGAGCTCCTCGCAGAACTGCTTCGCCCGCGCCACCTTCTCCGGGGCCTCGCGCGGCGGCGGGGCCGACGGTCCCTCGTGCTCGCTCATGTGGTCGCCCTCGTCGCCTTCACGTCCTTGCGCATCAGCCACTGTTGCTGGGCGATGCTGAGGAGGTTGTTCACGAGAATATAGAGGGTGAGGCCGGCCGGCAGCTTCAGCATGATGAAGGTGAAGAACACCGGCATGAAGTAGAGGAGCATCTTCGCCTGGGCGTTGTCCGCCGGCTGCGGCGAGAGCTTCTGCATGGCGAAGCTGGAGACGCCCATGGCGAGCGGCAGGACGTAGATGGGGTCCATCGCCGTCAGGTCCTTGATCCACAGGAACGGCTGCCGGTAGAGCTCGACCGACGTCTGCAGGGTGGCGTAGAGCGCGAGCCAGATCGGCATCTGCAGCAGCAGCGGCAGGCACCCGCCGAGCGGGTTCACCTTGTGCTGCTGGTAGAGCGCCATCACCGCCTGGTTCATCTTCTCCTTGTCGTCCCCGAATTTCGCCTTGAGCTTCTCCACCTCCGGCTGCAGCTTGCGCATCTCCTGCATCGACTGCATCGACTTCACCGTGAGCGGGTAGAGCAGCAGCTTGACGAGGACGGTGAGGAGGATGATGGCCGCCCCCCAGTTGCGGACCACCCCGTAGAAGCGCTGCATCACCCACAGGAGGACGCGGGCGAAGAAGGCGAGGTAGTTCGTCACCGGGCCGTAGTCGATGGCGGTATCGAGATCCCTCCCGTAGGAGCGCAGCAGGTCGAGCTGCTTCGGCCCCGCGTAGAGCAGGAACTTCGCCCGGACCGGCTGGGCGACCGGGATCCTGAGCGCAGCCAGGGTCTCTCCCGGGGTGCCGAGCTTCGCGAACAGGCACTCCGCCTCCACTCCGCTCGGCATGAGCGCCGAGACGAAGTAGTGCTGGTCGAGCCCGGCCCAGCGCGCCGGGCCGGGCAGCACCTTCTCCGCCTCCTTGCCGTCGAAGCGCACCGTCTTGTCCCCGGCGCGGCAGATGGCGGTGACCGTCTCGAATACCTCGCCGCCCGAGAAGAATCCCGGCTTGGGGGCATTCGGGGCCATGAAGGCAGGGTAGAGGAGCGCCACCGACCCGGGACGATCGAGCGCGCCGACCGAGAGCTCGACCTCGAGCTCATACGGCTTCTCCCCGACCCGGACCGTCTTGCGGACCTCGACGCCCCCGGCGCGCCCCTCGAAGGTCACGCTGCGCTCGTCGCGCGCCGCGATCCGCATGGGGGCCCGCGCGGACGGATCGGACCCGAGCTCGCCCGTGCCGCCGAGCTCGCGCGAGGGCACGACCGCGAGCGGCAGGGCCTCCCCCTCCCTCACCTGCACCAGGTTGATGGGCAGGTCCGGCTTCTCCCCCGCTCCCCGCTTCCGGTAGGTCTCCTCCTTCAGGGAGAGCTCCTTCAGCGCCCCTCCCCAGCTCGTGAAGGTGGCGCGGAACTCCGGCGTCTCGAGCACCGCCAGCGCCTCGGGCGCCGCCGGCGACACCACCTCGACGGGCTTCGGGGCCGAAGGCGCAGGAGGAGGAGGGGGAGCCGAAGGAGCGGTCGCCGCCGCCGGAGCTCCCCCGCCCGCGGCCGGAGGCGTCGCCGGCCGACGGTGCTTCGGCATCACCAGCTCGTTCCAGGCGAAGAGGATGAGGACCGAGGCCAGGGCGGCGACGAGAATGCGCTTGCTGTCGTTCAAGGGTGTCCTGCCTTATTCACTTAGGGTAAAAGACTCAAGGGACCGGGTCGAGCCCGCCCGGGTGCCAGGGGTGGCAGCGCGCCAGCCGCCTCGCCGCCAGCCAGCTCCCCCGGAGCGCGCCGTGGCGCCGGAGCGCGCCCACGGCGTAGGCCGAGCACGACGGGTAGAAGCGGCACGCCCGCGGCAACAGCGGCGAGACGAGCCACTGGTAGATCCGCACCAGGCCGACGAGGAGGGCGGTCACGATCCTCACCGCCGCCCTCCCGGTGCGAGGCGATCGCGGGCCGCCCGGAGCGCGGCCTGCGCCCCGGCGAGCCCGACCGCGCCACACCCGGTTCTTCCGATCACTACCAGGTCGACCGGCGGCAGGTCCTTCGCCACCGCCCGGAACGCCTCCCGGACCCAACGCTTCACCCGATTGCGGGTCACCGAGTTCGCCACCTTTCCCGGCACGGTGATGCCCAGCCGAGCCCGCCCCTCGCCTCGATCGAGCGCCAGCACCAAGAGCTCCCGCCCGAAGAGGCGCTCCCCCCGCTGCTGCACCGCCAGGAACTCCCGGCGTCTCCGGAGCCGCGCCGCCTTGCCGAGACGCACGCGGGGCTCCGCCTCGCCTACTTCGACGGCGCCCGCGGCGCCAGCCGCTTGCGCCCCTTCGCGCGCCGCCGCTTGATCACGTTCCGCCCGCCGGCCGACTGCATCCGCTTGCGGAAGCCGTGCGTTCGGTTCCGCTTCACCTTCTTGGGTTGATAGGTCCTCTTCATGGCGCGCGAAACTCCCCGATCGGCCGCGCCCTGTCAAGGACGGCTAGCGCGACGCGTCGACCCCCCCGGCGCGGCACCCGGGCCCGAGCGGGACCGCGAAAAGACGGCTCCTTCCGGGCCCCTTCACAACGCACTTGATCCCACGCCTCGACCTTCGCTAATGAGAATCGGCGACACGGGATCGTCACTCGACGCTCCTCAGCACTTGCAGGCGACTCATGGTGAACGCTGCCGCGCACTCGGCAGTGCCGGGGCTGTTCGTTCCCGGAGGGACGAGGGAGATGGCAACCGGGGCGAGCGCGTCCGAGTCGGCAGTCCCCGCCGAAGCACATTGGAGCCGAATCGACGAGTACCTGCGCGGGCGCCTGCGCGAGGACCTCTACCGTCGCTGGTTCGCCCCCCTGCGCCCGGTGGCCCTCGAGGGAGACCGGCTGCAGGTAGCCGCACCCGACCCCTTCCACCGCGACTTCGTCGACGACAACTACCGGGACTGGTTCGACGAATTCGTCCCCACCCTGTTGGGGTCCCCGGTGCGGACGCACTTCGTCGTGGACGACACTCCTCGGCGCACCCGCCCCGAGTCCGCGGTGCCACCGGTCCCTCCCGGGCCGTCCGACGCGCGCGAGCCCTCGGCCTTCCGCCCCAACCCGCGCTACCTCTTCGACACCTTCGTCGTGGGCGAGTCGAACCGCTTCGCCTTCGCCGCCGCCCAGGCGGTGGCGACGAGCCCCGGCCGCGCCTGGAACCCCCTCTTCCTGCACGGGGACTCGGGGCTCGGCAAGACCCACCTCCTCCACGCCATCGCCCACTCCATCCTGCTCGCCAACAGCTCGACCCAGGTGGCGATCGTCAGCTCGGAGCGCTACACCAACGACTTCGTCGACGCCCTCTCCCGCAACTCCATGCACGACTTCCGCCGCAAGTACCGGGAGTGCGGCGCGCTGCTCGTCGACGACGTCCAGTTCTTCGCCGGCCGCGACAAGACCGCCGAGGAGTTCTTCCACACCTTCAACGCCCTCTACGAGCAGAACGTCCAGATCGTCCTCTCCAGCGACCGCAGCCCCAAGGAGCTGCGCGGGCTGGAGGAGCGCCTCTGCTCCCGCTTCGAGTGGGGCATGCGCGTCCACATCGACACCCCCGAGTTCGAGACGCGCGCCGCCATCCTCAAGAAGAAGGCCCAGGTGGAGCGCATCGAGCTCCCCGACGACGTCGCCGCCCTCCTCGCCACCCACATCAAGTCGAACGTCCGCGAGCTCGAGGGCGCCCTCATGCGCCTCGCCGCCTTCGCCTCCCTCAAGGGCGAGCCCATCTCCGTCCTCCTCGCCCGCGACGTCCTCCACGACGTCATCCCTCCCCCGGGCTACCGCCCCACCATCGAGCGCATCCAGGAAGCGGTGGCCGCCCACTTTGGCATCACCGTCGCCCGGCTCACCAGCACCTCTCGCGAGCAGAAGATCGCGCTCCCGCGCCAGGTCGCGATGTACCTCTGCCGCGAGCTCGCCAAGGAGACGCTCCAATCCATCGCCGAGAAGTTCAACAAGAAGGACCACACGACCGTCATCTCCGCCATCGACCGGGTGACGGAGCTCATGACGGAGGACGAGTCCATCCGTCTGGCGATCCAGGCGCTCCGGGAGCGGGTTGTCCCCTAGCCCCGCCCCCCTGTGGATCGGCGGCGGATCCGGCCTGGGCGAGCCGGGGATCGGTGGTGGATGGCGCGTTGACACCCGCGGCCCCGACGCGTACACAAAGTCTCCGGCCCCGGATCCGGATCGTTCTCCAGATCGCTTTTCCAAGCTATTTCGAGCTCCCGACCCACTTCTCCACATCCATCGTCCCCCTACGATCACGACGAGTAGAAGAGAGAGAGAGGATCTCTTCTTATGGAACTGAAGATCGCCGTCCAGGAGCTCTCCCGGGCGCTCGCCCGCTCGCAGGGCATCGTCGAGAAGAAGAGCACGATGCCCATCCTCTCCCACGTCCTCCTCGAAGCCCGGAAGTCGGGCGAGCTGGCGGTCTCCGCCACCGACCTCGACGTCTCCGTCTCCGGCGTGCACGCCGCCGAGGTGACCCGCGAGGGAGGGGTGGCGGTGTCGGCCCGGCACCTCTTCGACATCGTCAAGGCGCTCCCCGAGGCTACCGTCTCCCTGAAGAAGGCCCAGAACAACTACCTCGAGGTCAGGAGCGGCCCGGCGGACTTCCGCATCGTCGGGCTACCGGCCGAGGACTTCCCCGCCCTCCCCAAGTTCGAGAAGGTCCCCTTCGTGGGCGTCGACCCCGGCGTCATCCTCGCGCTCATCGAGCGAACCGCCTTCGCCGTCTCGAGCGACGAGACCCGCTACAACCTGAACGGCGTCTACTTCGAGCCCTCGGCAGGTGCCATCCGTCTGGTCGCCACCGACGGCCACCGTCTCTCCATGGCCGACGCTCCGGTCGACGGCGACTTCAAGCTGAAGAAGGGCGTCATCCTCCCGAAGAAGGGCATCTTCGAGCTCCGCAAGCTTCTCGGCGAGGTGTTGGAGGGCTCGGAGGAGAAGCCCAAGGGCGAACTCGGCTTCGCCGAGAACTCCGCCATCTTCCGCAGGCCCGGCGTGGTCCTCGTCATGCGCCTCATCGAAGGCTCCTTCCCCGACTACCGGCAGGTGGTGCCGAAGGCGGGGGAGAAGGTCCTGGTGGTGGGAAGGGAGAGGCTCCTGCAGACGCTCCGGCGCGTGTCGCTCCTCTCCTCGGAGAAGTCGAACGCGGTGAAGCTCGAGGTGACGAAAGCCAACCTGCGCATCGCCGCCCAGAACCCCGACCTGGGCGAGGCCAAGGAGGACGTCCCGCTGGAGTACGACGGGGAGGGGCTCAAGATCGGCTTCAACGCCCGCTACCTCACCGACGTACTCTCCGTCCTCCCCACCGACGACGTCCGGCTGGAGCTCGCCGACGACCTCTCCCCGGGCGTGCTGCGCCCCAAGGGCGAGGCGGAGGAGCACTTCACCGCCGTCATCATGCCGATGCGGATCTGAAGTACCCGCGCCGCTCCGGTGCGCCTGCTCTCGCTCCACCTTCGCGACTTTCGCAACGTCGCCTCGGCCGACCTCGAGCCCTCAGCCCGGGCCACCGTCCTCGTGGGACCGAACGGGCAGGGGAAGACGAACCTGCTCGAGTCGGTCTACTTCCTGTCCACGCTCAAGCCGCTCCGCGCCAACCGGCTCGCCGAGCTCGTCCGCTTCGGCGCCGCGCGCGCCCGGGTGGAGGGCGAGTTCGAGGGCCCAGGCGGCGCCCGGCGCGTCGCCGTGGAGGTCGGCCCGGCGGGGCGCTCGGCCTTCCTCGACGGCAAGCCGCTCTCCTCCTCCGAGGAGCTCGAGGACTACTTCGAGGGCAAGGCGGCGGTGTGCTTTTCCCCCGACGACCTCTTGCTCGTGAAGGGCGGGCCCGAGCTCCGGCGCCGCTTCCTCGACCGGGCCGCCTTCAACCGCTGGCCGGCGGTGCTCGCGGAAGCGCGCGACTACCTCCGGGCGCTCCGGGCTCGCAACGCCGCCCTGCGCGGCTCCCCGGCCGGCGTGGAGGAGAGCTTCCGTCTGCCGCTCGTGCGGGCGGCGGCCCGCCTGCTCGTCCGCCGCCACGCGCTCGTCGCCGAGCTCGCTCCGCGCGTGGAGAGGGCCTTCCGGGAGATTTGCGGCCCCGAAGCACCTCCGGCCGAGCTCGCCTACCGCCCCGCCGCCGGCATGCCCTCGGGCGGGGGCGAGGCCGCGATCCGCGACCGCCTGGCCGAGATCCTGGCGCTCCGCCACGCGCGCGACGCCGAGAAGGGCTACACCTCCGCCGGCCCGCACATGGACGACCTCACGCTTGCGCTCGGAGGCCACGGGGCTCGCCCCTATGCGAGCCAGGGGCAGCAGCGCGCACTCGTCCTCGCGCTCAAGATCGCCGAGATCGAGAACCTCCGCGAGCAGAACGGCCGGCCGCCGCTCCTGCTCCTCGACGACGTCTCCTCCGAGCTCGACCCGGAGAAGAACGGCTACCTCCTGCGCTACCTCGCCGCCCTGCCCGGGCAGGCCTTTCTCACCACGACCGACCGCCGGCTCATCGAGCCCGCGGCGGGTCCCGGCGCGGTCTTCTACCAGGTCGCCGGCGGGAGCTTCTCCAGCTAGTTTTCAATCGTTATTTCCATACCTTGCGGCCCGATTTACGGGTTGCCGCGGGGGTGTCGCTCTGCTATATCCCTAATGGCTCTTAAGCCTTCAGAATCCCAAGCGAAAGCGCGAGAATACCCTGGAAAACCAGACGCAGACTCCGCCCCCCGCTCCATCCAACGGGAACGGGGACGAATACGGCATCGACACCATCAAGGTGCTCGAGGGGCTCGAGGCCGTCCGCAAGCGGCCGAACATGTACATCGGCGACGTGGGCGAGCGGGGCCTGCACCACCTCGTCTTCGAGGTCGTGGACAACTCCGTCGACGAGGCCATGGCGGGGCGCGCCAACGAGATCAACGTCACCATCCACACCGACAACTCGGTGACGGTGGTCGACAACGGCTCCGGCATCCCAGTGGGGCCGCACCCGACCGTGGAGGGGATGGACACCCTCGACGTGGTGATGACGAAGCTCCACGCCGGCGGCAAGTTCGAGTCGAACGCCTACAAGGTGTCGGGCGGCCTCCACGGGGTGGGGATCACCTGCGTGAACGCCCTCTCCGAGTGGCTCAAGGTCGAGGTCTACCGCGACGGGAAGGTCTGGGCGCAGCGCTACGAGCGCGGCCACCCGCCCGGGAGGGTCACCGCCATCGGCGAGACCCAGCGCCGCGGCACCCGCGTCACCTTTCGCCCCGACTTCCCGCTCTTCGAGGCGAAGGAGTTCAGCTTCGAGACCCTCTCCGGGCGCCTGCGCGAGCTCGCCTTCCTGAACCCGGGGCTCAAGATCACGGTCGAGGACGACCGCACCGGCAAGAAGCACGAGTTCCTCTTCAAGGACGGCATCCGCGAGTTCGTCGCCTTCCTGAACAAGACCCGCCAGCCGCTCTTCGAGCCCCCCGTGTCGCTCCACCAAGACGTGGAGACCGAGCGCGGCGAGGCCGCGGTCGACATCGCCCTGCAGTGGAACGACGGCTACGACGAGAAGGTCTTCGCGTTCGCCAACAACATCCACAACCACGAGGGCGGCACCCACCTGGTGGGGTTCAAGACCGCGCTCACCCGCACCATCAACGCCTACGGGGCGAAGAACAACCTCTTCAAGGACCTGAAGGAGGAGGTGCCGAGCGGCGACGACATGCGCGAAGGGCTCGCCGCCGTCATCTCCATCCGGCTGCCGGGCGCCAGCTTCGAGGGGCAGACGAAGACCAAGCTCTCGAACACCGAGGCCAAGTCGATCGTCGAGACCATGGTGAACGACCGCCTCGGCTCCTGGCTGGAGGAGAATCCGGCCCTGGCGAAGCGCATCATGGCCAAGGTGGCCGAGGCCGCCCGGGCCCGCATCGCCGCGCGCAAGGCGCGCGAGACGGTGCGCCGCAAGGGGGCGCTCGACGGCGCCTCCCTGCCCGGCAAGCTCGCCGACTGCCAGTCGCGCGACCCCGCCGAGAGCGAGCTCTTCATCGTCGAGGGCGACAGCGCCGGGGGCTCGGCCAAGCAGGGGCGCGACCGGCGCATCCAGGCCATCCTCCCGCTGCGCGGCAAGATCCTGAACGTGGAGAAGGCCCGCTTCGACAAGATGCTCTCCTCGGCGGAGATCGCCACCATGATCACCGCCCTCGGGACCGGCGTGGGGTCGGAGGAGTTCGACGTCGAGAAGACCCGCTACCACCGCATCGTCATCATGACGGACGCCGACGTGGACGGTTCCCACATCCGCACGCTGCTGCTCACCTTCTTCTTCCGGCAGATGCCGCAGGTGGTGGAGCGCGGATACCTCTACATCGCCCAGCCGCCCCTCTACCGCGTCCAGAAGGGGAAGAAGGAGGTCTACCTGAAGGACGAGGGCGGGCTCGACGACTACCTCCTCGCCATCGGTACCGAGAAGGCCAGGCTCGCGGCGGGCGAGCAGGAGATCGCCGGCAACGACCTGAAGCGCCTGGCCGAGGAGGCCCTCGCCTACCGGGCGCTGCTCGGCGGGGCCGAGCGCCGCCGCGACGCGCGCATCATCGACGCCGCCATCCAGCAGGGCGACCTGGACCTGAAGACGCTCAAGGACCACGCCGCCGTGAAGGCGCTCGCCGAGGCCATCCCGGCGAAGGCCCAGAAGCTCTACCCCGACATCGAGGTGCGCTCCGCCCGCATCGTCCGCGACGAGGAGCACGGGAGCGACGCCCTGCTCTTCCAGACGAACGTGGCCGGCGCCCCGCGCGAGACCCGGCTCGACCACGAGTACCTCTCCGGGGCCGAGTGGAGCGAGCTGTCGGCCCTCTACGGGGCGGTGGCGGAGATCGGGCTCGGGCCCTACCGACTCGAGACCGCCGAGGGCTCGGAGGAGGTCGACGACGTCTTCGCCGCGGTGGCGGCGCTCAAGAAGGCGGCGGGCCAGGGCCAGACCATCCAGCGGTACAAGGGGCTCGGGGAGATGAACCCGGAGCAGCTGTGGGAGACCACCATGGATCCCACCCGCCGGACCCTCCTGCAGGTGCGGGTGGACGACACGGTCGAGGCGGACGGCGTCTTTAGCGTCCTCATGGGGGACGCGGTCGAGCCGCGCCGGGAGTTCATCGAACGGCACGCCCTCGACGTCCAGAACCTCGACATCTGACGCGCGGGGGAGTACGGCGATGCCGTGGAGCCGAAGTTCGCCGGCAGGAAAGGTCGGCCGCGCGCCCTTCACCCGCCCGGAGGGGCTGCCGGCGGTGGCGCGCCTCGTGGTATTCGTGAGCCGTGCCCGGGCGCATCCGGTCCGAGGCTCGTGAGCCCCCCGGCGCCGCCGCGCCGCCCCCTCGCGGCAGGGCGCGCCTCGAGGGCGGAGGAGAAGCCATGACCCGCACCGCCGTAGTCGCCATCGGCACCTACGTCCCGGACCGCGTCGTCACCAACGACGAACTGGCGCGGTACATGGACACGAGCGACGAGTGGATCACCCAGCGCACCGGCATCAAGGAGCGCCGCTGGGTCGAGCCCGGGGTCGGGTCGGCGGAGCTCGCCTACCGCGCCTCCCAGCGCGCCCTGGCGCAGGCCGGGTGGCAGGCGTCCGACCTCGACGCCATCATCTTCGCGAGCCTCTCGCCCGACCACCTCTTCCCCGGCGACGGGTGCTTCCTGAACGCCAAGCTGGGCGTCCCCGGCGTGCCGGCCCTCGACGTGCGCAACCAGTGCTCCGGCTTCCTCTACGGACTCTCGGTGGCCAACGCCTGGATCCGGACCGGCAGCTACCGGCGCATCCTCCTCGTCGGCGCCGAGGTGCACTCCACCGGCCTCGACGTCTCCACCCGGGGGCGAGACGTGGCGGTGATCTTCGGGGACGGCGCGGCGGCGACGCTGCTCGAAGGCACGGACGATCCACGCCGGGGGGTCCTCGACCTCACCCTCCACGCCGACGGTCGCTTCGCCACCGACCTGTGGACCGACGCGCCCGGCTCCATCTACCATCCGCGCAACTCCCAGGAGATGATCGAATCGGGTGCCGTCTTCCCCAAGATGGAGGGGCACAAGGTCTTCAAGCACGCCATCGTCCGGATGCCGGAGGCGGTGCGGCTGCTCCTGGAACGCACCGGCCTGTCGACCTCGGACATCAAGGTCCTCGTCTCGCACCAGGCGAACCTGCGCATCAGCGAGGCGGTGCAGAAGTCGCTCGGCCTGAGGGACGACCAGGTCTTCAACAACATCCAGAGCTACGGGAACACCACGGCGGCGAGCATCCCGCTCGCCCTCTCCGAGGCCGTCCCGGCCCGCGGGGTGGAGCGCGGCGACCTCGTCGCCCTGTGCGCCTTCGGAGCCGGGTTCACCTGGGGAGCTGCGCTGGTGCGGTGGTAGGCGCGAGGAGACGGCGGTCCGTGTCCCCCAAAGAGATTGAGGCGTCGTCTAACGGCAGGACTGCGGACTTTGGATCCGCGTATGAAGGTTCGAATCCTTCCGCCTCAGCCAAACCCCCGGCCCGCGCGCCCAACCAGCGCGCCGAGCTGAAGCCGCTGCCCCTCCCGGAGCGCTTCCTGCTCATGGCCATCGGTCCGCTCCCGAAGGGGCTCCTCGGGGAGCTGGGCGGCGCGCTACAGCAGGTGTTCGGGGCCGCCGCCGAGGTGGGACCGCCGCAGGCCAAGCCCGACTACGCCTTCAACAAGGACCGGAGCCAGTACCACTCCACCGCCATGATCCGGCGGCTCGACACCGTGCGGGGCCGGGACCGGACCACCCCGGTGCTGGGGGTGGTCGACGTCGACCTCTTCGTCCCCGACCAGCCCTTCGTCTTCGGCGAGGCGGACCGGGACGCGCGCGCCGCCCTCCTCTCGGTGTTCCGGCTGAAGGGGACGATCGACGGGCGGGCGGTGGCGCTCGAGAAGCTCCTCCACCGCGCGCGCGCCGAGGCGGTGCACGAGATGGGGCACCTCCTCGGGCTCTCCCACTGCAACGACTTCCGCTGCGCCATGTTCCTCTCCCACTCGGCCAACGACGCCGATCGCAAGGGCGCGGGCCTCTGCGGGCAGTGCAAGGCTGCCATCGGACGATCCTGAAATCCCTCTGCCAGCGCCGGCTCTCGAGCTGCGGGGCCTGCTGCGGCCTCTACAACGCCGTCGACCACTCCGCCCCGGCGCTGCGGAGGTCGCTCGACCGGAGGACCGACGCGCTCGCCGGCCGGCCGCGGACCCCGGAGGCCTTTCGGGCCGCGGCAGCCCGCCTCGCCGCCGCGGAGCCCGAGCCCGTCTTCCCCTCGGTCCGGGTCTGCCCGCTCCTCGGATGGGTGGATCCGCAGCGGACCCGCGTCGGTTGCCTCGCGCACCCCGTCGTCACCGGCGGGGTGGACCTCCGCGACTGCGGGGCCTACGACGCCTTCACCTGCGGGAGCTTCCTCTGCCCCAGCCACGCCTGGCTCACCGAGGAGGAGGCCGAGATCGTCGACCGGGCCTGCGCCGACGCCCTCCTCTACGGGCTCGTCGTGACCGACGTCGACTTCGTGCGGGCGGTGCTCACGGCGGTGGCGGCGCTCGCCGGGGCCCGGGTGGAGCTGCGCCACCTGGCGCTCCCCGGCTTCCGCGAGGCCCTGCGAGGCGTCCTGTCGCTCAAGGAGGAGCTCGAGCCCGGGTCGGAGGGGCTCTTCGGCGCCTTCCGGCCGGACGCGCAGGGGGAGCCGGTGCCGCGCCGCATCGACTACCCGGCGGTGGGGCGCGCGAGCTCGCCCTACGACGCCATCCTCACCTGCGTCGGCGCCGATCCCCGCTCGGGAAACGACCTCGACCGCCTCGAGGCCGAGGTGCGCCAGCGGCTCGCCGCCTGCGCCGCCGCGCACCCCGTCGCCCTAGCGGGAGGCGCAGTGGGAGGGGCGCGCGCGCACCATCTCGGCGAGGAGGTGGTGCTGGCGGCTGTCGAGCGAGGCGTGGAAGCGGGCGATGGCGTCGGCGAGGCGGCGCCGCAACTCTCCCAGGCGGGCCTCCTGCCGCTCGGAGAGTCCCCCGAGCGCTCCCTGGTCGAGGACGTCGGCGTCGAGCAGTTGGGCGAGCTCCTCCCGCGAGGCGAACAGCCCCTCCCGGGCCTCGCGCATGGCGTTGCCGAGCGCCTCCACCTCCGCGAGGAAGATGCGCTCCTGCTCCGGGGTGGCCTCGAGGCGGCGCAGGAGGCGGCGGGCCATGAAGCCGCGCCCGCGCCGCCGCCAGGGGCGGCGGAAGAGCGCGATCCGCAAGAGCCTCAGGACCGCGAGGGTGACGAGCGTGGCGAGGACGCCGACGAGGATGCCGTTCATGGTCGCTCCCTTCTCAACGGGTTCGCCGGAGAGATGGAGCCGCGTCCTGAACGGCGCGCTGCGGGATCGTGAAGAACCGTTACGATCCCGGTACGGCCGGGAGTCCCTCGGCCACGATCTCGGCCAGGTCGAGCACCTTCATCTCCTCCTCGCGGCCGAGCTCGTTCACGCCGTCCCGCACCATGGTGAGGCAGAAGGGGCAGCCGGTGGCGACCACCCCGCCTCCCGGGCCGAGGGTGCTCGCCGCCTCCGACACCCGGTTCTGGTTGACGCGCGTGCCGAGCTTCTCCTCGAGCCACATGCGCCCGCCGCCGGCGCCGCAGCAGAAGCCCTGGGTGCGGTTCCGCGCCATTTCCCGGAGCGACAGCCCGGGAACGGACCCGAGCACCTCCCGGGGGGCCTCGGTGATCCCGTTCCAGCGGGCGAGGTAGCAGGGGTCGTGGAAGGTGACCGGCTTCCCGCCCAGGGAGGAGGCCGCCTCCGGCCGGACGCGGCCGGCCCGGACCAGCTCGGCGATGAGCTCGGAGTGGTGAGCCACCTGGTAGTTCCCGCCGAACTGCGGGAACTCGTTCTTCAGGGTGTTGAGGCAGTGGGGGCACTGCACCAGGATCTTCTTCACCCCGTAGGCGTTGAGCCGCTCCACGTTCGCCGCCGCCTGCATCTGGAAGAGGTACTCGTTGCCGAGCCGCCGCGCCGAGTCGCCGTTGCAGGTCTCCTCCTCGCCCAGGATGGCGAACTTCACCCCGGCCGCCCGCAGCACCTTGACGATGGCGCGGGACACCTTCTTCTGCCGGTCGTCGAAGGCGCCGGCGCACCCCACGAAGAAGAGCCACTCGAAGTCCGGGGAGTCGCTCGCCCGCGGGATGGCCAGGTCCTCGCACCACTCGGCGCGGCGGTTGGAGCCGATGCCCCAGGGGTTGCCCTGCGTCTCCAGGTTCTTGAAGACGCGCGCCGCCTCGTCCGGGAAGGCCGACTCGACGAGGACCTGGTGACGCCGCATGTCGACGAGGCGGGGGATGTTCTCGATGAAGACCGGGCAGGCGGTCTCGCACCAGCCGCAGGTGGTGCAGGCCCAGACGGTGGCGGGCGAGAGCACCCCTCCCACCAGGGCCGGCAGCTTCTCCGCCGCCGCCTGGCGCGCGGCGCCGTCGCCCGAGCGGGCGACGGCGGTGAGCTCGGGGGAGAACTCCACCAGGTGGTGGCGGATGGCCCGGTTCACCTCCTTGTGGCTGAGCGGCTTGCCGGTCACGTAGGTGGGGCAGTGCGTCTGGCAGCGGCCGCACTCGGTGCAGGAGTAGGTGTCGAGCCCCTCCTTCCAGGAGAGGTCGAGCACGGTCTTCGCGCCGTACTCGGCGCTCTCGCTCTCGAGGTCGAGCTTGCGCAGGGCCCCGGTGGGCGGCAGGCGCCGGAGGTAGACGTCCGGCAGCGCGGTGAGGATGTGGAAGTGCTTGCCGTAGGGGAGGAAGTTGAGGAAGACGAGGATGATGACGAGGTGGAGCCAGAAGCAGCAGAGCCCCACCGCGGCCACCCCCCCGGCTCCGAGCGCGAGCCCGCCGAGGGCGGTCGCGCCGAGCGAGCCCGCCGGCGCCCCCCAGTCGAAGGGGGCGCGCTCCGCCACCCGCAGCGCGCCGTCGTAGCCGATCTCCGTCAGCATCAGACCCGCGATGAAGAGGAGGATGAGGACGCCTTCCCAGCTATGGGTCACCCGATCCGGCCGGGTGACGAGCCTCCGCCACAGGAAGCCGAGCGCCGCTGCCAGGGCGAGGAGGACGAGCACGTCCTTCACCAAGGCGTAGGCCTGCCCGAGCGGGGCGTCGTCGCCGAGGAGCGGAAGGTGGAAGCCGGGGGAGAAGCCCACCCCGAAGAGCGTGACGGTCCGGAGCGCCAGCACCAGGAACGCCGCGAAGATGGTGACGTGCAGGAGCCCGGGGAGGACCTCGCCGCGCTCCGGCAGGCGGGCCTGCCCGAAGCCGAAGCGGAGAAGCGCCGACAGGCGCTCGCCGGCGCGGTCGAGCCGGTCCTCGCGGCGAAGCGCCCACAGGGGCGCGAGCCGGCGGACCATGGTGAAGGCGAAGAAGCCGAGGGCGGCGGCGAGGAGCAGGGCGGTGAGCCAGGGGTTCATGGCATCCCGAGGCTACCCGATCGCCGCCGGGCGGGCGCCCGGAAAACGGGTTCGCCTGCCGGGGAGGGCGAACCGCCCCCGGCAGGCGGGAGGACACCCGCGCTCTAGCGGTGGTCCTCCTTCTCCTTCTTTTCCTTCTGCGCGTCCTTCTCCTTGGGAGCCGGGGAGTCCTTCGCCTTCGGCGTCGGCTGGGCCTTCGGCGCCTGCCCCGGCGCCTGGGCGGAGCGGGTCCCGTTGGCCGGAGGAGCGGACGTCGCCGGCTTCTGGGCAGGCCGCTCGCCGTGGTCGCCGCCCTTCGCGGGCGCGGCGCTCGCCTGGCTCGGGGGAGGCTGGCTCGGGGGGGTGGGCCGAGCGACCGGCGCCGGAGCCGGCGCGGGGGCGGCCGGGGCCGGGCTCGGCTGCGCCACCGGGTGCTCCTCCTGGAAGCCGTGGCCGTAGCGCTCCTTCGGCTCCACGGCGCCTCCTGGAGGCTGGGCCGCAGCGGGCGCCGGTCCCGGATGGAAGGCCGGGGGAGGGGTCGCCGAGGCCTGCGGCGCGTGCGGCGGAGGGATGCCCTCGCGCCGAGCCGGCGGCGGCGGGCGGTACTCCCGCGGCGGAGGCGCGTAGACCGCGCCGTGGGGAGGCGGAGGAGGAGGTGCCCACGCCCACAAGTGCGGCGGCGGCGGCCGCTCGGGCGTGTACGCTCCCGCGTAGACGTAGCCGTGCGCACGCCAGGCGAAGCCCGCCTCCGGCGGCGGGAAGAAGTCGTGACGGTGCGGGCCGCCGACGTAGCACCAGCCGCCGCCGGGGAGCGGGTGCGGGCCGACGTAGGTGAACACGAGCGGGCCGCGCCAGTAGTAGAAGCCGTCGGCGAAGACGTAGTTTTCGAGCTGGTCGGGGAAGTAGGGGTGCGCGTGCGGGCCGTCGACGTGGCACCAGCCGCCGCCGAGCTCCGCGGGGACGGAGTGCTGGCCGCCGTAGTAGACCACCACCGGGGGCGGCGCTGGCGGCGGCGGGGGAGCCTGCTCCACCATCGGGGGTGGCGGCGGCGCCGAGGACATCGTCACGGTACAGGCGCCGGCGAACGCCAGCAGCGGCAAGAGAACCAACCGTCTCATGGGTCACCTGGGCAGGGGGGATTCATCTTCTTGTACGACGGCGAATCCGGGTGGTCCATTCACTGACCGCCGCGTCGTGTAGGGAGCTGTCGGGGACTAGACGCGCACGTGCTGCGCGGCCGCACCGCTCGCCCGGCGGGCGCGCGAGAACTCGGCGGCGTGCTCGACGTAGAGGCGCGCGATGTCGACGCGGGTCACCTTCTCCAGCCCCTCGAAGCCCGGGGAGCTGTTCACCTCCATGATCTTGGGCCCGGAGCGGGCCTCGAGCATGTCGACCCCGGCCACCTCCAGGCCGATGACGCGGGCCGCCTTCACCGCCGCCTCGGCCTGCTCGCGGGTAAGCTCGACGGCGCGGCCGGTTCCTCCGCGGTGGATGTTGGACCGGAACTCCCCGGTGCGCGCCTGCCGCCGCATCGCCGCCACCACGCGGTCGCCCACCACCAGCGCGCGGATGTCGCGCCCCTTCGACTCCGCCACGAACTCCTGCAGGAGGATCTCCTGGCCCAGGTTCCAGAAGGTGTCGAGCATGCCGCGCACCTCCTCCATGGTGGAGGCGATCATCACCCCCACCCCCTGGGTGCCCTGGATCAGCTTGATGATGCAGGGCAGGCCCCCGGCCTGCTCCACCGCCAGCGGGACCTCCTCGCGGTAGCGGCACATCACGGTTCGCGGGATGTCGATGCCGAAGCGGGAGAGGAGCTGCAGCGCGCGCAGCTTGTCCCGGGAGCGGGCGATGGGGATGGAGTTGGCGAGGACCGGGACCCCCATCATGTCGAACTGGTTCACCACCGCCAGGCCGTAGTGGGTGATGGAGGCCCCGATGCGCGGGATGACCACGTCGACGTGCGGGACCTCCTCGCTGCGGTAGAAGACCGCCGGGCGCTCCCGCGACAGGACCATGTTGCAGTGCAGGGTGTCGAGGACGAGCGGCTTGTGACCGAGCGTCCGGGCCGCCTCCACCAGCCGGCGCGTCGAGTAGAGCTTGCGGTTGCGGGAGAGAATGGCCATCGTCAGCCGCTCTCCCGGCGCCCCCGGCACGCGCCGGTGCGCCCTGGCGGCGCGCTTGACGCTCCCTCTCGCCATGGCCCGCGCGGAGCGTACGATGCGATCGAGGGGGTCGCAAGGGCGCCCCGCCGCGTTCGTTGATCGGGCGCGCCCCCGCTGGTAGAACCCTCGTTCCCCGAGAATTGAGGAGCCGTGGACTACAAGGACACCATCAACCTTCCCAAGACCGACTTCCCGATGAAGGCCAACCTGCCGCAGCGGGAGCCGGAGATCCTGAAGGAGTGGGAGGCGGGCAAGGTGTTCGAGAGGATGGTGGCCCAGAACGCCGCCCGGGGCGGCAAGCTGTTCGTCCTCCACGACGGCCCGCCCTATGCGAACGGCCACCTCCATATCGGCCACGCGCTCAACAAGGTCCTGAAGGACATCATCGTCAAGTACCGGAACATGGCGGGCGAGCTGGCGGACTACCAGCCGGGCTGGGACTGCCACGGCCTTCCCATCGAGCGAAAGGTCGACGAGGAGCTCGGCTCGAAGAAGCGCGAGATGGATCGGCTGGCGGTCATCGGGGCCGCTCGCGCCTACGCCCGAAAGTGGATCGACAGGCAGCGGGAGGAGTTCAAGCGACTGGGAGTCTTCGGGCGCTGGGAGCGGCCCTACGCCACCATGGAGCGGCGCTACGAGGCCGACACGGTGCGGGCGCTGGCGCGCGCCGCCGAGAAGGGGTTCCTCACTCGGGGGAAGAAGCCGGTCTACTGGTGCACCACCGATCGCACCGCGCTCGCCGAGGCGGAGGTGGAGTACGAGGAGCACACCTCGCCCTCCATCCACGTGGCGCTCGACGTGGTCGGCGACCTGCCCAGCCCGGCGCTGAAGGGGAAGAAGGCCCGGCTCGTCGTCTGGACCACCACCCCCTGGACGCTGCCGGCGAACCAGGCGGTCACCGCGCACCCGGACTTCGCCTACCTCGCCTACCAGCTCGGAGACTCGGTGGTGGTCGTCGCGAAGGACCTCCTGGCCGCCTTCCTGGCGGAGGTGGCGCCGGCCGAGCTCGCCCCGGCCGAGGCGCCGGCGCGGCACTCCCCGGCGGCGCACGAGGCGGCCACCGGAGGCGGCGGGCTGCCGGTGGCGGCGCTCAGGGACCCGGCCAAGGTCCTCGCCCACCTCGACGGGAGATCGCTCGAGGGCGTTCGCTACCGTCATCCCTTCCTCGACCGCGTCCTCCCCGTCATCCTCGGGAACCACGTCACCCTGGAGGCCGGCACCGGGCTCGTGCACACCGCTCCTGGCCACGGCCAGGAGGACTACGAGGTGGGGCTCAAGTACGGGCTCGAGGTGCTGAACCCGGTGGACGGCGCCGGGATCTTCACCGCCGAGGCCGGGAAGTACGCGGGCCAGAGCATCTGGGAGGCGAACAAGCAGATCGTCGCCGACCTGCACGCGTCGGGGCACCTGCTCTCCGATCCCAAGGCGACCCTGCGCCACAGCTACCCGCACTGCTGGCGCTGCCACCGGCCGGTGGTGTTCCGCGCCACGGACCAGTGGTTTCTCTCCCTCGAGCACCAGGGGCTCCGGCAGCGGACCCTCGCCGAGATCGACCGGGTGCAGTGGATCCCTCGCTGGGGGCGCGAGCGAATCTTCAACATGATCGAGCACCGGCCCGACTGGTGCCTCTCGCGCCAGCGCGTCTGGGGCGTCCCCATCGCCGTGTTCTACTGCGAGGGGTGCGGCGAGCCGCTCGTGTCGCCGAAGGCGATGGACCGGGTCGCCGATGCCTTCGAGGTCGAGGGCATCGAGGCCTGGTACCGCCGCGAGCCCTCCGAGTTCACCGCCGGGGAGCGCTGCGGAAAGTGCGGCGGCGCCGCCTTCCGCCGCGAGCAGGACATCCTCGACGTGTGGTGGGACTCGGGCGTCTCCTGGTCGGCGGTGGCGGCGCGGGAGGCCAACATGGAGGTCCCGGTGGGCCTCTACCTCGAGGGCTCCGACCAGCACCGCGGTTGGTTCCACTCGTCGCTCCTCACCTCCATGGCCATCCGCGGGGGAGCCCCCTACAAGGCGGTGCTCACCCACGGCTTCGTCCTCGACGGACAGGGACGGGCGATGTCGAAGAGCGTCGGGAACGTGGTGGCGCCCGACGAGATCACCAAGAAGTACGGGGCGGAGATCATCCGGCTCTGGGTGGCGGCCTCCGACTACCGCGACGACGTGCGCGTCTCGGCCGAGATCCTGAACGGCCTCGCCGAGGGGTACCGCAAGATCCGCAACACGGTGCGCTGGGCGCTCGGGAACCTCCACGACTTCGACCCGGCGAAGGACGCCGTGGCAGTGGGAGAGCTCGAGCCCTTCGATCGCTGGGCCTACGCGAAGCTGGTGGAGTGGCAGGACAAGGTCGAGAGCGCCTACGCGGAGTACCAGTTCCACGTGGCCTTCCACGCCACCATGGAACTCGTCTCGGTGACGCTCTCCTCCGTCTACTACGACGTCATCAAGGACCGGCTCTACACGGCGCGCCGGGACGGGAAGGCGCGGCGGAGCGGCCAGACGGTGCTTCATTGGGCGGCGCAGGACCTGCTGCGCCTGCTCTCGCCCATCCTCTCCTTCACCGCTCACGAGGCCTGGGCCCACCTCCCCGGCCGGCCGGCCGAGAGCGTCTTCCTCGCCGGGTTCCCGCACCGGAAGCCTCCGAAGGACGCGGTTGAGCTCCTCGAGCGCTACGGAAAGCTGCTCTCGGTGCGCGAGGACGTGCTCAAGGCGCTCGAGGTGGCTCGCCGGGACAAGCTCATCGGCTCGGGCCTGGAAGCGCGCGTCGCCCTGCGGGCCGAGGGCGAGACGCTCCGGCTCCTGCGGGAGGCGCAGGGCGAGCTCGCGACCCTCTTCATCGTGTCGAAGGTGGACCTCGCCGAGGGCCCATTCCAGGTCGCCGTCTCCCGGAGCGGCGGTCAGAAGTGCGAGCGCTGCTGGGTGTACGCCGAGGACGTGGGCCAGGCGGCGGCGCACCCCACCCTCTGCGGCAAGTGCGCGGCGGCGCTCACATGAGACCGGGTCCCTCGAAGTGGGCGCTCCTCGTCGCCGTCTTCCTGACGATGGTGGTCGCCGACCAGGTCACCAAGTACCTGGCGGTGGAGCGCCTCACCGTCGCGTTCCAGCGCCAGGGGCTCGAGACCCCGTCGGCGCGCGTCTCCGCCTTCTACCGGCTGCGTCACCTGGAGGGGTTCGCCCGCGAGCCCTACGTGGTCTGGCGGCCGATGTGGCGCATGAGTTACGCCGAGAATCCGGGCGCCGCCTGGGGGCTCTTCCGCACCATGCCAGCGAGCTTCCGCAACGGCTTCTTCGTGTCGGTGTCGCTGGCCGCGGTCGCCTACATCCTCTGGTACTACCGGAAGGTGCGCGAAGACCAGCGCTGGATGCAGTTCGCGCTCGCCTTCGTCCTCTCCGGCGCCGTGGGCAACTTCGTCGACCGAGTGGCGCGCGGCTACGTGGTGGACTTCGTCCAGTGGCACTGGTGGAACCGCCCCGAGATCTACTGGCCGACCTTCAACGTGGCCGACTCCCTCATCGTGGTCGGGGTCGCCATGCTCATGCTCCACCCCGCCGAGAAGCCCCGGGAAGCGGCGGGCGGGAAGAAGGCGACCGCGCCGGACGTCTCCGCCTAGATGCTGCCCGTCCTCTTCCAGATCGTTGTCCCCGCCGGCCTGACGCTGCCGGCGGCGCTCCTCGGCGCCCTGGCCCTGTCGGTGGGCCGCGCCTGGTTCTACCGCCGGACCTCGGCGCGCGAGGGCCGGCCGGTCGGCTGGGGCGAGGCGCTGTGGAGCGACAAGGCGGTGATCCTGGCCCTGGTCCTCGGGGTCGGGCTGGCGTGGCGCTCCGGCCTGCTCGCGGAGGAGGTGCGGCTCCCGCTCCACAGCTATGGCCTCATGCTCGCCCTCGCCTTCATCGCCGCCATCTGGCTGGCGCAGCGCGAGGCGGTGCGCGTCGGGCAGGACCCGCAGGCCGTCGCCGACATCTCCTTCTGGATCCTGGTGGCCTCGCTGGTGGGGAGCCGCATCTACTTCATCCTCGTCAACTGGAGCGACTACTTCGGCGCCGGCGCCTGGGTGACGACCCGCGTGGGACGCATCCCCCGGCTGGTGGCCATCTGGGAGGGAGGGCTCGTCTTCTACGGCGGGTTCATCGCAGCGGTCCTCGCCGCCTGGTGGTACCTCCGCAAGAAGCGGATCCCCTTCCTCCCCTACGCCGACACGCTGCTGCCCTCCGTTGCCTTCGGGCAATTCCTGGGGCGCATCGGCTGCTTCGGGGCCGGCTGCTGCTGGGGGCGCGCCGCCGACCCGCACCTGCCCTGGGGAGCGAGCTTTCCCCCGGAGTCGCTCGCCTTCCAGAGTCTGGCCCAGCGCCCCGACCCGTGGCGCTGGCTCGCCGCCGACCACCTTCGAACGGTGGCCCTCCACCCGGTCCAGCTCTACGAGTCGGCGGGCGAGTTCCTCCTCTTCCTGTTCCTCGTCTTCGTCCTGCGACCGCGCAAGAGGTTCCATGGCCAGGTGATGGCAGCCTGGCTCATGCTTTACGCCCTGCTCCGGACCACCACCGAGACCTTCCGCGGCGACCTGGAGCGCGGGGTGTACCTGGGCCTGGGCGCCGGACAGTGGACCTCGATCGCCATCTTCGCCGCCGGCGTTGCCGTCTGGGCTGTGGGCCAGCGTCGCACCCGCGCGGCGTTGACAGCGGTCGCGGCCTGACGACCGAGGCGCTACCGCCTCCGGTGGGGCGCATGTGCGAGAGGCACCGCGGCCCCATGTTTGATCGCCACCGGGCCGGCCGATAGACTCGCGGCGTGGCCCAGATCCCGCAGAAGCCAGGCGTTCCGAAGCCTGGCGGGCAGCAGCTCAGCGAGTTCGAGAGCGGCAAGGAGAAGCTCGCAAGCGAGCGGCTCGAGGATCTGTGCGGAGAGATGGAGGAGGAACTCGAGGAGGTCAAGGTCAAGTACGAGATGTACTTCCTCGGTGTCGAGCGGATGGAGCCTTCCCGTCGGCGCGACGATCTGAAGCGCAACATCAACCGGCTCCGGACCGCCTTCACCCGAAACGCCGGGGTGCGCTTCCGCATCCAGGCACTCCACGCGCGCTACCTCGCCTACGAGCGGCTCTGGCTCCGATCGGCGCGGGAGAAGGAGGCGGGGACCTACCGCCGCGACCTCCTCCGGGCGCGCCGGCGCCGGTCACAGGAGAAGGGCTCGCCCCCGGGCGGGGCCGGACGATCTCTGCCCCCTTCGGAGGACGTCGACCTCTCCGATTTCGGGGAGGCCGAGACTCCATCTCCTGTCGAAGCTGGCCCGCCACCTCCCGAGCCGGCTGCTCCTCCGCGCCCCACGGAGGCGCCGCAGGCCGCGGTCCCGTCACCGCGCGAGGAGGCGAAGCCGCCCCCGACTTTCGAGGCCCCCTCGGGCGGCATGGGAGAGGGGCAGATGCGCGCGCTGTTCGACGCCTACGTGGAGGCGAAGGTGCGGTGCCACGAGGACGTCTCCCGGCTCACCTACGACTCGCTGGCGAAGAGCGTGAAGAAGCAGATCCCCGAGATCGTCGCCCGCTACAACGCCCGCGAGGTGGAGTTCAAGGTTGTCATCAAGGATGGGAAGGCCGTCCTCAGGGCCGTCCCCAGGTCCTGAGGCGCGGCCGGCCACGGCACCGGCCACTCCGGCTGTTGTAGGTCAGCGATAACGTCCGCCTAACCGTTCAGGGGCTCTGTCCTCCCCCTGTAGAGGGGAAGGATGGGGCTGTTACGCCCAAGCAAGGGTCGAGGTAAGGCAGTTGCCGGACGGGAGTTGGAGAGTTGCAATATCGCCCCGGCGGCCTCGACCGGCGAACACTTCGGCGCTCCGGGGGCACCCCTCGGAAGGCGAGCGCTGTCGTGACCTAAGACAACCAAGAGGACAAAGTCGCGGAACAGTTGAGGGGGATAGAGTCGCTGAACCTAGACGGCTGGCCACTCCGGGCTTGCTTCCCCGCCCATCGGATCGTAAAACGACCCCCCCGGTTGAAGGGGCAGTGGGCCAATCGCCTGGGTAGCTCAGTCGGTAGAGCAGGGGACTGAAAATCCCCGTGTCGGTGGTTCGATTCCGCCCCCAGGCACCACATTTCATCTGTGGCTCGGCAGTCTCAGGAGGGCGCTCCAGAGGCAGGGGCGCTCCCTGCGGGCGCCTCCG
The DNA here is from genome assembly GCA_035499295.1 of Anaeromyxobacteraceae bacterium. GTDB lineage: Bacteria > Myxococcota > Myxococcia > Myxococcales > Anaeromyxobacteraceae > DATJZG01. The sequence continues at coordinate 31,401 of DATJZG010000156.1, forward strand.
GTTGCAATGTTCGACGGGTACGCCAACTGCACGGTCCGCATTTGAGGACGTGGGCGTGGTGGAGGAGCCGGTCGAGCGCTAGCGGCGGCTCACCCGCGGCCCGGGCGCGCCATGGGCAAGGCTGGCGTACGGCACTAATCTAGTGGCAGGTTCATCTTCTTGAGAATGGCGGTGTAGCGAGCGTCGCCGCGCAACCTACCCAGCAGTGGGTCGTATTTGACGTACTGCAGGCCGGCGTCGTGCACGCCCAGCGCGCGCCCGAGCCATTCGAAGGCGCGGTCCATGTTTCCGCAGAACGCATGGATCTCGGCGATCTGGTAGGTCATGTCGTTGGGCCAAGTGGCGATAATGTGCTCGAGCGCCTGGCGCGACTCCTGAGGGTGACCGCGGGCGTGCTCCACCAGCGCCGTTCCCATTTCGCGAAAGGCTGGAATACTCGATCGTTGGAAAGCTACCTGAGCTTCGTCCAGGCGGTTTTCGAGCAACAAGGCGAACCCGAGCGTACGCGCCGCGTGTGCGTGCTCGGGAAATAGATCAAGCGTGTGCTGGGCGGTTGCGCGCCCCTCCTCCAGGTGCCCGCTGCCGAGATGGACGAAGGCCAACCTCCAGCGCGCCTCCGAGAGAGGATCCAGCTCGGAAGCCTTGCGCAAGATCGCGATGGATTCTGGGAGGCGGCCGAGCGCCGCGAACAGAGCGCCCTGGTCGATCATAGGCTCCGCGTTGCCGGGACTGAGCGCGAGAGCCCGGGCAAGGTCTTCCCGCGCGCCCGTCCAATTGTTGGTCTTGTTGAATCGCAGGAAGCCGCGGGCCGCGTAACCGTCGGGCAGGTCCGGCCCCAAGGCGATCGCCTTGTCCGCGGCTGCGAGAGCGCGCTCTAGGTCATTCTGGCGGGCGTCGTGGTACCACCCCACCGAATCCGCGGCCCGGAAGATTGCTTTTGCGAGACCCGCCCAGGCGGGCGCGTACTTCGGATCCAACTCGACGGCCTTGCGAAAGGCCGACACGGCCAGTCCGTAACCTTCCGGCGACCCACGCACAACGAGGTGTCGCGCAAGCAGGACTTGTGCGTACGCCTCGGGGTTGGTGGCAGGCAGCTCCAACGCCGTTTCTCTGCCGGGGAGGAGCTTCACCTTCAGCGCCGCGACGACCGCCCTCGCGATCTCCTCCTGCACTGCGAAGACGTCGGTGAGCTCTCGATCGAAGGTCTGACTCCAGAGCCGTTCTCCGTCGACGACCCTGACCACCTCGGCCGTGATCCGCAGCATGTTCCCCGACTGTCGGACGCTCCCCTCCAGCAGGTGAGCCACGCCCAGCTTCTGAGCTATCTCCGTCGGATCCCCGTTCTTTCCCTTGAAGTAGAAGGATGACGCGCGCCCCGGAACCCGGAGCCCCTCCACCTTTGAGAGCGCCGTCAGGATCTCCTCCGCGACGCCGTCGGAGAAGTAGTCCTGGTCGTGGTTCGGCGAGACATCCGCGAACGGAAGCACGGCGATGGAGGGCCTTCCCCCGGCGCTGTTCGGGCTTGCCGGGGCGTTTCGGGCAGCAGCCGGCCAGACGAAGAAGTAGACGATGCCCGGGGCCGCGGCGAGGAGGCCGAGTCCCACGAGCAGGATCGCAAGGCGGGGCCCCGTGAGGGAACGATCTGCTTCGGCTTCGTCGAGCGGCGTGCGAACGACCCCCGTGGCGGTGAGATCGAAGGTCCAGGCGAGCACGGCCGTGACAGGAAACCCGAGACCGAGCACCGCCACCACCGGCTTCAAGGTCCAGTCGGGGAGGTCGAGCGCATGCATCAGTGGCTCGACGACCTGCAGGACCGCGAACGAGACGATGCCCCAGCCCAGGAGCGCGCGGAAGACACGGCGGCGCCTCAACTCGGCGATCAACTCTTGAAAACCGCCCACGCTCCTCCCTCAGTGGCTCGCGCGCATCATAGCGGCTCGATAACGGTTCCAGCCTCGGAGCGCATGATCCGCCGAGGCGCACGCCTGCCCCTAGCGGTAGGGGATGCCGACGACGTTCTGCCGCCTCCCCTTTGGATGACTCCAGACCCGTGGCTGAACCGCGAGCCCGCCTTGGATTCTTAGAAGTGGCCGCCCCGATGAGCCTCCACGTCGGGCTGATCCGATTAGGGAGAGCGCAGACGCCCCTCGTCGATGTCCTTACAGACACAACCGACACGGACTTGAGCCAGACGCCCTTCTGCCACGTTGCGTACAACGACCAGGCCGCGCGAGCCGTTCGAGAAATCGAGCGCAAGCGTGGCGGCCGCTGAGGCCCACCTGTATCTGGGTACGAACCACCGCCTGCAGGGCCAGGACCGGCCGCACCGCCCACGTCGGGTGGACCGCCAGCAGGGCCGGCATCTGCTACGCAGCCCTGATCACACAGGCCGTACCCCCCGGCATCATCTGCTACCGTTCTGCTACCCTCCGACCTTCTTTCTGGGAAACACGACGTGAAGTCGAGGTCTTGCGCGATTAGACATTGCCCTGAAAATCCCCGTGTCGGTGGTTCGATTCCGCCCCCCGGGCACCAAACTCTGCGTAAACACTGGACTCGGCGATCCGATGGATCCGCAGGGGCCATCGTTTTCCGCGGGGTCTGTTGCGCCGGTGCCGCAGCTTGCGCCGAGGGCGGTAGCGAGCCGCCGCCGGAGGTCCTCGACGGGTAGTCGTCCGAAGACCCGGAGCTCCCAGGGCCACCGCCGAGCCCGCCTGCCCCGACTCCTGGTGGGTCGCGGTCGAGCACATTTGCCAGCGAGCCTAGCGGCAGTGGGCGAATCGCCATGCCTCCCGCCGGCCCCTGGAGGTCTCCTGCAGCGGCAAGGCGGAAGAGATACAACCGGGCGCGGGAGGTGGTGCCATGCTCTCAGTGTGGACGACGCGAGTCGGAGGGCCGGAGGTGCTGGAGGTACGGGAGACGCCCGACCCCGTCCCCGGCCAAGGCCAGGTGCGCGTTCGGGTGCGGGCGGCTGGCCTGAACTTCGCGGAGGTGATGGCGCGCATGGGGCTCTACCCGGACGCGCCCAAGCTCCCCGCCGTCATGGGCTACGAAGTCTCTGGAGTCGTCGACGCTGTCGGCGACGGGGTGGTTGCGCCAGCGCTGGGGACCCGAGTCCTGGGCCTCACCCACTTCGGCGGGCACGCCGAGGCGGTGGTGGTCCCCGCCAGGCAGGCGCTGCCCATGCCCGAAGGCATGACCTTCGAGGAGGCCGCGGCCCTCCCGGTAAACTACGTCACCGCCTACCACATGCTCTTCGAGGTCGGACACCTCCGCGAGGGGCAGTCGGTCCTGGTCCACATGGCGGCAGGTGGCGTCGGCATCGCGGCCCTTCAGCTCGCGCGCTCGGTGCCGGGCGTCACGATCTTCGGCACCGCTTCCGCGGCCAAGCACGGGGTGATCCGCAGCGAAGGATGCCACCATCCCATCGACTACAGGACCGTTGACTATGCCGCCGAAGTGTCGCGCCTCACCGGCGGCAAGGGGGTGAACCTGGTGCTCGACCCCCTCGGCGGGACTGACTGGAGGAAGGGCTACCGGCTGCTGCGGCCTTCCGGGATGCTCGTCATGTTCGGCTTCGCCAACATCGTCCACGGCGAGCGACGCAATTTGCTGCGTGTAATCTCGCAGGGGCTTCGGATCCCCCGCTTCTCGCCACTCGCGCTCATGAATGACAACCGCGCCGTCGCAGGCGTCAACATCGGGCACCTGTGGGGGGAGGAGGCGTTGATGACGCGGGAGATTCGGGACTTGCTCGAGCTCTACCGCAAGGGCGTGGTGAAGCCGCTCGTCGACTCGACGTTCCCGTTCCAACGGGCCGCCGATGCCCACCGCCGCATCGTTGAAAGAAAGAACATCGGCAAAGTGGTACTCGTGCCCGAGACGCCTTGAGGTCTCGCCCCCGAGCCACTCGTGGCATGAGCCCTTCCTGGCTGGCCAAGGACAGCGAGAGACGCTCAGTCGAGTTCGCCAACCCCGCCGAATGGCGTCCAGGAGCAGCCGTCATGCCGGCAGCGCAAGCCGCCCTCCAGCCGACCTGGAGGAAGGGGAGTCCCGTTCGGCTAGGGGCCTGGTCCCGCGTCGGCGCCGGCTGCGCGCCCGCTCTGCGGTCACCCGCCGCGTCGTCGACCGCCGGCGCTCTCAGGCGGCGAGTCGACGGTCACCTCCACGGCGAAATCGGCAGTGCCACAGAGGTCGTCCACCCGGGCATCGTCGGTAAGGTCGTTCACGCTCGCGCCCGCGTGTGCGCCCGCAACGCCCAGCGCCGCGTCTGGGCGGCCGTGCCCCCAGCCGTGCGGCAGGCTCACTACCCCGCGCGCCATCTCGTGCGTGACCGCGATCGGGACTCGGACGGCGCCGACTCGCGACGTGACCAGGGCCTCGTCCCCGTGCTCTAGACCGCGCGCTTCCGCGTCCTGGGGGTTCACGAGGAGCGTGCAGGCGGCAGCCCCCTTCACCAACCGCGCGCTGTTGTGCATCCACGAATTGTTGCCCCGGAGCTGTCGGCGGCCGATCAATAGCAGGCTGCCGACCGGAGGGGCGGGCTCGTCGAGGGCCTGCTCCAGCCTTCCGAGGTCGCGCTCGAAGCGATCGGGGACGAGCCGGACCAGGCGCCCTGAAGTGAAGAGTCGGCCGGGCAGACGCACCTCGAGCGGGCCCAGGTCGACGCCGTGCGGGCGGCGAGCCAGCGCCGCGAGCGAGAGCCGGTGGGGGCCGAGCCGGAGCAGGAGGTCGAGGAGCCGTCTCGGCCCGAGCGCGCGGGCCACCCCGAGAGCGACGCCCACGCTCGTTCGCCGGTTGCCGCCGCCCCGCCGGCGCAGCTCTGCGGCGAGGTCCGTGAGAACCTCCCAGTCCCCGCGGACGCCAGAAGGAGCGTCGACCAGGGCGGGAACGTGGCGCGCGACGTTGCGCACCGCGAACGAGTAGAGAGCGAGGTCGTAGTGCTCCCGCTCGAAGCCGAAGGCGACCGGAAGGAGGAGGTGCGCCTGGCGGGTGGTCTCGTTTCGGTAGAGGTCGATGGAGACCATGTATTCAAGCCGTGCGAGCGCGCGCTCCAGCCTCCCGCCGTTCGGCGTCGAGAGGACCGGGTTGCCGGCGAAGGTGACGAGTGCGCGAATGCGCCCCTCGCCCTCCGTCTCGATCTCCTCTGCCAAGGTGGCAGCGGGCAACTCCCCGCCAAACTCCGGCAGGCCCCGAACACGGGTGCGGTAGCGGTCGAAGCCTCCGCGGCTCCCCAGCCGGTCGAGGAGCGCCACCAGGTCCGCGGCCGGGGTCGTGAACATGGCCCCGCCCGCCCGGTCGAGGTTTCCGGTGACGAGGTTCAGTGCCAGCACCAGCCAGGACGCGAGGCCGCCGAAGACCTGCGTCGAGATCCCCACGCGCCCGTAGCAGACCGCAGAGGGAGCCGCCGCGAACTCGCGAGCGAGCTCGCGGATGAGGTCGGCGTGGACCCCGGCGCGGCCGGCGACGCGCTCCGGGGGGAAGCGGTGAACGATCGCCTCCAAGCTGTCGAGCCCGACGGTGAAGTCGGCGAGACGCCCTGGACGCGCGAGTCCCTCCGAGAAGATCACGTGCAGCATGCCGAGAAGGAGCGGGGCGTCCCCGCCCGGTCGAATGGGGACGTGGCGGTCTGCGAACCGGGCGGTCTCGGACCGCCGGGGGTCGACGACCACGACCCGACCGCCCCGTGCTCGGAGTTGCTCGAGGCGGGTGGCGATGCCCGGCGCGGTCATCAGGCTGCCGTTCGAGACGAGCGGGTTCGCTCCCAGGACGAGGAAGAACGCCGTCCGGTCCACGTCCGGCACCGGGACGAGCAGGGCGTGGCCGAACATCTCCAGCGCGGCGAGCATCTGCGGCAGTTGGTCGACCGAGGTGGCGGAGAACCGGGAGCGGCTGCCCAGTGCACGGGAGAAAAACGCCGTCCCGAGCGTCGCCCCGTAGCCATGGACGGTCGGATTGCCCAGGTAGAGCGCGACCGAGTGGCGACCGTGCCGGCGCTGGATCTCGGCGAGGCGGCTCCCCGCCTCGCGGAGTGCCTCCTTCCACGAGACGGGCGTCCATCCGCTCTCCGAGCGGCGAAGCGGCTCGCGGACGCGATCGGGGTCCGACATCACATCGGGGATGGCCGCTGCCTTGGGGCAGACGTGTCCTCGGCTGAAGGGGTCGTCGGAGTCACCGCGAACCCGCACCACCCGCTCGCCCTCGAGGTCGACGGCGAGACCGCAGGCCGCCTCGCACAGCATGCAGGTGTGAAGCCGCGTCGTCGTCGCAGGCGACCCCATCCGCGGGCTCCGGAAAGTCACGCTCCCTGTCCGCTCGGTGCCGGTCGACGAGGTCGCCGGCAGCCGTCACTCGCGCGCACGGCGAGCATCCTGCTCCGCCTCGCTCGTTTCCAGAGGGATCTTGGGGACGTGCGAGGCGGGAGGTAAATGCCGAGCTAGGTAGGGCGCATGACCGCCTGGATAATCCGAGGGAGTGGGCCACCTCCAAGCCGGATCTCTTCGGACCCCGTCGGGTTGCGTAGCTCCCCCATCGGGCTCGAGTGCTCCCCCTCCGCGCGGGCAGCGGCCTCGCCTCCCGGAGCTGGCGGGGGGACTTCCCCGCCTCCCGGCCGGCCCCAGGCGCGGCAGGATTCAGCGCCCCGGGGACTGGCGCCAGCCCTCCGGGACCTCGACGGCAAGCACCTCGGCCTTGGCGCAATCGCGCCCGCCCGACCGGACGGTGCAGTCCACGACGCGCTTGCGCCCGCTTACCTCGCGGACGCGCGCTCGCAGCTCGACCGGCTGGTGAATGGGCGTCGGAGCCAGGTAGTCGACGCGGAGCGCTGCGGTGACGGCCCAGCGGAACGGGACGGCGCCGAGCTCCTCGCCGGCCACGCGGTAGGAGTCCGCGATGGCGGTGCAGACGGCATGACAGTCGATGACGGTAGCGAGGATCCCCCCGTTCAGGACGTGCGTCGGACCCGCCATGTGCTCCCGGCGCGGCTGGAAGCGGCACACGGCCTCCTCGCCATCCCAGTAGCTCTTGATCTGCAAGCCGAGCGGGTTGAGCGGCCCGCAGCCGAAGCAGTGGTTATCGGGAATGCAGTCCTGGATCGCTTTCGCCAAGGGTGCCTCCTCAGTGCGTCGAAGTCCCTAACGAGCCGGTCGGTGCCCTGCACCCCCTCTCCGAGCATCGGCGCTCCATGGGGAAGTCAGGGTCCCCGCGTCTCTCGGCGAAGGACTCCCCGGGCCGAGCTCGACCGGTGCATCGGCGTTCAGCGGGCGGCAGTCGCGAGAGAGGTTCCGCGCTCGTACTCGAGGCAGGTCGTCTCCGGCAACAGCGAGAGATCGGTGACGCGCAAGAAGTCGCGAAGTGTTGTCCCGGTGCACTGGGAATCGATGTTGGCGGCTCCCCGGCGCGCCCCCACGTCGTCGGCGTGGACGGTGCGCTGGTCGATGCTGAACCGCGTACGGCCAGACCGATTGGGTACCGAGGAGCGCAACTGGGCTCCGGAAAATACGATCACGCCTCCCACCGTTGACAGCAGGCGGATTTGCGGATCGAGGTCGATGGGCTCCTCGGGGCGGGGCTGCCTGCGGGTATCGGCTTTGATGTGCTTCGCCGCCTCCCGTCGACTGGTGCGATTCCACTCTCGGTAATTGTAGTCGCGTGACCCGTTCTTCACGGGGGCATCGAAATAGCGAGGGTGAAACGCCATGCAGTTGTCCGCGCGCACCTCGTAGATCGGGATCCACCAGTTGAGCTGGCACATGGGGGCCGAGTACCAGGTGTCCCGGTGCGGGTGGAAGGCGTAGGCGATGCCGGAGGTGAGGTAGTCATCGCTCGTCGAGGTGCGCATTCGCGGCACATCGAAGTGAGTGACCTCGGGATCGCATCCGAGCTCCCGCAGGAGGGCTTGGATGCACTCCTTCGAGCGAGGGTGGTGGATGAAGCGCGGCTTCAGGTCCGCGAGGAGCGCGGCGTACTGCTCCACCGGAAACGAGTACTGAGCCGTCTCGGGGTCGTGCCCCCCGAAGGCCTCCCCGATCAGCCCGCGCGCGAACTCAACCAGGGCGAGGGAGCCGGGGACCAGGGCGTAGACGAAGAGATCGCCCGCGTAGAGCCGCTGTCTTCGTGCGTCGTCGTCCAGCTTCGACTCGTAGTGGATGGCGGTCATTCGAATCGCGCGCCCCTGCGAAGGGCTTCCGGCATCGGACTCCGAGTCCCGGATTGGAAGAGTTTGCACACCGGGTGAGCATTGACAACAGGACCCGTGCGAAGCGCTCGCAGTCTCGGCGCCGCGCGGATCCTGTGCCGATCGGATCCATACGGCCGTGGCCGGCTGCGAGAGCGACCCGCCCCCATCCGTGGTTCCCCGGGTCACCCGAGGTGACGAGAGGGGGCAGCGGCCGGTCCCGGGCTGACCTTCTTTGTCAGCCCGGCTCGGCGAAGGCGCGTCGCGCCGGGCCTCTCCGCGCTCGGCCCGCCGGCACCGCAGTTGCTTGTCTTCCCTGGAGGGAACGAGGGGCAGGTCGCGTTCGCCTCACGGGCGCTGGCGCTCGCGCGACCCAGGACGATGAAGCCGGCCAAAGTAGGCTCGACGGGAGTCAGGCTGCTCAACTGCCACCCCATGGTGGCCGGCGAGGGCTTCTACGCCTTCGTGCGTTGGTGCGCCGTCGAGATGGACTGGCTGCGCCACCTCGAGAACCCTCGCCGGGCCCTCGACGTCTGGGTCCTCGCTGGCTCCTTGGCCAACGAACGGGATCGCGAGATCTACGGCATGGCAAGCGCATCCGCGTCCGACGCCGTCCGCGAGCTCTCAGCCCTGTGGTTCCGCGGCGGAGACGTCTTCCTGCCACTCGACACCCTCTGCGACGGGGCGACGTTGGCCGAGACGTTCGTCCACGAGCTACAGCACGTCATCGATTTCGTCTCGGGGGAGTGGTCGCAGATGACCCGCGAGCAGTGCGAAGCCCGCGCCTACGGCGCCGAGGCTGAGTTCTGGAGGCGGGTGCCTCGCCGGGAGGCCTTCCGGAGGTTCGAGGCCCTGGCGGCACCGGAGGTCCGCGCCTCGCTGAAGGCGCTCGTCCGCCGGACGGCCAAGCCGCACCACGTCCGGGCGCTCGAGGCGATGCACCTGAGAGCGACCATCGCGAGGTGCCTGGAGGCCGTCGCCGCTCATGGGCTGCCGAACTGCGACGAGGTGTTCGAGCTCGTCGTGTCCGCTGCCAAGAGCCTCCATGCCAGCGGGGTTCGGTATGACGCCGCCGCGGTCACCGAAAGCGTGGTGGAGGACTACGTGATCCTGCAGGCGCATCGGGCCGATGTCGCCGCCGGGCGCCGGGACGCGCCCAGCCGCGGGGTCGAGACGCGCAGCACCGAAGCCTTGCTGCAGTCGTAGCCGAAGAGAACCCAGAGGGAGACGTCGCTCGTCGACTCGGGTCCCGGGCAGCAGTGATATCCTCGCGCCGTCCCGGAAGGAGGAAGACTCGTGCGCTGGTACGCCTACGTCGCTTACTTCTTTGGCGGTGCCTTCGCCGTCAACGCCGTGCCGCATTTCGTGAGCGGGGTGTCGGGGCGGCCGTTCCCGAGCCCCTTCGCGACGCCGCCGGGTGAGGGGCTGTCGTCCGCGAACGTCAACGTGTGGTGGGGCGCGTTCAACCTGCTCGTCGCCTACCTGCTCCTCTGCCGAGTCGGGACGTTCGAGTTTCGGAAGGCGAAAAGCGTCCTTCCGGTGGCCCTGGGTGGGCTCCTCATGGCTCTCATGCTCGCGCGCGCGTTCGGCCGTCTCTTCGGGGGCCTTTAGTCCCCGCGCTTCAGGCGGCCTCGGGCAGCGGCGCGAACGCTTCCGGGCCTCCCGGGTTCGCGCTCTGCGGAGTTCCCGAAAGGTCGGCCTCGCCGGCACCCCGGCGCGCCTGGCGCAACAACTCCTCCCTCAGTCCTGGCCAGAGTGCCCTAAAGGGGATGGGACCGCCCCGGCGTCGGGTGGTCTGTCCGTAGCTGAACACGCGATCAGTATAAGGCGCGCGTCCCGACGATGCAAGGCCTGGGCGCGAATCAGCGTCGCCCGGCCTCTCGACAGATGCGCTCCACGTCTTCGCCCGAGAGGCGGCGCTCTCGAAGAAGGGCGTCGGCGACGGCCTCGACCGCGGGCCAGAGCCCGTCGAGCTCCTTCGCCACGGTCTCGCAGCGGTCGGCGAGCCAGGCCCAGACGTTCCGCTGACGCTCCTCCGCCAGCGCCGACGAGGGCGCTCGGGCACCATCGTCAAACTCCCTGGCCATCCGGTGACGGGCGAGCTCGCCCGCCCTGTAGATGTCGAGCTGGCCTGCGTGCTCCGCGAGAAAGGACTCGAAATCGTCCTCGTTGCCGAACGCCCTCCATTCCGCCATCGGCCCGGCCAGGGAGATGTCGATGAGGTCGTCGGCCGTCCCGGTGTCGCTCGTCGACTTGCAGAAGCCGTCGACCTCGGGCTCGAGCTCGTCCGAGCGAATGGTCAGGAAGGCGACCGCCTTGCCGCGAGACACGTACATGCAGGCGTGCGCGGCCTCGTGGAGCGCGAAGATCCGATACGGGTGCGGGCGCCGAAACCTCACCAGAGAGGAGTCTACAGGAAGCGGCGGCAGGTGCCGGTCGCCGAGGCCCGCCGGTTCGCGACAATTCGGCGCCGCGCGGGCGAGCGCCGATTAGGCTCTCCTCGCCAGCCGGAGAGCGCGCCTCGCGGGAGCCGGCCGGGCACGCCCCGGCGCGAGACTGGAGAGGATGGACACATGAAGAGCACCTTGGCCCCAGGTATCGCCCTCGCGTTCCGGTACACGGTGGCCGACGACAAGACCGTCCCACACGTCTATCCGGAATCGCCCCTCTTCCGCGAGATGCCCTCGGTGTTCGCCACCGCCTACCTGGTCGGGCTCCTCGAGTGGGCGTGCATCGAGGCGATCGCCCCGCACCTCGATCCAGGCGAACAGTCGGTGGGAACGGGCGTCTGGGTGACCCACAGTGCCGCGACGCCCCCCGGGCTGACCGTCACGGTCGAGGTGTCGCTCTTGAAGGTGGAGGGCCGGAGGCTCACCTTCTCGGTGCGCGCCCACGACGGCGTGGACCCGATCGGCGAGGGCACGCACGAGCGCTTCGTCATCGACCGGGAGCGCTTCGTCCGCAAGGTGGCGGAGAAGGCCGCCGCCGCACGCAGGTGAGCTTCCCTTCGCCCACGTGGTCGTGGCCGCGCGGGCATGGCATGGTCTGAAGGGAGACCCCAGGAGGCTCGCCATGACCCTCGCGCTCGCCTTTGCGCTCTTGCTCACGTTGCCGCCCCCCGCCTCCGCCGGCGAGCGCGCGCAGCCGGGGCTGTGGGAGGTGAGCGTCCAGGTCGAGTTGCCCGGCGTTACGCAGCCCCCGCCGCCGACCACACAGACCGAGTGCCTGAGCCAGAAGGATGTGGAGGCAGACCCCGTCCCCTCGCTCGACAAGGGTGCCTGCCGCGCCACCGACGTTCGCCGCTCCGGCGACAAGGTCACCTGGAAGGTCGTCTGCGAGGGCCCGCTCCCGGGGCGGGGCGAGGGCGAGATCACCTACCAGAGCCCGACCTCCTACGACGGCTGGATGACCCTGGAGACGGGGGGCGCCGTGGTGCGGGCCACGCTAAAGGCGCGTCGCCTGGGCGGCTGCTAGCCGGGGCGGCCGCGCGAAGCCGGGAGGGCCCCTCCCAGATCGCCTTCGCCGTCCTCCGGGGACTCGGGGGAGTGGTTGTGACGCCTACACGCGGGGCCGCCCTCCGGCGTGTTGTTATTTCGCCGCGGCCCCGGTGTGGAGGAAGATTGGCGGGCCAGCAGCCCGATCATGCCCAGCGCGCGCAACGAGCGGAGCTCCACGGTGCAGGACGGCCGCATGGGAAGAGGGCCCGGGCGCCTTCCGGCCGCCCGAGCCATCGACGTCTGGGTGCCCGCCCTCTATGCGCTCGTGGCCGGGGCGTGGATCGCGTTCTCCGACATGATCGCCGCGGGCGGAGCGCGGTCCGCTAGAGAGCTGGCGGCCTGGTCGCTGGCGAAGGGGCTCGGGTTCGTCTTCGTGACCGCCATCGTGCTCCACGTGGGGTTGCGCCGGGCCCTGCGGCGCGCCGAGCGTGCCCTCCAAGAGCGGGAGCGGCGACTGCGCTCCATCCTGGAGACCGCGCTCGATGGCTTCTGGCTCTTGGACGAGAGCGGGCGCCTCCTGGAGGTGAACGAGGCGTACTGCGGGATGACGGGGTACACGCGCGACGAGCTGCTGCGGATGGGAGTCGGCGATCTGGACGCTGTGGAGACGCCGGAGCAGACCGCGGCACACATCGAGAGGATCAAGCGCGCGGGGGCCGACCGCTTCGAGTCCCGCCACCGTTGCAAGGACGGCCGGACCATTGACATCGAAGCGAGCGTGAGCTTCGTCACCGACCCCCCCGCCTTCGTCTGCTTCTATCGGGACATCACCGAGCGGAAGCGCGCCGACGAGGTGTTGCGGCGGAACGAGGAGAGGTTTCGCGCCCTGATCGAGAAGTCGACCGACATGATGTCGGTGCTGGACGCAGAGGGGCGTTTCCAGTTCTGGAGCCAGAGCGCCGCCGAGACGCTCGGCTGGGCGCCGGAGGAAATGCTCGGGAAGCCGCTCGCCGACCTGGTCCACGTCGAAGAGAAGGAGCCCGTCGCGCAGCTCTTCCGGCGACTCCTCGCCAACCCCGGCGGGATCTCGCGCGGCCTCATCCGCTACCGCCACAAGAACGGCTCCTGGCGACAGCTGGAGGCGATCGCCCGGAACCTGCTCCGCGATCCCGCCGTGAAGGGAGTGGTGGTGAACACCCGCGACGTCACGGACCAGCGCGAGTTGGAGGAGCGGTTCCGGCAGGCGCAGAAGCTGGAGAGCATCGGCCGGCTGGCCGGCGGGATCGCGCACGACTTCAACAACCTCCTCACCGTCATCCTGAGCGGGGTGGAAACGCTCAAGAAGGAGAGCGCTCAGCAATCGCGGGTGCAGCGGGACGCGATCGACGAGATCAGCATCGCCGGGCAGCGCGCCGCCGATCTGACGCGGCAGATGCTGGCATTCGCCCGCAAACAGGTCATCGCCCCCGTCTCACTCGACCTCGGCGCGGTGGTCCGGGGCGCGGAGAAGCTCCTGCGCCGAACGCTGGGCGAGGACGTCCATCTGGTGACGCGCCTGGGCCCGGGGCTCTGGCCGGTCCACTGCGACCGGGGGCAGATCGAGCAGGTGATCCTGAACCTGGCGGTGAACGCTCGAGACGCCATGCCAGGCGGAGGGACGCTCTCCATCGAGACCTCGAACGCCGAGACCGAGCTGCCCGCCTCCCATCCGGAGATGCGGCCCGGATCGTACGTCCGGCTCACGGTCCGCGACACGGGATCGGGCATGAAGCCTGAGGTGAAGGCGCGCCTCTTCGAGCCCTTCTTCACCACCAAGCCGCAGGGCAAGGGCACCGGGCTCGGCCTGGCCACGGTCTACGGCATCGTGCAGCAGAGCGAGGGGTACGTCGTGGTGGAGACCGAGGAGGGGCGCGGCACCACCTTCGATCTCTACTTCCCCCGGTCGCGCGAGACGGCGGGCGAGGCGCCGGAGGTGCAGGTCCCGGCGAGCGGTGGGACGGAGACGATCCTGGTGGTGGAGGACGATCCCTCGGTGCGCGAGGTCACTGTCCGGTCGCTACGGTCCTCGGGCTACCACGTCCTCGTCGCCAGCGACGGGCGAGAGGCGATCGAGATGGCCCTGCGGAAGGGACCGCTCGACCTCCTGCTCACCGACGTCATCATGCCCGGACTGAACGGCCGCGAGCTCGCCGACGAGGTGCGCCGAACGCGTCCCGACCTGCGGGTGCTCTACATGTCCGGTTACACCCAGGACGTCATCTCCCAGGCGGGCGTGCTCGACTCCGGGATCGAGTTCTTGCCCAAGCCCTTCACGCCCGCGCTCCTGCAGGAGAGGGTGAGGAAGGTCCTCGACGCCGTCTGGCACGAGAAACTGGCGACCGGGATCCCGGACATCGACTCCCAGCACCGGGAGCTCCTCGCCCACATCGCCGCGCTGGAGGAGGCCGCCCGCGGCCCCAACCCGCAGCGGGCCCTGGACGTCCTCAGGTTCCTCGAGGGCTACGTCGCCAACCACTTCTCGACCGAGGAGACGTACATGCGCACCGCCGGCTACCCCGGCCTGGACGAGCACCAGAGGATTCACCAGGCCTTCGGGAGCGAGTACCGGCGGCGCAGGACGGACTTCGAGGCGAACGGGCCCCACGTCGCACACCTGCTCGGCCTCTCCGGCTGGCTCAAGGCGTGGCTGCACGACCACGTTCGCGGCGCCGACACCCGCATGGCGGAGTACCTCCGCTCGGCTCCCCGCGCCTGACCCTCCCGGTCGCTGCCTAGTAACGGCTCTCTCCCGGCCTCCGGTCGGAGCCGAGGACCTCCATCCAAGCCGGGTACTCCGCCGCCAGCTTGCTCGCCTCGTCGAGCGCCTTCATCTCCTCGGCGGTCAGTGCGACGTCCACGGCCCCGAGGTTGTCCTCGAGCTGCGCCAGCCTTCGCGCCCCGATGATCACGCTCGTGACCACGTCGTGGGCCAGGAGCCAGGCGAGGGCGATCTGCGCCACCGAGGCGCGATGGCGGGCCGCGATGGGCCCGAGGACGTCGAGGATCTCGAAGCCCTTCTCTTTGTTCACCGGCGGGAAGTCGAACTTGGTACGGCGGGCGCCCTCGTCACCGCCGGTCCGGGTGAACTTGCCCGAGAGGAAACCGCCCGCGAGCGGGCTCCACACCAGGAGCCCGAGCCCCTGATCGCGGAGCAGCGGGATGGTGTGCCGCTCGAGCTCGCGCCCGACGAGCGAGTAGTAGGACTGCGTGCAGCGGAAGCGCTCCAGGTGCTGAGCCCGGGAGATCCCGAGCGCCTTCATCAAGATCCACGCCTCGAGGTTGGAGCAGCCGATGTAGCGGACCTTCCCGGCGCGCACCAGGTCGTCGAGCGCCCGCAGCGTGTCCTCCAGGCTCGTGAGCGGGTCGACGCGGTGGATCTGGTAGAGGTCGATGTAGTCGGTGCCGAGTCGTCGCAGGCTCGCCTCCACCGACTCGAGGATGTGCGAGCGGGAGAGCCCGACCTGGTTCGGCCCCGGCCCCATGCGGCCTCGCACCTTGGTGGCGAGGACGACCTGGTGGCGCCTTCCCTTCAGGGCCTCGCCCACCATGGTCTCCGACTCGCCGGCGGCGTAGACGTCCGCGGTGTCGACGAAGTTGATCCCGGCGTCGAGCGCGCGATGCACGAGGGCGGTGGCGGCGGACTGGTCGAGCCCGCCGATCGCCGCCCAGAACTGCGCGCCGCCGCCGAAAGTCATGGTGCCGAGGCACAGCTCCGATACGAACACGCCGGTGTCTGCCAACGGGCGGTACTTCATCGCGGGACCTCCTGGGATCGAAAGCGGGCGAGAGCGAGATTCTACCGGCCCTCGGCGGCACCGCCGCGGTCGACTCCCGATCGGGTCGGGCTCCGGGGGAGCCGCCGGGCTCGGCCTTCCCGGCTGGCCGGTCCGGCCCGGGCCTCACCCGGCGGCGCGAAACAGGCCGGCCCCGGTCCGGCGCGCGTGCCCCTGCGCCACCAGCCGATCCAGGGTGGTGCGGGCGACGCCCTCCGAGCGGCCGCCGCTCGCGGCGGAGGTGGCCCGGGCGGCGGCAGCCCTGACCGCGAAAGCGGACGTGCCCGCCCGGCTCCTCCGGGGCGCGGGCGCGACCGAATGGGCAGGCTCGACCGGGCTGAGCGGCGCGCTCGCCGCCGCCACCGCCCGGACCCTGGCGGGCGCCGCCTCGCGCCGGCGCCCTTCGCCCGCCCGGGGGCCAAGTCAGTCGAGGAGGGGAAGGCCCGCGGAGAGAGCGGCCTCGAAACCTGTGCCGCTCCGCAGGGCGTCCATGGAGAGCGGCGGTTGTGGCACGCCGCGCCGCTCGGCGAGCTCGAGCTGCCACCACCCCACGTCGTGCCACGCCCCCAGCTTGAAGCCCACGGACGGGTAGACTCCGATTGGGCGGAAGCCCAGCGACTCGTGCAGCCCGACGCTGGCTGCGTTGGGCAGGGTGATCCCGGCGTGCGCGGCGCGAAAGCCCTGCAGCCGCAGGAGCGCGAAGAGCGAGGCGTAGAGCGCGTGTCCCACGCCGCTCCGGCGGCTGTCGGCGCGCACATAGACGCTCACGTCCACGCACCACTGGTAGGCGCGGCGGTCGCGGTGCCTCGAGGCGTAGGCGTAGCCAGCGAGGCCGTCGCCATCGGTGCAGGCGAGCCAGGGCGCGAACCGCAGGGCGGCCTCGACGCGCCCGCTCATCTCCTCGGCGCCGGGAACCTCGGTCTCGAAGGAAATGGCGGTGCTGGCCACGACGGGCCCGTAGATCTCCGCGATCCGCGGTCCGTCGGAGGGCTCGGCCAGTCGAATGGTCCTCATGGCGTCTCCCGATCGTCTCGCGCCGGCGCCGCTCCCTCCGCGCCGGCCTGGAGGCAGATGCTAGCGAACTCGCCCCATCGCGCGCAGCCGATGGAACACATACTATCCATCGATGATATTGATGGATGGCCATGGACCGCGCCCAGCTCGCCGCCTTCGACCAGGTCGTCCGCGAGGGAACCTTCACCCGGGCGGCCATCGCGATGGGTCTCGGTCAGCCGGCGGTGAGCGCCCGCATGAAGGCTCTCGAGAACGAAGTCGGCGGGGCCCTCTTCACCCGCGGCCGCCGCGTGGTGCTCACCGCGCTGGGAGAGAGCTTCCTCCCGTTCGCGCGGCGGGCACTCGAGGTGCTCGGCGAGGGGGTGGAGGCCGCCCGCCGGGCGCAGGTGGGGCAGCGGGGGCGCGTCCGCCTCGGCTCGCTCGCGTCTTTGGCCGGAGGGCTCGTCGGCCCGGCCCTCGCCGCCTTCGTGCGCGCACACCCGGAGGTGGATTGCGCCATCCGTGCCGGGGATCACGAGCGGATCGTGGCGCTCTTGCTCGACGGGGTTCTCGAGCTCGGCGTGGTCACCTGGCCCTGCACCGAGGCGACGGCCGCCGACCTGCAGGCGATCCTGCTCTTTCGGGAGCCGGTTGCGCTGGTGGCGAGCCCGGAGCACCCACTGTCGGTGCGCGGCGCGGTGAGCGAGGAGGAGATCGCGCGCCTCGGCCGCCCCTTCCTCCGGCTGCGCTGGTGGCAGCACCACCATCCCGTGCTCCTTCGCCTGGCCGAGCGGGCCGGAGCGCTCGTCGACGTCCCCATGGAAGCGGCGCGACGCCTGGCGCTCGAGGGCGCTGGCGTCGGCTTCTTCACGCGGATCTACATCGCCGAGGACCTCGAACGCGGCGCGCTGTCGGAGATCGCGGTGCGGGACCTGCCGCGGATCCATCGAGACAGCGCCCTCGTTCGCAGGCGCCGCTCCGGCCCGCTCTCCCCCGCCGCGGCGGACCTCGTCGAGGCCATCCGCCGCCAGGCCTGGTCGCTCGGCCTCCTCTCCCGCGGCCCCGCCGACCCGTCCGCGCCCGCCCCACGCCCGCGTCGGGGAGCCTCGCCTCGCCGCCGCCGGTGAGGGCGAGCGTCCGGCCGAGGAGCGAGGTCGCCGGAAGAGCCGCCTTGGCGATGCGGTGTAGACTGGCGCACCCGCCCTCGGCGATGGCGAAGCTCGAAGCGATGAACATCCTCGTCCTCAACTGCGGAAGCTCGTCGACAAAATTCGCCGTCCTCGACGCCCCGACCGGCCGGGAAGAAATCTCCGGCCTCGCCCAGTGCCTGGGCACGCCGGAGGCCACTCTCGAATGGCGGCGGGCGGGCGCGAAGAGCCGGCGCGACCTCGCCGGGGCCGATCACGAGGCGGCGCTGCGCACCGTGATGGACCTGCTCGAGAGCGCGGGGCTGGCTGCGCAGCTCGCCGGGGTGGGCCACCGGGTCGTCCACGGCGGCGCGCGCTTCTCGGGGTCGATCCCCATCACCCCGGAGGTGGTGACCCAGATCGAGGAGTGCGTCTCCCTCGGCCTGCTGCACAACCCCCCCAACCTGCTCGGCATCCAGATCGCCCGGGAGCGCTTTCCGGCTCTCCCGCAGGTGGCGGTCTTCGACACCGCCTTTCACCAGACCATGCCTCCCGAGAACTACCTGTACGCAGTGCCGTACGAGTGGTTCGAGAAGTACGACGTGCGCCGCTACGGGTTCCACGGCACGAGCCACCGCTACGTGTCGAGCGAGGCGATCCGCCAGCTCGGCCTCGACCCGAACGACCACGCCCTGGTGACCGCGCACCTCGGCAACGGCTGCTCGCTCGCGGCGGTGCGGGACGGCAAGAGCATCGACACCACCATGGGCCTCACGCCCCTCGACGGCGTGGTGATGGGCACGCGCAGCGGGGCGAGCGACCCGGCCATCGTCGCCCACATGAAGAGATCGCTCCACCGGTCGGCGGACGACGTCACGGACCTGCTCAACAAGCGCTCGGGTCTGCTCGGCATCTCCGGGCTGAGCAACGACATGCGCACGCTCCAGGAAGCCGCGGACCAGGGCCACGAGCGCGCGGCCCTGGCCATCGAGAAGTTCTGCCACTCGGCCGCCAAGGCGGCCGCCGGCCTGGTCGTCTCCCTGGGCCGCCTCGACGCCCTGATCTTCACCGGCGGGATCGGCGAGAACGCGGCGCGGGTCCGCGCGAGGATCCTGGAGCACCTGGCGTTCCTCGGCCTCGAGCTCGAGCCCGCCGCGAACGAAGCTCACGGGAGGGGAAGCGGAGGGCGGATCACGCGGGAGGATCGCCGACCGGTGGCCGCCGTCATCGCGACCAACGAGGAGCTCATGATCGCCCGCGATACGGCGGTCGTCGTCGCCCAGGCCGATCGCGCTCGCTGACGCCTCGGCGCCGGCGCCGGAGGGTGTCCCGCGCGGGCCTCGTCCCTTCGGGTACTGCTGCCGCCCGGGTCGTGGACGGGAGAGCGGGGACGGCCGATAATTTACTCGAAACCGCTCTTGAACGGAGGTGAGGCCGTGACCACCGTCAGGCGGCAGAAGGTCTTTTGCGGTGCCTGCGGGGACGAGATCGCGCCGGACGACCGGAAGAGGTCGCCGAGCGCAAAGTCCGCCTTCGCGTGGCAGCAGGAGAACCCCGGCTGCTCCTTCTGGAGATGTCGAAAGTGCGTGGACTCCGGGCGACTCCCGCCCGGCTTGGAACGCGACGAGTGGTACCGGGTTCTCGCCGAGGCCGAGCTCGACCCCGCGACGACGAGGTGATGGGCGTTCGCCGCCTGTGCGCCTCTCCTCCGAGTCGTGAACGGGGTCGCTAGGGCGTGCGCGAATCGCCCGGCCCCCGCACCGGCAGCGGGGGAAAGGCCAACCCGACCGCGAGGGCCGCCCCCGCGATCCCGGCCGAGGCCCAGAAGAGCCGCACCATGCCCGCTTGGAGCACGCCCGCGATCGAGGAGAGCAGCGCCGGATCGAGGAGAGCGCGCTCCGGGCCGAGGAGCTGCTCCACCTGTTCGGGCGTGGCGACGCCGTGCGAGAGCGAGGCCGCGAGCAGGCCGCCGAGGACGCCGACGGACAGGGTGCCGCCGATGGTGCGGAAGAACATCGTCGAGGCGGTGGCCACGCCGCGCCGGTTCCAGGGGACGCTCGTCTGCACCGCGATCACCGTGGGAGTGTTCGCGAGGCCGAGCCCCACGCCGTAGAACGCCGTCAGCAGGCGCGGCAGCCAGGGAGAGGCGCCAGGACGGAGGAGGACGGCGAGGCTCACCGCCGCCAAGAACGAGATCCCCAGCCCTCCGCGGATGAGCGGCCGGTAGCCGACGCGATGAAGGACGCGGCCGCTCAGGGCGGAGGCGATGGGCCAGCCGATGACCATGGGGGCGATGGCGCCGCCGGCGGCGGTCGGGCTGCCGCCCAGGACGCTCTGCACGTAGAGCGGCACGAAGGTGACGGTGGCGATCATGGCGGCCCCCACCAGCGCCCCGGTGGCCGAGGCGACGCCGATGACCCGGTGGGCGAAGAGGTCGAACGGCAAGAGCGGCTCCGCGGCTCGCCGCTCCGTCAGGACGAAGAGGAGCGCGAGAAGGAGCGCGGCGGGCAGGGCCCAGGCTCCGGCGGAGCGCGACCGGGTGGCGACGAGCAGCGACAGCACCGTGCCGGCGAGGAGCGCGGCGCCGGCCAGGTCGAGCCGGTGCCGGTGCGCCTCCACCTTCTCGTGGTAGGCGGCCTGAAGGACCACGGCGCAACCCAGCCCGAGCGGCACGTTCACGTAGAAGACCCAGCGCCACGAGAGCCACTGGACGATGGCGCCCCCGAGAAGGGGCCCGACCAGGCCCGCCACCCCCCAGACGGCGCCGAAGACGCCCTGCATACGGCCGCGCTCCCGCACGTCGACGAAGAGGTCGCCGACGATGGTGAGCGCCATGGGCTGGATGGCGCCGGCCCCGAGCCCCTGGAGCGCCCGGAAGGCAACCAGCGCCTGCATGCTCCGCGCCCTGCCGCACGCCATCGACCCGACGAGGAAGAGGGCGATCCCGACCAGCATGACGGGTTTGCGACCGCGGAGATCGGCGAGCTTGCCGTAGATGGGCACCGACACCGTGGCGGTGAGCATGTAGGCCGAGAAGGCCCAGGCGTAGAGGTGCAGCCCGCCGAGGTCGCCCACCGCCGTCGGCATGGCGGTGGAGACCACGGTCATCTCCATCGCCGCCAGGAAGAGCCCGAGCAGGAGGGCGACGACGGTGAGGGGCCGGTGGGTCTGGCGCACGCCCGGTCGAGTAGCCCCGGGAGCGGCCGCGAGTCAACCGGCAATCGCGGCCGGGACTTCCGCACGCTCGCTGCCGAAGCGACGCCGCCGGGGCGACTCGGCCGGAGCGGGCGACGGGAGCGAGCGGAGGAGAGTGGGCCCGGGATGGCAGCGCAACCCCGGGCCCCCCGGCAAAATCGCTACGGCTGCACGGTGACGTCGATCACCAGGGCAGGGGTCTGCTGGATGTTCGCGATCGTCGGCTCGATGAACACCTCGTCCGAGCCCGCCTTGCTGGCGGTGACGGAAACCTTGCCTGAGGCCCCGTTGTTGAAGTTCGTCACGGTCGGGACGACGTAGCAGGGCGCGGTCGGGCAGACGCTCTCGCAGACGGTGGGGGTCTGTCCGGGCGGCTTGTCGCAGAACTGCTTCGTGAAGGTCATCGCCAGGTTGTCGACGGTGGTGGGCAGGAGCACGAACGTCGAGGTGACGTCCTGAAGCGCCGAGACCGTGGCGTACGTCGCGGTGGGGGCGACCGGGTTCAGGTTCTGGTCGCGGAAGACGAAGACGGCGGTCTCCGTTTGGGGAGCGGAGCTGGTGGTGGAGGAGGGAGACGCCAGCACCATGCTGGAAGGATTGACCCACGAGATCGGTCCGCCGAAGGGCGTGCCCGTGCTGAAGGGCAGCGTCCCCGCGGGCGCGACGATGTTGTCGAACGACGCCAAGCCCGTGTAGAGCACCCGCGTCTCCGCCCAGATGGTGGTGTCCGAGTCCCAAACGCCGTTCGGGCCGTCGTAGACCCCGTTGCCGTTCAGGTCGACGAAGTACTCTCCCGGATCGTAGACGCCGTTGTCGTTGGCGTCGACGAAGGGCTCGCCCTGGTCGATGAACGGCTCCCCCGGATCCCAGACGCCGTTCCCGTTGAGGTCGACGAAGCCCTCCTCGCCCTTGGCGAGAACGATGATGCTGACGAGGCCGTCGCGCGGGTTGTGATACCGGGTTCCGCACTTGTCGGTGATCTCGGCCCAGGGCTCGCCGGCGACGGGGTAGACGTCCTGGGGCAAGATGTAGCCGGTGACTGCGATGGTGTCGCTCGCGAAGCCCAGGTTGGCCGTCTGATCGCCGCCCTTCGTCGGATCGTACTGGGCGGTCAGGGCCGGGGGTCCGGCGGAGCCCGCCTCGCTGGCGAACGTCGCGAGCAGGGACCTGCCGAGCACGTTGTTGAACCGGTCGGCGAAGTAGGCGGTACACGTGATCGGCTGCTGGTCCCCACCGTAGTAGGTCTTCAAGCAGTCCTGGTAGGTGAGGGCCGGGAGGTTCAAGGGAGAGCACTGCACCGAGATGTACGCCCCGCTCGCCTTGGCGCCCACGATGGCGATGTTCTGGATGGTGAAGCTCCTCGTCACCCCGCCGGCGCTGGCGGTGACGGCGATGCTCACCAGGCCCGCGGCCGTGCCGGAGTAGAGGTTCACGTAGGCGAGTCCGGTGGTGTCCGGCGAGCCGGCCGGCGAGGTCGTCTGCCCGAGGTAGCGCAGGCAGCCCGACGACTGCAGGCAGTTCCCAGGGACGTCGTCCGTCCACGGGGTCGAGATGGTGGACCCGCCGAGCTGCTGGTGCTCGAAGGTCACCGTGAGGCCGTCCGGATAGGGCTGCTGGGCGGTGTCGAGGAGCGAGACGCTGATCTGGTTCTGCTCGAACCACCCCGAGTACTTCACCCCCATCACCGGGTTCTGGACGTTCCCCACCTGGATGGAACCGAGCGCCGGCATGGTCACCGTGACCGGAAGGTTGACTTGCGGGATCGAGGTGATGGCCGCGGTGATGGTGGCGACTGCCGGGGCGGCGCTCGCCTGGAAGGTGGCGGTGGCGGTGCCGTCGCTGCCGGTGGCCACCACGGCAGTGCTGGCCGTTCCAGAGCCGACGACGAAGGCGCCGGCGGTGGTGGTGAAGGTGACGCTCATGTTGGCGGAGGGCGCGCCCCCGCTCAGGACCTTGGCGGTGACCGCGGTGGTGGCCGTGCCGTTGGCGGGGAGGCGGGAGCGGGCCGAGGTGACGGCGAGGCTGATGCCCGACGAGACGTCGGTGCAGATCCCGGACTGGCACAGGAAGGTGGGCGAGCCCGCCTTGCAGTTCTGCCCGGCGCAGGTCGGGTCTTGGCAGTCGATGAGGCCGTCGCAGTTGTCGTCGATCCCGTTGTTGCAGATCTCGGTCTTGCTCGTCGGGGTGCAGACCGGGAGCACGCACACCAGGTTCTGGCAGGTGCCGGCCGTCCCGTTCGAAACGCAGGCCTTCTGATCGCAATCGGGGTCGGCGCAGTCGATGCGGCCGTCCTTGTTGTTGTCGATGCCGTCGTTGCAGATCGTCTCGAAGCCGATGAAGTTCAGGGTGAGGGTCCCGTAAGCGCCGTTGCCGTCGACCGCCGTCACCACCACTGGTCCGGTGCAGGTGCTGTCCGTCCGCGAGTCACAGACCGTGAGGTCGAAGGTGGCGCTGGTGGAAGACGTCGACTGGGCGACCTGGGTGCCGGAGAAGCTGCCGTGTCGCGTCTCGACCTGGATGGGCGCCTTGGTGGCGCCGGTCACCAGGATCGACACCACGTTGGAGCCGTTCGCCTTCACGCCGTTCAGGACGGTCGGTACCGCCCCGGACACCGGCGTGGCGATGAGCGTCAGCGGGTTTGCCGATCCGTTGCCGCTCGTCGAGCTGCTGCTCGAGCCTCCACAGGCCGCGAGAGCGCACGCCGCGAGGGCGAAGGGGAGTAGGGACCTTCCGTGCATTTGGACACCTCGGCGAAGGGAAATCCCTTCCCCTTCGTGCACCGGCCAAGCCAGCCCTGGAATGGGCACTGGGGCCAAAGAATTCGCCGATTGGAGCGCGTCGACCCGGGTGCAGTGTAACCCGGGTCTCGATAGACCGGGTGCAAATAGAGGCGCCCGGGCGTCGCGGGCTCGAGATCCCGCATCGCCTCGGTTGCCTTGTCGGAGACGTGGACCTCGGTGAGGTCACCGGCCCTGAGGAATCGAGCGAGCTTCACCGCATCGCGCCGATCCGTCTTCACCCGGTCGCCCGCCTTCATGGGCACGAGCGATGGCGCCATCACGATGCAATCGATGCCTCGTTCCATGGGCGTCTCCTTTCGGTTGGGACCTCGCAATTCCAACCGTGCCACTTCGTGGCAGAGGGAGACGCCCCTCACCCATCAGGTCCTCTCGGTCCTCGGTCCTGGAGTTTCGCCGCCACCTTTCCATGATGCCTGTCTAGTCTAGGACCGTAGGTGACGTCCCCTCGTCCCTGCTCTCGTTCGACGGCGGGAGGACCGCCGGCGCGACGCGCCCCGCCCCGGCGCCAGGCGCTTCCGGTGATGGACCGCGGCCTGACGCTCGGAGAGGACCGACGCTCGGGGCCGGCGCCGACAGCGGCTCCGGGGCGAAACTCCCCTTGCGCCGCGGCGATGATGCTCCTAACCATCGGGGGATCTCTCGGGGAAAGGAAAGCCCATGAAAGGCAGCGCGAAGGTGATCGACTTGTTGAACACGGTGCTCACCAACGAGCTCACTGCCGTGAACCAGTACTTCCTCCACGCGCGCATGTGCGAGAACTGGGGGTACGAGCGCCTGTGGCACAAGGTCCGGGCCGAGTCCATCGACGAGATGAAGCACGCCGACGAGGTCATCGAGCGCATCCTCTACTTGGAGGGGCTCCCGAACCTCCAGCGCCTCGGAAAGATCTGCGTGGGCGAGAGCGTCGAGGAGCAGCTGAAGCTCGACTTGGAGCTGGAGAAGGTGGCGATCCCCGTGCTCAACGACGGCATCAAGCTCTGCCGGGCGGAGAACGACAACGGGACCGCGGAGCTGCTCGAGGACATGCTGGTCGAGGAGGAGGAACACGCCAACTGGCTCGAGGCCCAGCTCACGCTCATCGCGCAGACCGGCCTCGAGAACTACCTGGCGGAGCAGATCAAGAAGGACGAGTGACCCGACCGCCAGGCCCCGGCGGGAGCCCCGCCGGCACCGGGGTCAGGGGGTGAGCTCGAGAGTGGTCACGCTCAGCGCCGGAAGCGTGAGCGTGATCTGGTTCCCGGCGACGGTGGCGTCCGGGAGTCGCTGCGGGGTGGCGACGCCGTTCTGGACCGGGGAGGCGGAGGTGAGCTGCCAGGAGCGCGCCTTGGTGAGCGCCTTGCCGTGGGTCACCTGTACGCTCACCGTGCGGGAGTTTAGGTCGAGCGAGGAGCCGTTCAGGGTGGGACGGTGGACAAGGACCACCACTACTCGGTCCGGGCTCGCCTGGTCGACGCTGGCGAAGGCGGACAGGTGCGCGATGTCGCTCGTACCGGCGGCCACGGAGGTGTCGCCGAAGGAGGTTCCGGCGCCGTCGTAGTTCCGGTAGCAGAGCCAGGCTCCGGCCCCCCAGGCGTTGTTGGACAGGAGCGGCCAGTAGGAGCCGGCGTACATGCCTTCCCGGCCGAAGATCCCGAGGGTGTCTGCCTGGGCGACGGCGCCGGAGATGTGGTCGCCGCCGCCGTGGTTGTACTCGCTCACCGAGAGCAGCGTGCCCGGGTAGTTGGCGGCGATCTTGCCGAGCATGCGCGGGATGAGCGCGATCGCGGCGTTGTTGGTGGAATCCTGGGTGATCCAGCTCGTCTCCACGTAGGTCGGATCCCACAGCGATCGCGGAGCCTGGACGCGGGCGGCCACCACGCAGTCGCTGTTGTTATCGACCGTGACCCGCGTTCCGCAGCCGGTCGCCTCGCTGTAGAAGTGCAGGTCGAGGACGTCGAGCAGCCGGCGGCCCTGGGTCGCCGACGCCTGGCCCATCTGGGAGAGGTAGTAGTTGAGGAAGTCGCCGAGCTGCGCCGAGTCGGGCGCGCCCTGGAGGTTCACGTACCCGGCCCACCCGTAGCTCACCGGTCCGAAGACGAGGGCCGAGGGGACAGCGTCCTTGATGGCTCCCGAGGACGCGATCGACTGGGAGAGGAGCGCCGCGTAGGTGAGCTGCGCCCGCTGGATCTCGGCGTGGGTCGCCGACCAGAGGTCGGGTTCGTTGTCGAGCATGAGGTGCAAGGGGAGCGCGGCGCCCGACCAGTGGGTGGAGAGGAACCAGGCGAACTCGTCCTGGTAGACGTAAGCGTCCGTGGTGACGGGGGGGTTGCTGAAGGGCGCCCCCTTCTTCGCCACCGTCTGGAGGAAGTGGTCGGTGAGGGTGCTCGTCAGCGAGACCGGTCCGCTCGCGTCCTTCGCCACCCATCCCTGGATGGGAATGGTGACGCACAGGCCGAGGCCGTTCGCCTTGGCGTCGGCCACCGAGGGCACCGCTGCATCGCCGGGGCCGTCGGAGGGGGAGCCCATGTAGGTGTCGTTCTCGTAGAGGTAGTCGCTCCCGGCGTTGGAGTAGTTGGTCTCCCAGTTGTAGGCGGTCCAGCGGTTTCCGCCCAGCCGGAGCCAGGTGGTTCCGGGCGGCGATTCGGCAGCGGTGGCGCCGTTGTACCCGTACACGAAGGGCGAGATGGCTCGCACGTTCGAGCCGGTGTCGACCGCGACCGTGACGTCGGCGCCCCCGCCGGCCGAGACCGTCACGGTGGTCGTTGCCGTCGTCGTGCCGTAGGCATTTCCCGCGCTGAGCGTGTAGGTGGTCGTCGAGCCCGGCGAGACGGACTTCGAGGTTCCCGCCACCGCGCCCACTCCCTGATCGATGGAGAGGGTGGTGGCGCCCGAGACCGTCCAGGAGAGCGTGCTCGAGCCCCCGGGAACGACCACGCTCGGCGACGAGGTGAAGGAGAGGATGGAAGGGACGGCGGCGACGGTGACGGTGGCCTTAGCGGTGGCGTTGCCGGCGCCGTTGCCGGCGGTGAGGGTGTAGGTGGTGGTCGTTGTCGGCGAGACGGACTTCGAGGTTCCGGTGACGGTGCCGACGCCCGGGTCGATGGAGAGAGAGGTGGCGCCCGAGACCGCCCAGGAGAGCGTGCTGGCGCTGCCGGGCGCGACAGTCGTCGGCGAGGCGGTGAAGGACGATATCGCCGGCTTCTGCGAGCCCTCGCCGCCGTCCGGCGAGCCCCCGCCTCCTCCTCCGCCGGAGGCGATGCCTCCGCAAGCAGCGAGCGCCAGGGCCATTCCCATCGCCGTCAATTCCCGGGAGTTGCTCATGGAAATACCCTCCGGCCAGGTGGGCTAGCCCACGGCCGATGTGCGTTTCAAGGTCCGGCTGTGGGCGACTCGCCGCATCGAGGGAGGGCGGAGGGATAGCGGAACGCGAGCGCGTCCCCAAGGGCCGGGGCCTCCCCCGCTCGGCGAGCGCTTTGGGGCTCGCTCGCTCGATGTGGCACGGGGTCGGACGTCGACCCACAGCGCGTCGCCGGATCGAGGGACGAAGCAGCTCCGAGAGTGAACCGGTGTCGGCCGTCCTCTCCGTGGGCGGTCAGCTCTTCACCGGCGGGGCGTCGGCGAGGGGATCCTCTCCAGCCGTCCAGCCCGGGAGAACGCGATCGGAGAGCTGGAAGTTCTCGCCGTCGTGCTCGGTGTAGACGACGTAGATGCTCGCCTTGGGCACGCCCCAGGTGCGCTCGAGCTCGCCCATGATGGCGAGCGCCAGCCGCCGCTTCTGATCCGCCGTGCGTCCTTTCCGAATGTCGGCGTTGAGGAAGACGATGCCGCGCGCCGGGTCCTCGGCCCGACCGAAGGCCAGGTCCTCGCGCCCGTAGGACCGGAGCGTCACCCCGATGTGGTCGGTGCCGGTGTCCATGATCTCCGCGAAGTGGCGGATCACCTCGCCGGCGAAGCGCCTCTTCTCCTCCGCGGACGGGGTGAAATTCGTCTCGAATTGAAGGTGCGGCATCGTCGCCTCCCCGGCTTGGCTCCCCGCGCAGGATTCTAGCAACGCGCTGAACGCGTTTCACGGAGCGCTGCCCGAGACGGGCGGCGCGTCGCCAGCGAAGCACCGTCGTCGACGGGAGCTCGGCTGGCGCCCCGCTTCGCTCGAGCCGGCGCGGGACGGACCTCCTCGGCGGAAGGCGTGCGCGGGCGACGTGGAACGACAACGGGCGGGAAACCGGATCTTCTCCGGCGACCCGCACGCGTCTCCGACCCGCCGACGCCGGCAGCCCTTCCTCGTCCGCCATGGCCGTCGAACTCCGGCCTCCGCAATCGCCTCACACCCCAGAGGGGTCTGCCTCCCCCGGCCGCGCTTTGGCACTGCAGCTGGGTTCGCTGGGACGGTATGCTCGCGAGGCTTTGATCTCCCCGTAGGCCTGAGAGCGAACGCCGCCGGTTCCTAGGAGGTTCCCGATGAAAGCTTCCGTGCTCGTCGCCGCCGCTTGCCTGTGGGCGCTTCCGACCCTTGGTGAGGACATAGCCGCCACCGCAGAAGCCCCGAAGCCGGCCCCGTGCCCGGAGGAGCCCAGTCACCGCGAGCTCGCCGGCCACCTCTTCCTCACCTCGCACCTCACCACCGATCCATTCTCGTACACCGCCTTCGGGGCGAACTTCGGGCTCGGGGCCGGTCAGGCTCAAGGGCCCACGGGGGAGTTCAGCAACACTCCGCCCTACTTCACCAAGACTGGAACCAAGTGGTACGGCTACAGCGGCCTCGTGCATCAGTTCCTGCTCGACGTGCGGATCCTCGAATACCTGTCGGTGCACCTCGACACGAACGCCCAGGCCTACCTCGGCACTGGCCGCGACTCGATCATCGTCGTGGGCACGAGCGTCGGCTTGGCCGCAACCCTGGGCGTGAAGGGGAGCCTCCCCATCGGAGAGCACGTGCGCCTCTCCCTCGGCCTCGACGGCCGCTACGGGCCCGCTTACACGGTGCTCCTCCTGAACGGGATCCAGGACGCCATCAATAGCTGCAAGGCGGGAGGACCCTGCAACGTCGATCCTGGCCAGTTCCTGCAGGAGTCGGACACCATCACCTGGGTGGGCACGCTCAGCGCTGCATGGGCGCCTTGGCCGTTCCTCGGCCTCGTGGGGGACGTGAGCTACCTGAACCCCAGAAAGACGGGCACGGCGTCCTACTCGAACAACGGGTTCGACTTCGCGGCCAGCGTCGAGTTCGACGCCATGCCTCTCCTCCACTGGCTCCCGCTGGGGGTGAACGGCGGCTACGCCATTTTGACCCCAGTCGGGGCGAATGGGGTTGCGACCGAGACGGACTACGAGTTCGGGATCTACTACACGGGGAAGAGGGACCTCGCCCTCGGCATCGAGATCGACTGGCAAAATGGACGGCTCAACAACGCGCAGGTCCAGACGTCTACCCTCGCGTGGGTAAACTTCAAGTACTACTGGTAGCCGGGCGCCGCTCCAAAGCCTGCCTCCTCTGCGGGCGCCCGTCGCCGGCGAGACCGCGGCCCGACGGGTTCCAGGTGAACCGGTGTTCCCCGGTCTGAGGGAAAGTTTCCGGCCCTGTCGCCGCTAGGCGTACGCAGGGGGAAGAGACATGAGATCTCTAGCGATCCGAATCCTGCTCGCGCTCGCCGCGCTGACGGCGGACTCACCCGTGCGCGCAGATTCCACCGCGAACGCCGTCCTGGCGAAGGCGAAGGCCGCGAGCGGCGGTGAGGCCTGGAACGGCATCCGCACCATGCGCGCGCGTGCCAAGGTCAACACCGGGGGGCTCTCCGGCAGCGGGGAGTCGATCGACGACCTGGTGCACGGGTGGTTCCTCGATCGGTTCGCGCTCGGCCCGGTGACGGGGGCCCAGGGATTCGACGGGAAGACCGCCTGGACGATGGACGCGTCGAAACAGGTGCACGAGGAGGAAGGGGGCGACGCCCGCCTGGCCGCCGTCGACGACGGCTACCGGAGGCGGCTCGCCTACTGGTTCCCCGAGCGCGGCGCCGCTCGCATCGAGCTCTCCGGCGACGCGACGGAGGGGAGCCGGCGGTTCCGGGTGCTCACCCTCAGCCCCGAGGGCGGGCGACCCTTCGCCCTGTGGATCGACGCCTCTACCCATCTCGTGGACCGCGTGGTCGAGAAGGCGGCGCTCGAGACGCGGACGACGTTCTACTCCGACTACCGGAGCGTCGGAGGGGTGAAGCTGCCATTCCGGAGCCGCTCGACGAACGGAGAGCCGAAGTACGACCAGACCGCGGAAATCGTGGAGGTGACCTTCAACGAGCCGGTCGCACCGGAGCTCTTTGCGATGCCGGCGCCGCCGCCTCCCGACTTCTCCATCGCCGGCGGCAAGACATCGACGTCGGTCCCCTTCGCCCTCGTCAACAACCACATCTACGTCGACGTGCGGCTCGACGGCCGGGGGCCGTTCCGCATGCTCTGCGACACCGGGGGGATGAACATCCTCACCCCGTCCCTGGCGAAGGCGCTGGGCCTCAAGGCCGAGGGCGCGCTGGAGGGACGCGGGGTCGGGGACCGGTCCGAGGACGTCGCCCTCGCCAAGGTGGGCTCCCTCCGGGTCGGCGACGCCACTCTCCGCGACCAGGTGTTCGCCGTCTTCCCGCTCGACACCTTCGAGAAGGTGGAGGGGCTGCGCATCTCCGGGATCATCGGCTACGAGGTGTTCCGCCGCTTCGTGGTGGAGGTCAACTACGAGGAGCGGCGCCTGGGGCTCACGCTGCCGAAGGACTTCGAGTACCGGGGAAGGGGCGTGGCGGTGCCGTTCCAGTACAACGACAAGATCCCCCAGGTCGAGGGCTCCATCGACGGCATCCCCGGCAAGTTCGACATCGACACCGGCAGCCGCTCCACCGTCGATCTCACCAGCCCGTTCGTGGAGAAGAACGATCTGAAGAGGAAGTACCCCCTGAGCGCGGTCGTGGTCACCGGCTGGGGCGTCGGGGGACCGGCCCGGAGCTACGTAACGCGCGGGAAGGAGCTCCGGATCGGCACGGTGGTGGTGCGCGCGCCGGTCCTCCTCCTCTCGGCGCAGGACAAGGGCGCCTTCTCTGACCCGTACCTCGCCGGCAACGTGGGCGGCGGCGTGCTGAAGCGCTTCAACATCACCTTCGACTACGGCCACAAGCGGCTCTACCTGGAGGCGAACGCGAACGACGCGGCGCCGGACACCTTCGACCGCGCGGGGATGTGGGTGAACGTCGACGAGAGCGGATTCGCGGTCGTCGACGTGATGGCGGACGGCCCGGCCGACCGGGCCGGGGTTCGCGCCGGGGACTCCATCGTCGCCGTGGGCAGTACCGCGGCCTCGCAGATGAGCCTGGCGGACTTCCGCTCCATGCTCCGGACCCTCAAGCCCGGCACCGAGGTGCGCCTCACCGTCCAGTCGGGAGGGAAGCGGCGCGAGGTCGTGCTCGTGCTCCGCGACGTCGCCTGAACGCGGTCCGGGCCGGGACGTGGGGGGTCCCCGCCTAGGCGGGAACGCCCGCGGCTCGAGACCTCGGCGGCGGCGCGTTGCCGCCGGGCCCTCCCCCGCGGAGGGCACGGCGAAAGAAGGGCTTTAGCCCGAGCCAGGCGACCGAGCCGACCAGCACCGCTCCCCCGGCGACGTTCACGGGCGTGAGGCTCAAGGGGAAGAAGGGCCAGGCGCAGGCGGCGGTGGCCACCGGTCCCGCCACCCGGACCACGCTCGTCACCGAGAGGCTCGCGTCCCGGAGGGTTCGGTAGTAGAGCAGCACGGAGGCGAGGTTGCCGACCAGGGCGGCCGCGACCACCAGTGCCACCCCCGCGGGCGTGCCGCGGCGGCCGAGCTCGCCCGAGAAGGCGCCGTAGCCGAGCACCAGGAGGAGCGAGAAGACCCGGGAGCTCGCCAGCACCACCGAGGGCCGGGAGCGGACCAGGGCGATCTTGGCGAGCAGGTTCCCGGCGGTGTAGGCGACCGTGGAGGCGAAGGCGAGCGCCAGGCCGACTCCGCCCGAGGGGGCGGCCCCCTGCCACGAGAAGAGGAAGGCCCCCGCGACCGCCGCGGCGCCGAGCAGCAGGTGGTCGCTTCTCAGGCGCTCGCCCAGGACGAGAAAGGCGAGCGGCGCGGCGAAGACCGGCGACAGACCGCCGAGGAGCGCGACCGGGACCGGTCCGAGCCGCCCGAGGCTCGCGAAGAGGCAGACGGCCCCGACGCCGTCGAGCAGGCCGAGGCCGACGAGGACCGGGCTCACCTCGAGGGGCAAGGAGCGCTCCCGGACGCGGGCCCAGACGACGCAGCCGATGACCGCGCAGGCCGTGCTCAGGGCGGCGGCGTCGACCGCGCCGATGCGGAGCAGCGCGAAGGCGTTCAGCACCGAGGCGACGGCGGCGAGCTTGAGGGAGAGGGCCTGTCGTCCGATATCGTGATGCACCCAAACGGGTATATCACGGATGGGGCATATGTCGAGACTTGGACCTCCGGCCCAATAGGTTGTCGATATTGGCGATTTTCCCCGACAAGCGGCGGCGATGGAACTGAGCGCCATCGACGTCCAGGGAGTGGTGAAGCGCTTCGGCCCCTCCGCGGCGCTCGGGCCCCTGACGCTCTCGGTTCGCGAGCGGTCGACCCTCGCGCTCATCGGGCCCTCGGGCTCCGGCAAGTCCACGCTCCTCCGCCTGGTGATGGGGCTCGTCGAGCCCGACGAGGGAGTGATCTCAGTTCGCGGCCGGGTCGTCCGCAGGAGCGACGCAGCCCTGCGCCGGAAGATGGGCTACGTGCTGCAGGGGGGAGGGCTCTTCCCGCACCTGCGCGCGGCGGAGAACGTGACCCTCGTCGCTCGCACCTTGCGCCTCCCCGCCGAGCGCATCGCGCTGCGCCTCTCCGAGCTCGCGAGCCTGTGCCGGCTCGCCGAGGCGGTGCTCGGCCGCTACCCGGCCGAGCTCTCGGGCGGCCAGAGGCAGCGGGTGAGCCTCATGCGCGCCCTGATGCTCGACCCGGAGGTGCTGCTCCTCGACGAGCCGCTCGGGGCGCTCGACCCCGTCACCCGCTCCGAGCTCCAGGTGGACCTGCGCCGGATCTTCGACGAGCTCGGGAAGACGGTGTTGCTCGTCACCCACGACCTCGGCGAGGCCGCCTTCTTCGCCCACCGCGTGGCCCTTCTCCTCGACGGTCGCGTCGTCCAGGAGGGCACGCTGGCGGAGCTCGAGTCGGCACCCTCGAGCCCGTTCGTGAGCCGGTTCGTGCAGGCGCACCGCGAGGGCGGGGCGAACGGAGTGAAGCGGTGATCGCCACCCTCCTCGCTCTCGCCCTGGCCGCCCCCTTGGACGCCCCGACCGTGCGGGTGGCGTCGAAGAAGTTCACCGAGTCGGTGCTCCTCGCCGAGCTCGCCGCCGAGCTGGCCGAGATCGCCGGCGCCCGGGCGGTGCGAAGGGAGGAGCTCGGCGGGACGCGGGTGCTGTGGGAGGCGCTCCTGCGCGGGGACGTGGACCTCTACCCGGACTACACCGGCACGCTGTGGCGAGAGATCCTCGGGCGCGCCCCGGGGGACGCGGCGGAGCTCGAGCGCCTCCTCTCGCAGAAGGGCGTGGCGGTGACCCGTCCCCTCGGGTTCCAGGACTCCTACGCCATCGGGATGCGCCGCGCCCTGGCCGACCGGCTCGGGATCGAGACCGTGTCCGACCTGGCCCGCCACCCCGAGCTGCACCTCGCCTTCACCGACGAGTTCATGGATCGCGCCGAGGGCTGGCCCGCGTTGCGCGACCGCTACCGCCTCGCCCATCGCGGGGTCCGCGGCCTCGACCACGACATCGCCTACCGCGCCCTTTCGGCCGGCGAGATCGACGCCACCGACCTCTACACCACCGACGCCGAGATCCGGCGCTACGACCTCCGTGCGCTCGCGGACGACCGGCAAGCCTTCCCGGAGTACCAGGCTGTCCTCGTCTATCGCGCCGATCTGGCGGAGCGCGCTCCCCTGGCCCTCACCTCCATCCGGCGGCTCGAGGGGCGCATCTCGGCGCCACAGATGATCGCCATGAACGCCAGGGTGCGATTCGAGGGCGCACCGGCGGCGGAGGTGACGGCGGAATTCCTCGCCACCACCCTCGACCTCCACCCGACGGTGAGCGTCGCCGGCTTCTGGGCGCGCCTCCTGCAGCGCACCGAGGAGCACGTGCTGCTCGTCGCCATCGCGCTCTCCGCCGCGATGGCGGTGGCGATCCCGCTCGGCATCTGGGCCGCGCGCCGTCGCCGCGCCGGCAAGGTGATCCTGGGAGTGGTCGGGATCGTCCAGACCGTCCCCTCGCTCGCGCTCCTGGTCTTCATGATCCCGATCCTCGGCATCGGGGCCCGGCCGGCGGTGGCGGCCCTCGCCCTCTACGGCCTGCTCCCGGTGGTGCGGAACACGCACGCCGGCCTCGTCGGGATTCCCCCCGACCTGCGCGAATCGGCCGAGGCGCTCGGCCTCTCCCGCTTCGCCCGGCTGCGCCTCGTCGAGCTGCCACTCGCCTCTCCGTCGATCCTGGCCGGCGTGAAGACCTCGGCGGTCATCACCGTGGGCACCGCCACCCTGGGAGCGCTCGTCGGGGCCGGCGGTTACGGACAGCCCATCCTCACCGGCATCCGGCTCGCCTCCACCTCGCTCATCCTCGAGGGGGCAATCCCGGCGGCGCTCCTGGCGCTCGCTGTCCAGGGGCTCTTCGACCTCCTGGAACGCGCCCTCGTTCCTCGCGGCCTCACCCTCGCCGCCTCCGAGACCCGCTCGGGGTCCCGCTGAGGGCGGTCCCGGGCCAAGCCGAGAGGCCCGATCCACCCCGCGCGGGTCGGCGCCCATCCGTCAAAAGATGCTTAGGTTCGCCGTGCAGGTCGCAACCGGGCGGCGAGGACGGCAGTGCGCAATGCACGCCCGGTTCGGGGCGAGGCGGGAAAAGGGCAGTCTTCACGGCCGCAGCCGACAGAGCTCCGCTTGGCCCGGGGCGTGCTCCTTACCTGCCCCGCAAACGACCCGGAGGGCCCCATGGCCGACGTCGCCATCATCCTCGCAGCGGCACTGTTCTTCGCGATCGCCATCGCCTACGTGGGCGGCTGCGAGAAGCTCTAGCAGGGCGCGAGCCCGGGCCGGAAGGGAGCCTTCATGACTTTGGAGTATGCCGTCGGCGTCGCGCTCACCGCGCTTCTCACCGCCTACCTCGTCTACGCGCTCGTTCGCCCCGAGCGCTTCTAGGGACCGCCATGACCGTGAACGGCTGGCTGCAGATCGGCCTCTTCTTCCTCGCCATCCTGGTGCTGACGAAGCCCGTCGGCCTCTACCTGCACCGGGTCTACGAAGGGGAGCGCCAGCCCCTGCCGCGCCTCCTCGGGCCGGTGGAGCGCTGGCTCTACCGGCTCCTGGGAGTCGATCCCGCCAAGGAGCAGGACTGGAAGGGCTACACGGTGGCCATGCTCCTCTTCAGCCTCTTCGGGCTCCTCGGGACCTACCTCATCCTGCGGCTGCAGGCGGTCCTTCCCCTCAACCCGAACAAGATGGCGGCCGTCGCCCCGGACCTGGCGCTCAACACCGCCGCGAGCTTCACCACCAACACCAACTGGCAGTCCTACTCGGGCGAGTCGACCATGGGCTACCTCGCCCAGATGGCCGGGCTCGCCTGGCACAACTTCACCTCGGCGGCAGTGGGGATCGGGATCGCCCTGGCGCTCGCTCGCGGCCTCACCCGCCGCCCGGGCCCGGAGGGCGCGAAGACCATCGGCAGCTTCTGGGTCGACCTGGTGCGGGGCACCCTCTACGTGCTCCTGCCGGTCTCGTTCCTCCTGGCCCTCTTCTTCGTCTCGCAGGGCGTGGTGCAGACGCTCGCGCCGAACGTCGAGATCCAGACGGTCGAGGGAGCGAAGCAGGTCATCACGCTCGGACCGGTCGCCTCCCAGGAGGTGATCAAGATGTTCGGGACCAACGGCGGCGGCTTCTTCAACGCCAACAGCGCGCACCCCTTCGAGAACCCCACCCCGCTCTCGAACTTCGTGCAGCTCATCCTCATCTTCGCCATCCCCGCCGGCCTCACCTACACCTTCGGGAAGATGGCCCGAGACACCCGCCAGGGCTGGGCGCTCTTCGCCGCCATGGCGGTGTTGTGCACCACGGGCGTGGCAGTCGCCTACGGGGCCGAATCGCACCACAACCCGGCCCTGGCCGGCCTCGCCGTAAACGACCAGGCCGGCAACACCGAGGGGAAGGAGGTCCGCTTCGGCATCGCCCAGTCCGCGCTCTTCGCCACCGTCACCACCGACGCCTCCTGCGGTGCGGTGAACGCGATGCACGACAGCTTCACCCCCATCGGCGGGCTCGTCCCGCTCGTGAACATGCAGCTCGGAGAGGTGATCTTCGGCGGCGTCGGGGCCGGCCTCTACGGGATGCTCGTGATGGCGGTGCTCACCGTCTTCATCGCCGGCCTGATGGTGGGCCGCACTCCCGAGTACCTGGGAAAGAAGATCGAGGGAAAGGAGATGAAGCTCGCCGTCCTCTACATCCTCGTCTTCCCGCTGGTGGTGCTCACCCTGGCGGGCTGGTCGGCGGTGGTCCCCTACGGGACCTCCTCGCTCAACAACGGCGGCCCGCACGGCCTCTCGGAGCTGCTCTACGCCTTCACCAGCGGCGCCGCCAACAACGGCTCCGCCTTCGCCGGCCTGAACGCCAACACCAAGTTCTGGAACCTCGCCCTGGCCCTCGACATGCTCGCCGGCCGCTTCCTCATGATCGTGCCGGCCATGGGTATCGCCGGCGCCATGATCGGGAAGAAGTCGGTGCCCTCCGGCCCCGGCACCTTCCCCACCGACGGCCCCACCTTCGTGGCGCTGCTCGTCTCGGTGGTGATCATCGTCGGGGCGCTCACCTACTTCCCGGCCCTGTCGCTCGGCCCGGTGCTCGAGCACTTCGCCTCCCTCCAGGGAAAGCTCTTCTAGCCATGGCCCCCAAGACCCGGCAGTCGTCCATCTTCGACGCGCAGATCCTCCGGCAGGCGGCGATCGAGAGCCTGAAGAAGCTCGATCCGCGGCTGGTGGCGAAGAACCCGGTGATGTTCGTGGTGGAGGTGGGGAGCCTGCTCACCACGCTCCTTTGGCTCCGCGACCGGATCTTCCACCCGGCGGGGGCCGCGCCCGGCTGGTTCACCCTCACCGTCAGCCTGTGGCTGTGGTTCACGGTCGTGTTCGCGAACCTGGCCGAGGCGGTGGCCGAGGGGCGCGGCAAGGCGCAGGCCGACGCCCTGCGGAAGATGCGTCGGGACGTGACCGCCCGCAAGGTCGTGAATGGGCGCGAGGAACGCGTCTCGGCCTCGTCGCTCCGCAAGGGAGACGTGGTGGTGGTGGAGGCGGGGGAGATGATCCCCGGCGACGGCGAGATCACCGAGGGCGTCGCCTCGGTGAACGAGTCGGCCATCACCGGCGAGTCGGCGCCGGTCATCCGCGAGTCGGGCGGCGACCGGAGCGCGGTGACCGGGGGAACCACGGTCCTCTCCGACCGCATCGTGGTCCGCATCACCGTCAACCCCGGCGAGTCCTTCCTCGACCGCATGATCGGCCTGGTGGAGGGGGCGTCGCGCCAGAAGACGCCGAACGAGATCGCCCTCCACATCCTCCTGGTGGGCCTCACCCTCATCTTCCTCTTCGCCTGCGTCACCCTGGTGCCGCTGGCCGCCTACTCGGGCATCTCGCTCTCGGTGACCGCCATCGTGGCGCTGCTCGTCTGCCTCATCCCCACCACCATCGGCGGGCTCCTCTCCGCCATCGGCATCGCCGGGATGGATCGGCTGTTGCGCAAGAACGTGCTGGCGATGAGCGGGCGCGCCGTCGAGGCCGCCGGGGACGTCGACGTCCTCTTGCTCGACAAGACCGGCACCATCACCCTCGGCAACCGCATGGCGACCGAGTTCCTGCCCGCTCCGGGCGTGCGGGTGGAGGACCTCGCCGACGCCGCCCAGCTGGCCAGCCTGGCCGACGAGACTCCCGAGGGGCGCTCCATCGTGGTGCTCGCGAAGGAGCGCTTCAACTTGCGCGGGCGCGAGCTCCACGGTGAGGCCAAGTTCGTGGCCTTCAGCGCCCAGACCCGGATGAGCGGCTGCGACGTGGGCGGCCGGGTCATCCGCAAGGGGGCGATGGACGCAGTGGCGAAGCACGTGGCCGCCCTGAACGGGAGCATGCCCCCGGAGCTCCTGGCCGCCTCCGGTCGAATCAGCGACTCGGGCGGGACGCCGCTCGCCGTCTCCGACGGCCCCCGGGTGCTGGGGGTGGTCGAGCTGAAGGACGTCGTGAAGGGCGGGATCAAGGAGAGGTTCGAGCGCTTCCGGGCCATGGGCATCCGCACGGTGATGATCACGGGCGACAACCCCCGCACCGCCGCCGCCATCGCTCGCGAGGCGGGGGTGGACGACTTCCTCGCCGAGGCCACGCCCGAGGCCAAGATGCGCCTCATCCAGGAGCAGCAGGGGCTCGGGAAGCTCGTGGCCATGACCGGCGACGGGACCAACGACGCGCCGGCGCTCGCGCAGGCCGACGTGGGGGTCGCCATGAACACCGGGACCCAGGCCGCCAAGGAGGCCGGGAACATGGTGGACCTCGACTCCAATCCCACCAAGCTCCTCGAGGTGGTCGAGGTGGGCAAGCAGCTCCTCATGACGCGGGGGACGCTCACCACCTTCTCCATCGCCAACGACGTCGCCAAGTACTTCGCCATCCTGCCGGCGCTCTTCGTGGCCGCCTACCCGGAGATGGCTCCCCTCGACGTCATGCACCTCGCCTCTCCCTACAGCGCCATCCTCTCCGCGGTGATCTTCAACGCCGTCATCATCGTGCTCCTCATCCCGCTGGCGCTCCGCGGGGTGCGCTACCGGCCGCTCGGCGCCGCCGCGGTGCTGCGCCGCTCGCTGCTCGTCTACGGGCTCGGCGGGGTGGTGGCCCCGTTCATCGGCATCAAGCTCATCGACCTGGCGCTGGCGGCGGCCGGGATCGTCTGAGGAGGGACCCGACCATGCGCGAAAACCTGCTCCCGGCGCTCCGCGCCACCGTGGTGACGCTCCTCCTCACCGGAGTCGCCTACCCGCTCGCCGTCACCGGGGTCGCCCGGATCCTCTTCCCGCACCGCTCCGCCGGCAGCCTGGTCGTCGGGGAGGGGAACCGGGTGGTGGGCTCCGAGCTCCTCGCCCAGGGGTTCTCCGACCCCGCCTACTTCCAGCCGCGGCCGTCGGCGGCCGGCGACAAGGGCTACGACCCCATGGCCTCCGGTGGCTCGAACCTGGGCCCGACCTCGAAGAAGCTCCGCGACCAGGCGGCCCAGGCGACCGAGAAGCTCGCCAAGGAGAACCCGGACTCCCGCGAGCCCGTCCCGGTGGAGCTCGTCACCGCCTCGGGGAGCGGGCTCGACCCGCACCTCTCGCCCCGGGCAGCGTACTGGCAGGTGCCGCGGGTGGCCCGGGCGCGGGGGGTCATCGAGGCCCGGGTGCGCGCGGCGGTGGATGACGCGATCGAGGGTCGCGACCTCGGCATGCTAGGCGAGCCGAGAGTGAACGTGCTCCTGCTCAACCTCGCCATCGACCGCCAGTTTGGGCGCCCGGCCATCGCGGGTTCGGGTTATCACTAGGCCGTGCCCGGCGGGCGGCAGCGTCCCGAGGACTTCCTGGAGCTGGTGGAGCGCGGCCGGCGCGGTCGCCTCAAGCTCTACATCGGGTTTGCCGCCGGGGTGGGCAAGACCTGGCGGATGCTGGAGGAGGCCCACGCCCTGCGCAAGCGCGGGATCGACGTGGTGGGTGCCCTCATCGAGACGCACAGCCGGGCGGAGACCGAGGCGCTCATCGGCGACCTGGAGGTGGTGCCGCGCCGCCGCCTCGAGTACCGCGGGGTGGTGGTGGAGGAGATGGACCTCGACGCGGTCCTGGCGCGGCGGCCCACCGTGGCCGTCGTCGACGAGATCCCGCACACCAACGTCCCGGGGTCGAGGAACCGCAAGCGCTACCAGGACGTTCTCGACCTCCTGGTCGCCGGCATCAACGTCATCGGGGCGCTCAACATCCAGCACCTGGAGAGCCTGAACGACCTCGTGCAGCGCAACACCGGCGTCCAGGTGCGCGAGACCGTTCCCGACTCCTTCCTGGAGCAGGCGGACCAGGTGGTGAACCTAGACCTCGCGGTCGAGGACCTCCTCGACCGGCTGCGGGCGGGGAAGATCTACCCCGCCGAGCGGATTCCCTGGGCCCTCGAGCACTTCTTCCAGGACGGGAACCTCGCCACCCTGCGGGAGCTCTCCCTGCGCGAGGTGGCGCAGAGCCTGGACCGCAGCCAGGCGCGCCAGCCGTCGAGCGCCCCGGGAGCGCCGGCGCCGGGCCGGGTGATGGTGTGCCTCTCCTCCAACCCGCCGCACGCCGCCACGCTCCTGCGGAGGGGCTCGCGCATGGCGGGGCGCCTCAACACCGACTGGTACGTGGTCTACGTCGAGACGCCGCGCGAGGCGCCGGACAAGATCGACGCGGAGGCGCAGCGCCGGCTGCACGCCAACATGGAGAAGGCGCGCGAGCTCGGGGGCGAGTTCGTGCGCCTGCGCTCGGCTGTCCCCGCCGACGCCCTCCTCGACTTCGCCCGCACCCACCGGGTGAGCGACCTGGTGGTGGGGCGCACCGAGGAGCCGTGGTGGCGGAGGCTCCTGCGCCTCTCGGTGGTGGACAAGCTCGTCGACGGCAGCGCCGGCATCGACCTGCACATCGTCTCCTTCGAGGAGGAGGCGCACCCGTGACCCTGCGCCGCCGGCTGCTCCTCGCCCAGGCGCCGCTCGCCACCGCGCTCGTGCTGGTGGGGGCGGCCTCCCTGCGCACCGTCACCTTCCTGGGGGAGAGCTCCGAGAACATCCTCAAGGACAACTACCGGAGCGTGCTGGCCGCCCAGCGGATGAACGGCGCCCTCGACGTCCTCGACCGGGACGCGCTGGCGCGCGCCATGGGTCGCGGGGGCGCCGCACAGGATGCCACCGCCCGCCAGCACTTCGAGTCCGAGCTCAGGGTCCAGGAGGGGAACATCACCGAGCCGGGCGAGGCCGAGGCGACGAGGGACCTGCGCACCGCCTGGGAGAAGTACCAGCAGGCGCTCGCCTCCGCCGGGTCGTCCCGGGAGCCCATCGCCGCCTACCTGGACTCGGTGCACGGCGCCTCGATGACGGTCCGCGGGGCGACCGACGAGGTGCTCGCCATCAACCAGGACGCCATGGTCCGCAAGAGCAACCTGGCGCGGCGCACCTCCGACCGGCTCCTCTACCTCATGGTGGCGGCCACGCTGGCCGCGCTCGGCCTCGGCCTCCTCTCCTCCACCACCCTCACCGCCCGCATCGTGCGGCCGGTGTCGGTGCTCTCGCAGGCGGTGCGACGCTTCGGCGAGGGCGACCTGGAGGCGCGCGTCCGCCCGAAGGGACAGGACGAGATCGCCGAACTGGGCCGGGAGTTCGACACCATGGCCGACCGGCTCGAGGAGTACCGCAAGAGCTCGCTCGGCGACCTCCTCCAGGCCCAGCAAGCTTCCCAGGCGGCCATCGACAGCCTTCCCGACCCGGTGCTGGTGGTGGACACCGAAGGGGTTGTCCTGAACCTCAATCAGGCGGCGGAGGCGCTGCTCCGGCTCCCGCCGGGGGAGGGGGTCGGCAAGCCCCTGCACTCGCTCGACCCGGCGCTGCGCGAGCGGCTGGAGGCGGTGCGCGCCCACGTGCTCGAGGGGAAGGGGGCGGTGGTCCCGCGCGGCTTCGAGGAGGCGGTTCGTGTCGAGCTGCCCGACGGGCCGCGCCGGCTCCTGCCGCGCGCCACCGCGCTCTACTCGGCCGAGGGGACGGTGACCGGCGTCACCATCGTGCTGCAGGACGTGACGCGCCTCATGCGCTTCGACGAGCTGAAGAACGATCTGGTGGCGACCGTGGCCCACGAGTTCCGGACGCCGCTCACCTCGCTCCACATGGCCATCCACCTGCTCGCCGAGGAGGCCGCCGGCCCGCTCACCGAGAGCCAGGCCGATCTCACCCAGGCCGCCCGCCAGGACTGCGAGCGACTGCAGGCCATCGTCGACGACATCCTCGACCTCTCGCGCATCCAGGCCGGCCGCATCGAGCTGCACGCGAAGCCCATCGACGCGCGCTGGCTGACGGCGCAGGCGGCGGCGGGGGTCGAGCCGTCGGCGCGCGCCTCCGGCATCGCGCTCGTGGTCGAGTCCCCGGACGAGCCCTTGCCGGTGCACGCCGACCCGGAGCGCGTCGACGTGGTGCTCACCAACCTCCTCGGGAACGCGGTGCGCCACACCCCGGAGGGCGGCCGCATCACCGCGCGGGTGAAGGCGCACGGGCCGGCGGTCCGCTTCGAGGTGGAGGACAACGGCTCGGGAATCCCGCGCCAGTACCAGGAGCGCATCTTCGAGCGGTTCTTCCAGGTGCCCGGCGGGAAGCGCGGCGGCGTCGGCCTCGGGCTCTACATCTCGCGCGAGATCGTGCGCGCCCACGGCGGAGACATGGGGGTGGAGAGCGACGAGGGCAAGGGCAGCACCTTCTGGTTCACCCTGCCCGCGGCCATCGCCGCCCCCGGGGCCTAGCGACCGTACTTCTTCCGCTTGCGCCACAGGGTCGAGGCGTCGAGCCCCAGGATGCGGGCCGCCTCCTCCTGGGTGGCGGTGCGGGCCAGCACCCGCAGGATGTGCTCGCGCTCGATGTCGTCGACCGAGTAGTCCCCTCCCAGCGTCGGGATCCCGGTGGCGT
Organism: Anaeromyxobacteraceae bacterium; assembly: GCA_035499295.1. Lineage (GTDB taxonomy): Bacteria > Myxococcota > Myxococcia > Myxococcales > Anaeromyxobacteraceae > DATJZG01. Next base: position 73,667 of record DATJZG010000156.1, read on the forward strand.
GCCCGGCCATGCGCTCGGGGAAGCTCTCGGGCTCGAGCACCTGGCCCGGCGAGAGGATCACGGCGCGCTCGATGGCGTTGCGGAGCTCGCGCACGTTGCCGGGCCAGGGCCAGGCGAGCAGCATCCGGGCGGCGGCGGGGGAGAGCTCCGGAGGGGCGCGCCGGGCCTGCCGGGCGAAGAAGGCGATGAAGCCGCGGGCGAGCGCCACGATGTCCTCGGGCCTCTCCCGCAGCGGGGGAACGGTCACCTCGACCACGTTGAGCCGGTAGAGGAGGTCCTCCCGGAAGCGCCCCTCCTTCACGTCCGACTCCAGGTCGCGGTTGGTGGCGGCGACGATGCGAACGTCGGCGGTGCGGGTGCGGTTCTCGCCCACGCGCTCGAAGCGCTTCTCCTGGAGGAAGCGGAGGAGCTTCGCCTGCAGGCCGGGCGAGATCTCGCCCACCTCGTCGAGGAAGACCGTCCCGCCCTCCGCCGCCTCGACGCGCCCCTCCTGGTCGCGCACCGCCCCGGTGAAGGCGCCGCGCGCGTGTCCGAAGAGCTCGCTCGCCAACAGCTCCTCCGAGAGCGTCGGGCAGTTCACCACCACGAAGGGGTGGTCGCGCCGGGGACTGGTGGCGTGGATGCTGCGCGCCAACAGCCCCTTCCCGGTCCCGTTCTCGCCGCGCAGGAGCACGGCGACGTCGTGCGCGCCGGTGCGGGTGAGCGTCTCGAGCACGCTGCGCATCCGCGGAGAGTTCGACTCGAGCTGCGCCTCCGGGGCCGCCTCGGCGAGGCGACTCTCCAGGTCCACCACCCGCATGGACGCAGCGCGGCGCTCCCGCGCCGCCTCCACCTGGTGGCGGATCTGTGCGGGAGTGAAGGGCTTCGGCAGGTAGTCCTTCGCCCCCCGCTTGATCGCCTCCACCGCGGTGTCGAAGGTGGCGTAGGCGGTGACCACCACGATGTCGAGCCCGGGGCGCTCGGCGAGGAGCTTCGGCACGAGGTCGAGGCCGCTCTCGTTCCCGAGGCGGAGGTCGCAGAAGGCGAGGTCGTAGGGAGCGAAGCGCAGCGCCTCCAGAGCGGCGGCCCCGGTGGTCGCCTTCTGGACGCGACAGCCGGCGCCCTCGAGGCAGAGGGCCAGCGTGTCGCGAATGTTCGGCTCGTCGTCGACGACGAGAACGCGCATCGCCGGAGGGGATGGCTCCGTCACGGCTTCGGCAGGCATGAGTCCCTCTCTCGCAGACTAGCCACGCTAGCGGCTTTCGTGCCAGCAGCACCTAGGGTGGCCGACCCTTCGGGCTTGTTTCCCCTGGGTTTCTCCCGGCTGGCGGCCGCGTCCCCGCTTGCTCGCAAACCGCGCACAGCCCTGACGGGAAACGAGCAGGAGGGGTTTGCAGATTGCACGCCGCGGAATCGGCGGGCTTGCATGTCGCACGGTTGCGCGGTCGTTGGGGGTAGCATGGCGGGTCGGCGGGGGTCCCGGAGCCCTCGCGCCGCGGGGCATGGTCGGTGCAGCTGCCGGCGCCGCGCCGAGAACTCCTGACGGGGGCGAGATGACCGCGGACAACCTGAAGACCTTCATCCTGGGCAAGCCGCGCGACGTCAAGGACCCGAAGACCTACCACCACATCTCCCTCATCGCCTTCCTCGCCTGGGTGGGCCTGGGCGCGGACGGGCTCTCCTCCTCCTCCTACGGCCCCGACGAGTCCTACCGGGCGCTCGGCCAGCACCACTGGATGGCCGTGGGGCTCGCGCTCGCCACCGCCTTCACGGTCTTCATCATCTCCTACGCCTACTCCCGCATCATCGAGCACTTCCCCTTCGGCGGCGGCGGGTACGTGGTGGCGACGAAGCTCCTCGGCCCCCGCTTCGGGGTCGTCTCCGGCTCCGCGCTCCTCGTCGACTACGTGCTCACCATCTCCACCTCCATCGCCGCCGGCGCCGACGCCACCTTCAGCTTCCTGCCCCCGAGCTGGCAGTCGTGGAAGCTGGTGGTGGAGTTCACGGCCATCGCCTGCCTGACGGTGCTGAACCTCCGGGGCGTGAAGGAGTCGGTCTCGATCCTCGCCCCCATCTTCGTGCTCTTCCTCATCACCCACACCATCCTCATCGGCGGGGTCATCCTGTTGCGCGCCGGCGAGCTCCCCGCCGTGGCGAGGGAGGTGAACGGTCAGTACCACAGCACGGTGGCCCTGCTCGGCTGGGGCGGGATGGCGGCGCTCTTCCTGCGCGCCTACTCCATGGGCGCCGGCACCTACACCGGCATCGAGGCGGTCTCGAACGGCCTGCAGATCATGCGCGAGCCCAAGGTCCAGACGGCGAAGAAGACCATGCTCTATATGGCGACCTCGCTCGCCATCACCGCCGGAGGCATCACCCTCTGCTACCTCCTCGTGCGCGCCAACCCGGTCGAGGGCAAGACGATGAACGCCGTCCTGGTGGAGGCCTTCGCCGGGCGCTGGGGACCAGGGGGACGGTTCTTCATCTGGCTCACCCTCGGGGCGGAGACCGCCCTCCTCTTCGTCGCCGCCCAGGCCGGCTTCATCGACGGTCCGCGCGTCATGTCCAACATGGCGAACGACTCCTGGCTGCCGCACCGCTTCGGTCAGCTCTCGAACCGCCTCTCGATGCAGGACGGCATCCTGCTCATCTCGGCGGCCTCCATCGGCACCCTGCTCTACACCCGCGGCGACACGAGCACGCTCGTGCTCATGTACTCCATCAACGTGTTCCTCACCTTCTCGCTCTCCGAGATGGGGATGGTCCGCTACTGGATCCGCGAGCGGACGAAGTACCCCGACTGGTACCGGCACATCGTCATCCACATCATCGGCCTCGTCCTCTGCCTCTCCATCCTGGTGGTGGCGGTGGCGGAGAAGTTCGCCGAGGGAGGGTGGATCACGCTCGTCACCACCGCCATCCTCATCGGCCTGGCCTTCCTCATCCGGAGGCACTACGTGGGAGTGAGGAAGAGCCTGCGGCGGCTCGACGAGATCATGACCGGGCTGCCGGTCCAGGGCACCGCCGAGGTGAGGCCCCTCGACCCGAAGCAGCCGACCGCCGCGCTCATGGTGGGCAGCTACAGCGGCCTCGGCATCCACCAGATCCTGACGCTCCAGCGCATCTACCCCGGCCACTACAAGAACCTCATCTTCCTCTCGGTGGGGGTGATCGACTCCGCCAGCATGAAGGGGGTGGAGGAGGTGGAGGTGGTGCGGCGCCGCACCGAGGAGGGCCTGAAGCGCTACGTCGACCTGGCGCAGCGGCTGGGCTACGCGGCCGACTACCGGATGGCGATCGGGACCGAGGCGGTGGCCGACGGCGTCGCGCTGTGCCGGGAGGTGGTGAAGGAGTTCCCGCGCGCGGTGTTCTACGCCGGGAAGCTGGTGTTCGAGCGGGAGCGCTGGTTCCAGGGGCTCCTCCACAACGAGACCGCCTACCAGCTCCAGCGCCGCCTCCAGTTCGCTGGCCTCAATGCCATGGTCCTTCCGGTGCGCGTGCGCGCCGACGAGGACGAGGCGGTGGCGAGCTAGGCTCGCGCCCCGCGCGCCTAGCGATCCTCGCCCGGACCCGGCTCCGCCCGGGCCGCCGGGTGGCCGAGCGCGTCGGCGGTCCTCACCATGCGGCGGTAGGCGCCGAGCTCGAGGGCGAGGACCACCGGGATGGCGACGAGGAGCGCCAGGGTGCCCCCGAAGGCGAGCGCCCGGACCCAGCTCGCGCACCGGTCCGGCCACGCGATCGCGAAGGCGGAGAGCCCGACCACCAACGGCAACCCGAGCGTGAGAAGGGAGCGCTCCCCGCGGAGCCCCTGGTAGCGCTGGTGGGCGCGGAGGAGGTCGCGCACCGCCTCCTCGCTGCCGGGCGGGACCCGGAACTGGACGACGTCGCGCCCTGCGAGTGCCTTCACGCGCGTTTCTCTCGCAGCATCCATGCCAACCGGCGGCCCTGCCGCCGCGGTCCGGGAGGGCCCCCATGCCCCGGGAATCGACGGGTTTCCGCGCTCCGCCCGAGGAGGCAGGGACTCGCGTCCTGCAAGGTGCAAGGAGCGAGCGGTGACGCCGCCCGAGTCTTTTCACGCACCGGGCAGGGTGGTAGTGTCCGCGGCCTTCGAGGCGGGCGGCCCCAAAGGGGGAATGCGAATGGGCAAGGACCCATCGCCAGGGGGCGGAAGACCACCCGGGGCAAAGGCGCCGAACGGCGCCGGGGCGCCGAGCGGGCTCGCGGCGCGCCTCAAGCGAGTCGTCGTCGGAGCCCCCCGCGACATCGAGGATCCGCACACCTACCACGCCATCTCGCTCGTCGCCTTCCTCGCCTGGGTCGGGCTGGGCGCCGACGGCCTCTCCTCCTCCTCCTACGGTCCGGACGAGGCCTACCGCGCGCTCGGCAGCCACACGCACCTCGCCGTCGCGCTCGCTCTCGCCACCGCCCTCACGGTGGTGGTGATCTCGGTCGCCTACTCCCGCATCATCGAGCGCTTCCCGTTCGGCGGCGGTGGTTACGTGGTCGCCTCGCACCTGCTCGGGCCCCGCTGGGGGGTGGTGTCGGGCTCCGCGCTGCTCGTCGACTACGTCCTCACCATCTCGGTCTCCATCGCCTCCGGAGGCGATGCGGTCTTCAGCTTCCTGCCGGTCTCGGCGGCGCCGCTCAAGCTCCCCATCGAGGTGGTCGCCATCCTGGTGCTGGTCGCACTGAACCTGCGCGGGGTGAGGGAGTCGGTGACCGTGCTCACCCCCGTCTTCGGGCTCTTCCTCGCGACGCACGCGGTGCTCATCCTCGGCGGCATCGGCTCCCACCTCCCGCAGGTGCCGTCGGTCGCGCGGGAGGTCGGAGGCGGGTTCCGGGACGGGCTCGCGAACGTGGGCGCCGTCGGGCTCTTCGCCATCTTCCTCAAGGCGTACTCGATGGGCGGCGGGACCTACACCGGCATCGAGGCGGTCTCGAACGGCATCCAGATCATGAGGGAGCCCAAGGTCCAGACCGCGAAGCGCACCATGGTACTCATGGCGGTCTCGCTCTCCATCACCGCAGGCGGGATCCTCCTTTGCTACCTCCTCTTCCGCGCCGTGCCGGTGGAGGGCAAGACGATGAATGCCGTCCTGCTCGAGAACTTCTCCGGCTCCTGGCGCCCGGGCGGGCTTCCCGTCGGGAGCGCCTTCGTGGTCGTCACGCTGGTGTCGGAGGCGGCGCTGCTCTTCGTCGCCGCCCAGGCCGGATTCATCGACGGCCCTCGCGTGATGGCCAACATGGCCGCCGACTCCTGGTGGCCGCATCGCTTCGCGCAGCTCTCCGGTCGCCTCACCATCAAGGACGGGGTGCTGCTCATGGGAGGAGCGTCGCTGCTCACCCTTCTCTACACCCGCGGCAGCATCACCGCCCTGGTGACGATGTACTCCATCAACGTCTTCGTGACCTTCTCGCTCTCCCAGGCGTCGATGGTGCGCCTGTGGCTCGGCAAGAAGGAGGAGGCGGGCAGGAAGCGCGGCCTGGCGGTGCACGGCGTGGCGCTCGCCCTCTGCCTCTCCATCCTCGGCGGCACCGTCTACGAGAAGGGCGAGGAGGGAGGGTGGGTGACGATCGCCGTCACCGCCATGGTGGTCGCCCTGTGCTTGGTCATCCACCGCCACTACGTGGGCGTGCAGGCGAACCTGAAGCGGCTCGACTCCATCATGGAGGCCCTCCCGCAGAGGGGATCGCCCGCGCCGCTCCCCGTCGACCCCCGGACGCCCACCGCGGTCCTGCTGGTGGGCGGCTACGGCGGCCTCGGGATCCACGCCCTCCTGAGCGTGCAGCGAACCTTCGTCGGCCACTTCCGCAACGTCCTCTTCGTGGGGGTGGGCGTCATCGACTCGGCGGCGATGAAGGGGGTGGAGGAGGTGGACCGCGTCCGCCTGCGCACCGATCAGTCGCTGCAGCAGTACGTGGCGCTGGCGCACCGGCTCGGCATCCCCGCCGACTACCGCATGGCGGTGGGGACCGAGGCGGTGAGCGAGGCAGAGAAGCTCTGCGCCGCCATCGCCGGGGAGTTCCCGAAGGCCGTCTTCTTCGCGGGCAAGCTGGTCTTCGAGCGCGAGCGCTGGTACCAGCGCTTCCTTCACAACGAGACTGCCTACCAGATCCAGCGCCGTCTGCAGTTCGCCGGGATGAACGCCATGGTGCTGCCGGTGCGCATCCTCGAGACCGGCAGCGGCAACGCGGCGTAGGGCGCGAGGGTAGGCCACGACGACGGGACAAGCCCCCCGGGGAGCGGATCTTCGCCCGTCGCGTCGGGGACTTGGCGATCGGCGGCGCGCGGGCGATCCCGAAAAACGCAGCCCCCCCCTTTCCACGGCCGAGAAAACGGCGTAGCGTTTTTGCCGTAGCGAACACCGAACGAGGAGGCCGAGATAGCGGAACCGTCGCAACAAACGACAGACTCGCAGTCTCTGCCGGCCTAGTGCCGGACCCGCGCTCGCCCGAGAGCGCTCCAGCCACGAAGAGACGAGGCCCCCGAGTGGGCCTCGTCTCGTGTCGGGCATCCCCCTAGCGACGGACGAGCACCTACCGGCGGAGCCGGGACCGGACCTCCTCCGCGAAGGCGGCGGGGTCCTCGGGCGTTACCACCACCCTCCCGCCGTCGGTCTCGAGCAGCACCGCACCGCCGCGGCGCCAGGCGTAGAGCCGGAAGGAGCCGAGCGCCGGCCCCTTGAACTCGCCGAAGGCGAAGCGGCCTGCCGCCGTGCCGCGCGTCCGCACCCATCCGCGCCGCTGCTCGGCGGTGAGGGGGGTGGCGTCGCGGATGGAGTCGAGGGGGATCACGACGGGCCCGAGCCAGCGCCGCTCGATGCGCACCGCGTCGTCGTCGACGCGCACCGAGAGGGGCGCCCGGCCGAACACGCTCCACCCCACCCCGAACGCGAGGAGGGCGACCGCCACCGCCGCCAGCGCCGGGGGGAGCCAGGCCCGCCGGGCGGACGCTCCCGCCCCCCCGGCGGGAAGCTCGGCGACCGCGCGCGGCGCCCGGGCGAGCACCGCCTCGACGAACCGCCCCGGCGGCTCGGGGGAGAGGACGAAGCGCCCCCGGGTGGTGCCGACGAGGACGAGCCCCTTCGTCCGGGTGGCGTAGAGCCGGAAGGAGCCGAGGGCGCGGCCCCAGAAGCGCCCGTAGTACCCGCAGAACCCGCTCGTCCCCCACACCCGGGTGCACCCGCGCAAGGCGCCGTCCGGGAGCGCGGCCACGGCGCGGATCTCGCCGAGCGGGATCCGGATCGAGAGGAGCGGACGCTCGACGAGCAGCTGGCCGGCGGTGAGCGAGAAGCGGCGCGGCGCCAGGGCCCAGGAGAGGGCCAGGACGGCCGGCACCGCGAGTGCCGGGAGCAGGGCGGGCCAGGCGGGGAGGCCGCTCTCGCGGATGGGCCCGGCCCACCAGAGCGCGAGGGCGCACGCCCCCAGGGCGACGGCGGCGGCGAGGAAGGTGGAAATGCGCAGCGAGCGGTCCCAGGGAGAGTCGAAGACCATGGGTTCCTCCGCTCCCCCTCCGCCCGGGGAGAGCATGGCCGCGGGCGACCCGAACCGCAAACCCGCCGCTCCGCCGAAAGGGGCCCCCTCGAGCCGGGGCCCGGCGGCCGTTTCACTCCCGCGGGTGACACCCCACGCAGAATCGCTTCTCCACCGGGCCGCTCATCGGTCCGGCCAGGTGGAAGGTCTCCTTCGACGCCGGGTCGTGGCAGCTCAGGCACGTCACCGTCTCGTCGACGAGGACGAGCGCGGAGTTGAACTTCTCGGGGTCGCGGCGCAGGTTCGGGTGCAGGACCGGCTGGTAGGGGACGTCGAACACGTGGCCGTTGCGGGCGTCGGGGACCTCGGGCGTGCGGCTCCCGTCGTGACACCTGAGACAGTCGCTCGAGCGCGCCGCGCGCCGGTCCTTCACTCCCTCGAGCCTGCAGGGTTCCACCTTCCTCGCCTCCGGGGCCGGCTCCACCACCTCGTACTGCATGGGCTTCCCCGGCTCGACGACGATCCGCACCTGCCGACTCGGGGAGGCTCCCTCCGCCGCCGGCGCGGGCGGGTCGGACGCCCAGGCGCTGGCGGCGACGACGACACCGACGAGGATGGGAAGGACGCGCATGCTCACCTCGCGCTCAGTGTAGTGCCGCGAGGCTCCGGGGCCAGGATCTCGCCCCCGTGGGCGAGTGGGAGGAGGTGGGCAGCGCGGAGAATCGCCTCCGATCCCGGGTCCCTGGGGAGGAGCGGCGCCGACGGGCGCGCCGCCTCCAGGGGGTCGTCCCGGCCGGCCCCCCCACCTTCGAGGGCCGGACCGGCGGCGCACTTCTCCCCCTCGCACCCGCCGCCGTCCCCGAACCCCGGGACGAAGGGCCGGCGAGAACCCCCTTCTTTCCTCGCGGCGCGGGCGGTGGCGGGATGCTAAAATACGAGCAATCGCTCGCTTTGGCGGGTCCCCTCCCTAGAGCCTCCATGGTCCGACGCATCCGCACCACGCCTCGCAAGGAGCCGGCACAGGAGCGGTCGCGCGTCACCTACGACGCCATCGTCGCCGCCACCGCCCGCGTCCTGGTGAAGGACGGGTACGACGCCCTCACCACCAACCGGGTCGCTCGCGAGGCGGGGGTGAGCGTCGGATCCCTCTACCAGTACTTCCCGGGCAAGGAAGCCCTGGTGGCGGCGGTGATGGAGCAGCACGCGGCGCGGATGCAGGCGCACATCGAGGAGCGCCTCCTGCACGTCGGCGCCTCCGGCCCGCTGGAGGCGGCCACCGAGATGATCCGGGCCATGCTGGAGGCGCAGCGCAAGGAGCCGCGCCTGCACCGGGCGCTCGCCGAGCAGGTTCCGCGCATCGGGGCCCTGCGGCGCCTGCACGAGCTCTACGGTCGGTACGAGCGCCTCATCGCCGCCTGGATGGAGGCGAACCGGGACCACATCGAGGTGAAGGACGTCGAGATCGCCGCCTTCGTGCTGGTGGCGGCGGTCGAGGGGCTCGTGAACCGCGTCCTCCTCGACCGCCCGGAGCTCGTCTCCACCGGGAAGATCGAGGAGCACATCCTCCGGCTCGCGCTCGCCTACGTGGCGCCGTCGCTCGTGGCGCGCGTCTCCGCCGAAGGCGGCCTGGCGGGCAAGTCCCCGGCCTAGGGCCTTCCCTCGCTCGCGAGGCAGAGCGCTTCTGCGAGTGCAGCTCCCACGCCCTCGAGACCCGCGGTCCCCGGTCGACAGCGGTCGGGGGGCGTGCTTATCTCCGGCGCGGAGAGCGGAACCGATGGAGCTCCTCGAAGGCTACGCCGCCGTCGCTGCGGCGCTCCGCTCCGCCGCCGGGCTCGTCGTGGCCACCGGGGCGGGAATGGGGATCGACTCCGGGCTGCCGGACTTCCGCGGAGAGCGGGGGTTCTGGAAGGCCTACCCCATGTACGAGCGGCTGGGGATCTCCTTCGTCGACGCGGCGAACCCGGAGCGCTTCGAGGAGGACCCGGAGTTCGGATGGGGGTTCTACGGCCACCGGCTGGGGCTGTACCGCGCCACCGAACCGCACCGCGGCTACGCCCTCCTGCGGCGCTGGATCGAGCGCTTCCGCCTGCCCTGGTTCGCCGTCACCTCCAACGTCGACGGCCAGTTCCAGAAGGCGGGATTCGACGAGTCCCGCCTGGTGGAGGTTCACGGTTCGATCCACCACCTCCAGTGCACCGCTCCCTGCAGCGACGACATCTGGGAGAACCGCGAGGAGGTCGAGGTCGACCTCGGCTCGATGCGCGCCCGGGGGTTGCCGCGCTGCCGCCACTGCCCTCGCGTGGCCCGCCCCAACATCCTCATGTTCGGCGACGGATCCTGGGTGCCGCACCGCAGCCACGACCAGCAGCGGCGCTTCGACGCCTTCCTGGAGGAACGCGGGGAGCGCCTGTTGGTGCTGGAGATCGGGGCCGGGACGGCGGTGGCCACCATCCGCTGGATCACCGAGCGGCTCGGGCGCGGCGAGGGGGCGACGGTGGTGCGGGTGAACCCGCGGGAGCCAGACATCCGGCCGCCGCACCTGGCCATGCCGGTGGGCGCGCTCGAGGCGCTCGCCGGGATCGACCGGGAGCTTGGGGGGGAAGGGTGAAGATCGGGATCGTGGGGAGCGGCTTCGTCGGCTCCACCGCCGCCTACGCGCTCGTCCTGCGCGGCGTGGCCGCGGAGGTGGTGCTCGTCGACTCCAACCCGGCGCGGGCGCAGGCCGAGGCGGACGACATCTTCCACGCCGTCCCCTTCGCCGGGACGGCCGACGTCCGGGCCGGCGGGTACGCGGACCTGGCCGCGTCCCGGCTCGTCATCGTGGCCGCGGGCGTGAACCAGAAGCCCGGCGAGACGCGGCTCGAGCTGCTGGAGCGGAATGCCGCCGTCTTCCAGGAGGTGGTCCCGAGGATCCTGCGGCACGCTCCCGGGGCCATGCTGGTGGTGGCCACGAACCCGGTGGACATCATGACCCACCTCGCCTCCCGCTGCGCCGAGGCCGAGGGGGTGCCGCGAGGCCGCGTCATTGGGTCGGGCACCACGCTCGACACCGCCCGGTTCCGCACGCTCATCGCCCGGCAGGTGGGCGTCCACCCCCAGCACGTCCACGGCTACGTCGTCGGCGAGCACGGCGACTCGGAGGTGCTCACCTGGTCGGTGGCGACGGTGGCGGGGTTCCCGCTCAAGGCCTTCGCTGCCCGGCGCGGGGTGAGCTTCGACGAGAAGGTGCAGGGCGAGATCGACGCCGGGGTGCGACGCGCCGCCTACCGCATCATCGCCGGGAAGGGCGCCACCTACTACGGCATCGGCGGGGCCTTGGTGCGGATCGCGCAGGGCGTCCTCGGCGGTCAGCGCGCCATCCTCACGGTCTCGTCGCACCAGAAGGAGGTCGAGGGAGTGAGGGACGTGACCCTCTCCCTCCCGCAGCTGGTGGGCGCGGACGGGGTCACCGAGACCTACATGCCGCCCCTCGATCCGGAGGAGAGGGCCGCGCTCCGCCGGAGCGCGGAGGTCCTGCGCTCCGCACTCGATGGCCTCGGGCTTCCATAGAGGGCCGGGGAAGCGGGTCTCCCCGGCGCCGGTTATCGCCTTCCCGGTGCGCCCCGCCCTCCCGCCCGAGGCCCGGAGAACCCGATGCTCGCCTTCCTAGCGGCGCTCGCGCTCGCCACCTCCCCCGCGGCGGCCGCGCCCGCGCCGCCCCCCTACCCCGAGGCCCGGCGCGGCGAGGTGGTCGACGACTACTTCGGCACGAAGGTCCCCGACCCGTACCGCTGGCTGGAGGACGAGGACTCTCCGGAGACCGCCGCCTGGGTGCGGGCGGAGAACGCCGCCACGGAGGCCTATCTCGCCCGGATCCCCGAGCGGGGCGCCATCCGGGAGCGCCTCACGCAGGTCTGGAACTACGAGCGCTTCTCTCAGCCCGAGAAGAAAGGGGGCCGCTACTTCTACTTCCACAACACCGGGCTACAGCCGCAGGCGGTGCTGCACGTGGCGGCGGACCCGGCGGGAGAGGGGCGCGTCCTCCTCGACCCGAACGCGCTCTCGCCGGACGGGACCGTGGCGGTGGCCGGGACGGGGATCTCCGAGGACGGCCGGTACCTCGCCTACGCGCTCTCGGAAGCCGGCTCCGACTGGCTCACCTGGAAGGTGCGGGACGTCGACACCGGCCGGGACCTTCCGGACGAGGTTCGCTGGTCGAAGGCGAGCGGGGCCTCCTGGCGCAAGGACAACCGGGGCTTCTACTACTCCCGCTTCGACGCGCCGCGGCCGGGCGAGGAGCGGAAGGGGGTGAACCGGAACCACCAGGTCTGGTTCCACGCGCTCGGGACGAGGCAGTCGGAGGACGAGCTCGTCTACCGCCGCCCCGACGAGCCCGAGTGGTACCTCGGCGCCGAGGTGAGCGACGACGGGCGATGGCTCGTCATCGAGGCGAGGAAGGGGACGAGCCCGGAGTCGGCGGTCTTCGTCCAGGACCTCTCCCGGCCCGGGGCGAGCCCGGCGCCGCTCGTCGACCGCATGGACGCCGCCTACGCGTTCGTGGACGCGCGCGGGGACTCCTTCCTGCTCCTCACCGACAAGGAGGCGCCGCGCAGGCGCCTGGTTTCCGTCCGTCTCGGCGCGCCCGACCCCAAGGACTGGACGGTGCTCATCCCCGAGGCGGGCGGGCGGGACGTGCTCCAGCGCGTCTCGGCGGTGGGCGAGGCGCTCGTGGCGGTGTGGATGCGGGACGTGAAGAGCGCCGTCGACGTGCGCGACCCCTCGGGGAACAAGCTCTTCGACCTCCCGCTCCCGGGCATCGGCCTCGCGGCCGGCTTCGCGGGCAGGCGGGGCGACCCCGAGACCTTCTACGCGTTCACCGGGCCGACCACTCCCTCCACCGTCTACCGCCTCGACGTGCGGGAGCACTCGGGCACCGTGCTGCGCAGGCCCAAGGTGGACTTCGACCCGTCCGCCTACGAGACCCGCCAGGTGTTCTTCCGCTCCCGGGACGGCACCCGCGTCCCCATGTTCCTCGTCCACCGGAGGGGGCTCCGCCTCGACGGGAGGAACCCCACTCTGCTCTACGGCTACGGGGGCTTCAACGTGAGCCTCCTGCCCTCGTTCAGCGCCGCCCGGGTGGTGTGGCTGGAGATGGGAGGCGTGTACGCGCTCGCCAACCTCCGCGGCGGCGGGGAGTACGGCAAGGAGTGGTACGACGCCGGCCGGCTTTCCAGGAAGCAGAACGTCTTCGACGATTTCATCGCCGCGGCCGAGTGGCTCTCCTCGAGCGGCATCACCCTGCCGGCGAGGCTCGCCATCCAGGGCGGGTCGAACGGCGGGCTCCTGGTGGGGGCGGTCCTGACGCAGCGCCCCGACCTCTTCGGCGTCGCGATTCCGCAGGTGGGCGTCCTGGACATGCTGCGCTTCCACCGGTTCACGCTCGGGTGGGGCTGGAAGAGCGACTACGGGTCCTCCGAGACCAGGGAGGGCTTCGAGGTGCTCCTCCGCTACAGCCCTCTCCACAACCTGCGGCCGGGGACCCGCTACCCGGCCACGCTCGTCACCACCGCGGACCACGACGACCGGGTGGTGCCGGCCCACTCCTTCAAGTTCGTGGCGGCCCTCCAGGCGGCCCAGGCCGGGGACCGCGCGGTGCTCGCCCGCATCGACACCCGGGCGGGCCACGGCGCCGGCAAGCCCACCCAGAAGGCGATCGAGGAACAGGCGGACCTCTTCGCCTTCACCCTCCACAACCTGGGGATGGAGCTCCCGCCCGGGTTCGGGGCGTCCCGCGCGGACGGGGGCGGAGGCGCGAAGGCGGCGAAGTAGGCCGCGCCCCGCGGAGGCGCCGGTTATGATCGGCGGCGGGAGGGCAAGATGCCGCCACGAGCCGAGGAGCCCCCTCGCGAGATCGCCCCGGGCGTGATCCTGGTCGACACCGGCTACCTGCGCCCCGGAGGCGCGGCCGCCTACCTGGTCCGGGGGCGGAGGAGCGCGGCGGTGGTGGAGACCGGCACCGCCCTGTCGGTGCCGCGCATCCTCTCCGCCCTGAGGCAGCACGACATGCGCCCGGACGAGGTGAGCCACGTCGTCGTCACCCACGTCCACCTCGACCACGCCGGCGGAGCCGGGGCGCTCTTGCGCGAGCTCCCGCGCGCGACGCTCGTCGCCCACCCGCGCGGGGCCCGCCACATGATCGACCCCTCCGGCCTCGTCGCCGGAGCCGCCGCCGTCTACGGCGGCGAGGAGGCCCTCCGGCGCATCTACGGCGAGATCGCGGCCGCCCCTGCGGAGCGGGTGGTGGAGGCGCCGGACGGGTTCGTCCTCGACCTGGGAGAGCGTCCGCTGCGCTTCCTCGACGCCCCCGGTCACGCCAAGCACCACTTCGTGGTCCACGACGAGGCGACGCGGGGTTTCTTCGCCGGCGACACCTTCGGCGTCTCCTACCGGGAGACGGACGGGTCGAACGGCCCCTTCATGTTCCCGACCACCACCCCCATCCAGTTCGACCCGCCCTCCCTGCACGCCTCCATCGATCGGATGCTGGCAGAGCGCCCGACGCGGATGTACCTCACCCACTTCGGGATGGTGGAGGGAGCCATCGAGCGGCGCGCCGAGGACCTCCACCGGGCCATCGAGGAGCACGTGCGGGTGGCGCTCGCCGCCCCGGCCGGCCCGGGCCGGCACGAGAGCATCCGGCGGGGGCTCGAGGAGCAGCTGCTGCGGTCGCTCGCCGCCCACGGGTTCGCGGGCGGCTCCGCCGAGGCGCTCTCCCTCTTCGCCGGCGACCTCGACCTCAACGCCCAGGGGCTCGAGTTCTGGCTGGCGATGCGGGGCAAGGCGCGCTCGCCGGGCTGAGTTTCCCTCAGGAGCGCGGCGCCTCGGCGGCG
>DATJZG010000157.1:0-21952 GCA_035499295.1 Anaeromyxobacteraceae bacterium
GCCACGCGAGGCTACCCGCTCCAGCTCGCCCGGACGCCGAGCGCTGAGGCCACCCGCAGGACGTCGGTGAGGACGCCGCCCGCGGTCACCGCCCCGCCCACCCCCGCCCCTTGCACCAGGAGGGGGCTCGCGGCGTAGCGGTTGGTGGTGAAGGCCACGTACGCCTCGACGTCGCGCAGCCGGGCGGCGCGGTGGTCCGGCTCCACCTCCACCGGCCCGACGCGGATCCGGCCGCTCTCGACGTCGAGGCGGGCGAGGTAGCGGATCACCCGGTGGCGGGCTCGCGCCCGCGCGACCCTCTCGGAGAACGCCCGGTCCTGACGCCGGAGCGCCTCGACGAGCTCGTCCAGGGTCCCGGGGGCCGTCACCTCCGCCGGCAGGAACGGGTCGATCTCCACCCCTTCCACCTCGGCCCGCTGCCCGAGCTCGCGCGCCAGGATGACCGCCTTGCGGGCGCTGTCCATCCCCGACAGGTCGTCGCGGGGATCGGCCTCGGTGTAGCCGAGCTCCCGTGCCCAGCGGAGCGCCAGCGAGAGGGGCGTTCCCTTCTCCGCCTCGCCGAGCACGAAGCCGATGGTGCCGGAGAGAGCGCCCTCGATCGATCGGACCCGGTCGCCGGTCCGCACCAGGTTCTTCAGGGTGTCGATGAGCGGCAGGCTCGCCCCCACCGTGGTCTCGTAGTGGAACTCGACATGGCCCTCCCGCCGCGCCGCCACGAGCCGTTCGCGCTCGGGCCAGGGGGCGGAGAGCGGCCGCTTGTTGGCGCCCACCGCGTGGATGCCGCGGCGGAAGGCCTCCTCGTAGACCGGGAGGAGGGAGGCGGAAGCGGTGAGGTCGAGCAACACCGGGCCCGGAAGCCGCGCGAGCCGATCGAGGAGCGGCAGTCCCCCGGGGACCGCGAAGGGGCCGGTGGCGGGAGCAGCGGCAAGCGCGTCGCGCCAGGTGGAGAGATCGAGCCCGCGCTCGTCGAACACGGCGCCGCGCGAGTCGGCGAGCCCCACCACCCTGAGCTCGATGTCGTAGTCGGAGGAGAGGCCCGCGGCCTGCCTTCGAACCTGCTCCAAGAACTCGGAGCCCACCTTGCCCTTGCCGAGGACGAAGAGGTGGATGCCCTGGCCCTGGCGGGCCACCGGCGTCGGCGGGCGACGGCGCCGGGGACGACCCTCGTTGGCCTCGCGGAACTCCGCCACCATCGCCGAGAGCTCCTCGACGTGGATGAGGAAGGCGTCGTGCCCGTGGGGCGACTCGAGGCGCGCCAGCCTCGCCCGCGGGATGTGGCGAGCCATCTCCCTCTGCTCCGCGGGGAGGTAGAGGGCGTCGCTGCCGATCGACACCACCAGCGCCGGCTGGCGGATGCTCCGGAGCACCTCTTCGTACTCGCCGCGCCCCCGCGCGACGTCGTGGGTGTCCATGGCCCGGGTGAGGGCGTGGTAGGTGGCGGCGTCAAATCGATCGACGAGCTGCTGGCCCTGGTAGCGCAGGTAGCTCTCGACGGCGTAGACGTCGGGGGCCTGGGGGCGCCGGGAGTAGCGCTGCTCGAAGCTCTCCCAGCTGCGGTAGGTGCACATCGCCATCATGCGGGCCGCGGCCAGGCCGGCGGCGGGCGGGTCGGCGGGGTCGTATCTGCCGCCTTGCCAGCGCATGTCGGCGGCGATGGCCTGCCGCTGGGCCTCGGAGAGGCCGATGGCCCAGGCAGAGTGGCGCGCGGAGTTCGCGATGGGGACGATGGCCTCCACCATCTCCGGGTACATGAGGGCCCACTCGAGCGTCTGCATCCCGCCGAGCGACCCACCCACGACCGCCCGGATGCGTCGGATCCCGAGGGCGCGGGCCGCCTCCGCCTGCACCTTCACCATGTCGCGCAGGGTGATGGCCGGGAACGAGCCCAGGTACGGCCGGCCGGTGGCCGGGTCGATCGAGGCGGGGCCGGTGGTGCCGTAGCAGCTCCCCAGGATGTTGGAGCAGACGACAAAGTCCCGATCCGGGTCGAGCGCCTCGCCCGGTCCGAGCATTCGGGTCCACCAGCGATCCACGTCGGCGGAGCCGGTGAACGCGTGGCACACCACCACGGCGTTGTCGCCACCCGGCGAGAGAGTGCCCCAGGTGCGCACCGCCACCTGGACCGGGGCGAGCCGGATCCCGGACTCGAGCTCCACCCCGTCGGGGAGCGCGAGCCAGCGGGTCTCGGGCGCGATGAAGGCCGCGCGCGCCGGGGCCAGCGGGTCCGGAGGCTTGTCGACGAAGGGCATGGGTGGGCGACCGGGCCGCGCGCGCTGGGGGCCGGCGGCGGGCCGGACTCTAGGGGCGCCGCCCGAGGGATGTCAAGATGGCGGAGGAGCCTCCGCTCGCATGGACGGCCCCGACGCCGGCCGGCCCGGCGCCTCTTTCACGCGCCCGGCAACTCCACGTGGAAGGTAGTGCCGGTCGGTCCGGTGTCGAAGCCGATGCCCCCGCCCATCTCCCGCACCAGCTCCCGACACACGTAGAGCCCGAGCCCGGTGCCCTTCCCCACCGGCTTGGTGCTGAAGTAGGGCTCGAAGAGGCGTCCGCAGACATCCCCCGGGATGCCCGGGCCGGTGTCCTGCACCTCCAGGCGAAGGGTTCCGCCGGCCCGGAATGCCCGCACCACGAGCGAGCCGGCTCCCCCCATGGCGTCGAACCCGTTCTCGAGCAGGTGCAGCACCACGTGGGAGAGCACCGCCGGGGACCCCTCGAGCTGGGGCAGGTCGCCGGCGAGGGACAGGAGCACCTCGCACTGTCCCCGGCGGGCCCGCCCGAACATGTCGACCGCTTCCCGCACCGGGCGCGCGGCCTCGAAGGTCACCTTCTCGCCCGGGTCCCTCACCAGCCCGCGGAGCGACTGCAGGGTCGAGGCGAGCCGGTCGAGCCCCTCCAGGCACTCCCCCACGATCTCCCGGGCGTCGGCCGCCATCTCCGGGAGGGCGGACACCTCCGCCGCGCCGCCGGCCATCCCGCCGAGCCGCTCGGCGTAGGCCCCGAGGACCTTCAGGTTGCTGCGCATGAAGGCGAGCGGGCCGTTCATCTCGTGGGTGACGCAGGCGGTGAGCTTGCCCACTGCGGCCATCCCCTCCCGCTGCACCTCGACGCGACCGGCCCGCTCCTCTTGCTCCTCGAGCCGCTGCCGGGCGCGGCGCTCCTCCCTCAGGGTGTGCTCCTGCCTCCCGCGCGCGAGCAGCGAGGCGGCGGCGTCCGCCATCCCGTCCACGAGCCTCAGCTCGGCCTCGCTGAGCGCAGCGGGGGACCCGACGGCGAGCAGGGCGCCGAGGACCTCCCCGGCGGCGGCCACCGGCAAGGCGAGCACCGACTCCGCCGCACCGACGAGCGGCTGCGTCAGGATCCGGTAGGGCGCGCCGCTGCGCACCGCGCGCGCCGCCGCCGATTGTCCGTCGAGCGGCTGCGGCGAGAGCACCGCCGCGCGCGAGGGCGGGACGCGCGCCTGCGCCAGGGCGACGAGCGTGCGCGAGGGCTCGTCGACCTCGTAGAGCACGAGGAGAACCCCCGGCATGGCCCAGGCGAGCGACATGAGCGCGCTGCTCGCGGCGAGCGCCACCGATCCGCCTCCGCAAACCGTGGCGAGCATGGTCCGGAGGATCTTCACCTGGGCCCGGTGCGCCCGCTCGGTGTTCCGCTCCAGGAACGCGATCCCGCCCTCCCCGGCGCCGCGAGAGACGAGCAGGCGCACCTCGCCAGCCGGGCCGCGCACCTGCGCCTCCAGGTGCCCACCGTCGACGAGGACGCGCAGCGTCATCTCCCGGAGCATCTGCCGGATGGAGGCGCCGAGGGGGCCGTCGAGCAGCGCCTGCGCCACCGGGTTGGCGCGCACCACCTCGCCGGCGGGCGAGGTCTCCGCCAATCCCGCGGCGATCTCGTCAACGAGCTGACCAGCGGCGGGGATGGCCTCGAGGAGCCTGTCCCCCGCGTCTGACGCCGATCGCTCCATGGTGCGCACTCCCCTGCACGTCCCTTGCCGACGCCGCGGTGGGCGCGGGTGAGACCGCTCCGCACCGGAGGCGAGCCGCCGGATCCCGACTCACGCCATTTCACGGTCCGCAGATGACGGACAGTGACTGCATCCGCGCCCGTTGCCGATACCGCGTCCCGCGGCCGAGGGAGTGGGTCGGAGACTCCGAATGGGTGTGACCGCACCCGCGGTCCGTCAGCCTTTCGACGCCAGGAAAACTGCCGTGGCGCTGCGGCGCCACGCTGCTGGCGTCAATGGCCCGGCCCTTGCTCACCACACGTCACGACTTCGACGTCGCACCCGGCGTCGAGAGGAGACCCGAGATGGACTGGACGGTCAGCGCCCCGAGCACCGAAGAGTCGAGGACGAACCTGGTGCACGCCTCGAACTCTCCCATCGTGGACGTGGTGCGGGCATGTGAGCGCATCGCACAGAGCGACGCCACCGTGCTCATTACCGGCGAGACCGGAACGGGCAAGGAGGTCTTCGCCCGCCTGCTCCACGAGAAGAGCCGGCGCTCGGCGCGGCCGCTCGTCCCGGTGAACTGCGGCGCCATCCCCGAGTCCCTGCTGGAGAGCGAGCTCTTCGGGCACGTGCGCGGCGCCTTCACCGGCGCCACCAGTGCGCGTCGCGGCCGCGTCGCCGCCGCGGAGGGTGGCACCCTCTTCCTGGACGAGATCGGCGAGCTCTCCCTCGCCCTCCAGGTGAAGCTGCTCCGCGTGCTGCAGGAGAGGGTGTACGAGCCGGTGGGATCGGCCGAGTCGGTGCCCGCGAACTTCCGCCTCATCGCCGCCACCAACCGCGACCTCGCCGCCGAGGTGGAGGCAGGGCGCTTCCGCCGCGACCTCTACTACCGGCTCCTCGTGTGCCCGGTGGACCTCCCGCCCCTGCGCGAGCGACCCCAGGACATCGGCCCGCTGTTCGGCCACTTCTGGAAGCAGCGCGGCGAGGGGAAGGCGGTGGACCCGGCGGTGCTGAGGCTCCTCGAGTCTCACGACTGGCCCGGCAACGTGCGCGAGCTCGAGAACCTGGTGGAGCGGCTCGCGGTCTGCACCGAGGGATCGGTGATCCGCATCGCCGACCTGCCGGCGCACCTGCGTCCAGCCCGCGTCTGCCCGCCCCCCGCCTATCCGCCCCCGCCCGCCGCGCCGCCCGCGGAGTCGGTCCCGTCCGCGGAGGAGCGCGCCTTCGAGCCCTCGCCGGCGCGGCCCGACGAACTCCCGCCGCTCGCCCTCCCCACCCCCATCTTCCGGGTGCTGCCCGGCGGCGCGGAGGTCCCGACTCCGCAGCTTCCCGCGTTCGACGGGCAGGCCATCGACCTGCCCACCATGCTGCGGAGGCTCGAGCAGGCGTACATCGACGCGGCCCTCGCCCACACCCAGGGGAACAAGAAGGCGGCCGCCGACCTGCTCGGGTTGCAGCGCACCACACTCGTGGAGAAGCTGCGGCGCCGCACCCGCGAGGCGACCGTCTGCTAGCAGGCGCCCCGAGGCCCGCGAGAGACCCCGTGAGAAAGAGCCCTGAAACCGCCGTCCGGACGCGCGCACGCGGGTTGCACCGCGACCTGTCCGTGGCGCTCTCCGCCGCGCTCCTGACGCTCGCCCTCCCCGCCCTGGCGGCCGCGGCCGGGCTCGACCTCACCCTGGCAGTGGAGAAAGTGCCTTTGCCGGCGGCGACCTTGCCGATCTCGGTGCGGGCGGAGCCCATCGCCTCCCGGGTGGTCCTCGAGACGAAGGACGCCAACGCCCTGGCACGCCACCTGCGCGCCTCGGCTCACACCCTGTGCCCGGATGTGGGGGTGGCGGGCAACGAGGTGATTCTCCGCTGCCGCAGCCGGGACATCGCCGCGGGCCTGGTGCCCTTCCCCGGAGGGCAGACCCTGGAGGTCCGTCACCTGCAGGTGCCGCCTTGGAGCGGGCGCGACGGCTCGCCGCTCGTCCCCTTCGACCCCCACAAGCTCGACCTCGGCTCGCATTGCCCGGGAGAGGGCAACGCCGCGAAGGCGGAGTGCGCTCTCGCCTGCGGCCACCCGGAGGAGGCGGAGGAGCCGTTCCGGGAGGCGCTCGGCGGGCCGCACGGGGATCTGGCCGCGCTGCGGCTCGGCGACCTGGCCGTCCAGGCGGGTGACCTCGCGGGCGCGGTCGCCATGTGGAAGCGCGTCTCTCCCTCCTCCCACTTCGGGCGGCTGGCCGGGGCTCGCCTCTGCGAGGTGGACGTCCACTGCCTGGAATCGCCGCGCGCCGAAGCCCTCTTCAGCCCCGGCGACGCCGAGCCACCCCTGCGATCCGACCTCTTGCTGCGCCAGGCGCGCATGGACGCCTTCCGCGGGCGCGCCCTCGAGGCCGCCCAGGCCCTGGCCGGCGAGCAGGGGCCGAGCGGAGCCTGCTCGGCCGAGCCCATCCTCTGCTCCGACATCCTGCTCGCCGCCCTGCGCGAGCCCGGCGGCCGCGGCGCGCAGGCCCTCGGGCTCTATCTCGAGACCCCGTCCCGCGACCGCGGCCCGCTGGCGGTGGAGCTGGCCCGGGCGGCATCCGACCGGGCTGCCGCCGCGGGCGCGCCCGTCTTCGCCGCCAACCTCCTCTCCAACGTCTCCGGTGAAGTCCCGGCGCCCTTGCTCTCCGATCACCTGGCGCGGGCGGCGGAGCTGTACCTCTCCGGCGGGGACCGGGCCCGGGCGACCGTGCTCATCGACTTCGCCCGCTCGCGCCTCCCCAAGCCCGAGATGGCCTCGGCCCGCTGGGTCCGCATCGCCCGGGCCGCCGTCGGCCGCCCGGCGGCGTCAGCGCCCGCCGGCGCCGATCTGGCGGGCGCCGAGGCGGACGTGCGCGCGGCGCGCAAGGCGCTCGCCGCCGCCCCCACTTCCGCCACAGGAGGGAAGCCGTGATCGCTCCTCCGGCCGTCCGCCGCCTTCCCGAGGTTCCCTTCCAGCCCCCCGATCCGGTGGCGGTGTCGCCGGCGATGAAGGAGATCGTGGCCGCCGCGGACGACGTGGCCGAGACCCCCACCACGGTGCTGCTCCTCGGGGAGAGCGGGACCGGCAAGGAGGTGCTGGCGCGCTACATCCACCGTCGCTCGCCGCGCGCCAACGGCCCGTGGGTGGCGGTGAACTGCGCCGCCCTCCCGACGGAACTCCTGGAGAGCGAGCTCTTCGGCCACGAGCGCGGCGCCTTCACCGGCGCCGGGGATCGGCGCGTCGGCCGCTTCGAGCAGGCGAGCGGAGGCACCCTCTTGCTCGACGAGGTCTCGGAGATCCCCCTCTCCCTGCAGGCGAAGCTGCTGCGCGTCCTGCAGGAGCGAGAGGTGGACCGGCTCGGGAGCCAGCGCCCCGTCCCGGTGGACGTGCGCGTCATCGCCGCCACCAACCGCGACCTGGGCCAGATGGTGTCGAAGGGCCATTTCCGCTCCGACCTCTACTACCGCCTCAACGTCTTCCCGGTGGTCCTGCCGCCCCTGCGGACTCGCGTCGAGGACCTTCCGGCCCTCGCCGCCGGCCTGCTCGCCGAGGCCTCCGAGGAGATGGGGCGCCCCGCCCCGAGCCTGTCGCCCGACGTGGTGGACCTCCTCGCCGGCCACGACTTCCCCGGCAACGTTCGCGAGCTGCGGAACGTCCTGCAGCGCGCCCTGGTGCGCTGCCGCGGCCCCGTCATCGGCCCGGAGCACCTGCGGGCCGCCGCGGACCTGCCCGCGACGGCCCGAGGCGCGGCGGCGCTGCCCTCCGGCCTGCCGCTCGACCTGGCTTCCCTCGAGCGGATGGCCATTCGGGAGGCGTTGCGGCGGGTGAACGGCAACCGCACCCACGCCGCGCGCCTGCTCGGCATCGGCCTGCGCACGCTCCGCAACAAGCTGCGCGCCTGGCGCGAGGAGGAAGGAATCGACCCGGCAGCTGCGGCCGCGCGGCATCTTCTGCCGGGCGGGGCCGGCGGCCCGGCCCACAACGGCGCGGCGGTACTGGAATCGGTCTCGGCACGCCCTTCGCAGGAGGACAGAGCGTGAGGATCTTCGACGCCACCATCGCCACGCTCGAGAAGGCCCTCGACGTGCGGCTCGCTCGGCACACCGTGCTGGCGGGGAACCTCGCCAACGTGGACACCCCGGGCTTCCAGCCCCGCGACGTCGACTTCGCCGCCGCCATGTCGGGCATGGAGGGAAGCGACCTGACACCCGGGCAGCCGCAGAGCGCCCCCGCGGCGGGAGAGCTGCCGCTCAACCTCGCCTCCTACGCGCCCCCCTCCCTGCCGGGAGCTCCCGCGCTCCCCGGAGGGCTCACCGCGGCCAAGACCACCCCTGCGGGGTCCCCGGGCATCGACGGGAATGCGGTCGACGCAGACCGCGCCCTGGTGGCGGTCGCGGAGAACGCCATGCAGTACGGCGCCGCGGCGCGGGCGGTGTCGAAGAAGCTCGCCATCCTCCGCTACGCGGCGTCCGACGGCACCACCTAGCGCCCCCGGGAGAACCCATGGACTTCCTCTCCGCACTTCGCATCAGCGCCTCCGGCCTCTCGGCCGAGCGCGTGCGCGTGAACCTGGCCGCCTCCAACCTGGCGAACGCCGAGACCACGCGTGGGCCAGACGGCAAACCGTACCAGCGCATGGACCCCGTGCTCGAGGCCACCCCCTTCGAGAGCGAGCTCGGCGCCGCCGGCGCGCTCGCGCCCGAGGGCCCCGCCCCGGTCGGCGTCCGGGTGGCCCAGGTCGCCGAGGACAGCCGGCCCGGCAAGCGGGTCTTCAACCCGGCGCACCCGGACGCGGACGCGGACGGCTACGTCACCCTGCCGAACGTGAACCCCATCCACGAGATGGTGAACCTCATGACGGCGCAGAAGGCCTACGACGCCAACGCCAGCGCGGTCGACACCCTGAAGACCATGGCCCAGCGCGCCCTGGACATCGGGAGCTAGCGATGAACGGCATTCGCAGGATCCAGAGCGACATCCCGCTGCCGGGAGAGGCGGCCCCCGCCGCGCAGGGCGAGAGCGGGGTGAACTTCGCCGACGAGCTCGGCAAGGCGCTGGGGGCCGTCGAGGAGACCCAGCTCGAGGCCGACCGCGAGGCCAGCAAGGTGGCGCTCGGGGGCGGCAACCTCCACGAGACCGCCATCGCGCTGCAGAAGGCCGACATCGCCCTCCGCCTCGCCACCAAGGTCCGCAACAAGCTCATCGACGCCTACCAGGAAGTCATGCGGATGAGCGTCTAGGCCCCCCTCCATGGAACCTCTCCTTCGGCAGCTTCGCGCGCTCCCCCAGCGCTTCGCAGCGCTCCCCGCCGGCATCCGCCTGGTGCTCCTCATCGGGGCGCTCGCGGCCATCGGCGCGGCCGCCTGGAACGCGGTGCAGGGGGCGGAGGCCTGGCAGTACGCCTTCACCAACCTCACCCCGGAGGACGCCTCCGAGGCCGCCGCCACCCTCAAGGCCTCGGGGCTCCCGTTCCGGATGGAGGCGGGCGGCACCGCCCTCGCCGTCCCCGGCGCCAAGGTCTACGACGCCCGCCTCCTCCTCGCCGCGGCCGGCATCCCCCGCGGCGGCGGAGTGGGCTTCGAGATCTTCGACCGCGGCGACCTGGGCGTCTCGGAGTTCACGCAGCACATCAACCTGCGGCGCGCCACCGAGGGCGAGCTCGCCCGCACCATCGGCCGCCTGAGCCAGGTCCGATCCGCCCGGGTCCACCTCACCCTGCCCGAGAAGGGGCTCTTCCGGGACGAGGACCGCAAAGCCTCGGCGGCGGTGGTCCTCTCGCTCCAGCCCGGTCGCACCCTCGAGGACCGGGAGCTCGCCGGCATTCGCCACCTGGTCGCCTCCGCCGTCCCCGGGCTCGGCCCCTCCTCCGTCACCGTGGTGGACGGGCGGGGGACGGTGCTCGCCGCCGACACCCCGTGGGGAGAGGCCCAGGGGTACGAGCGGCGCCTCGAGAGCGACCTGGAACACCGGGTGGTGGACATCCTCGAGCAGGCGGTGGGGGTGGGGGCGGTGGTGGCGCGAGTGACGGCCAGCGTCGACGCCTCCGAGGTCTCGAGCCAGACCGACCAGGTCGATCCCGATGCCACCGCCCTGAAGAGCGAGCGAACCGTCTCCTCCAGCCAGAGCCAGGACACCTCCACCGTGCAGGGGATCGCCGGCGCCACCGCCAACCAGCCCCTGCAGCCGCAGGCCACCACCCAGGGCCCCGCCAACCGCGGCAGCTCCTCCATGCAGGACGAGGTGAAGAACTACGAGATCTCGCGAACCACCACCCACACCGTGAACCGGGTGCCGCGCCTCAAGCGCCTCTCGGTGGCGGTGCTGGTGGACGGCGTGGGCGGGAAGCCCCGGCCCGACCCCGAGGTGCAGCGGCTCGGGGACCTGGCCCGGCGCGCGGTGGGCTTCGACGCCGCCCGGGGCGACGTCCTCGACATCTCCAGCGCGCCCTTCGCGCGTTCCGAGGAGCCGGCGCTCGCCGCCGCCAAGGCGGAGGGAGCCTCCTCCCGCACCTGGATGTACGCGGCCGGCGGCGCCGCGGCCGTCGCCCTCCTCCTCTTCGTGCTCCTCCTGGGCCGCGGCCGCGGCGCTCCCGCGATGGCGACCCCGGCGCTTCCCACCGGCGCGCGCATCGCCGAGATTGAGGCGGGGCTGGCTGCGGCGGCCCCGTCGCTCGCCGCCTCTCCGGCGCTCGCCCAGCTCAACGACCCCTCGGTGGCACTGCGGGACCGGGCCCGCGACCTGGCCGCCCGCGACCCCTCCCGCGCCGCCCACATCCTGAAGGCCTGGATGCAGAACGACCCGGCCCCGAGGAACCCCAATGCCTGATCCCGTCGTCGGCGCCCCGGGCGGCAGCGACGAACCGGCCGGTCCCGGGTCCCTGAAGGCCGCGGCGGTGCTGCTCGGCGTGGGCCCGGACGTGGCCACGAACATCTTCCGCCAGCTCGCCGAGGGAGAGCTCCGCCGCGTGGCCCTGGGGGCGAAGAACCTGCGCAAGAACCCTCCGGCCACGGTCCCGGATGCGCTCAACGCCTTCATCGCGGCCATGGAGCTGGTGGGCGGCGACGCCGCCGCCGGAGACGACGTCCTCCGGGACATCGCCACCAAGGCGCTCGGCGCCGACGCTGCCCGGCGCGCCTTCGACGGCGTCGTGCCTCCTCCGCCACCGGACGAGGTGCTCGGCCCGGTCTCTCAGGCCGATCCCGAGTCGCTCGCCATGGTGCTCCACCGCGAGCAGGCCCAGACCATCGCGCTCGTCCTCTCCTCGCTCGACGCTTGGCGCGCCGCAGCCGTGGTGGACCACCTCTCCGAGAAGCTCCGCCCCGACGTGCTGCGCCGCATGGCCACCATCGAGTCGGTGGCGCCGGAGATCCTCCGCGAGGTGGGGCAGGCCCTGTCGGACGAGCTCAAGGCGCTGGTGGCCGGCGGCATGCGCAAGGTGGACGGGAAGAACACCGCCCTCGAGATCCTGCGCCGCTGCCCGCAGCAGGAACAGCAGGCGGTGATCGACGAGATCGAGAAGGACGACCCGAACCTGGCCGGCGAGCTGCGCGGGCGCCTCTTCACCTTCGGCGACCTGGTCAACCTGACTGACCGCGACCTGCAGCAGCTCCTGCGCGAAATCGAGGGCAACAAGCTCGTCATGGCGCTCCGGGGAGCGACCCCGGAGGTGCGGCAGAAGTTCCTCGCCAACCTCTCCTCGCGCGCCGCCGAGATGCTCGCCGACGACCTCGCCGCCATGGGCCCGGTCAAGCTCTCCATGGTCGAGGCCGCCCAGGCCGAGATCTCGAAGACCGCCCAGGACCTGGCCCAGCAGGGCCGCATCACCATCGTCAACCCCTCCGAGAAGATGCTCTAGCCGACCGAAGGCCCGATGCCCCTCGCCCCCCCCAAGCGCCCCCGCTTCCTCGACTCGCTGGCCGACCACTCGCAGGTCGAGACCTTCACCTTCGCGAACGCCAACGGCACCCCTCGCCCCCTCAAGCCCCCGCCCCGTCGCGAGGCGCAGGCTCCTGCCCCGCCCTCCCCGGACGTGGAGGAGGTGAGGCGCCAGGCCATGGAGCGCGTCGGCGACGCGGTGAGGGCGCTGCGGCTCGAGGCGGAGCGGCTCGCGGAGCAGTCGCGCGCCGACGCCATCGAGGTGGCCTTCCAGGTGGCCTCCCGCATCCTGGAGTCGGAGGTGAAGGCCAACCCCGAGAGCCTCTTCGCCCTGGTCCGCTCCGCCCTGCGCAAGGCGGGAGACTCGCGGCGCATCGCCCTGCGGCTCTGCCCCGGGGACGCCGCCGCGATGGAGAGGGACTTCGACCAGCTCGGCCGCGGCGACCTCTCGGCTGCCCGGGTGGAGATCGTGGCCGACCCCACCCTGTCGCAGGGCGACTGCGTCGTCGACACCGACTTCGGGCAGGTGGACGGGCGCCTCGCCACGCGCCTCGGCGAAGCGCGGCGAGCCGTCCAGGCCGTCGTCGGAGGAGGTGTGGCCTGATGGGCTGCGACATCGACGCCGTCCGGCGCGCGCTGGAGGAGCTCGACCCGCTGCCGCTCACCGGCACGGTCCTGCGCGCCACCGGGCTCGTCGTCGAGGCCGCGCTGCCGCGGGTCCCGGTGGGCACGGGCTGCGAGATCGTGGCTCGCGACGGCTCGGTGGTCCAGGCGGAGGTGGTCGGGTTCACCGGCTCCACGGCCCGGCTCATCCCGCTGTCCGGGATCCACGGGGTCGGCGAGGGGTGCGCCGTCGTCCCGCGCTCCACCGCGACCGAGGTGGCGGTGGGACCCGGGCTCCTGGGGCGGGTGGTCGACGCCGGGCTGCGCCCCATGGACGGCGGGCCGGTGCCCATGCTCCGCGAGCGGGTCCCGCTCCAGGCCACCCCGCCCTCCGCCATGGATCGGCGCCGGGTCGAGCACCCCCTGTGCCTGGGGATCCGGGCCATCGACGCCTTCCTCACCGTCGGCGAAGGGCAGCGCATGGCCATCCTCGCCGGCCCGGGCGTGGGCAAGAGCGTCCTGCTCGGCATGCTCGCCCGGTCGGCGCAGGCGGACGTGGTGGTGGTGGGGCTCGTGGGAGAGCGCGGGCGCGAGGTGCGGGAGTTCATCGAGAGGGACCTCGGCCAGGGCATCGCGCGCGCCGTGGTGGTGGTGGCGACGAGCGACGAGTCCCCGGTGAAGCGGCTGCGAGCCGCTTACGTCACCACTGCGGTGGCCGAGCACTTCCGCTCTCGCGGGAAGCGCGTGCTGCTCCTCATGGACTCGCTCTCGCGCGTTGCCATGGCGCAGCGTGAGATCGGACTGGCCGCGGGCGAGCCGCCCACCACCAAGGGCTACCCCCCCTCCACCTTCGCCCTCATGCCGCGGCTGGTGGAGCGGGCCGGCAACGACGGGGGGCCCGGGAGCATCACCGCCTTCTACTCGGTCCTGGCGGAGGGCGACGACCAGACCGACCCGGTGGTGGACGCGGCCAAGGCCACCCTGGACGGCCACGTGGTGCTCTCGCGCAAGCTCGCCGAGCTCGGCCACTACCCCGCCGTCGACGTCCTGGGAAGCGTCTCCCGCGTCATGAACGACATCGTCGACGCGCACCACCGGGATCTCGCCCGGCAGGGGCGCGAGGTGCTCGCCTCCTACCGCGAGGCGGCCGATCTCATCGAGGTGGGCGCCTACGCCCCCGGGTCGAACCCGAGGGTGGACAAGGCGCTCGCCTGCATCCAGCCGCTCGAGGGCATGCTCCGCCAGGACCCCGGCGAGCGCAGCGCCCTCCCGGACACCCTCTCCCGCCTGCAGCGGGTGCTGGCGGCCACACCGGAGGCCCGCCGTGCCTAGCCTCCTCCTCGCCGCCATGCTCCTCGGCTCGGCTGCCGCCGAGGGCCCCGAGGCTCCGCTCGCGCCGGCCGTTCCGGTCGCCGAGGCACCCGCGGGTCCGGCCGCCGCCGCTTCCGCGCCCCTTCCCCCCTTGCCGCCGCCCGGCTTCCTGCCTCAGGCGGCCCGTTCCTCTCCCTCGGGGTCGATCTCCGACGTCGCCGTGGCGCCGGGAGGCGCGGGGCCGTCGCCGGTCGCCGCCGCGGCCACCACCGGGGCGAGCGTCGTCGCCGTCGCAGCGCCGGCCAAGCCTGCCGCGGCGAAGAAGGCGCGCCCCCCGAAGAGCCGGGCGAGGCCTTCCCAGGCGGTCGCCGAATCCGCTCCCGAGTCGCCCCCGGTGGAGCCGACCGCGGAGGAGCTGGCCGCGCCCGTCGTCCCCCCCTCCCTCACCTCCAAGGCCTTCCTGGATGAGCTCCGGGAGTCGGCGCGCGAGCGCCATTCCTCGAGGCAACGCACCGAGGACGAGCGTGCACGGCTCGAGCGCCTGTCGAAGGAGATCGCCGAGGCCCGCTCCGCGCTGCGGGAGGAGACCGAGCGCCTCGAGGCCGCCTCCAAGAAGGCGCCGGAGCGCCGCCGCGCCGCCGCGAACCCGGGCGCCGCGTCCTCCGCTCCTGGCTCCGCCGAGGACCGGACGCCGTACCCGGCCCTCGCCAAGACGGTGAAGGGGATGAAGCCAGAGAAGGCGGCCGAGCTCGTGGCCCGGCTGGAGCGCCCGCTCGCCGTGGAGCTCCTGCGCCGCATCCGGCCGGCCGACGCCGCTGCCATCCTCGAGAAGCTCAAGCCGGAGACTGCCGCCGACCTGGTCGCGCGGATGGCCTCGGCCGGAATGGAGGGGCCGTGAAGGCCCTCCTCGCAACCCCGGGCGCGAGGGCCGACGAGGCCCCGGCCTCCGCCGCCGCGAGTCGGCGCGCCAGCTCGCGGCCGGCGGGCGCGAGCGCCCCCGCCGAGGCGTTCGGCGAGGTGCTCGCGACCCTCTCCGAGGCGCCCGCCCCGGCGGCGGGGTCCCGAGCCGGGCACCCCGCCGCGGCAGCGCACCGGGATCCCTCGAATGCCGTCTCCGCCGGTCCGGCTCGCGCCGGGGCCGCGCCGGCGTCGGCGCCCTCGGTCCCGCCGAACGGCGCCTTCGCTGGCCAGAGCGCAAAGAGCCGCCTCTCCGCGCCGCGTCGGCAGGGCCCGGTCGCGAGAGGCCCCTCTCCGCTTCTCGCGGTCCCGGGGGACGCCGAGCTCGGCTCCGCCGGCCCAGCGGCCGTGGGCGCCCCCGGCGCGACGCGCCCGGTGCCCGGCGAGCCCGCCTGCGGGGCGCGACCCGCCCTCGGGAGCGCGCCCGCACACGGCCAGGCCCTCGGCAAGGCGAGCGCCGAAACGTCGAGCTCCCCCGCGCCGGCCCGCACCGCGCCGGCGGCGCAAGGCGCCGGCGCGCCCTCGGTCTCGAAGACACCAGTCGCCCGGGCTTCCGAGCCCGAGCTGCCCGGGCTCCCTCCCGAGGTCCTCCCCGCCGCAGCGAGCGCCCTCCTCGGCGCCGGCCTCTCCCCGGGCGCTCCCGACGGCGCCCCGGCAAGCGGCGACGCGGAGGCGTCGAACCGCACGGCCCGCGCAGCGGCGGCCGCCACCCCGGGCCGTCTCTCTCCCTTCGCGCCCGCGGAGACCCTGCTCGCCTCCGCCGGCCCGGCCGCCGACGGGGTGCGGGCGGGAAGCGATCCCCGGTTCGGGGAAGGGAGCGGACAGCCGCAGGCCGCGCGCGCCTTCCCCGAGACGGCGAGCGGCGAGACGGCGGCCGAGCGCCCTCCCTCGTCGAGCCGTCGGGCCGGCCCGTCTACCGGTCGGCCGACGGCCGGCGACCGCGTTCCCGGCCTCCCCTCCTCCAACCCGGTGGGGGTACCTCTCGCCCCGAATCGCGACGCGCAACGCTCCTCCCCGGAGCCGGCGGAGGCCGCCGCGCCGGCGTCCCCGCCCGCGCGCGCCGAGGGCGCCTCGCGGCGAAAGGACACCGCGAGCGAGGCCTCCCCGGCAAAGGCAGCGGCCGCGCCGGCGCCCTCCTCTCCGCCGCCCTTCGCGGCGGGCACCCCCGCCGCCAGGGCCGGGGCGTCCCCGGCCCCTGCGGCCCCGGCGCTTCCGCGCCTCGCGCTCGCCGCGACCGCGGGGGACGGGCCGCCGGCGAGCGTCGACGGCGCCCTCCTCGGCAACGCCGCCCACCTCCGGATCTCGACCGGCCAGGCGGGGGTGGGAGACATCGAGCTCCATCTGCGGGTGCGCGGGGGCGTGGCGCACCTGCGGGTCGACGGCGAGGGCGGCCACCTCGTCGGCAAGAGCACCACCGAGCTCAGCAGCGCCCTCGCCGGCGCCGGCCTGAGCCTGGGGAAGCTCGAGACCCCGTCCGCGGCGCCCGCCGGAGCGCAGGCGGATGCGAATCGCGATCCCGCCGGCCACGGCGGGGCCCGGGACTCCCAGGGCGAGGGCTTCAGGCAGCCGGGCGGAGAGCCACAGGAGCGAGCCGCCGCGACCGCCCCGGCGCCGCGAGCGACCGGGCGCACCGCAAACCGGCGGGGCGGCATTCACGTGGAGGCGTAAGGAGGCAGCATGCAGACCAGCGCACTCGGATCCACCTCGACCTCGTCGTCCGGCTCGACGTCGGCGGTCCCGACCCAGACCCTCGACGAGAACGATTTCTTGAAGCTCCTCATGGCGCAGCTCCAGAACCAGGACCCCACCGCGCCCGTCGACGACCAGCAGTTCGCCGCCGAACTCGCCCAGTTCTCGTCGCTCCAGGAGCTGCAGACCATCGGTCAGCAGATCGGGAACCTGGCGAGCGCCCAGTCGGCCGCGAACCAGATGGAGACCACCGGCTTGGTCGGCAAGGGCGTCGTCTTCAGCACGAGTCAGGTCCCCTTCGACGGCGCCAACCCCGTCACCTTGGCGGCGAACCTCCCCTCCGCCGCCAGCTCGGCGACGGTGGCGGTCACCGACTCCGCCGGCAACGTGGTGCGCACCCTCTCGCTCGGCGCGGAGCCGGCCGGGATGAACGGCTTCACCTGGGACGGCAAGGACAACAGCGGCAACACCGTCGCCGCCGGCACCTACAACATCGCCATCACCGCCTCGGACGCCAATGGCCAGACCCTCAACGCCAGCGTGCTCGAGGAGGGAACGGTCACCGCCGTCACCTACAGCTCCAGCGACTCGAGCAGCCCCGTCCTCATCGTCGGAAACCAGCAGGTGAGCCTCACCAACGTCGTTCAGGTCGTGAACCCCGGCGCTTGAACGGCGCCTTCGAAAGGAAAGTCATGAGCCTCTTCACCGCCATGTCGTCCGCCACCTCGGGCATCGAAGCCTCGAGCACCGATCTTTCGGTGATCAGCAACAACATCGCCAACGCCTCCACCGTCGGCTTCAAGCAGGGGCGCGCCGACTTCGAGACGGCGCTCTCCCAGTCGATCATCGGCGGCACCGGCCAGGTCGGCATGGGCACCAACGTCGCCACCGTCCAGACCCTGATGTCGGAGGGCGCTCTCACCAGCACCGGCCAGACCACCGACCTGGCGCTGCAGGGAGGCGGCTTCTTCATCGTGAGCGGCAGCACCGACGGCCAGCAGGGCACCTTCTACACCCGCGACGGCTCGTTCACGGTGGACCAGAACGGCTACTTGGTGACCCAGCAGGGCCTCATGGTGCAGGGCTTCCAGGCGAACGCCGCCGGCGCCCTCTCCAGCGTGCCGAGCAACCTGCAGGTGAACAACATCCAGGCGCAGCCGGTGGCGACCGCCAACGTCACCGTCAAGGCGAACCTGGACGCGAGCGCCACCGTCCCGCCGGCCTGGGATCCGACCAATCCCACCGGCACCTCGAACTTCTCGAGCTCCATCACCGTCTACGACTCCCTGGGCGCGGCGCACGCCGTGCAGATCTTCTACCGCGACACCGGTGCCGGCTGGGAATGGCACGCCATGACGGACGGCGGCGGCCTCACCGGCGGCACCGCCGGGACGCTCACCCAGATCGCGAACGGGACGCTCACCTTCAACGCCAACGGTGCGCTCACCGCCTACACGCAGGCCTCCGCCTTCAACCCGCTCGGCGCCACCAACCCGCAGGCGCTCAACTTCGACTTCGGCAACCCCATCGGCGCGAACGGCTCCACGACCGGCATCACCCAGTTCGCGGCCGCCTCGGCCACCACCTTCGTGGGACAGGACGGCTACTCGGCCGGCCAGCTCTCCAGCATCCAAGTGGGCGACAACGGCACCATCTCCGGCGTCTTCAGCAACGGACAGACCCGGGTGCTGGGCCAGGTGGCCGTGGCCGGCTTCCAGGCGGACGACCAGCTGCAGAGCATGGGTGGGAACCTGTACGCCGCCACCCCCTCCGCCGGCCAGCCGGTGGTGGGCGCTCCGGGCTCGGGCGGCCTGGGCTCGGTCACCGCCGGCTCGCTGGAGCAGTCGAACGTCGACCTCTCCGCCGAGCTCGTCGACATGATCGCCGCCCAGCGCGCCTTCGAGGCCAACTCCAAGACGATCACCACCGCCGACACCCTGCTCTCCGAGCTCATCCAGATGAAGCGCTAGGCCTAAGCGGCCGCCCCGGGCGTGCCGATGATCTCGGTGCGCCATGATCTACCTGACCCGCCTCGACGGACAGGAGCTCGTCGTCAACGCCGAGCACATCCTCACCGTCGAGGCCACCCCCGACACCGTGCTCCACCTCACCACCGGGCTCCGGCTCATGGTGCGGGAGCCGGTCGACGTGGTGGTGGAGCGGGTGGCAGCCTGGCGACGACGCCTCGTCGAGGGGCCCGAGATCGTCCACGCCTCCGAACCGCTCCGGCCGGTGGTTCAGTTCCCGCGGAGCGTGCCGGCGCACGAATCGGAGGAGTGAGACATGGACATCACCTCGGTCGCCGGCATCGTCGCCTCCATCGCGCTCATCCTCCTCGGTCAGGCCCTGGAGGGTGGGGCGATCGGCTCCATCCTGCAGGCGACCGCCGCCCTCATCGTCTTCGGGGGCACATTCGGGGCCACCATGGTGGCCTTCCCCACCAAGGACTTCGTGCGCGGGATGAAGATGCTGAAGCTCGTCTTCAGCAACCCCAAGCACGACCTGGGAGCGCTCACCCAGCGCATCGTGGAGTTCGCGAGCGTGGCGCGGCGGGACGGCGTCCTGGCCCTCGAGAGCCGGCTCCCCGAGATCGACGACCCCTTCCTCCGCAAGGCGCTGCAGTTCGCGGTGGACGGCGTCGACGCCGAGGTGTCGCGCAGCTCGCTGGAGGCCGCCATTGACGCGGAGTTCCAGGAGCAGTCGGTGGCCGCCAAGGTGTGGGAGTCGATGGGCGGCTTCGCCCCCACCATCGGCATCCTCGGAGCCGTGCTCGGCCTCATCCACGTGATGGAGAACCTCAACGACCCGTCGAAGCTGGGAGGCGGCATCGCCACCGCCTTCGTGGCCACCGTCTACGGCGTGGGATCCGCGAACCTCCTCTTCCTCCCGTTCGCCAACAAGCTGAAGCGAAAGCTGGCCCTGGAGAAGGAGCGCAAGACCGTGATCGCCGAGGGAGTGCTCTCCATCCAGGAGGGCCTCAACCCCCGCGTCCTGGAGGAGAAGCTCCGCGCCTACACCGGCGAGGCCTCTCCGCCCCCCGCCGAGAAGAAGGCGGCCTAGCCGAGGACGCCCGTGGCCGGCCACCGCAAGAAGAAGCACCACGAGGAGGAGCACGAGAACCACGAGCGGTGGCTCGTCTCCTACGCCGACTTCATCACCCTCCTCTTCGCCTTCGTCGTGGTGATGTACTCGGTGAGCCGGGTCGACAACAAAAAGCTCACCCAGGCGGTGCAGGGAATCCGCTGGGCGCTGCACACCGCCGGCAACGGCGGCACCGGCGCCCTGCCGCTCTTCGAGGGCCCTCCCTCCGAGGGCGGCTGCCGCGTCGCCCCGGGCGCCTCCTCCTCCAGCCTGGCCGAGCGCGCCAAGGCGGTCGAAGACCTGCGCCGACGGATCGAGAAGAAGGTCCTCCCCTTCGTCATGAACAAGGCGGGGCCCACCGCGGTGACCGTGCACGTGGAGGACGGCCACCGGCTGGTGGTCCGCCTCGCCGCCGCGAACTTCTTCGACCCGGGACAGGCCGCGCTCCGGCCCCAAGTCCTGCCCATCCTCGACGCCGTCTCGACCGAGCTGAAGGATCTCGACCGGCCGCTGCGGATCGAGGGGCACACCGACGACAGCCCGGTGCAGGGAGGCCGCTTCCACGGCAACTGGGACCTCTCGGCCGCGCGCGCCGCCACCGTCACCGCCTACCTGCAGGACGCCCACCGGGTCCCTCCCGGACACCTGTCGGCCGTGGGCCTGGCCGACACCAAGCCGGTGAGCCGCGAGCCCACCGAGACCGCGCGCGAGCTCAACCGCCGGGTGGAGATGGTGGTCGAGCTCAATACCGACGACCCCCTGCTGAACCCAGGCGGCGCGAGGCACCCGTGACCCCGCAGCCCGGCGTCGTGTCACCC
This sequence comes from Anaeromyxobacteraceae bacterium, assembly GCA_035499295.1. Lineage (GTDB taxonomy): Bacteria > Myxococcota > Myxococcia > Myxococcales > Anaeromyxobacteraceae > DATJZG01. The sequence goes on from DATJZG010000157.1 coordinate 20,270, forward strand.
GGGGTAACGTTCCACCCTGCGAGCGGCACGCACATCCGGGGCGAAGGTCCGACCCGCGCAGATCCGCGAAAAGGCAGGCTGGCGCCGTCGCTCCCACCCGGGACCCCTTCGCCGCCCCTCGGCGCGCCCCTTGGGCGCCGGTTCGGGGGCACCCGGGGCGGCCAGCGCCGCTCGCCTTTTACTCGCCCAGATCCAGAGCGGTTTTCGCCTTTTACCCCTGGTGGCACGCGCCGTGCTGCTCGTGCCCTTGGGACCTAGCTCGAGGGAGGTGTCCTTCCATGCCGAACGGCCAGTTCTTTTCGACCTTGCGCGGCCGCCTCATGCTCCTGGCGGGCATCTTCGCCGTCGCCATCGCCATCTCCTCCGGTCTCTTCTTCACCACCCTGCAGGCCGCCAGCGAGGGAGCGAGCCCCGAGCTCAAGGCCTCGCTGCACTCGCGCATGGCCCTCCTCGGAGGGATCTGGGCCGTCCTGCTCCTCGGGGCGCTCTGGGCGCTCCGCGACTTCTTCCGGCGTCTCTCCCGCTACATCGACGGGATCCAGGGACAGGCGCAGCTGCTCACCGACGCCGTCGCGAACGGCCGGCTCGAGGTCCGCGCCGATCCCGCCACGGTGGCCCCCGAGTTCCGCAGCGTCATCGAGGGGATGAACCGGACCATGGACGCCTTCGCGCCCGTCCGGGTCGCCATCGAGGCCAACGCCCGCATCGCCAATGCCGACCTGCCGGAGCGCCTTTCGAACGACTGGAAGGGGGAGTTCGGGAAGCTGCGCGACGCCGTGAACGGCATCATCGACATGGTCAACCAGCGCTCCCGGGACATCAAGATGCTCATCGACTCGGCCACGAGCGGAAAGCTCGGCGTCCGGGCGGACCTCTCCCGGTATCCCGGCTACAACGGCCGCATGATGGGCGGGATCAACTCGCTCATCGACGCGCTGGTGAAGCCCATCCAGCTCTCCTCCGCCTACATGCTGCGCCTGAGCCGCGGCGACGTTCCCCCGGCCATCGAGGAGGAGTGGCCGGGCGACCTCAACGGGCTCCGCAACAGCCTCAACACCTGCGTGGAGGCGGTGCACGCGCTCTTGGCGGACGCGAACCTGGTCGCCGGCGCCACCGCGCGCGGGGAGCTCGATCGGCGCGCGGACGCCTCGCGCCACCAGGGCGACTTCCGCAAGATCGTGGAGGGGATGAACAACTCGGTGGACGCGATCTCGAAGCCGGTCCACGACGTGGCCGGCGCCCTCGAGCGCATCGCCCGCGGCGACACTCCTCCGCCCCTCGACCAGACCTACCACGGCGACTTCGAGCAGATCCGGCTCAACCTGAACCAGGTCATCGGGGCCATCTGCCTCCTCGTCGAGGAGGTAGGAGTGGTCCTCGGCGCGTCCCGGGGCGGCGATCTGAAGAAGCGCTCCCACGCCGATCGGGCCCAGGGCGTCTACCGCAAGATCCTCCGGGGCGTGAACGAAACCATCGAGGGCATGGTGGCCCCGGTGGAGGAGGCCATGTCGGTCCTCTCCGAGCTCGAGAAGCGCAACCTCTCCGCCCGCGCCCGCGGCGACTTCCAGGGAGACCACGCCCGCCTGAGGGACACGCTCAACAGCTCGCTCGCCGCGCTCGGGAGCGCGCTCTCGCAGGTGGCGGGGTCGGTGGAGCAGCTCTCGGCGGCGTCCTCGCAGATCG
>DATJZG010000158.1:0-2481 GCA_035499295.1 Anaeromyxobacteraceae bacterium
GCGGCGAACGAAGGCTGCCTGCAAGCGGTGGATGTGAGCCTCGTCCAGACCGTAGGAGTAGGTCGACATCGCGGTGCACTTGGGGAGCACGTTGAGGCCCGCGAAGAGACCCAGGCCCGGGTCGAAGGAGTGGTCACCGACGTGGGCGTAGCGTTCGGTACCGAGGAGCTTGAGGGCCAGGAATGAGAGGAGGTAGTTCGTCGCCGGAAGCGCCTTGGAGCCCGGGAGCTGGGCCTCGCGGACTACGGACGTGAGGTCGATCTGGCCGAGGAAGGGAGCGAACAGGAAGACGCCGGCGCCCGCGGATTCGAAGACCTGGCCGTCAAGTCCGGAAAGGGAGATCGCCAGGGACTTCTCGGGGACCTTGACCCCCTTGACCGTCAGGCCGACCTTGAGACCGGTGCGCCGCGGCAGCCGAGGGAAGCCCTCCTCGGCGAGGACGCGCTCGACGGTGCGCACGCTGATCTCGATCCCCTGGTCCGACAGGAGCTGGGCGATCTCGCCCGCCGAGAGACGCTGCTCCCGCCAGGATCGGATCTTCTCGCGGGTGTCGCGCGATACGGCCCGACGTCCTGCGACTCCCGGAACGGGCAGCTCGCCGAAGTCGATCTTCCCGGTTCTGAAGAGGTGCCGGAGCAGGTGGACGTAGGAGGGCTTGAAGCCGAACCGATCCGCAACGGCGTGGGCGGGAAGCCGCTCGACGAACGAGGCGCGCAGAGCCTCGTAGCGGCGCTGCCAGTCCAGCTCCGGGTGGAGGAAGAACGGGGGCAGGTTCAGCACTGACGGCGTGGCTGTAGGGTAATCACGTTGTCCGGTAGTGTGACCATCTTCTTGTACCCCTCGAGCAGAAGTTCCCATGCGGCATCGAAGCGGCTGCTCTGGATGAACGAGCGCAGGCTCAGGATTGCCTGGCCGCCTTCGTTGCGCCAAGCCATCCCGGAGCACTTCAGCCGCTGGGTGGCGAGCGTCTTGCATGCCGCCTCGGTTACCCCGGTTCCAATCGGCAGGTTGCTCGCAGCCACGCTGGCGTACTGCATCTTGTGCCTGCCCTTGCGAAAGTAGTTCAGCTCGGTCTTGAGCACCTTGCTGCGCGGGTGCTCCTTGCGCAGGTGAAGCAGAGCGCGAATCACCTTTTCAACGCCGGCTTCTTCGTGACGCAGGATGTGCCTCAGCTTCTCGAACTGCGACCGCGCCTTTGGCGAGCCTTCCCCGTATGCCGCATCCAGAGCCTTGGAGACGTGCTCGGCGGCGTGGAAGAAGTCGATCACCGAGGGACCCTCCACCGGCAGCGCGTCCAGGAAGGTCCAGTTGTCCTTCGCGCCGTCGGCCAACCGGACCACCTTCAGATCCGGGCGCTGCTCCTTCACCCATGCCAACTCCTTCGTGAGCATGGACTTCAGGGTGGCTTTGCTTGCCTCTGGCATTCTTCCCAGGCGAACTGAAGAGAGGAGTTCGCCCGTGCGATCGTAGAAGGTCAGCGTGCCGCAGCCGACTTCCTGATATCCCGCCGAGCCTCGGGAATGCTTCCCCTCGGCTGCCGCCTCCTCGCGCTTCCTCTTCCGCTCGCCGTCCTTCATCGGCACCATCACCCCGTCGAGCGACACCCCGACGGCAGCCGCCTCCGGCGAGATCTCGCCCTTTTCCCGTAGCGCTGCCTCGAAGTGTTCGCGCTCCGCCTCCCACCGACCGCTCACCCTCTTGGGTAGGCGGTCGAGCGAGGTCTTCGAGGGCATCAGGCCACCCAGCCGCTGGTACAACTCCTCAACCGCGCTCGGCGTCAGGTTGGCCACGAACCACAGCGCCTGCTTCGCCGCCCGCGGGGTCCACTTGCCCTCGACGATACCCGCTCTCAGCTCCAGCGGGCAGGCCGCGTGCTCGCCGGCACCTGTCCGCGTTGCGTAGAGGCTTCGCTCCACTCGGACGGGGCCTGCTGGCGAGAAATACGTCTCCTCGCATCGGACCACTCGGCGATGCCGCACGCCGTCGATCTCGACCAGGGGTACCTCGACATCGTGCCGCTCAAGCTCCTCACCAACCGCTTCGCACTCCACCTCCGACACTACACGGTGGAGCTCCTCCTCGAACTGCTCGAAGCTCGTGGCGGGCTTGCCGACCTTGCGGCGCTCTTCCAGGAAACGGCGAAGCTTGTCCATTGCCAGCTCGGTCTTGGGCGTCTGTCTCAGCGAAGCGGTCATGCTACTGGCTCCAGGTGAATGACCGCTTCAACAACCTGTGCGTCCGCCCATTCCCGTGCCCTGCACTTTGTCAGCTGAGGCGTCGGGGTGAAGAGGAATACGTAGCAATATTGCGTCAGTACGGGATCTGCCCCTCCCGTGTTCGGGCTCATCCCGAGCAGCCGTGCGACCTCGCGCCCGCCGCTGCCCATCCCGAGAAGCCGCACCGCTCCTGCAACCGATCCATGTCGACCCTTCTCTGGATCCCGGTGCCTCTCTTGCGGTGAGGCGCGAGGGTGCACCACAC
>DATJZG010000159.1:0-27794 GCA_035499295.1 Anaeromyxobacteraceae bacterium
GTGGACGACGAGGGAGACCCCCTCCCGCTCCAGCAATGCCTGGAGCGCCCGGAACCGCTCCTCGCACAGCGAAGCGTCCTGGCTCGCGAAGTCCGGGCGGGCGTGCGGGGTCTGGGCGGCCTCCCGGTAGCCGGCGTCACAAAGCGCCCTCGCGGCCGTCAAGGAGTCCTCGGAGTTCCGGCAGCCATCGTCGATGCCCCACAGCAGGTGACAGTGCAGGTCGACGAAACCGCTCCCTTTTCCCGCTCCGGTCGCCATCTCCCGCGGCCTTATATCACTCGCGGCTCTCGGTCACCGCGAAAGGCGGCGGTCAGGGCACGGCGTGAATGGGCGGCAGGCCGGCGGCGGCCCGCTCCACCTCGTCCCACACCATGCGCGCCATCGCCGTCCGCGTCTCGACGGTGCCCGAGCCCACGTGAGGGGTGAGCACGGCCTTCTCCAGCTTGCGCAGGCGATCGGGCACGTCGGGCTCGTCGCGGAACACATCCAGGCCGGCGGCGAAGAGGTGCCCCCGCTCGAGCGCTTCCGCGAGTGCCATCTCGTCCACCACCGGTCCGCGCGAGGTGTTGACGAGTACCGCGCCCTTCTTCATGCGCTGGATCCGCTCGCGCGAGAGGAGGTCGCGGGTCTCGGGTGTGAGCGGACAGTGGAGCGAGACGAAGTCGCTCTCCGAAAGGAGCTCCTCCAGGCCCACCCGGCGCGCGCCCGCGATGGGAACCTCCCTCGGGCTCGTGTAGAGCACCCGCATCTCGAAGCCGGCGGCGCGCCGCGCCACCGCCTGCCCGATGCGGCCGAACCCCACCACCCCGAGCACCTTCCCGGTGACCTCGGTCCCGAGGAAGAAGTCCGGGGTCGCCTCGCCCCACCCGCCCGATCGAATGAGGCGGTCCCCTTCCGCCACCCGGCGGGCCGCCGCGAGGAGGAGCGCCATCGCCAGGTCGGCGGTGGCGTTCGTCACTACGTCCGGGGTGTTGCTCACCAGCACCCCGCGGCGCCGGCAGGCTGGCAGGTCGAGGTGGTTCACGCCCACCCCATACGAGCACACCCTCCGGACCGAGGGCAGCCCCGCCAGGAGTTCCTCGTCGACCTTGTCGAGGTAGGTGACGGCGAGCACCTCGGCCCCGCGCGCCTGCTCCAGAAGGACCGGGCGGGGCCGTGGCCTCCGCTCCCCACCGCGCAACTCGAGCCGCTCCGCGAGCCGCTCCGGGACGCCGCCGGGCAGGGCCCGCACCAGGTACACCACCGGTCTCATGCCGCCCCGTCCTCCCCTCCCGCCGTCCTCACGTCCGCGTCCCCGGCCCGCTCGGCCGGGACGCGGTACTCCTCGCCGAGCCACTTGCCGAGATCGACGAGGAGGCAGCGCTCCGAGCAGAACGGCCAGGCGCGATTCTCGGGGCGCGACGACACCGGCCGGGCGCACAAAGGGCAGCGCGGGCTCCCGGCCATGCTAGCTCCCGTCACACTGCGGCGGCAGGTAAGGAGCCATGGCCTCGGTCAGCCGCCGCTGCGAGAGGGCTCCGGTGAACACCCTCTGGATGCGTCCCTCCGCGTCGAGGATGTAGGTCTTGGGGTAGCCGTTGACGCCGAAGCTGCGGGCCACCTCTCCCCTGGAGTCGACCACCACCGGGTACGGGATGTCGAACCGCCTCACTGCGGTGGCGATGTCCTCACGCGGGGACTCTTCGGTGACGCCCACGATCTCCTGGCAGCGCCCTTGACCCTCGCGCCAGGCGCGCGCCAGCGCCGGGATCTCCGCGCTGCAGGGGCCGCACCAGGTGGCCCAGAAGTTCACTGCTACCACCTTGCCGCGGAGCGCTGCGAGGTCGAGGGTCCTCCCCTCCAGGTCGGGGAGCTCGAGCGCCGGCGCGAGCCTCCCCTCCGCCTCGGACCCGCTGTGTCGCGTCGCGGACACTCGCAGCACGGCGAGACCGAGGAGCACCAGAGCGGCGAGCTTGAGCCAGTTCCTCATGCGCCTCCGAGTATATCGGGACTACGCGCCTCGCTCTCGCCGTTCCCTTCACGCTTCTTCATCGATTTTTCCACATCCCTCATCAGTCCCCGCCTAAGATGCGCCCGCGTCCATTGCATGCCCCCTCATTTCTCGCTTTTCTTCTCGCCGGATACCCCACCTGGCGCCTTCGCCCGCCGGGATCCTCGTCCGAGCGCGTCATGAAAAAAAGCCGCCTCCTCGTCCTCCTCGCCATCGCCTTGGTGACCGGGGCCGCCGTCGGCGTCTGGCGCTGGCGCGCCGGCGCGTCGAAGTCGCCCCTCCAGTTCGACACCGCCAAGGTGGAGCGGGGCAGGATCGTCGCCAAGGTGACCGCCACCGGGACCCTCTCGGCCATCGTCACCGTCCAGGTGGGCACGCAGGTCTCGGGGCGCATCGCTGCCCTCCACGCCGACTTCAACTCCGCGGTGAAGAAGGGGCAGGTCATCGCCAAGGTCGATCCCCTCCTCTTCCAGGCGGCGGTCGACCAGGCCAAGGCGAACCTGCTCGCCGCGGAGGGCAACCTTCTCAAGGCGCGGGTGCAGGCCGTCGACACCCGGCGCCAGTATGCGCGCCAGAAGGAGCTCTTCGCGCGCAAGCTGAACGCCCAGCAGGACCTCGACACCGCCCAGGCCAACGCCGACGAGAACGACGCCCAGGTGACGGCCCTCGAGGGCGCGCTGGCCCAGGCCAAGGCCGCGCTGCGCCAGGCCGAGGTGAACCTCGCCTACACCGACATCATCTCGCCCACGAACGGCACCGTGATCTCCCGCAACGTCGACGTGGGCCAGACGGTGGCCGCCTCGCTGCAGGCGCCCATCATCTTCGTCATCGCCGAGGACCTGTCGAAGATGCAGGTCGACACGAGCGTGGCGGAGTCCGACGTCGGCCGCTTGAGGGCGGGCATGTCGGCGACCTTCACGGTCGACGCCTACCCGTCCGAGGTCTTCCGCGGGGTGGTGCGGCAGATTCGCCAGGCCCCGCAGACCGTGCAGAACGTGGTCACCTACGACGCGGTCATCGACGTCGCCAACCCCGAGCTGAAGCTCATGCCCGGCATGACCGCCAACGCCACCTTCGTCTACGCGGAGAAGGACGACGTCACGAAGATTCCCAACGCGGCCCTTCGCTTCCGCCCGGTGCCCGGGATGCTCGCCGCGGCCGGGGGACGGGCGGCCGGGGGGCAGGGCCGGAGCGGCGCCGGCCCCGCCCAGGGCCAGGCGCGCCCCGCGGGAGGCGCGCCTACCGCCGGGCGGACGGGTGCCGAGCCGCCCGACCGCCGCACCGTGTGGATCTTGAACGGCGAGCAGGCGGCGCCACAGCACATCCGCACCGGCATCTCCGACGGCACCTTCACCGAGGTGACCGAAGGGGAGGTCAAGGCCGGCGACCTCGTCGTCACCGACGCCCTCGGCGGTCCCCCGAGCGGGATCGCCGCCGGGCTGCGGCGCGGGCTGTAGGCGGCGCGGACCGGAGGTCCCGATGTCCGGAAAGCCCCTCGTCCTCCTCGAGAACGTCGTGAAGACGTACGTCATGGGCGACGTCGAGGTCCACGCCATGCGCGGGGTCTCGCTCTCGGTCGAACAGGGGGAATTCACCGCCATCATGGGTGCGTCGGGGTCGGGAAAGTCGACGCTCATGAACATCGTCGGCTGCCTGGACCGGCCGACGGCCGGGAGCTACTTCCTCGACGGCGAGGAGGTGTCACGCCTCTCCACCGAGAAGCTCGCCGAGGTCCGCAACCGCACCATCGGCTTCGTCTTCCAGAGCTTCAACCTGCTCGCGCGCACCGACGCCCTCGAGAACGTGGAACTGCCCCTCCTCTACTCCGGGGTGGGGACGGCGGAGCGGCACCGCCGGGCAGCGGAGTCGCTCGCCAAGGTGGGGCTCGCCGACCGCGCCCACCACCACCCCAACCAGATGTCGGGCGGCCAGCAGCAGCGGGTCGCCATCGCCCGCGCCCTCGTCACCCACCCGCGCATGATCCTCGCCGACGAGCCCACCGGCAACCTCGACTCCCGCACCAGCGTCGAGGTGATGGCGCTGTTCCAGGATCTCGGCCGGGCCGGCATCACGGTGGTGCTCGTCACCCACGAGCCCGACATCGCCCAGTACGCCTCGCGCGTGGTCGTCATGCGCGACGGCAAGGTGCTCTCCGACATGTCCCAGGTCCCCCGGGCGGCGCAGGTGCCTCCCCCGGAGCCCGGGGCCGAGGGGCAAACCGCATGAGCTGGCTACAGACCCTCCGCGTCGCGGTCCGGGCGCTCACCCGCAACAAGCTGCGCTCCTTCCTCACCACCCTCGGGATGGTCATCGGCGTCTCGGCGGTCATCGCCATGGTGGCCATCGGCGACGGGGCCAAGGCCCGCGTCGAGGCGGCCTTCGCTGCCATGGGCTCGAACATGCTCATCGTGTTGCCCGGGACCACCACCTCGGGCGGCGCCATGGGAGGCTTCGGGTCTATGCCGACCCTCACCTGGGACGACCTGAAGGCCATCCAGACCGAGATCCCCACCGTGCGCGCCGCCGCCGCCCAGCTGCGCGTCACGGCGCAGGTGATGTCCGAGGACCAGAACTGGACCACCGCCGTCTTCGGGACCACCCCCGAGTACTTCCAGATCCGCACCTGGCCCGCCGAGCACGGGGAGCTGTTCACTCAGGCCGACGTGGATGGAGGCACGAAGGTCGCCGCCATCGGGAAGACGGTCGCCGACAAGCTCTTCGGAGCGAACGCCAACCCGGTGGGCCAGCTCATCCGGGTGAAGAACATCCCCTTCGTGGTGACGAGCGTTCTCTCGAAGAAGGGTCAGTCCCAGTGGGGCCAGGACTACGACGACATCCTCATCGTGCCCGTCTCCACCTTCCAGCAGAAGATCCAGGGCGGCCTCAAGAACGTCATCGCTGGCAGCATCGCGGTGAGCGCCACCGGGCCGGAGACCACCGCTCGCGCCGAGACGCAGATCCGGGGCCTCCTGCGGGACCGCCACCGGCTGGCGCAGGGCACCGACGACGACTTCTCCATCCGAAACCTGAGCGAGATCGCGAGCGCGCAGCAGGAGGGCACCCGAACCCTCACCACCCTCCTCGCCGCCATCGCCGCCGTCTCCCTCCTCGTGGGGGGAATCGGCATCATGAACATCATGCTCGTTTCGGTCACCGAGCGGACCCGTGAGATCGGGCTGCGCATGGCGGTGGGCGCGAAGCCGAGCGACATCCTCCTGCAGTTCCTGGTGGAGGCCCTCACGCTGGCGGTCATGGGGGGGCTCATCGGGGTGGCGCTCGGCCTCGCCGGCGCCTGGCGCCTCGCCACCAGCTTCGGCTGGGAGGTGCTCTACCGGCCCGACGTGATCGTCGTGGCCGTCGTCTTCAGCGGGCTCGTGGGAGTCATCTTCGGCCTCTACCCGGCTCACAAAGCCTCTCGGCTCGACCCCATCCAGGCCCTCCGGTTCGAATGACGGAGGGCGGGCCACGCGCCGTCGGGGCCCCTGCCGCGGCGCCTTTTCGCGTGTGGAAGAGATAGGAAGGACCATGGCTACTTCGACGCGGTCAGGATCTCCGGCTCGGCGCCGCCTTTCGCTGTCTGTCTGGTCCTCGGAGGGCCTCGCACCCCACCCCGGGTCCCGCCCGGGCCAGGACCGGCGCGCCCGCGCGGCAAAGGCGCTCTTCGCCCTCGCCCTGGCGTCGCTCGTCGCCCCCGGATCCGGCCGTGCCGCCGAGCCGGCGCCTCTTCCGAAGCTCGAGGGCGGGATGCTCTCGCTCGCAGAGGCCACCCGCGTCACCTGGCAGAACCAGCCCCAGATCGCGCAGGCCCGGGCGAACACGCTGGCGGCCGAGGCCCGCGTCGACGAGGCTCGGGCGCCGCTCCTGCCCCAGGTGACCGGGGTGAGCTACGCCTACGAGCGCACCACCGCCAACTACGCCCCGCGGCCCGGCTACGCTCCGAGCCTGCTGCCGCCCACCACCTACAGCTGGCAGACCTACAACTACTACCTCTTCAGCGGGACGATCTCCCAGCTGGTCTGGGACTTCGGCCTGACGCTCGACGCGTACCGTTCCGCCAAGGTGAAGGCCGCGAGCCAGCGGGACACCGAGCGGTACACCGAGCTCCAGGTGCTCCTCACGGTACGCACCGCCTACTTCACCGCCCGCGCCACCAAGGACCTCGTCACCGTGGCCCGCGAGACCCTCGTCAACCAGGAGGCGCACCTGCGCCAGACGGCGGGCTTCGTGGCGGTGGGGACCCAGCCGGAGATCGCCCTGGCGCAGTCCCGCTACAACGTGGCCAACGCCCGGGTCCAGCTCATCACGGCAGAGAACAACTACGAGACCGCCAAGGCGCAGCTGAACCAGGCCATGGGCGTCGAGGCGCCGACCGACTACGACGTGGTCAGCGAGTCCTTTCCCCGGGTGCAAGGAGAGGACGACACCACCCAGGTCCTGCTCGTGGAGGCGCTGAAGCGCCGGCCCGACTACAAGTCCGACGAGGAGCAGGTGGAGGCCCAGCACCTCACCATCAGCTCCGTCAAGGGCGGCTACTGGCCCAGCCTGGGCGTCTCGGTCAACTGGTCCAACGCCGGCATCGACCCCTTCCATACCGCCTGGAACTGGAACGTCGAGGGGACCCTCACCTGGAACCTCTTCCAGGGCGGGTTGACGGCGGCGCAGGCGCAAGAGCAGGAGGCGAACCTCAGCGCGCTCGTGGCCCAGTCCGACGTGCTCCGCCAGCAGGTCCGCCTCGACGTCGAGCAGGCCCGGCTGGCGGTAGTCGCCGCCAAGGCCACCCTGGGAGCGGCGGAGGACGCGCTCACGAACGCCAAGGAGCTCCTGCGGCTCGCAGAGGGGCGCTACCAGGTGGGCATCGGCAACATCATCGAGCTGAGCGACGCGCAGGTGGCGGAGACCTCGGCGGCCGCCCAGAGAGTTCAGGCCGACTACAACCTGGCCTCGGCGCGCGCCCAGCTCCTGCGCGCTCTCGGGGACCTCGGCCCCTTCGCGAGCCTGGACGCCGCCCGGTAGCCGGCCCCCGTCACTTCGTCGCCGCCGACGCTGCGGCGGCCCCGGCGGCGCTGCCCGCCCCTACGAAGAGGGCCTTCAGGTCGTCGTCGGTGAACGACACGCCCGCTCCCACGAACACGTCGCGCCCGACGCTGAAGTTCGGCCCGAAGGGATAGCGCCCCGCCTTCCAGGAGTTGAGGAAGTCGTAGGTCCCGGCGGTGAGGTAGACGGCCGGCAGGATGTTCCAGTCGATCCACAGCTTGCTGTTGGGGAAGGTGGCGGCGGTGGGGCGGGTGAACTGGTAGAAGTCGAGCGAGAGCTTGAGGGAGTCCCCGAGCAGGAGCAGGTCCGCCCCGGCGCCGCCGGAGCTCTCGATGATGCCGACGCGCGCCACGACGGGCCCGTAGCGCTTCCCGAACTCGGCGGTGATGGCGAGCTGCTCGGTGTTGGTGGAGGTCGAGGTGACGGTGGTGACCGTCGTCCCGGTGGTCTGGTTCTGGGTGGTGCTGGTCTGGTTGCTCACGGTGTTGTAGCCGCGAGGGTCGCTGACCAGCTGGAAAATGAAGTACTTGTCGGGCCTGGGGATGAGGGTCACGCCGAAGTAGGCCTTCGAGCCGCTCTGGTTGAAGAGCCACTCCGACCGCAGGTTCACCTTGATCTGCATGGCCGCCACCCGGTCCACGTAGTCGCTCACCGAGTCGACGGCCTTCCCCATCTTCTCGCCGAGCTGCTCGTCCATGAGCAGCTTGCCGGCGACGCCCTTCCCCTCCGCCAGGTTCTCCGTCACCTTCTCGATGTTGTCGATGGTCTTGTTGAGCTTCTCGAGCGCCTGCCGCGCCCCCTGCACCGCCTGTTTCGACCCCTGGTCGGCGGGCCCCAGGATGCTCTCCACCGAGGCGAGCACCCGGTTCAGCCGCTCGCTCGCCTCCTCCACGTTCTTGGCGATGGCGTGGTAGTGCTCCTTGTCCTGCTCGGTGATGGCGCGGATGTCGCCGGTGAGAGCCTCGGCGTTCTCGAGGACGGCGCCGATCCGCTTGGCATTCTGGTCGAGGAGCGCGTCGAGTGAGCGGGTGATGCGCGTCACGTTCTCCACGATCTCCTTGATGCTTCCGTTCGGCCCGCCCACCGACTCGGCCAGGTTGTGCGAGAGGACCTGGATGTCCCCGGCGATCTTGGAGAACGACTCCATGAGCTTCGCCACGCTCGCGGCATCCCTCACGCAGGTGATCTGGCGTTGGTCCTCGGGCAGGTCCCGGAGCAGCGGCGCCGGGGCGGATCCCAGGGTGGCCTCGAGCAGAGCGTCCGGGAGCAGCGCCGACGGGTAGCGCTTCGCCAGGCAGGCGTTCGAGTGGATGGGGATCTCGTTCTTCACCCGCATCGTCACCTTCGCCCGGTCGCCGGCGAGTTCGATGTCGGTCACCTCGCCCACCACGATGCCGGCCACCTGCACCCGGCTCTTCCAGGCGAGCCCGGTGACGTCGTCGAAGACCGCAGTCACGACGTAGCTGTCACGGACCGAGAGCCCGCCCTTGCGGAAGAAGGTGAAGGCGACGAGGAAGAGGGTGCCGGACACGGCCACCAGGAGCCCCACCGCCAGGGCCCGGTTCGCCATCACCTTGTTCCAGATCGGGCTGGGCATGCGACGCGGCGGGACCTCACTGCTTCTCGAACCACAGCGCCAGGAAGCGCTGCACGTAGGGATCCTCGCTGCGCCGGACCTCCTCCGGCGTCCCCTGGGCGGCGATGCGGCCATCGTAGAGCACCGCGAGGCGATCGGCCACTCGGAAGGCGCTGGCGATGTCGTGGGAGATGACCATGCTCGTCACCCCCCGTCGCTCCTTGGCGCGGTTGATCATCTGGTCGACGGAGTCGCTGGTGATGGGGTCGAGGCCGGTGGTGGGCTCGTCGTAGAGGACCACCTTCGGCTCGGCCACCAGGGCGCGCGCCAGCGCCACCCGCTTGCGCATGCCCCCGGAAAGCTGCGCCGGCCAGAGGTCGAGGACGTCGTCCCCGAGGTCGACGACGCGCAGACTCTCCACTACCCGCTCCTCGAGCTCCGGGAACGGCAGGCGTCGCTGCTTCTCCCGGAGCGGAAAGGCGACGTTGTCGAAGACCGTCATGGAGTCGAAGAGCGCCGCCCCCTGGAAGACCATCCCGAAGACCCGGCGAGCCTCGGTGAGGGCGAGGCCGCGGAGCCCGGACATCTCGACGCCGTCCACCGCGACGGTTCCCCGGTCCGGCTGGAGGAGGCCGATGACGTGCTTCAGGAGGACGGTCTTTCCCGAGCCCGAGGCACCGAGCACGACGAACGTCCTCCCCCTCTCTACTTCGAGGTCGACGCCCCGCAGCACCTCCTTCTCACCGAAGGCCTTCCACAGATCGCGGACCTCGATCATCGCCATCGCCGTCATCCGATCGCGAAGAAGGTGATGACGTAGTCGAGGATCAGGATGCCGACCGAGCTCCACACCACCGCCCGGGTCGTGGCCTCGCCGACCCCGCGGGCCCCCCCGCTCGCGGAGTACCCGCGGTGGGTGGCGATGAGCGAGACCACCGCCCCAAACACCACCGCCTTGAGGAGCCCGTGCAGGACGTCGCTCACCTCCAGCATCCGCCGGGTGTGATCGATGAACGGCCCCGGCGGGATGAAGGAGACGTAGGTGCCGATGAGGTACCCGCCGAGATAGCCCGTTCCGCTGAACACCATCGCCAGGACCGGCATCATCAGGGTGGCGGCCAGGACCCGCGGCACCACCAGGTAGTGGATGGGGTTCACCGCCATGCTCTCCATCGCGTCGATCTGCTCGGTGACGCGCATGGTGCCGAGTTCGGTGGTGATGGCGCTCCCCGAGCGGCCGGTGACCATGAGGCCGGTGAAGACCGGACCGAGCTCGCGCACCAGGCTGATGGCCACGAAGCCGCCCACGTACCCCTCGGCGCCGAACTGGCGCATGGCGTAGTTTCCCTGGAGCGCGAGGACCATGCCGGCGAACAGGCCCGTCACCGCCACGATGAAGGTCGACCCCACGCCGATGGCCGCCATCTGCAGGAGGAGCAGCTCCGGGCGAAGCGGGGGGCGTAGCGCCCAGGCGAATGACTCCCCTGCAAACAGGAGGAGGTCGCCGAAGTCCTCGAACGCGGCCCGCACCCTCCGCACGCCCTAGTCCCGTTCGTAGCGGCGCGGCACCCGCGCGCCGATCCCGCAGAGGATCTCGTAGGAGATGGTCCCGGCGCGCTCGGCCATCTCGTCGGCGTCGATGCGCTCCCGCCCCTGGGCCCCGAGGAGGACGACCTCGTCCCCCAGTTCCACGCCCGGGACGTCGGTCACGTCCACCATCGTCATGTCCATGCAGACGGTGCCGGCCACCGGAGCCCGCTTGCCGCGCACCAGCACCTCCGCGTTTCCGAAACCAGGACGCCCCGAGAGGTGCCGGGGGTAGCCGTCGGCGTAGCCCACCGGCAGGGTGGCGATCCGGGACGGCCGCCGCGCCACCCATCTCCCGCCGTAGGAGACCGGGGTCCCCTCCGGGACCTCCTTCAGCTGGATTACCGCCGTTCGCCAGCTGAGGACGTGGCGAAGACGCCCCCCCACCGCGGCGGCCTGCGGGGGGTAGGCGGCCTTCGGGTGAAAGGGCATGTAGCCGTAGAGCATGATGCCGGGACGCGTCAGATCCTGGCGCGCGGCCGGATACTCCACCGTGCCGGCGGAGTTGGCGAGGTGGCGGTAGCGGAGCGGGAGGCCGGCCCGGGCCAGGGAGGAGGCGGCCTCGTCGAAGGCGGCCACTTGCCGCTCGGTGAGATCCCGGTCCTCGAGGTCCGCGCTCGCGAAGTGGGTGCACACGCCCTCCACCGCGACCTCGGGAGTGCGAAGCGCCGCCGCGACGAAGGCGGGAAGGTCGCCCGGCCGAAGCCCGATGCGCCCCATGCCGGTGTCGACCTTGAGGTGTGCCGCGCCCCGCACACCGAGCGCGCGCGCCGCCCGGGCGAGCCCCTCCAGGTGATCCTCCCGGAATATCAGGGGCACGAGCCGGTGCTCGACGAGGAGGTCGTAGCGACGATCGTAGGCGGCGCCGAGCACCAGGATGGGAACGGCGATCCCCGCCTCCCGGAGCTCGATCCCCTCCTCCACCAGGGCCACCCCCAGCATCGCCGTCCCGAGCCCGGCGAGTTCGCGCGCCACCGCGACTGCGCCGTGCCCGTAGGCGTTGGCCTTCACGATGGAGATGACGGGGCGCCCACCCACCTCCAGAGCCGTCCGGTAGTTCTCGGCGAGGGCGGATAGGTCGATCACCGCCTCGGTGGGCCGAACCGGCATGTGCGCACAGTAGCATCGAAAGCGACCGCGCGCCGCATCGCGCGAGGGACTATACTGTCGGGCCAATGGCCAAGGTCGGAGGAGAGGTCGACGCCTTCTGCTCGCGCTGCCAGCTCTTGTTGGGGCACACCGTGATCGCCATGGTGGGAGCGATCCCGGTGAAGGTCGAGTGCAACACCTGCCGTACCGTCCACAAGTACCGCAGCGCCGTGGCAAAGCCGGCGCGACCGGCGCTCCCGCGCGGTGCCGGCCGGGCGGCGATCTCCTTCGACCAGATGCTGGCGAGCCAGGCAGGTCCGCCGCGCCGCTATGTGGTGAGCGACTCCTTCGCCACCGGGGACGTGGTGGACCACCCCTCCTTCGGGCGCGGGTTCGTCTCCGCCCAGAAGGACCCCGGCAAGGTGGAAGTCACCTTCCGCACCGGCGTGAAGACCCTCGTGCACGGCAAGCGCTAGCCCCGTCGGGGCGAGAGCCAGGAAGGGACCCATGACCCGCCACACCGCCCTGGGCGCGGTTCTCCTGGTCGCCGCGGCCGCGTGTTCCCGGGACTCGCACCCCTCGGCGACTCCGCCGCCCCCAGCGGGCGCTTCGGCGCACGCCGCCGGGGAGAGCTACGTGAGCGCGACCGCCGGGCTGCGGCGCGAACCCACCGACCAGGCGCGCGTGAAGGTCGAGGGCTCGAAGTCGCCCGTCCAGAACCAGCTGGCGCTGCTCGAGCGCGGGGAGCGGGTCACCCCCCTCGACCACCGTGCCGATTACACGCGCGTCCGCGCCTCGGACGGGACCGAGGGCTGGATCAGGTCGTCGGTGCTCCTCGCCGCCGACGGCGTCACCGAGGGGACGGTGCTCTCGCAGGCATGGGCCTTCGACCGGCCGGACCTGCTCGCGGTGAACGTGAAGCGGAAGGTGGACCCTGGAACGCTCGTCCTCGTCGTGAAGACGAAGGAGCTCTTCAGCGAGGTCGACCTCGGCGAGGGGAAGGACGCTTGGATCCTCTCCGACCGGATCTCCACGCAGCCCGCGGACGTCATGGCGGCGAAACTCGTGGAGAAGGCGCGCAGCCTCTCTCGCAACGGGCGCACCGAGGAGGCGAAGGAGGTGCTCGGCATCCTTCGCACCCGCCTGCCCGACTCCCCGTTCATCCCTGTGCTGGCCTCCGACCTGGGCGAGGCTCGGGTGCCGGACGGCGGAGCCGCGGACGGCGGGCCATCGACGACCTCCGAGGGTCCGCCGCGGTAGCCGCCCCGGGGCAGCGAACCTTGCGCGCTCGGCTCCTCTGGCTGGCCTTCGCCCTCGCCCTCGCCCTCCCGGCCGCCGCCGCGGAGCCTCGCGGGGGGGGCATCGCCTTCTCGCCCTGCCAGCTCTCCCACCCGGTGCTGCCAATCCGGGTGCCGGCCCGGTGTGGGACTCTCTCGGTCGCGGAGGATCCGGCCTCGCCGGGGGGACGGAGGATCGCTCTCCGGGTAGCGCTTTTGTCCGCCGATGCGCCGAGAGCGCAGCCCGACGCCGTCTTCGTGCTCGCCGGCGGCCCGGGGCAATCCATCACCGAGACG
Source organism: Anaeromyxobacteraceae bacterium (assembly GCA_035499295.1). Lineage (GTDB taxonomy): Bacteria > Myxococcota > Myxococcia > Myxococcales > Anaeromyxobacteraceae > DATJZG01. The sequence continues at coordinate 12,851 of DATJZG010000159.1, forward strand.
TACCCGACCCTAGCGGGGGCGTTCGAGCGCCTCAACAGGGATCGCGACATCGTCCTCGTGGACCAGCGCGGCACCGGAGGGTCGGGCCCGCTCGCCTGCCCGCCCGAGGCGGCGGGCCATCACCTCGACGTCCTCCCGACCGACGACCGGGGACGCGCCGCCGACTGCGCCCGGTCGGTGGCGGCCGATCTCACGAAGTACGGGACCGCAGCCGCCGTCCGAGACCTCGAGGCGGTCCGAGCCGCCCTTGGCTACGAGCGCGTCAACCTCGTCGGCTTCAGCTACGGGACCCGCCTCGCTCTCGCCTACGCCCACGAGCACCCCGACCGGACCCGCACGCTCGTCCTCGACGGGGTCACCCCCTTCGAGATGCGGGTGGGCGCCGAGTTCGACCGCGACGCGGAGCGGGCGCTCATGGCCCTCTTCGCCCGCTGCCTTTCGGAGCCCCCGTGCCGAGCGCGCTTCCCGGCGCTCGAGCACGACTTCCGAGACCTCCTCCTCCGGCTGGATCGCAGGCCGGAACGGGTTCGCACCGCCGATCCCTGGACCGGGGAACCGCTCGAGCTGGCGGTCGACGGGAGCGCTCTCCGCCAGGTGGTGCTCGGATTCCTCTACCAGGGGGAGACTGCGGCGCTGTTGCCGGTCCTCATCGAGGAGGCGGCGGGCGGGAACCTGGCGCCGCTCGCCGCGCAGGGGCTCCTCGTCGCCGCCGACCTCCAGGCCGGCCTGTCGAAGCCAGTCCACCTCTCGGTGCTGTGCGCGGAGGACGTGCCCTTCTATCAACCACCGGAGCCCGCCGCCCGGGGATCGTTCCTCGGGTCGAGCGCCCGCGACGCGCTGCAGGCCCTCTGCTCCGTCTGGCCCCGAGGCGAGCCTCTCGGGCCCCTCGCCGCGCCCCGGGAGCTCCCGGTCCCGGCGCTGCTCATCTCCGGCGGGGCGGATCCGGTTACTCCCCCCTCCTGGGCCGAGCTGGCGGCGAAGTCGCTCCCCCGCTCCCGCCTCCTCACGCTGCCGGGGCAGGGGCACGGGAACTTCGGCCGCGGCTGCATGCCGCGCATCGCGGCGGACTTCGTCCGCCAGGGGTCGGCCGACGGGCTCGACGCCTCCTGCCTCGCCAGGGTGCGGCCCCCTCCGGTCTTCATCGACCTCCTGGGAGCGGCACCGTGATCGACCTCCAGGGAGTGAGGAAGGCCTTCGGGAAGGTCGACGCTCTCCGCGGGGTGACCTTCTCCGTCCCGGACGGCCACATCACCGGCCTGCTCGGCCCGAACGGCGCGGGCAAGACGACCGCCCTCCGCATCGTCTACGGCGTGCTCCGGCCGGACGCTGGGCGCGCGGCAGTGGACGGCATCGACCTGGCGACGAGCCGCCTGGAGGCGCAGCGGCGGCTGGGAGTCCTGCCGCACGCCCAGGGGCTCTACGCCCGCCTCACCGCGCGCGAGCACATCCTCTATTTTGGGGAGATGCACGGCCTGGCCGGCGCCGCGCTGCGGCGGCGCGCCGCCGAACTCGTCGACCTGCTCGGGATGGCGGATTTCGCCGACCGGCGCACCGAGGGGTTCTCGCAAGGGCAGAAGGTCAAGGTAGCGCTCGCGAGGGCACTGGTGCACGCCCCGCGCAACGTGGTGCTCGACGAGCCCACGAACGGTCTCGACGTGGCCGCAACCCGGCAGGTGCGCGCCCTGCTGTTGCAGCTGAGGACGGCGGGACACTGCATCCTCTTCTCCTCCCACGTGATGCAGGAGGTGTCGGCCCTTTGCGACCGCGTGGTGGTCATCGCCCGCGGGCAGGTGGTGGCCGAGGGCACCCCCGACGACCTCCGCCGCCAGACAGGCCGAGAGGGACTGGAGGACGCCTTCGTCGCCGCCATCGGCTCCGAGGAGGGGCTCGCTTGAGCTGGGCTCGGTCCTTCTGGGTCGTGTTCGCGAAGGAGGTACGAGAGGGCGTCCGCGACCGGCGCTCCCTCGTCGCCGCCCTCTTCTTCCCCTTCCTCGGCCCCGCCCTGCTCGCGGTCATGCTCTACCTCGTTTCGCAGTCGTCGCGCCGGGCCGACGAGCTCGGGGTCGACATCCCGGTCGCCGGGCGCGAGTTCGCGCCCAACCTGGTGGCGTTCCTGGAGCAGGGAGCGCGGGTGGTGGCTGCGCCGCCCGACCCCGAGGAGGCGGTGCGCCGGGGCGACCTCGAGGTGGTGGTGGTCATCCCCCCCGAATTCGGGGAGGCTTTCCGCACCGGGCGCCCCGCCCCGGTGAGGATCATCACCGACGAATCGCGCCAGCAGGCGCGTCCCTCGGCCGCCGCGGCCGAGCGGCTGCTCGCCGCCTGGTCCCGCCAGACCGGCGCCCAGCGGCTGGTGCTCCGGGGCGTCCACCCGGCGGTGTTCGAGCCGCTCGCGCTCGAACGAGTCGACGTGTCGACGCCGGCGAGCCGTGCCGCGGCGCTCCTCGCCACCATTCCCTTCTTTCTCGTGATGGCGCTGTTCACCGGCGGGATGCCGGTGGCCATCGACGTCACCGCCGGGGAGCGCGAGCGCCAGTCCCTGGAGCCGCTCTTTGCGGCTCCGCTGCGCCGTTCGGCGCTCGTCCTCTCCAAGATCGCGGGAGCGGCGGTGTTCTCTTCGCTCGCCCTGGTCGAGACCGCGATCGGGTTCGGGCTCGTGCCGCTGGCCTTGCCCGCCACCCGCATCGGCTTCTCCATGCACCTCGACCCGCGAATGCTGGCCCGCATCCTCGCTCTCTGCGTCCCCATGGTCCTGCTCGCGAGCGCCCTCATGGTCATGCTGGCGGCGAAGGCCCGGAACTTCCGCGCCGCGCAGACGACGCTGTCGCTCCTCATGCTGGTCCCGGCCCTTCCCGGCATGGCGCTCGGCTTGCTCGCCGCCCGCCCACCGGCCTCCCTCTTCGCCGTCCCCTTCCTTGGCGAGCAGATGGTCATCACGCACCTGCTGCGCGCCGAGGAGGTCACCTTCCTCCAGGTGGGGCTGTGCAGCGCGGCGACGCTGCTCGCCGCGGCCTTGGTGGTTGCCTTCACCGTTCGCGCCTTCGAGCGCGGTCAACCGCTCTTCGACGCCTGAGCAGCTTCCCCCCGCGCAGCGGCGATGGCCTGCGCCATGTCGAAGGGCATGGGCGCCTCGATCCGCAGCGCTTGTCCCCGAACGGGGTGGAGGAGCTCGAGCGAGGCGGCGTGGAGCGGGGTCCGCGACAGGACCGGGCATCCGCTTGGAAGCGCGAGGAGCTCGCGATCGCCGTAGTCGGGATCGACCGCGAGCGGGTGACCCAGGTGGGCGAGGTGAACGCGGACCTGGTGCGTCCTGCCCGACTCGGGGAAGGCCTCGACGAGGGTCAGCTCCGGGAGGCCCTTAGCGGGGAAGGTCGCGAGCGGCCGGACGAAGGTGGCGGCGGGCTTCCCCTCCTTTCCCGCAGAGATCCGCATCCGGCCGCGGCGCCCGCGGGCGATGGGGGCCTCCACCCGTTCCTCCTTGGCGAGGAGGCCGCGGACGAGCGCCAGGTACCGCTTCGTCACGCGGTGGTGCTCGAAGGCGGAACAGAGCGCGCGATGGGCCGGGGCGGTGCGCGCGAAGAGGAGGACCCCGCTCGTGCCGCGATCGAGGCGGTGCACCACCCAGAGCTTGCCGAGGAGCGCCTCCGCCTCCTCTCGAACGGTCGGCTCCGGCGCTCCGCGCCCGGGGATGACGAGGCGTCCCGCGGGCTTGTCCACCGCGACCAGGTCCTCGTCCTGGTGGAGGATGGCGAGGGCCGGCATCAGAGGACGCTGTGCGCGGAGACCACGCTCACCGGGCCGAACCGCTCGAGCTGGGGGGCAAGCCCCTTCGCCGGACCCACCGCCAGCACCACGCCCCGGTCGACCGGAAGGTGGCGGCGGGCGACAGATGTCACCTCCTCCGCGGTCACGGCGCGCACCCTTTCCCGGTACTCGAGCACCTGCTCGAGCCCGTAGCCCAGGATTCGCACGTCGCAGAGCCTCTCCGCCCACTGCTCATGGGTCTCGAGAGAGAGCGGGAAGAGCCCGCCGAGGTAGCTCGCGGCGCGGTTCACTTCCTCGGCGGTAGGACCCATTTCGCAGAAGCGCCTCATCTCGTCGAGCGCCACCTCCACCAGGTCACCCGCGGTCTCGTTCTTGGTGAAGCTCGAGAAGGTGAAGAGCCCGCCCGCGCGGCTCATGCCGAAGCGGCTGCGCACCCCGTAGGAGAGCCCCCGGTTCACCCGGATGGCCTCGACCAGCCTCGAGGTGAATCCCCCACCCAGGACGGCGTTCGCCACCACCGCCGGGAAGTAGTCCGGGCTCGAGCGCGGGATGGCCACGTCGGCGATGCGGACCTGGGTCTGGGTGGCGTCGGGCTTGTTCACGACCACGACCCGCCGCGCGCTGGGAGCTGGCGCCGGCACCTCGGCGGGCGATTCGGAGAGGGCGTTCCGCCACCGCTCCAGGCGGGGGCGCGCGTCCTCCATCGCCACCTCCGGGTCCATCGGCCCGACCACGACGAGCGTCGCTCGCTCCGGGCCGTACCACCGGCGGTGGAAGGCGAGCGCGTCCGGTCGGCGCATCCGAGACAGGTCGCGAGCCCGACCCTCGACTGCATGGCCGTAGGGATGGTCGCCGTAGGCGCTGGAGACGATGGCGCGGTCGGCGAGGGTCCCCGGCTCGTCCGAGTCATGAGCCAGGCTCGCGAGCTCGCGTCGCCGGAGCCGCTCGAACTCCGCGTGGGGGAACGCCGGCGATGCCACCACGTCGACGAGAACGCCGAGCAAGCGCGAGAGGACGTCCACCGGGGCAGACAGCCCGAAGACGGTGGCGTCCTCCTCGGCGTCTCCCCCCAGGTCCGCCCCGAGCGACTCGACCAGGGCGTCGATGCTCTCCCCGCTCCTCCGCCCCGCCCCCCTCCGCGCCACCGCGGACACGAGGTGCGCGAGGCCGAGTCGCCCCCTGGGATCGAGCGCCGATCCCGCCCGAACGAAGAGGCGCGCGGCTGCGAGCGGAACTCCAGGGCGGCGCGCCACCACCACCGTGGCACCATTGGGAAGCCGCGCCTCGTGCAGGTCGGGGAGCGCGAGGCTCAAGGCGAGCTCTCCGGCTCGAGCCAGACAACGTTCCGGCTCCGGGGCGCTAGGTACGCTTCCGCTACCCGCCTCACGTCGGGGGGACCGACCTCGCGGTACTGCTCGAGCGCCTTCGTGGCGTGGCGCCAGTCCCCGAGGAGGAGCTCGGCCTGGCCGAGCGCGTGGGCCACACCGCTGCGCGTGGCGAGCTCGTGCAGGACGGAGCTGCGCAACAGGCGCCGCGCCCGCTCCACCTCGCCCTTTTGCACCCCGCGGGTCGCCACCCGGTCGAGCTCCCTGAAGAGTGCCTCCTCCGCGCGCTTCCGGCTCGCGCCGGGCGCGAGCTCGAGAAAGAGCATGAAGACCCCGGGATCGATGCGCCAGGCCCAGCCGATGCTCGCCGAGACCGCCACCTCTTGCTGCACGAGCCTGCGCCTGAGCCGCGAGCCCTCTCCCACTGCCAGGCACGCCTGCAGGACGTCCAGGGCGGCGGCGTCGGGGTGACAGGCGGGCGGACCCCGGAAACCGACCACCACCGCCGCCGCCTGCGCTGGATATCGGACCTCGGCCCGGCGCTCGCCCCGCTGCTCGGGCTCTCCGGCCGGCACCGGAGGCACCGCCGGCCCCTGGGGGATGTCCCCGTAGGCCTCCTCGATCTGCCGCATCGCGACCTCGGGGTCGATATCGCCGGCGACGTAGAGGGCGGCGTTCGAGGGCGCATAGTAGGTTCGAAAGTAGGAGAGGCAATCCTCGCGTGCGATCCGGTCGATGTCGTCCATCCAGCCGATGACGGGCCACCGGTACGGGTGCGCCTGGTAGACGAGCCCCTCGAGCTGCTCCTCCATGAGACCGAAGGTGGAGTTGTCGGTTCTCAGCCGCCTCTCCTCCTTCACCACCGCCCTCTCCTGCTCCAGCGTCTCCTCGTCGAGCCGAAGCGACCGCACCCTATCCGACTCCAGGTCGATGACGGTCGGCAGGGCCTCGGCGGCAAAGTCGTCGTAGTAGACGGTGACGTCGTTCGATGTGTAGGCGTTCGACGTACCACCGTTGGCCTCCAGGATCCGGTCGAACTCCTTCGGGCCGTATCGTTGCGATCCGTTGAACATCATGTGCTCGAAAAGGTGGCTGATCCCGGTAAGGCCTGGTCGCTCGTTCCGGGAGCCGACCCGAAAGAATGTGTAGTAGCTGACAGTCGGGACTAGGGAGTCGGGGTACAGCCGAACGCGCAAACCGTTCGGGAGCGTCCTCGCAACTACCCTTTCCAAATCGAGAATCTTCGGCTCGACAGCGATAGGCACCTGATACCCCCTTTGCGCTCTTTAATGCGTCCAAGGGGGCCAGGCGAGACTAGCGGGGGCAGGCTTCCCATCGCTAACCCGTTGGCAGGCGTCCAGAAACTCTGGTGAAGTACGTTGACAATTTAGTATATCTTGTATTATATATGGTATGTGGATACTCAGTATGATTTAGTATCCAGGTTACTATTTCCATCAAGGGCCAGGCGCGGCCTCCTAGTTGCCCTATTTCGAGATGGCGTTGCAGGGGTCTCGGTGAGTGAGCTCGCCCGGCGCGCCCGGCTCACGCCCCGAGCTGTGGCCGTCGAGGTCCAGCGATGGGACAAGGCCGGGCTCCTCTCCGTCGAAGCAGTGGGCTCGGCCCATCTGGTCCGCCTACGCCGCGAGCACCCTGCTGTCGCGCCACTCCTGGCCCTTCTCGCTACCCCTCCCTCCCAGGCAGCCGGCCCCGAGGACGCCGATTCGGTGAGGCCTTCTCTCGCGGCCCTCGGGGCACCTCTCCTCTCGACCGCAGCGGAGAGCCCCTTGCCCGCCACCGATGCCCTGCTCGAGGGGCTTCGACTCGCGCGGACCGACGCCACCGTGCTCCTCGCCCTCCCTGTCGTCCTGGCGCGGCGCGCCGGAGAAATCGACTGGGACCTCCTGAAGGAGAAGGCCCGGCGGCTCAAGCTCAAGGCGGAGCTCGGCTTCCTTCTCGAGGTCACCGCCGACATCGCGGGGATGCCGGCTCTCCGGGCGCACGCCCCCGACCTTGCCGACGGCCGGCGCCACGTGGCGCGCGATTGGCCAGCCGCCGGGGGGCCGCGCGAACGGGAGCTCGGGGAGCGGCGGCGGCCACCGGCCGCCGCCCGGTGGAGCTTCCGCATGAACATCACCGAGGAGGCGTTCCGCGCCGCATTCGCCGACGGCGAGGCCCTGGGCCTGGCCGATCTCCTCGGCTTCCTCCGCGCCGTCGATCGGGAGCTTCCGAGCCCGGCCGAGATCGTCGTCGCCGGAAGCGCGGCGGTGGCCCTCCAGTATTCGACCGCGCACGCCACCTCAGGCGTCGACCTCGCAGAGGTCGTAGGCGCTGACTTCTGGGATGCGGTGGGACGCGCCGGCCCCGCCCCCGGAATCCGAATGTGCGCGGTTCCGAGCCCCCCCGCCGCCTGGCGCTCCCGCCTCGTCTCGGTCCGCCTTCCGGAGCTCGAGCGCCTCAGCGTCCTCGCTCCCGAGCGGCACGACCTGGCCCTCATGAGGGTGGCGAGCGGGCTCACCCACGACCTCCAGGCGATCGAGGACGTCCACCGTGCCGCCCCGCTGCGGCTGGGCGTACTGCTGGCGCGCTACTTCGAGGTGGACGAACGGCTCATCGCCTCCCCCGACACCTTCCGGCTCTCCTTCCTCTCGCTCGTGGAAAGGCTGTTCGGCCCGGGGGCGGCAGCCCGCACCGACGCGGGCCTCGCCGAAGCCCCGCCCTCGCCCAGGGATGCCTAGGGTGCTCGCAGCGGCCGAGAGCAGCGGCCTCTCCGCGGGCGCCTTAGAGCGGGCGCCCGCACCAGGTACAGCGCCCGTTGCGCATCCGCCGTGGCAGGCCGCACCCGGGGCAGCGCCTCGCCGCCTTCGCCCGCGCTCCCGCCGTCCGGCCGTCCCCCGGCGGCGGCTTCCCAGCCTCCAGTCGCCCGAGGCGCCGCTCGAGCGCGTCCAGGCGTGCGGCGAGTTCTGCCAGCCGAGGGCCTCCCGCCGCGGCGCGCGGACCCGGTTTGGCGCTGCGCGAAGTGGGCGACACGCTGTCGGCGAGCGTGCCACAGGGCCGCTCGCTCGCAAACTTTCCGCCCCATTGAGACGGACGCGGGCGCGTGCTATCTCCCGCCACCGATGAGTGCCCGCAACGACCACCCGGGCGACCTGCCAGGGACACAGGGGGCCTCCTACGGGGACGCGACCCTTCTCGGGCTCCTCGAAGGGCCGCGGTCGGCAGGGCGCGAGGTCCCCCTCTCGCGCCAAGTCTTCGTCAACCGCAACCTGCGGATGGACAAGATCGAGCTCGTCGGCTTCGACATGGACTACACCCTCGCCATCTACCAGCTCGTCCGGCTCGAGGAGTTGGCCTTCGACCTGACGGTCGATCGGATGGTGAAATCGCGCGGGTGGCCCGAGCGCCTCCGGCGCCTCCGATACGATTCGGCGTTCGTGATCCGCGGGCTCGTCATCGACAAGACCGCCGGCAACATCTTCAAGATGGACCGGCACAACCACGTCGGTCGCGCCTATCACGGACTCACTCCGCTGCCCAAGGAGGAGCGGTACCGGCTCTATCGCGACGAGAAGGTGGCCCTCGCCTCCCCGCGCTTCGCTTGGATCGACACCCTGTTCGCGCTGCCGGAGGCAGCGCTCTTCGCGCAGGTGATCGAGGCCGAGGAAGCCGGGGGCGCGACCCTCGACTACGAGCGCCTCTTTCTCCACATCCGCGAATCCATCGACGAGGTCCACCGCGACGGGACCCTGAAGGAGATCGTGAAAGCCGACCTTCCCCGGTACGTCCTCAAGGACCCGGAGCTGGGCCCGGCCCTCCACAAGCTCCGCTCCGGAGGGAAGAAGCTCTTCCTCCTCACCAACTCGCACTGGGACTACACCGACGCCGTGATGAGGCACCTGCTCGATCGGATGCTCCCCGAGTACCCGAGCTGGCGGAACTACTTCGACGTGGTCGTCACCGCATCCGCCAAGCCTGCCTTCTTCACCGGGGAGTCTCCCTTCGCAGAGCTCAACCCCGCCGGCGACCCCCTCCCCGGCGAGGTGCGGTCCTTCGAGCGCGGCAAGACCTACGCCGGCGGGAATCGCGGCGACTTCGAGCGCATCATGGGTCGCGGCGGGGACCGCATCCTCTACGTCGGAGACCACATCTACGGGGACATCCTGCGCTCCAAAAAGAGCTCGCTGTGGCGAACGTGCCTGGTGGTGGAGGAGCTCGAACGCGAGATCTCCTGGTTGGAGCGCCATCGCTCCGAGATGGAGGAGCTCACGCGCTTAGAGGAGCTTCGCCTCCGCATTGACGACGAGGCCACTGCTCACAAGGCGGGCCTGAACATCGTCGACCGGCGCGTGGAGCGGACGCCGGAAGGGCGACCCGAGAGGCCGGCCCTGGACGTCGAGCGAATGCGGATGAAGCGGGAGCTCGAGATACTCCGCGCCGGGCTTCGCGACGCCGACTCTCGCATCACCTTCCTGCAGCGCGCCATCGAGGACGGCTACAACCGCTATTGGGGGCTCACCTTCAAGGAAGGGAACGAGAACTCTCGCTTCGCGGAGCAGATCGAGGACTACGCCTGCCTCTACACCAGCCGCGCCTCGAACTTCGTCTTCTACTCCCCGGTGCAGTACTTCCGCTCCCAGCGCCAGGCCATGCCGCACGAGCGCTTCGCACTCCAGCTCGCCCCCTACGGAGATGTGGACGAGGCTCCGGCGGCCGCCGACCGTCCTTCCAAGGTCCCCACATAGTCACGAAACACCGAGGCACCCCGCCGGTCGCGTGGGGCCTCTTCCGTCACTCGACGGGAGCTCTCGCCATCCCCTCGAGCGCGCGGGACTGCGCGCCCCGCAACCCCCGCGCGACATGCGTAGCGGCGCTCAGGACGGGGCCTCCCGCTAACCAGTCCTCCAGGGCAGCCGGACCGCGCTCCAGGACGGCGAGCAGGCCCGTCGAAAGGTCCACGAACCCGCCAGGTCCCGCGCCCTCCTGGTCGAAACCAGGGCCGCCGTGCCGCATGAGCGCCGCGGCCGTGGCGAGCGGAACCGCTCGGGCCGCAAACAAGCGGACCGGGTCCACTCTGCACTTTGAAGAGTCGTCGCCCTTCGCGTAAGCCTCGCACGCGGAGGCGTCGGCCGCGTTCCATCCCACGCAAGAGGCGGGGCGCGCCGGGTAGGCGCCACAGCGCGCCCCGTCGAGGAGCGGGCAAGGGACGCGCTCCCGCGCATTCCCCTCGCGCGCGCCCCGGCGCGCCGCCTCCCGGAGGCGCCCCCTCAAGGCCTCGATCTCGTCCGGAGTCCGATGCGCGCGAAGCCAAGCGGCGAGCGCGAATAGCTCGAGCGGCCAGGCGCTCACTGGGAACCGCGCCGGCACGGAGCAGCACCACCCACAGCCCTCTCGGCACGCGACCGGCGAAAGGCCCCATTCGGCACCGAGGGCAGCTACCTTCCCGGTCAGCCAGGCCCGGGCGCCCTCCGCCACCTCCGCGACGACCGAAGCCGACGGCCCTCCGCCGTGCCGCGCGAGCGCGTCGTTCGCCGCCGTGAAGGCGTCGCCGAACACGGCCGCGGCCCGGTCCACGGCCGCGGGCGCCGGCTGCGGCGCGGGATGGGCGCGCGGCGCCCTGTGGCTCTTCCTCTTCTTCACCGGCCTCACCCGGGGGCGGAGGCGCCGCCCGATCGTCGACCTCCAAAGTCTCCCCGAGAGTTGCACGCGCGCCCGCTCGGGCGCAACCGCTTCCGGCTGCGTGCGGCGGATGTCGAGAGGTTGCGGGGGAGGGGGAGCCACTCCGCGTCGCGTGGCCCCGGCGCTTGCCATCGCAGGCCGAGGGACCGACCATCCGCCTGCGTGCGACGCCGGCTGTCCCTGCTCCTGCTGCTCCCCGCTCTCGCGTCCGCGCCGAGTCACGCTCCGACGGCGGTGGCTCCGGCGGAGAGCCCGGTTCCCTTCCCCCCGCCTTGCGCCCACCGCGTCGCGAAGAGGGACTCCCGCGCCAGGAAGGCGTTCATGCGAGCGAACCCGTGCCCCGGCGGGCGCGACAGGGGATCGACCGAACGATGTAACGGCTACGTCGTCGACCACATCTGCCCGCTCGTCTGTTGTGGCCTCGACGCCCCACAGAACATGCAGTGGCAGACGCGCGCCGAGGCGAAGGCGAAGGATAGCTGGGAGCAGAGCTGTTCCACCTGCGGCCGTTGACCGGCGAGCGGCACTGCATGAGCGGACACCCCGCCTCCAGGTGGGGACTGCGCCTGGCAGGCTGCTCGCTCTCCGTCGTTGAGCGCAACCGCGCGAGCGCGAAACCGGTGGATTCCCGCGAGCGGGTGGTCTATTGCTCTCGCCCTGCAAGCATCGAGCATTGCCGTGCCGCGAGCCGCTGTCGTTCGAAAAGCCAGATGCCAACCCGGGCGAGCGGGCGAGATCGCACCGATGGGTCACCTGGGAGGTGAAGCAGGAGATGGCCGAAAAACGGACGCGCTGGCGCACCCTGAACAAGTACCTGGTGACCGGACTCCTCATCTGGGTCCCGGTCGCGGTCACGTTCCTTGTCGTCCGCCTCTTGGTCGACGTCGTCGATCAGACCCTCGTCCTTCTCCCGAGACCGCTCCGGCCCGAAAGCCTCCTGGGCATCCGCATCCCCGGACTGGGCCTCGTCGTGACAGCAGCGGTGCTGCTCTTGACCGGCATGCTCTTCAGGAACCTCGTGGGCCGCCAGCTCGTCGCCTTCTCCGAAAGGCAGCTCGGTCGCATCCCGTTCGTCGGCTCCATCTATCGCGGGTCGAAGCAGGTGGCGGAGACCCTGCTCTCCCCAAACAGCACGTCCTTCCGCAAGGTCGTGCTCGTCCCTTGGCCACACTCCGACGCGCGTATGCTCGGGTTCGTGACCGGAAGCTCGCCAGGCGAGGCCCGCGAAAAGACCGGAGCCGACCTGGTCTCCGTCTTCGTTCCGACGACCCCGAACCCGACGTCCGGCTTTCTGCTCATGATCCCGCGCCAGAGCGCCGTGGAGCTCGAGATGAGCGTCGACGAGGCCTTCCGGTTGATCGTGTCGCTTGGCGTCGTCCTCCCCGCCTGGCCTAAGGCTGACGCCGAGGCCAGTGCGGGTGCGGGCTCCGCGAACTCGGGGCCGTGAAAGGGTAGAGCCTCCTCGCTGCCGCGCCACCCCCTGCCGCGGGATCGCGCAGTTTTGGGGGAAGATCCACTCTCGGCCCGACCGGGACGCGGCAACGAGCTCCTCCGTCTGCGCGCCAGCCGGCGCGCGCGGCGATGAGCCGTGGTTCGAGGCCGGGTGGCGAAGGCGACGGGCGTCATTAACATAGCGCCGCCATGACCGACCCCGTCCTGTGGCACCGTCTTCAGTTCGCGTTCACGATCACCTACCACTACCTGTTTCCGCAGCTCACGATGGGGCTCGCGCTCCTCATCATGTACTTTAAGTGGAAGGCGCTGCGGAGCGACGAGCCGAGCTGGGATGCCGCCGCGCGCTTCTGGGTGCGCATCTTCGGCATCAACTTCGCCGTGGGGGTTGTGACCGGCATCCCCATGGAGTTTCAGTTCGGAACCAACTGGTCGCGCTTCTCCGAGTATGCGGGGGGTGTCGTCGGCACCACCCTCGCCCTGGAAGGAGTGTTCGCCTTCTTTCTCGAGTCGACCTTCCTGGGAGTCCTCCTCTACGGCCAGAGCCGCGTGTCCAGGTGGACGCACTTCGGGTCCGCCGTTGCCCTCTTCGTCGGCTCCTGGCTGAGCGGCTACTTCATCACCGCCACCAACGCATTCATGCAGCATCCGGTCGGATACGCCGTCGGGGCCGGGGGCCGCCTCGAGCTCGCGGACTTCCGGGCATTCGTCCTGAACCCTTGGGCACTATGGGAGTACTCGCACGTGATGAGCGCGGCGGTCGTCACCGGGTCGTTCGCCGTGGCCGGTGTCTCGGCCTTCTGGCTGCTCCTGGGCCGCCACCGCGACGTGGCGGCCCATTGCCTGCGCACGGGCGTCGTGGCCGCCGCCGTCGCCACCATCCTGCAGATCTTTCCCACCGGCGACCGCAACGGGAAGCTCGTGGCGGACCACCAGCCCGCCGCGCTCGCCGCCATGGAGGGTCTCTTCAACAGTGGCCCCTACGCCAAGCTCGCGATCATCGGCCAGCCGGACATGGTGCACCGCCGCCTCGAGAATCCCATCGAGGTGCCCGGGATGCTGAGCTTCCTCGCGTACGGGTCGTTTGGCTCGACGGTGGTCGGCCTGAACGACATCGCCGACGACAACTGGCCCGACAACGTCCCGCTCGTTTACTACTCGTACCACGTGATGGTCGGTCTCGGGACCGCCTTCATCGCGCTGGCCCTCTTCTCGCTCCTCCAGATGTGGCGGGGTGCGCTCCTCCGCTCCCGCTGGCTGCTCTGGTCCTGGATGCTGGCGGCTCCTTTCCCCTACATCGCCACGACGGCGGGGTGGACGACGGCGGAGATGGGACGCCAGCCGTGGATCGTCCACGGCCTCATGCGCACCTCGCAGGGAACGAGCCCCCAAGTCGGCGCCGGCGACACGCTCTTCACCTTGATCGGGTTCTGCGGCCTGTACCTCATGGTGGGGATTCTCTTCCTCTTCATGGTCGGCCGCGAGGTTGCTAACGGGCCGCCGTCCTTCGAGGGCCGGGTCGTCCCGGGGAGGCCGTGATGGAAGCCATCTGGTACGGGCTCATATCCCTGATGCTCTCGCTGTACGTCGCCCTCGACGGATACGATCTGGGCGCGGGAGCCCTCCACCTCTTCGTGGCCCGCGACGACGGCGAGCGGCGCCAGGTGCTCGGCGCCATCGGCCCCTTCTGGGACGGAAACGAGGTATGGCTCGTGGCCGCCGGCGGCGCGCTGGTTCTCGCCTTCCCTGTCGCCTACGCGGTGGGTTTCTCGGGCTTCTACCTTCCGCTCATCCTGGTGCTCTGGCTCATGCTCCTGCGAGGCCTGTCCATCGAGTTCCGAAACCACGTTGACAATCCCCTCTGGCGATCGTTCTGGGACGTGGTCTTCGCGCTCGGGAGTTCTCTCCTCGCCGTCGTGCTGGGCGCGGCGCTGGGAAACGTCATTCGCGGGGTCCCCATCGACGCGACGAGGACCTTCTCACTGCCGCTTTTCGCGAGCGCCCTGCCCGGACCCGGTTCCGGCGTCCTCGACGCCTACACGGTCCTGGTGGGTGCGTTCGCCCTGGTCTCGCTCGCCGCTCACGGGGGATCGTTCCTGGCCTGGCGCGCTGAGGGAGGGCCGGTCCGCGAGCGCAGCCTGCGGTCGGCTAGGCTCCTCTACCTGGTAGAGGCCGCGCTCTTCCCTCTCGTCACGTGGGCGACGCTCAAGGTCCAGCCGCGGCTCGTCGAGGCGGCCCTCGGGCGTCCCCTGGTGTGGCTCACGGCTGCAATCGCCGCCGGCGCCACGGCTCTGCTTGTCCGGGCCGTCGTGCGCGCGCAAGCGGTGGTCGCCTTCGCCTCGTCTACAGCGTTGCTTCTCGCTCTCCTGGGATCAGCTGCCGCCGCGAGCTGGCCATTTCTCCTTCGGTCGACCCTCAACCCGCGGTTCGACGTTACCGCCCACTCGGCCGCTGCTCAGGGTTACGCGCTTCGTGTCGGTCTCGTCTGGATCTCGATCGGCCTTCCGCTGGCGTGTGCCTATCTCGTGCACGTGGCCCGCACCTTCCGGGCGCCGCCGCCCCACGGGCCGGCCAGCGAGACTTAGCGCCTTCGCAAACGCGAGGGCCCCTCCTCCGGCGACTGGCGTCGGGGAGGACGGCTCCGCGGGCACGGAAGACCCACGGGCTCGCCGACACAGGGATGCGACGCGCGAGCTTCGAGCGTGCGACGACGAGAGGTCGATACGGGG
>DATJZG010000160.1:0-4421 GCA_035499295.1 Anaeromyxobacteraceae bacterium
GGAAAGCTCGCCTTCGAGGCCGGGAACTACGGACAGGCGGCCAACGACCTCCTGCTCGCCCAGAGCATCGATCCGAGCAATGCCGAGCTCTCGGCGCTCGCCGCCGAGGCCAAGCGACGCAGCAGTGCCCAGCGGGCCTCCGAGTTCTACGAGAAGGCGCTCGCCGCCGAGGCCATGGGCTCGCTGCCGGCGGCGCTGGAGGGATTCCGCTCCGCGCTCGAGGCGGAGCCGCGCCACGCCCGGGCCGCCGCCGCCGGCGCCCGTGCGGCGCTCGCCCTGGGCGACCGCGTCGCCGCACGAGAGCTGGCTCAGGCCGCAGTCCGGGCCGCTCCCGGGATGGGGCTCGTCCACGAGGCGCTCGGGCTCGTGCTCGAGGCCGAGGGCGACAAGAAGGAGGCCCGCCGGGCGCTGGAGAGGGCGCTGGAGCTCGATCCCAAACTGGAGCTG
Organism: Anaeromyxobacteraceae bacterium; assembly: GCA_035499295.1. GTDB lineage: Bacteria > Myxococcota > Myxococcia > Myxococcales > Anaeromyxobacteraceae > DATJZG01. The sequence goes on from DATJZG010000160.1 coordinate 448, forward strand.
GCCAAGGACCGGCTCCGGAAGCTTCGCTGGGGAATCCTCGGATGAACGACCTCGAACCGGCCATCGGGATCGACCTCGGCACGACCAACTCCGTCGTCGCCACCGTGCGCGACGGGATCCCCCGCGTGATCCCGAATCGGAGTGGACAGGCGCTCACCCCATCGATCGTGGCGGTGGCCAAGAACGGCAAGAAGCTCGTGGGGGCGCTGGCGAAGCGGCAGGCGATCACCAACGCCGAGAACACCGTCTTCGCGGCCAAGCGGCTCATCGGGCGGCGCTGGGCCTCGAAGGAGGTCGACGACGCCCGCCACGTGCTCCCCTATCCGCTCGTGTCGGGCCCCGACGGGAACGACGTCCGGGTCGAGCTGGCCGGGCGCGTCTTCGCCATCCCGGAGATCTCCGCCATGGTGCTGGCGGAGCTGAAGGCCGACGCCGAGGCCTGGTTCGGTCGCCCGGTGAACAGGGCGGTCGTGACCGTGCCTGCCTACTTCAACGACGGCCAGAGACACGCCACCAAGGACGCGGGACGCATCGCCGGCCTGGAGGTGCTCCGGATCATCAACGAGCCCACCAGCGCCGCCCTGGCCTACGGCTTCGGGAAGCAGATGGAGCGCAAGGTGGTGGTGTTCGACCTGGGCGGCGGCACCTTCGACATCTCCATCCTGGACATCGGCAAGAGCGTCTACGACGTGGTGGCGGTGGGCGGCGACACCTACCTCGGGGGGGAAGACTTCGACCGCCGCGTCATCGACTGGCTCACCTTCTCCTTCGCCAAGGACAACGGAGGCGTCGACCTGCGCGAGGACAAGATGGCGCTGCAGCGCCTCAAGGACGGCTCGGAACGCGCCAAGATCGAGCTCTCCGGCCTCACCTCGACCGCCATCCATCTGCCCTTCCTCGTGGGAGGAGGGGAGGGCAAGCCCGCCCTGCACCTCGATCGGCAGCTCACCCGGGAGAAGCTGGAGGAGCTCACCCGGGACCTGGTGGACCGCTGCATCGCGGTCGCCGAGAGGACCCTCAAGGACGCCGGCGTCAGGCCCGCCCAGGTGGGCGAGGTGATCCTGGTGGGGGGCATGACGCGCATGCCCCGCGTCCAGAAGGCGGTCAAGGACTTCTTCGGGAGGGAACCCTGCCGCGGAGTGCACCCGGAGGAGGTGGTGGCGCTGGGCGCCGCCATCCAGTCCCACGCCCTCGCCGCCCCCCAGCCCGGGCTGGAGGTGCTGCTCCTCGACGTCACGCCCCAGAACCTGGGAATCTTGGTGGTGGGCGGCTACTTCCAGACCATCATCCCCCGCAACACCACGGTGCCCACCAGCGAGACCCACCTCTTCACCACTGTCCAGGACAACCAGACCTCGGTGCGCATCGCCGTCCTCCAGGGGGCGAGCGAGCGGGCAGTCGACAACGAGCTATTGGGCGAGTTCGTGCTGGACGGCATCCGCCCCGCCCGGCGCGGCGAGGTCGAGATCGAGGTGACCTTCGACATCAGCGCGGACGGGATCGTGGGGGTGTCGGCTCGCGACGTGGTCACCGGCCAGCAGCAATCCATCACCGTGACCGCCACCTCCGGCCTGACCGAGGAGGAGATGAAGCGCATCCTCGACGAGCGCGTGGACGAGCTCCTCGAGAAGAAGCAGACCACCCAGGAGTTCGACCTGCGCCGCGAACGGATGAGCGCGACCATGGCCGAGATCGAGGAGCTGAGGCCCGCCGTCTCGGAGGCGCTGGAACGGACGCGCTTCGGCAAGGACGCTGTGCAGAAGGCGGAGGCGGTCCTAACCCGCGTCCGCCAGGCGATCGAGGCGCGCGATACCTCCGCCCTGACGGAGCAGGAGGAGTCGCTGGAGAGGACCCTGCAGCTCTTCAAGGGGCTGGCCGGAGCCGGGCGCGGGCCAGGGGCGAGGTGACGGATGGGCGAGGTCGCCGAGCTCATCGACCGGGGCATCAAGGCCTACGTCTCGGGCCGGGTGGGAGAGGCCCTGCGCAGCTTCCAGGAGGTGCTGGAGCGCGACCCGGAGAACCCGCGGGCGCGGTCCTACCTGCTCCTCATCCACGGGGGTGCGGCGGGCATGGTCCCGGACCCGATCCCCCTGCCGGCGCCCGCGGCGGTACCACTCCCGGGCCCCGGGGGGGAAAGCGCGGCCCCGCAGCCGACCCTTTCCCCCTCCGTTTCCATCCCACCTGCGGCCCCCTCGAGCCCGGGCGGCGACCAGTTCGCGCCCTCCCCGTGGGACGAGGGTCCGGCCGCGGCCGCCACCTTCGTGCTCGAGCCGGACGGCGGCCTCGATCTCCAGGCGGTCGCCGAGAAGTCCGATCTCCGCCCCCAGGTCCACGACGGGGGTACGCCGCCCGCCGCCCAAGCCCCCGCCCGCAAGGAGGTCGACGTGTGGATGCAGGCCGCGAAGGAGCTCTTCGCGCTCGGCGACTTCACCGGCTCCCTGGAGCTCATCGAGAAGATCCTCCAGGTCGACCCCGACCACGGGAGCGCCCGCGACTACCTTCGCCAGAACGAGGCCACCCTCATCGCGATGTACGAGTCGAAGCTCGGCCCACTCGCCAGCGTGCCGCGCCTCGCCATCAAGCCCGAGGAGGTGATGTGGCTGAACCTCGACCACCGGGCCGGCTTCCTCCTCGCGCAGATCGACGGGACGGTGGACTACGAGGCGCTGTTCGCACTGTCGGGCCTGCCCCGCCTGGACACGGCCCGGATCCTCGCCAACCTGATCGCCGACGGGGTGATCACGAGCTGACGACCCGGCCCCTTGGGTGGGCCTCTAGTTGCGGACGATGGCGGTCCACACGCCGCGGACCACGGGCCGGCCATGCTGGTTCACGGTCTCGGTGGTGACCTCGAGGAAGTCGAGGTTACCGCGGTCCTGGACCCGGGTGATCTCGCCTTTGGTGAAGAGCACGTCCCCGGCACGCACCGGCTCCAAGAAGTCGAAGGCCTGCTCGCCGTGCACGAGCCGGAGCACGTTCAGACCCAGCTCGGCGTCGCCGCAGGCGGTGGCGAAGGGCTGCATGGCGAAGACCGCGGCATAGGCGGGCGGGGCCACGAGCGGGGGGAGGTCCTCCTGGGGCCCGGCCGCCCCCATCGCGCGCGCGGCCGAGCTCGACCCGGGGGAGGGGAAGATGCGCCCGGGCACGCCGCCGTCAACCGCAGCGACGAAGTCGAGGATGCTCTCTCGCCCCACCTCGAAGCGGTAAGGCCCGTAGCGCCGGCCCAGGTGCCGCCTGTCGATCGGCATGGGGACCTATCCCCCCACCGCCCGGGCGCTGGCGTCCGCCTCGGCCGTCGCTCCCTTCAAGACCTCCTCGCCGGCCTGGTTGGTGGCGCTGACCTCGAGGCGGACGATGGCGCCCGTCTTGGACACGCACCGGCCCTGAAACCGGATCACGTCGCCGACCTGCACAGGCTTGGTGAAGCGCGCCCGCAGGTGCAGGAGCCGGGAGGGTTCGCCCAGGTAGCTCACGCAGGCCTCGCTGAGCCAGGCGAAGGTGCACATGCCTTGGAGGATCACCCCCTCGTACCCCGCGGCGCGGCCCACCGCCGGGTCGATGTGGATGGGGTTGTAGTCGCCGGAGGCGCCCGCGTAGTAGACGGGCCGATACCGGTCGACCTCCCGCACCCACTCGAATGTGTCGCCGACGGTGAACCGCCTCATCGTGTCCTCGCGCCCAAAGCCTGAGGGGTAGCACAAGTCCGGTCGCCGCGGGATGCAGACTCGCTCCCCTGATCAGCGCGGCGCGTCATTCGGCGGGCGGGGGTCGAGAGGATCATCGAACTCTCCCGCCTGTTCCGCCTCCTCCAGCTCCCGCCGCCGCGCGTAGCTCGCGGCCACGAAGTCGATGAGCCGGTCGAGATAGGTGGCGCTGGGCGGACAGCGAATGCCGGTTCCGTCGAGGAGCTCGATGAGGGCGCGGCAGTTGTAGATGGCGAGGTGGTTCACGTACTCGATCGCCGGCCGATGCAC
>DATJZG010000161.1:0-3441 GCA_035499295.1 Anaeromyxobacteraceae bacterium
GCCGTTCGCCTGCGCGATCTCGAGCACTCGAGTGTCGTAGCAAACATCAGCGCCGCCGAGCAGCGCCTCGGCCAGCAGGCTGCGCACGTAGGCGGGGGCGTCGAAGCTCGCCCCTTCGGGGGCGTGCAGCGCCTGGATGCCCCGGGCGTGAGGCTCGATCTTGGCCAGGTCGCCATCCGAAAGCAGCCGCGACTCGACTCCGTTCGCCTGGGCCCGTCGCTCGAGCTCCGCCAGCGTCTTGCAGTCGGCCTCGGTCTGCGCCACAACCAGAATGCCGCCTTGCTCGACCCGGATCCCCCGCTCGGCGCAGTAGGTTCGCAGCTCCCGGCTCCCCTGGACCGAGTATTTCGCCTTGAGGCTGCCGGGTTTGAGGTTGTAGCCGGCATGGATCACCCCGGAGTTGCGGCCGCTTTGGTGCTGGGCGGGCTGCTTCTCCTTTTCGAGTACCAGCACCCGTAACCCCGCCTCGACGAGGTGCTTTGCTGTGCTGGCACCGATGGCGCCCGCGCCGATCACAATCACGTCTGGACTCACGGTTTGCCCCCGCTCCTAAACGCGGAACGTGGAACGCGGAAGGCGGAACAGCAGGGCAAGGTCGATCCTCGGCGTAGGTTTAGGTACCACGGGGATTGCATGTTCCATTCCGCGTGCCGCCTTCCGCGTTCGTCGGTGACGCAATCGTGACCCGGTTTCATATGGAGATTCTAAGGGCGTGATCCTATATTAGCGGCCAGATGGGGGTTCCCGAATGCACCAGCCAGGGAGAACCCTGAGCGTCCAAGCAGCGAACTGATCGTTAACTGCGCGCCAGGTGGCGCGCGGGGGCACATGGAATCAGTTCCTTCGCCGGCCGTCGAGCTGGAGGCGACGTCGGAGTGGACCGAGGCCGCCGGCGCCTCGCCGCGACACGATTCGTTCCGGGCCCACGCCTCAGCTCAAACACGCCTCAGGCTTCAGCAACAGGCCCCCTCAAATCTCCGCCGTCACCTCGTGCGCTCCGTTCGGCGCGTCTTAGTCCTGCTCCTGGCTGACGTGTCTTCGGTGCTGCTTTTAAGAGTCGGGCTTCGCGCGGTCCGTGACCGTCTCGTTTTAGGCTCGGCGGTGGGCCACATCGCCGGCATGATCTTTCCCCCTGGCCGAGCCGCAGGACCGCAGTTCGTGACGGCGCTAATAATCGCGCTTGCCGCGACAGGGAACTACGCGCGTGGGGATCAGTGGCGTGATGCCCACCGGCTATTAATCGCATCCGCTCTTGCTGCCGTATTACCTGTATGGGTGATCATGTGGACGGGTTACACGAGCGGAGTGTTGCTGCAATACACGCTTACGACCGTAGCTCTCTGGCTCGTTCTCATTGCCGAGCGATTCTCCATGTACAGCATTGTGGGCAAGTTGTTACCTGCATCCCGTGGTGTGCCCACGCTGTTCGTCGGTACTTCTGAGGCGTGTAGGTACGCGATGGATTTGCGGGTGTTCCGCGATCGCGGAGGGTACTGCGGCCTAGGGTTCGTGGATTCACAAACTCCAATCCATCCGAGCGCGCGGGGTCCCGTTAACCAATTTCGCGACCTGCTCCAGGAATCCCGCGCTGAGGTAGTGGTGATCTGTGGCTACGTAGATGATGCGACATTTCGAGATGTAGCCGACGCGTCAATGGCGGCAGGGACGCAGATCCTCTCGGTTCAAAGGGGAAGAGAGATAGCAGGCGTCGTGCCGAGGATCATGGTGCGCGATGGCGAGCCGTTGGTCGAACTGACTGCTCCCACGCTCAGAGGTCGGCAGTTGTTCGTCAAGCGGATAATCGACATCGCTGGCGCGATCGTCGGGTTAACGCTACTCGGCATCCCGATGCTCCTGATTGCCTTGGCGGTCAAGCTCGATTCCCCGGGTCCCGTCCTGTTCTCGCAAGAGCGGGTCGGGCTCGGTGGTCGGCGCTTCCGGATGCTCAAATTCAGAACAATGCGCACCGGCGCGGAAACGGAGCGAGACAGGCTCGCGCACTTGAACCGCAGTGGAGACATTCGGCTCTTCAAAATCCCGAACGACCCGCGCGTCACACAGGTGGGCCAATTGCTCCGCCGCGCCTCCTTAGACGAGTTACCGCAGCTCTGGAACGTCCTAGTTGGGGTGATGTCCCTTGTGGGGCCTCGCCCGTTCTTTGAGTCCGATCTCGTAGCATACCAGGACCATCATCTCCGTCGGCTTGGGGCGAAACCCGGCATTACCGGGCTATGGCAGGTAACGGGGCGGAGCGACGTCACAGATTTCGAAGAGGTGGTGCGGCTCGACCGCGAATACATAGAGCGCTGGTCCGTTGGGCTCGATCTGCAAATCCTGATAATGACCGTTCCCGCAGTGCTAACACGCAGTGGAGCATTCTAGATTCGTGGACCCGAAGCCATCGGAGAGCGACGATCTCACGAGGCGAAGGCGTGTACTGCACATTACCACAACCTTCTGCACTTGGGCGGGATCCGCTGAAAACACGCGATTGACCGTCAATCTCTTACCACGCGACCGGTACGAGGTTTACCTCGCCGTTCCTCCCAGTAACGAGGCGGAGCCATCCGTTGCCGACCACGTGCAGCGGATTTCAATCCCTGATTTGGAGCGGTCCATACGGCCATGGCGCGACTTCAAGACTTTCCTTCATATCTATGCGTTGTGCAGAAAATGGCGATTTGACGTCGTTCACACTCATAACAGCAAGGACGGGATTTTGGGAAGATGGGCGGCGCGCCTTGCAGGCGTTCCGGTTGTCGTCCACACGATCCATAACATCTCGTTTCGAGCTGCGAAATACGCACTGATCAATCGGTTTTATCTCGTCCTCGAGCGGTTAACGGCGAAAGTCACGACCCTCTTGTTTGCGGTCTCGAGTGAGAACGTGAGGGAGTATCGCCGGCGTGGCGTGGGAACAGCTAATCAATATCGAGTCGTCTATAGCGGCCTGGAATTGAATCGCTATGCCGGCACGCTGAGTCGTAGCGAAGCGCGCCGGCGGCTTGGACTCCCGCTTTCTGCACCAATTGTTGGATGGTTTGGGCGCTTCAACCCCCAGAAAGATCCCTTGACGTTCGTGCGTGCCGCGGAGCAGGTCATGCGAGCCCTTCCGGGGCTGCAATGTGTGCTGTGCGGCAACGAGCCATTCGGCGGCGATTTGAGTCGCCGAGTTCGGCAACTCGCTCACCAACTGGGGATCTTGAATCGAATGCATTTTCTGGGTTTTCGTGAAGACCTGCCATCCATTATTCCCGCAGTTGACGTGGTCATGCATTCGTCCCGTTACGAAGGAATGGGCCGAATCGTTTGTGAAGCGCTGCTGTGCGGTCGTCCGGTAGCCGGCACTGACGTCGACGGCGTTCGAGAAGTAATTGTCTCCGGGGTGCGCGGCGGAATCCTCGTTCCCCCGGGCAATGCTGAAGCTCTCGCAAATGCGGC
>DATJZG010000162.1:0-49329 GCA_035499295.1 Anaeromyxobacteraceae bacterium
CGGCGAGCTGGCGCGCCTCGGCGTCGTTGACGAAGAGCAGGTCCACCCGCTTCAGCGTCTCGACGAGGCTCGCTCGCTTCGACTCGATCCAGAAGTTCATGGTGTCTGCGGCCACGAAGCGCGGGCTGCGCACCTGCTCCACCACCCGCCGCTGCAGGTCGGGATCGATGTTGCCGAGGAAGATGTGGCTCGAGTCCCGGTAGGTCTCGGGCAGTTCCGGCCGGAGGTCGGCGAAGACGTTGAGCTGGGTGTCGAGGGTGTGGGCCTGGTTCAGGTCGAACTCGTAGCGACCCGACCAACGGAAGGTCCGGCCGGGGCGGCGGACCAGCCCGGCGAGATCCACCCCCCTCGACCTCAGGAAGGAGACGTGCTCGTCGGGGAAGTCCTCGCCCACCACCGCGACGAGGCGCACGGGCCCGAAGAAGCTCGCACAGGTCGAGAAGTAGGTGGCCGAGCCGCCCAGCACCTCGCGGCGGGTTCCGAAGGGGGTCTCCACCGAGTCCAGCGCCACCGAGCCGACCGCGAGCAGGGCCATGGGGTCGGTGGTCTACCCCGGCCGCGCTCACGGCGTCAACGCCCCGGGACCTCGGCGCCGGTGCTGCGCCCCGGCCCGCCCGCGGCGGCGAGCTGCCCGCAGGCGGCGGCGATGTCGCGCCCCCGATTCTTGCGCACCACCGCGGTGACGTCGTGGCGCAGGAGCAAGCCGAGGAAGGCCTCGACTCGTTCGGGAGCGGGGCTGCGGAACCCGAGCCCGGGGTTGTCGTTGTATGGGATGAGGTTCACCTTGGACGCGATGCCCCGCACCAGCCGGGCGAGCCGCACCGCGTCCTCGTCGCCGTCGTTCACGCCCTCGAGGAGGACGTACTCGAAGGTGATGCGCCGCCCCCTCTTCATGGGGAAGGCCCGGCAAGCCTCGAGGAGCTCGGCGATCGGCCAGCGCCGGTTGATGGGCATGAGGGCGGAGCGGACCGGGTCGGTGGTGGCGTTGAGCGACACCGCCAGCTTCACCTCCGTCTCCTCGCCCAGGCGGCGGATCGCCGGCACCACGCCCGAGGTGGAGACGGTCACGTGCCGATGGGAGAAGTTGGGCCCGTCCTCGGAGAGCAGCACGTCGATGGCCGACTTGAGGGCGCGGTAGTTGTGGAGGGGCTCCCCCATGCCCATGAAGACCAGGTTGGTGAGCGGCCGCGGCGCCTCCCCCTCCCCCAGTTCCACGAGGCGGCGGTTCGCGCGCGCCACCTGGTCGAGGATCTCGCCTGTCGTCAGGTTCCGCGAGAGCCCCATGGTGCCGGTCATGCAGAAGGTACAGCCGACCGCGCACCCGGCCTGCGAGGACAGGCACAGGGTCCTGCGGTCGGGCTCCGGCATGTAGACCGACTCGACGAGCTTCCCGTCCGCGGTCCGCCAGGTCCACTTGATGGTGCCGTCCCTCGACCGCTGCTCCACGGCCCGCTCGAGGGCGGTGAGCCCCACCTCCTCGGCGAGGCGCCGTCGCAGCCCGGCCGGGAGCTCCGTCATCTCCTCCAGGGCCGCGGCCCCCTTCTGGTGGAGCCAGCGGTAGAGCTGGCGCGCCCGGAAGGGCTTTTCCCCCAGGGTCGCGAGGAGCGCCCCCAACTCGGCGCTCGACATGGACCGAAGGTCGGCTCGCGGGAGCGGCGCCATTCACGCCTCCTGCGGCACCGCCGAGGCCTCCGCCGGGCGGGGCGCCTCGCGGCGGACGATTTCCACCCGCGTCACCCGCCGCTCGTCCCCGGCGCGGACCGTGAACGTGAGGCCGTCCCACTCCAGCACCGCGCCCACGTGCGGGACGCGCCCGGCGGTGGCGGTCACGAAGCCACCCAGCGTCTCGTAGTCCCCCTCGCTCGGGAAGCGAACCTCTCCGCCCAGCTCGCCGGAGCCCTCTCCTTCCCGGTTCAGGAACTCCTCCAGCTCCCGCAGCGGGACGGTGGCGTCCGCGATCCAGGCGTTCGGTCCGAGCGCCTTCACCGGGGCCGCCTCGGCGTCGGCCTCGTCCTGGATCTCTCCCACGATCTCCTCGAGGACGTCCTCCAGGGTCACGACCCCGCTCGTGCCCCCGAACTCGTCTACCACCACCGCCAGGTGGGTCTTGCGGCGCTGCATCTCCTTCAGGAGCCGCGAGACCTTCATCTGCTCTGGGACGAAGAATGCCGGCTTGAGCAGCTTCTCGAAGGGGATGGCCTTGAGCGCCCCCCTCTTCAGCTCCCCGATGATGTCGCGCACCATGAGGATGCCGACGATGTTGTCGACCGAGCCCTCGTAGACCGGCATGCGGCTGTATGGGTTCTCGGTGACGACGCGCACGATCTCGTCCGGCGGCGCGTCCCGATCGATGGCGACCATCCGGGTCCTCGGGACCATGATCTCCTTCACCACGCGGTCCGCGAACTCGAGGACGCTGTTCAACAGCTCCTCCTTCACCTCGTCGAGGACACCCTCCCTCGTCCCCATCTCGATGAGGTACTCGATCTCCTCGCTCGTCACCGCCGGACCGGGGGCTCCCGGTCCGCCGCCGAAGAGGCGGACGAGCGCATGGGTGGCGCGCACGAGGCCGGAGGAGACCGGCCACAGGAGCCAGTAGAGGATGTGGACGAAGGGGATGGAGAAGACCGCGAGCCTCGCCGAGTGCCGCTTGGCGAGCGTCTTCGGGACCACCTCGCCGAAAAAGAGCACCAGCGTGGTGGCGATGCCGGTGGCGAGGCCCAGGGACTTCGCCGGCGAATAACCGTGGGCGGCGGCGATGCTCGAGGCCACGTCGCCCGCCAGCGCGCCCCCGCCGATGTTGAAGATGGTGTTGGCGACGAGGAGCGACGAGAGCACCCGCTCCGGGTGTTCCACCCACAGCCGCAGGAGCCGCGCTCGCCGGCCGCTCGAGTCGGCGAGCTGGCGGGCCCGCAGGTCCCCGAGCGCGGTGAGCGCGGTCTCGGTCCCCGAGGCGAACGAGGACCCGAGAAGGACCACGGCCCCGAGAAGCCATTGCCACGTCGCGACGCCCGACAACGTCGATCCTCCTCCTCCGCCCGCAGCGCACCGGAGCTCCCGGCTCCGCGTGCGAGGGGAATCATAGCGAACTGCCCCGCCCCGGGCCGGACCGGGGCGGGGCAGCCTAAAGTCCAGTGGCCAGAAAGAGTTAGCGCTTCCCCTTCCACTCGTAGGGAAGGATCTCCACCTCGGGGAAGAAGTAGGCGATCTCGGCCCGAGCGGTGTCCGCACCGTCCGACCCGTGCACGGTGTTCTTCTCGATGTCGGTGGCGAAGTCGGCGCGAATCGTCCCGGCGGCGGCCTTCTTCGGGTCGGTGGCGCCCATCACCTCGCGGTTCTTGGCGATGGCATCCTCTCCCTCGAGGACCATGAGGAGCACCGGCCCGCTCGTCATAAATTTCACGAGATCCCCGAAGAAGGGGCGCTGGCGATGAACTGCGTAGAAGCCCTCGGCCTCGGCCTGGGAGAGCCGCCTGAGCTTCATCGCCACGGGCTTCAGCCCGGCGACCTCGAAGCGGGAGATGACGCGGCCGAGGACTCCCTTCTCGACCCCGTCGGGCTTCACGATGGACAGCGTTCGTTCCACGGCCATGTCTTCTCCTCGTCACCCTTTCCTGGTGTTGGACCTTCTCGGCGCGCCCTTGGCGGCGCTCGCCTTCCCTGCCCGGGGCTTCTCCGGCGCGCTCCTCTTGGCGGCCATCCCGGCTTTCGCCAAAGCGGCGCGGCCCTCCTCGTGCGGCCGGGGCTTCTTCCCGGCGAGAAGGTCCTTCATCGCCTTCCCCAGGGTGGAGGGAGAGTCGCACACCACCATTCCGGCGTCGCGCATGGCGTCCATCTTCGCCTCGGCGGTGTCGGCCCCCCCGGAGATGACGGCTCCTGCGTGCCCCATCCGCTTGCCGGGGGGGGCGGTGCGGCCGGCGATGAACCCGACGACCGGCTTTGAGAGGTTCTTCTTCGCCCAAGTGGCGGCCCGGGTCTCCTCCGTCCCGCCGATCTCCCCGATCATGATGATGCCCTCGGTCTCCGGGTCCCCCTGCAGGAGCTCGAGGACATCGACGAAGTCCGTCCCGTGGACCGGGTCCCCTCCGATGCCGACTGCGGTGGACTGGCCCAGGCCGAGGTCGGTGAGCTGCAGCACCGCCTCGTAGGTGAGGGTGCCGGATCGGGAGACCACGCCGATGCGGCCGGGCCGGTGGATGTGGCCCGGCATGATGCCGATCTTGCACTGTCCGGGGGTGATGACGCCGGGACAGTTGGGCCCGATGAGGCGGACGCCGGGCAGGTCGCGCAGGAAGCGCCGCACCCGCACCATGTCGAGGATGGGGATGCCCTCGGTGATGGCCACGATGAGGGGCACGCGCGCGTCGGCCGACTCCAGGATGGCGTCGGCGGCGAAGGGAGGGGGGACGAACACCGCCGCGGCGTTGGCGCCGGTCTCGCGGACCGCCTGCTCCACCGTGTTGAAGATGGGAACCTGCCCCTGGAACTTGGTCCCTCCGCGCCCCGGGGTGACGCCCGCCACCACCTGGGTGCCGTAGGCCATCATCTGCTCGGAGTGAAAGCTGCCGGCGGACCCGGTGATGCCCTGCACCAGGACGCGGGTGTTCTTGTCGACGAGAATGCTCACGTCACGCCCTCCGCGTCCCTAGCTCGTGTGCGACTTCACCGCCGATACCACCTTGCGGGCAGCGTCGCCGAGGTCGGCGGCCGCGATCACGTCCAGACCGCTCTTCTTCAGGATCTGGTTGCCGAGCTCGACGTTCGTGCCCTGGAGCCGGACCACGAGCGGCACCTTGAGCCCCACCTGGCGGGCGGCGGCCACCACCCCGTTGGCGATCACGTCGCACTTCATGATGCCGCCGAAGATGTTCACCAGCACCGCCTTCACGTTCGGATCCTGAAGGATGATCTTGAAGGCGGCGGTGACCTTGGTCTCGTCGGCCCCGCCTCCCACGTCGAGGAAGTTGGCGGGGGCACCGCCGGCCAGCTTGATCACGTCCATGGTGGCCATGGCCAGGCCGGCGCCGTTCACCATGCATCCGATGTTACCGTCGAGCGCGATGTAGGAGAGGTCGAACTCCTTCGCCTGGGTCTCCTTCGGGTCCTCCTCCCCCGGGTCGCGCATCGCGGCCACCTCGGGGTGGCGGTAGAGGGCGTTGTCGTCGAAGTTCATCTTGGCGTCGAGGGCAACCACCAGTCCGGACGCCGTCACCACGAGAGGGTTCACCTCCGCCAAGGTGGCGTCGGTGGAGGCGTAGGCGGCGTAGAGGCCGGTCGCGAACCTCACGAAGGCGCCGACGCTGTCTCCCTGGAGGCCGAGCGCGAAGGCCAGCTGGCGCGCCTGAAAGGGCATGAACCCCACGAGCGGGTCCACCACCGACTTGAGGATCTTGGCGGGGTCCTCCCGGGCTACGTCCTCGATGTCGACCCCGCCCTCCCCCGAGGCCATCACCGTCACCTGACCACGTTCCCGGTCGAGGGTGATGCCGAAGTAGAGCTCGCGGGAGATGCGGACGCCCTCCTCGATGTAGAGCTTGCGCACCTCTTGGCCTTGGGGACCGGTCTGGGGCGTGTGCAGCGTCATGCCCAGCATGGCCTCGGCGTGCAGGCGCGCCTCCTCTGGGGAGCGAGCCAGCTTGATGCCGCCGCCCTTCCCGCGGCCGCCGGCGTGGATCTGCGCCTTCACCGCGCACATCCCGCCTCCCAGCTGCCGGGCGGCGTTCTCCGCCTGCAGTGGCGTGGTGGCGAGGATCCCGCGCGGCGTCTTCACGCCGAACTTGCGCAGGATCTCCTTCGCTTGGTATTCGTGGATCTTCACCCTGGCCTCCTGGCGGGGGCCGGCCGTGCCGCCTCGCCCTGGACCCGATTTGTACGCCCAGGCAACTCGGGAAGCGAGAGAAAGAGGCGGGGGCCCGCCCCAGGGACGGGCCCCCACCGACGATCGGCGCGCCCTGCGGGCGCGGGCGGACTAGAGCTTGGTCTCGTCCACCGACTTCTTCACGCTCGCCACCGACTTCGCGAGCATGGCCTTCTCGGAGTCGTCGAGGTCCACCTCGACCACGCGCTCCACTCCGCCGGCGCCGATGACCACCGGGACGCCCACGAACATTCCCTTCACGCCGTACTGTCCCTCGAGCCAGGCCGAGCACGGCAGCACCCGCTTCTGGTCGCGCAGGAAGCTCTCCGCCATGGTGACGGCGCTCGCAGCGGGCGCGTAGAACGCCGAGCCGGTGCCGAGCAGCGCCACGATCTCGCCGCCGCCCTTGCGGGTGCGCTCGACGATGGCGTCGAGCTTCGCCTTGTCGAGCCACTTGGAGAGCGGCACGCCTCCGATGGAGGAGTAGCGGAGCAGCGGCACCATGTCGTCGCCGTGGCCGCCGAGGACCATCGCCACCACGTCCTGCGGCGCCACGCCGGCCGCCTCTCCCACGAAGTACTGGAAGCGGGCGGTGTCGAGCACTCCGGCCATGCCGACCACCCGGTTCTTCGGGAACCCGGTGATCTTGTACATCGCGTACACCATGGAATCGAGCGGGTTGGTGACCACGACGACGAAGGAGTTCGGGGCGTATTGCTTGATCCCCTGTGCCACCTTCGTGATGGCCTCCAGGTTGACCTTGAGGAGGTCGTCCCGGCTCATTCCCGGCTTGCGGGGAACGCCCGCCGTCACGATGCAGACGTCGGCGTCCTTGATGATCGAGTAGTCGGTGGTGCCACCGCCGGTCACATTGACGTCGAACTTTGAGACGCCACGGGTTTCCTGGAGGTCGAGGGCCTTGCCCTTCGCCACTCCTTCCATGATGTCCACCAAGACGACGTCGCCAAGTTGGCGCTGTCCGCAGAGCAGCGCCATGGTGCCGCCGATTTGGCCGGCGCCGATGAGTGCGATCTTCTTTCGTGCCATGTCAGGTCTCTCCCCGGTTCAGGCTGCCTACATGTGCTTGATGATCTCGTCACCGAACTCCGAGCACTTCACTTCCACCACATCCTTCACGCCCTCATTCTTCATCAGCCGGGCGAAGTCGTAGGTGACGCGGTGCGCGCCGATAGCCCCGTCCATGCCCTTGATGATGAGATCGGCCGCCTCGTTCCAGCCGAGGTGGCGGAACATCATCTCGCCGGACAGGATCACCGAGCCCGGGTTCACCTTGTCGAGGTCGGCGTACTTGGGCGCCGTCCCATGGGTCGCCTCGAAGATGGCGTGGCCGCTGACGTAGTTGGCGTTGCCGCCCGGAGCGATGCCGATGCCGCCCACCTGCGCGGCGAGCGCGTCCGAGAGGTAGTCGCCGTTCAGGTTGAGCGTGGCGATGACGTCGAACTCATCCGGCCGGGTGAGGACCTGCTGCAGGGTGATGTCGGCGATGGCGTCCTTGACGAGGAGCTTGCCGCCCGCCAGCGCCGCCTTCTGCTCGGCGTTGGCCGCTTCCTCGCCCTTGGCCGCCTTGGTCCGCTCCCACTGCTCCCAGGTGTAGACCTTGTCGCCGAACTCGCGCTCCGCCAGGCCGTATCCCCAGTTGCGGAAGGCCCCCTCGGTGAACTTCATGATGTTGCCCTTGTGCACCAGGGTGAGGCTCTTGCGCTTGTTGGTGATGGCGTAGTTGAGGGCGGCGCGCACGAGCCGCTCGGTGCCCTCCCGCGACACCGGCTTGATGCCGATGCCGGCGGAGCCCGGGAAGCGGATCTTCTTGAAGTCCTTCGGGAACTCCTTCTCGAGGAAGGCGATGACCTTCTTCGCGGCCTCGGTGCCCGACTCGAACTCGATGCCCGCGTAGATGTCCTCGGTGTTCTCGCGGAAGATCACCATGTCGACCTTCTGCGGGTTCTTCACCGGCGAGGGGACTCCCTTGAACCAGCGCACCGGGCGCAGGCACACGTAGAGGTCGAGCAACTGGCGCAGCGCGACGTTCAGCGACCGGATGCCGCCGCCGATGGGGGTGGTGAGCGGGCCCTTGATGCCGACGAGGTACTCCCGGTAGGCCTCCACCGTCTCGTCGGGGAGCCAGTTGTTGAACTTCTGGTAAGCCTTCTCGCCGGCGTAGACCTCGGCCCAGGCGATCTTCTTCGAGCCCTTGTAGGCCTTCTCGACGGCCGCATCGAGCACTCGCACGCTGGCGCGCCAGATGTCGCGGCCCGTGCCGTCCCCCTCGATGAACGGGAGGATGGGACGGTTCGGAACGTGAAGCTTTCCGTTGGTCAGCGTGATCTTCTGCCCGTCCTTGGGGACGATCGGTTTCGCGTCAGACATGCGGATGACCTCTTCTCGGCTGGAGGGGGAAACGAGGGTGAGCGCGGTCTTCTACCACCCTCCGATCTGGCCTGTAAAGCGGCCCGGAGCGCGGTCTCGCCAGGATTTGTTGCAGATCAAAACCGCCCCCCGGCGGCCCGGAGCGGCCTCGGCGCCGGCGGCGAAGCGCGGCGGACCTGCCCCCGTCAGAGCCTTCCGACGAGCGCCGTCCCCCTCGCCCCTAGGACCCGCCGGGCCTCGGGATCGCAGAGTGCCTCGAGCTCCACCTGCCGCTCTGCTCCGAAGGAGGTCTGCACGCGCGTCGGGGGGAAGCCAGGGTGGCACATGAGCTCCGCGTCGCCCGCCGGGAGCTCCGCCAGGGCGGCGAGGAGACGCTCCCTCGTCCAGCAGGGCCGGAGCAGGGCGTCGCCGAGGAAGTGCTCGAGCACCGGGGCGCCCGCCTGGCGGATTCTCTCGCGCATGGCGTCGGAGAGCGCCCGCACCCTCACCCCCGCGGCGGCCGCCCAGGGCAGGAGCGCCTCGAGGACCTCGGGCACGGCGTGGACGTGGCGGTGCCCGTCCACGTGGCTCGGCCGGCCGCGCAGCGCCTCGAAGCGTTCCACCTGGCGGGAGATCTCCTCCCCGGCACGGTCCCTTCCCGACCCGGTGGGGACGACGAGGTGCAGTCCGACCGCGAGCGTGTCGGGAGCCGACTGGAGCGCGGCGGCAGAGAAGGGCGTGTCGACCATGGCACTCGCCGCCGTCACGATGCCCTTCTCGTGGGCGAGCAGGATCCCCCGGTCGATTTCGGGGTCGTATCCGAGGTCGTCGGCGACGACGAGGAGCCTCGAGGCCAGGTGGGGCTCCTGCCCCGCGGCATCCCGTCCTCGGCCCGGGGCCGCCCGACCGCGAGCCGCGGCCCCCCCGGTCACGCGCCCGCGTCCGCGGCGCGCGCCGGCGGGGAGCGCGGCAGTTCCACGACGAAGGTCGACCCGGCACCCGCGGCGCCCTCGAGCTTGATGACCCCGCCGTGGGCCTCGGCGATCTGGCGGGCGATGTAGAGTCCGAGCCCGAGCCCGCCGAAGTGCTGGGCGGGAACGGCGCGCTCGAAGCGGCTGAAGATCCGCTCGCGGTCCTCCGCCGCCACCCCGATCCCCTGGTCGACGACCGCGATGCGCACCCAGTCGCCGGCGAGCTCGACCCGGACGGTGATGGGCTTCCCCTCCCCGAACTTCACCGCGTTCGCGAGCAGGTTGGTGAGGACCTGCTCGAGCCGCACGCGGTCGAACATCCCCACCGCCGGCTCCGGCGCCAGCACGGCGACCTTGGAGCCGCCGGCGGCCGTCGGGTCTTCGACATAGGGGGCGGCCACCTCGCGCGCCAGGTCGGCCACGTCCACGCGGTCGAGCCGCAGCTCGAGCCGGCCGAGGCGCATTCGGGAGAGGTCGAGCAGCTCCGACACGAGCAGCGCCACCCGCCGCGTCTGCCGCTCGAGCAGCTCGAGCCTCTCGCTCACCACCGACGGGACCGTCTCGTTGGAGCGCTGCGCCACGCGGCGCAGCAGCTGGAGCTGCAGCTGCAGCGCCGCCACCGGCGTCCGCAGCTCGTGCGAGGCGACCGAAATGAACTCGTCCCGGGCCCGGACCTCCTCCTTCGCCTTGCGGTAGAGGAGCGCCTTCTCCTCGAGACGCCGCCGCTCCGTCACGTCGCGGATGGCGGCCACCGAGTAGCTCCCGTCCTCGCGCCGCAGGGGGGCAAGGCTGATCTCGGCCGCGAACTCGTCGCCCCCCTTGCGCAGGGCCCACAGGCTCAGGCCGAGGCCCATGGGCCTCGGCGAGGCAGCGCTGTCGTAGTCCGCCCGGTGCGCCTCGTGCCCCTTGCGGAAGCGAGCCGGCAGCAGGACCTCCACCGCCTGGCCGAGGAACTCGGCCGGCTCGTAGCCGAACAGTTCCGAGGCCATGCGGTTCGCGAACACGATGCGCCCGCCGCGGTCGACGATGAGGATGGCATCTGGTACGAACTCCAAGAGCGAGAAATCACCCATCCGCCACCCGTGGCCTCTTTGGTCGCGCCCCTGGCGGGTATAACGCCACGCTTCCGCTGTCGCATGGCCCGCTTCGCCCGCCGCCTCTAGATTCTCCTCGCGGCGGCGGCGCCGCGCGAGGATTTTTGTCATGCGCCCTTCCCTATCCGTCGGGGCGGTGGTCATCGCCCTCACCCTCTCCCCCGAGCCGGCCAACGACACCGACATGCAGCGAGTGGAGGTCGCCGCCATCCTGCCCCTGGAGGGCGAGGGCGCGCTCCTCCTCCTCGAGGCGAAGGGAACCGGAGCGGTCCTCCCCCTCGTCATCGGTCTCCCGGAGGCGAGCGCCATCGAGGCGGGCCGCCTCAAGGCGGTGCCGCCGCGCCCGCTCACCCACGATCTCCTCGCCAGCGCCGTCCTCGCCCTGGGCGCGGCGGTGTCGCGGGTGGACATCGACTCCTTCCAGAACTCGGTCTTCCTCGCCAAGGTGCGGCTGGCCCAGTCGGGCAGGGACATCACCCTCGACGCGCGTCCTTCCGACTCGGTCGCACTCGCCCTGCGCACCGGGGCCGGAATCTTCGCAGCCACGCGCGTCCTGGAGGAGCACGGGCTCTCGCGGGCCGAGCTCGACAACCTGCGCCGGCGCCCCGGGGACCTGGAGCGGAGGCTGCGAGGCGCGGAGGCCGAGGGAACCCGCCTCTAGGCGCCCGAGCCCGGCCGAGGGGTGAGGGCCGGATCGGGCGCATCGAAGTCGTAGATCGACTCGACCCGGACGTTGCGGTAGCGCTCCTGCCGGAGCGCCATCCGCGACATGCGGGCGAGGAACCCCGCCACGTCCGGCGGCCCCCCGTCCTTGGCGGCGGCCTTGGTCTGCCGCTTCACCTCCCGGAGGATGCGCCGGCGCACCTCGCGGGGGTGGAAGAGGAAGGCGGAGGAGAAGTGCAGCCGCCCCTCGTGCGGCAAGAGCCGGGCCTCGATGAGGTCGCCCTTCTCGAGCCCCACCGCCATGCGCCGCTCCACCACGCTGTGCTCGGTCCAGGCGAAGGTGTCGCGGACGCGGATCTCTCCGGTCCGGACGCGCCGCACCTCGAAGAGCCCGCGCACGCCGCGCCCGAGCTCGCGCACCTGGGCGCGGTCGTCGGTGGTGAGCGCGTCGGCTCCTAACTTGAGGAAGAGCTCCAAGGTGGTGTCGACTTGGTTGGGGCGGAACTCGAAGAGGTAGTGGTCGAGGAGCCGGTTCATGCGGGCCTCGAAGCTCTTGTCCTCCTCGTGCGGCTCCCCCTCGCGGGCGAAGTGTTGCCGCCTGGCGGCGAGGAGCCACTCCTGGCGGGGCTCGGCGCTCGCCCAGGCGAGGACGCGCTCCTGGATCTCGGCGGGCGTCACCGCGCGCGCTCCATCATCCCGACGAAGCGGCCGAAGAGGTGGCGGGCGTCGTGGGGTCCCGGGGACGCTTCGGGGTGGTACTGCACGCTGAAGGCCGGAACGTCGCTCGCCTCGAGCCCTTCCACCGTGCCGTCGTTCAGGTTCACGTGCGTGACCCGCGCCCTCTTCCCGAGCGACTGGTCGTCGACCGCGAAGCCGTGGTTCTGGCAGGTGATGTCGACCTTGCCGGTCTTCAGGTCCTTCACCGGCTGGTTCGCGCCCCGGTGCCCGAACTTGAGCTTGTAGGTGGAGCCGCCGAGGGCCAGGGCCAGGATCTGGTGGCCGAGGCAGATGCCGAAGACCGGGACCTTGCCGAGCAGCGACGCGACCGCCTCGCGCGCCCCGCGAACCGCCGCCGGGTCGCCCGGCCCATTCGTGAGGAAGACCCCGTCCGGCCGGTAGGCGAGGGCCTGGGCGGCGCCGGTGGAGCCCGGAACCACCGTCACCCGGCACCCCGACTGGGCGAGGAGCCGGAGCATGGCGCGCTTGAGCCCCCAATCGTAGGCGACCACGTGGAAGCGGGGCTCGAGCTCCGGCTGCCTGTCCTGGTCCGTCCAGCAGTCAGCCCCTTTCTCCACCCACGGGTAGGCGACCGGGGTGGAGATCTGGCTCGCGAGGTCCTGGCCCTCCATCCCCGGCAGGCTGCGGGCGCGCGCGACCAGCGCCGCGTCGCTGCCCTCGGTCGAGATGACGCCCATCTGGGCGCCGGTCACGCGGATGTGCCGGGTGAGACGCCGGGTGTCGATCCCGTGGATGCCGACGATTCGGTGGCGCTTCAGGTAACCGTCGAGGGCGTCCTCGGCCCGAAAGCTGGAGGGCTCCTCCGAGTAGTGGCGCACGATGAAGCCGGTGGCGTGCGGCTGAGCCGACTCCTCGTCGGCCTGGTTCGTCCCGTAGTTGCCCTGTTCCGGGTAGGTCATGCAGATCATCTGGCCGACGTAGGAGGGGTCGGTGAGGATCTCCTGGTACCCTGTCATCGAGGTGTTGAACACCACCTCGCCCGCGGACTCCCCGGCGGCACCGAAGGACCAACCGTGAAACACGGTGCCATCAGCGAGAGCCAGCGTCGCAGCCTTCATCGCGAGCCCCCGAGCTCGTACACCAGCCTCCCGCCCACCAGGGTCTGGGTGCAGCGACCGACGAGCCGACGCCCCTTCCAGGGCGTGTTGCGGCTCTTGGAGAAGAGCTTCTCCGGCTCCACCACCCACTCGAGCTTCGGGTCGAGCACCGCGAGGTCGGCGGCCGCCCCCTTGGAGAGCGAGCCGCCGGGGAGGCCGTAGCAGCGCGCCGGGCCGCAGGTGAGCGCCTCGACGAGGCGCCGCTCGGGCACGAGTCCCCGGCGGCAGAGCTCGAGGACCACCGGGAAGGCCGTCTCGAGGCCCAGGATGCCGTTCTGGGCGGCGTCGAACTCGACCTTCTTGTCCTCTACCGCGTGGGGCGCGTGGTCGGTCGCGATGGCGTCGACGGTGCCGTCGACGAGCCCCTCCACCACCGCCTTCACGTCGGCGGCGGAGCGCAGCGGGGGATTCATCTTCATGTCGGTGTCATAGTCGCTCTGGGCCACGTCCTCCTCGGTCAGGGTGAGATGGTGCGGGGCGACCTCGGCCGTCACGGGGAGGCCGCGGCGCTTGCCCTCCCGCACCGCGCGCACTCCCCCCGCGGTGGAGAGATGACAGATGTGGAGCCGTCCGCCGGTGAGCTCGGCGAGCGCGACGTCCCTCAGCACCATGATCTCCTCGCCCTGGGCGGGGATCCCCTTCAGGCCGAGTCGGGTGGCGGTCGGCCCCTCGTTCATCACGCCCTTCCCGGCGAGCTGGAGATCCTCCTCGTGGACGGCGACGGCGAGGCCGAACGCCCGCGCGTACTCGAGCGCCCGCCGCATGAGCCCCGCGGACGAGACCGGGCTGCCGTCGTCGGTGACCGCCACGCAGCCCGCCGCCTTCAGCTCTCCGTACTCGGCGAGCTCCTCTCCCTTGCGCCCGCGGCTGATGCAGCCGACCGGGTACACCCGCGCCAGGCCGGCGGCCTTGGCCCGCGCCAGCACGAGCTCGGTCACGCCGGTGTTGTCGTTCGGCGGCTGGGTGTTGGGCATGGCGCAGACGGAGGTGAACCCTCCCGCCACCGCCGCCCGGCCTCCGGTCTCCACCGTCTCCTTGTACTCCTGGCCGGGCTCGCGCAGGTGGACGTGGAGGTCGACGAAACCGGGGGTGACCCAGCGCCCCCGCGCGTCGATCACCTGGGCGTCGCGCGGCACCTCCACCCGCTCCGCCACCTCCGCCACCCGGCCGTCGCGCACCACCACGCTGCGGATCCCGTCGACCCCGTTCGCCGGATCGATGACCCGGCCGCCCTGGACCACCAGCACTTCGCTCTGCATCGGGCTCATCGCTTAGGACCTTTCCGCGCGCGCGCCCTCGGGCGCCCCGCCGGCGAGCAGGTAGAGGATCGCCATCCGCACCGCCACCCCGTTCTGGACCTGGTCGAGGATGAGGCTGTGCGGGCCATCGGCCACGTCCGAGGAGAGCTCCACCCCGCGGTTGATCGGCCCCGGGTGGAGGATGACCGCGTTCGGCCGCAGCCACTCCGCCGCCTTGCGCGCGTTCAGGCCCCAGAACTTGGAGTACTCGCGGGTGTTGGGGATGAGCGGGTCGCCGATGCGTTCGTGCTGGATGCGGAGCATCACCACCGCATCCGCCCCCTCCACCGCGCTGCGGAGATCGTAGTGCACCGTGGCGCCGAGGGCCTCGGCGCCCTGCGGGATCATCGTGGGCGGCCCGCAAAGCCTCACCTTGGCGCCCAGCTTGGGCATGGAGTGCAGGTCCGAGCGAGCCACGCGCGAGTGGCTGATGTCGCCGACGATGGCCACCGTCCGGTTCTCCAGGCTCCCGAGCTTCTCCCGCAGGGTGAAGCAGTCGAGGAGACCCTGGCTGGGGTGCTCGTGCGCCCCGTCGCCGGCGCTCACCACCGCGCAGCCGAGGTGGCGGGCGAGGAAGTTCGGGGCGCCGCTGGCGGAGTGGCGCACCACGATCACGTCGGGCCGCATCGCCTCTAGGTTCCGGGCGGTGTCGAGCAAGGTCTCCCCCTTCGTCACCGAGGAGCCGCTCGCGGTCCAGTTGAGCGCGTCGGCGGAGAGCACCTTGGCAGCGATCTCGAAGGAGCTGCGGGTGCGGGTGGAGGTCTCGAAGAACAGGTTCACGACCGACTTGCCGCGGAGCGACGGGACCTTCTTGAGGGGGCGCGACAGCACCTCCTTCATCGACACCGCCAGGTCGAGGACCTGAAGGATCTCCTCCCGCGACAGCCGCTCCAGACCGATGAGATGCCGGTGGCGTCCGATCACGACCCCCTCCTTGCGCGAACCACGACCGCGTCCTCGGGCGCCCCGGCCTCCCGCCAGTGCACCTGGACGTCCTCGTCCTCGGGGACGGCCAGGCGGGCCCCCACGAAGTCGGCGGCGATGGGCAGCTCCCTGCCGCCCCGGTCCACCAGCACCGCCAGCCAGACGTGCCGGGGGCGGCCGAAGTCGACGAGCTCGTCGAGCGCCGCTCGCACCGTCCGGCCGGTGTAGAGCACGTCGTCAGCGAGGAGGATGGTGCGCCCTTCCAGGCCGAAGCGGATGTCGGTCGGCCCCACCACCGGAGCCGCCCCGCGCTCGCCCAGGTCGTCCCGGTAGAGCGCGATGTCGAGGGTCCCCATCGGCGGCGCCGAGCCGGTGGCCTTCGCCACCTCGTCGCGGAGCCTCTCGGCAAGGTGCACCCCTCCGCGCCGGATCCCCACCAGCGCCAGGCGCTCGAGGGCACCCACCGCCCGCGCCCGCTCGAGCACCTCGAGCGCCATCCTCCGCACCGCGCGCTGCACTGCGTCCGCGTTCATGTGGCGCCCCTCCCCCATTAGCGAGTTGGCCCCCAGTCCGGGAGCTGGAGGTCCATCGTCACGTCCACCCGGTAGATGCGATCCACGGTTCGAGCGAAGATGGGCAGCTCGAGGGTGCGCGGGTACTCGAACGCCACGTGCAAGGTGGGCGGCTCGGCGGTGCGCTCCCAGGTGACGTCCTGGACGCGCAGGTCGACGGTGGGCACCGACTTCGCCCGCCCGTCCTCGTCCACCACCGTGGTGCGGTCGAGCGATCGGATCTTCAGCACCATGTCCTCGACGAGCTCGGCGTCCCGCGGGTTCTTCACCGCCCGGTTGCCGTAGTCGCGGACCACCTGCTTCACCTCGTAGTTGAGGATGTAGGGGGGACCGAACACCACTGCCAGGTAGGCGCCCGTCGCCAGGCCGAGCACCAGCAGGAGTGTCACCCAGCTCACCGCGCCCCGCGCACCGGGGTGCCGCGCGAAGGGTCGGGGGTCCGCCATGGTCGGCACGCTTTCTAGCTCCATTCGCCCCGCTTGAGAAGCGCGCACTTCCGCCTCATTCCTCCACCTTCAGTACGGCCAGGAAGGCCTCCTGCGGGATCTCGACCTGCCCCACCTGCTTCATGCGCTTCTTGCCTTCCTTCTGCTTCTCGAGGAGCTTGCGCTTGCGACTGATGTCCCCCCCGTAGCACTTGGCCAGCACGTTCT
Organism: Anaeromyxobacteraceae bacterium; assembly: GCA_035499295.1. Taxonomy (GTDB): domain Bacteria; phylum Myxococcota; class Myxococcia; order Myxococcales; family Anaeromyxobacteraceae; genus DATJZG01. The sequence continues at coordinate 16,235 of DATJZG010000162.1, forward strand.
TCCGGTAGGCCTTCACCGTCTCGCGGGCGATGACCTTGGAGCCGATGGCGGCCTGGATGGCCACCTCGTACATCTGCTTCGGGATCACCTCGCGGAGCTTCTGGCAAACCTCCCGTCCCCGCTGGTAGGCGCGCTCCCGGTGCACGATGACCGAGAGGGCGTCCACCGGATCCCCGTTGATGAGGATGTCGAGCTTGACGAGATCGGCCTCCTCGTAGCCCTTGAGCTCGTAGTCGAGCGAGGCGTAACCGCGCGAGACGCTCTTCAGCCGGTCGAAGAAGTCGAAGACCACCTCGGCGAGGGGGATGTCGTAGGTGATCTGGATCCGCTTGGTGCCGATGTACTTGAGGTCGCGCTGCACCCCGCGCCGGTCCTGGCAGAGCTTGAGGATGGCCCCGACGTCCTCCACCCGGCCGTGGATGTGGCAGGTGAGGTGCGGCTCCTCCAGCTTGGCGATCTTCTGCACCGGCGGGAGCTTCGCCGGGTTGTCGATCTCCTGGACGCCGCCCTGCGAGTCGGTCACCCGGTAGACCACCGAGGGCGCGGTGGTGATGAGCGAGAGCTGGTACTCCCGCTCCAGCCGCTCCTGCACGATCTCCATATGGAGCAGGCCCAGATACCCGCAGCGGAAGCCGAACCCGAGCGCCTGGCTCGTCTCGGGCTCGTAGGTGAAGGCGGAGTCGTTCAGCCGCAGCTTCTCGAGCGCGTCCCGGAGCTGGTCGTAGTCGGCGGCCTCGACCGGGAACACACCGCTGAACACCATCGGCTTCACCACCTTGAACCCCGGGAAGGGGACCTCGGTGGGGCGCGCCGCCTCGGTGATGGTGTCGCCCACCTTGGCGTCGTGGACGTCCTTCACGTTGGCCACCACCACCCCGACGTCCCCGGCGATGAGCCGGTCCACCGGGCGCGAGAAGGGGGAGAAGACGCCCAGTTCCTGCACCTCGAACTCCTTGCGGTTCGAGAAGAGCAGGATGCGCTGCCTGGGCTGGAGGGTCCCGTCGAAGACCCGAACCAGCATCACCACTCCCCGGTAGGAGTCGTACCAGGAGTCGAAGATGATGGCCTTGAGGGGAGCGGCCGGGTCGCCTCGGGGCGGCGGGACCTTCCGCACCACCTCCTCCAGGATGTCCTCGATGCCGATGCCCTCCTTGGCGCTGGCCGAGACGGCGTCATGGGCGTCGAGCCCGATCACCTCCTCGATCTCCTTGCGAACGCCCTCGACGTCGGCGCTGGGGAGGTCGATCTTGTTGATCACCGGGATGATCTCGAGGTCGTGATCGAGGGCCTGGTAGACGTTGGCGAGCGTCTGCGCCTCGACCCCCTGCGTCGCGTCCACGACCAGGATCGCCCCCTCGCAGGCGGCGAGGGAGCGGGAGACCTCGTAGGCGAAGTCGACGTGACCGGGGGTGTCGATGAGGTTCAGGACGTAGTCCTCCCCGTCCCGAGCGCGGTAGGTCATCCTCACCGTCTGCGCCTTGATGGTGATCCCGCGCTCCCGCTCGAGTTCCATGTTGTCGAGGAACTGGGCCTGCGCCTCGCGTGCGCTCACCGTCCCGGTCTTCTCGAGCAGGCGGTCGGCCAGGGTCGACTTCCCGTGGTCGATGTGCGCGATGATCGAGAAGTTGCGGATGCGGTCGTTCAGGGCAGCCATGCGGCGGAGGGCCTTTTAGCACGCGATACCGTCAGGCGGCACGCTCGTCCACGCTCCCGGGCCGCCGCCGCTCCTCCCGGGAGAACGGGGTCGCCCCCTACGCCGGCCAGGGCCGCTATCCGGCCCCTCCCCGCGAGCGTCGGCGCACGCCATGGGGGACCCATTTGGGAATCGCACGTAAAATCCGCCATTTTGTGTCCGAAGTGACAACACACCACCATATATGGTGGTACGTGGCCTTGACTCAGGTTCCCGAGGCACTATCTTCGCAGGTCGCTTCACAGTCGTCGCGCCGCTCGGTCTCCGCGCGGCACCGGGTACACGGGGCGGCCCTCGTCGACGCCCTTGTCAGAGTGGTGGGGTAAAGCCTCCGGTCCACTTCGAGGGCTGGCCGGAGGCCCTGGGGTGGGTGGGAACAACGGGGCCGGGCGCGAACGCGCCTGCCCCACGCAACCGGTGCCTGAGCCGGTACGGAGGTCGGGAATGATCGAGCGGGAGAATGTGACTACGGGCAAGCGGTCGGTGGGCCGCGCGGCGAAGAAGGGAGCCCGCAAGGGCCTTACCATCCCCCGCTACTTCACGACCCCCGGGGTGGACCCAGCCGAGGAACTCGCCTGGGAACTCCGGACGGCCGCCATCACCGGAGAGTCGGGACAGGTGATCTTCGAGCAGAAGGACGTGGAGGTCCCGAAGAACTGGTCGATGCTCGCCACCAACGTGGTGGCGTCCAAGTACTTCCGCGGCACGATGGGCTCGCCGCAGCGAGAGCGGTCGGCGCGCCAGCTCGTCGGGCGCGTGGTGCGCAGCATCGGTGCCTGGGGGCGCAAGGACGGGTACTTCGCCTCCGAGGAGGACGCGCGCTCGTTCGAGGCAGAGCTCGCCCACCTCATCTATCGCCAGAAGATGAGCTTCAATTCACCGGTGTGGTTCAACGTGGGGGTCGAGCAGAAGCCCCAGTGTTCCGCCTGCTTCATCAATTCGGTCGACGACTCCATGGATTCCATCCTCCGGCTCGCCCACACCGAGGGGATGCTCTTCAAGTACGGCTCGGGGACCGGCTCGAACCTGTCGCGCATCCGCTCCTCGAAGGAGCACCTCTCCGGCGGCGGCGAGGCCTCGGGACCGGTCTCCTTCATGCGGGGGTTCGACGCCTTCGCCGGGGTGATCAAGTCCGGCGGGAAGACCCGCCGCGCCGCCAAGATGGTGATCCTGAACGCCGATCACCCCGACATCGTGGAGTTCGTGAACTGCAAGGCCGACGAGGAGAAGAAGGCCTGGGCCCTCATCGACGCCGGCTACGACGGCGGCTTCAACGTTCGCGGGGGAGCGTACGACTCGGTGTTCTTCCAGAACGCCAACCACTCCGTCCGCGTCACCGACGCCTTCATGCGCGCGGTGGTGGATGACGGCGAGTGGGCGCTCAACGCCCGCACCTCGGGGCAGCCGGTCGAGAAGATCCCCGCCCGCGAGCTCATGCGCCAGATCGCCGCGGCGGCCTGGAGCTGCGGCGATCCTGGCCTGCAGTTCGACTCCACCGTGAACGCCTGGCACACCTGCTCGAACACCGGGCGCATCAACGCGTCCAACCCGTGCTCGGAGTACATGTTCCTCGACGACAGCGCCTGCAACCTGGCGTCGCTGAACCTCATGCACTTCCGCTCCATCGACAGCGGGTTCGACGCCGAGTCGTTCCGCCACGCGGTCGACATCACCATCCTGGCCCAGGAGGTGCTGATCTCGAACGCCCGCTACCCCACCGAGTCCATCGGCCGCAACAGCGAGGACTACCGCCCGCTCGGACTCGGGTACGCCAACCTGGGGGCCTTCCTCATGGCCACCGGCCACGCCTACGACTCCGATGGCGGTCGCGCCACCGCAGCCGCCATCACCGCCATCATGACCGGCGAGGCCTACGCCATGAGCGCCCGCATCGCCGCCCATACCGGGCCTTTCGTCGGATACGAGCGCAACCGTGAGCCCTTCCTGGGCGTGATGCGCAAGCACGCCGCGAGCGTCGAGAGCATCGACGCCTCCCAGATCCCGCCCGAGTTCCTCGAGGCGGCCCGCTCGAGCTGGGCAGACGCGGTGCGGCTCGGCACCCTGCACGGGTACCGGAACGCCCAAGCGACGGTGCTCGCCCCCACCGGCACCATCGGCTTCATGATGGACTGCGACACGACCGGCATCGAGCCCGACATCGCCCTCATCAAGTACAAGAAGCTCGTGGGCGGCGGGGTGCTCAAGATCGTGAACAACACCGTTCCGCTCGCCCTGCAGCGGCTCGGCTACAACGGCACCGAGGTGGGCGCCATCCTGCAGTACGTCGACGAGATGGAGACGATCGAGGGCGCTCCGGGGCTCAGGGAGGAGCACCTCCCCGTCTTCGACTGCGCCTTCAAGCCGCAGAACGGGTCTCGCTCCATCCACTACATGGGGCACATCCGCATGATGGCGGCCACGCAGCCCTTCCTCTCGGGGGCGATCTCCAAGACCGTCAACATGCCACCCACCGCCACCGCCGGAGAGATCGAGACGGCCTACCTCGAGGCCTGGAAGCTCGGGCTCAAGGCCATCGCGGTCTACCGCGACGGCTGCAAGCGCAGCCAGCCGCTCAACGCCGGCAAGAAGAAGGAGGGAGCCGACGCGCCGGAGGTCGCCCGGGACGCGGCCCCGAGCCCGCAGCGGCGGCGCCTCCCCGACGAGCGCCGGTCCATCACCCACAAGTTCTCGATCGGCGGCCACGAAGGGTACATGACCGTGGGCATGTACGACGACGGCCCCCCGGGGGAGCTCTTCGTAACCATGGCGAAGGAGGGCTCGGTCGTCTCGGGGCTGATGGACAGCTTTGCCACTTCCATCTCCATGGCCCTCCAGTATGGCGTCCCGCTCAAGGTGCTCTGCGACAAGTTCAGCCACACCCGCTTCGAGCCCTCGGGATTCACGGGCAACCCCGACATCCCCATCGCCAAGTCAATCACCGACTACATCTTCCGCTGGCTGTCCCTGAAGTTCCTGCCGAGCGAGGAGACCTTGGCGACCGGCCAGGACCTGCCGCCCGGGGCCTCGCCGGCCGCTCCCCGCCTCAAGGCGGCGGAGCGCACCGTGCCGGCCGCCACCGTCGCCGCGCCGGTCGTCACGGCCCCGGAGAGCTCCCCCTATCTGGCGCAGGCGGACGCGCCGCCGTGCCCGAGCTGTGGCTGCATCACCGTCCGCAATGGCGCCTGCTACAAGTGCCTGAACTGCGGGACCACCACCGGCTGCAGCTAGGCCTCGACCGCGCGGGAGAGCCGAGAGGAGTAGGGCGCCGGTCTCCCGGCGCCCTGCTCGTTTCCTTGGCGGAGTCCCTTCTTCATTTTACCACGAGCTTTCCCCCGCCCATCCCCATCGCCGAGCACTGAAAGCTCTCCACCCCCGCCTTCTGCGGGGTGAAGGTAAGCGTCACCGATCGGTGGAGCGGGAGCTCGAGCTTCTTCACATTCTCGGCCGGGATGTCGATCGCGGTGATGCAGGTCCGGTCGGTGGTCCGCAAGAATACCAGGGTCACCGGCTCGCCCCTGCGGAGCCTGACCTCGCGCGGCTCGAACCCCGCTTCGGTCACCTTGATCTCGACCCGGTTCTCCGGGGCGGGCTCGATCGCGAAGGAGGGGGTGGCGAGGAGCAGCGCGAGGAGGGTTGCCTTGTGCATGGGTTCCTTTCCTAACGGAAGTCGCGCGAAGACGGCGGCACGTCGGGAGCCGGCGCCAGGGGAAGGAGTTCCCTCACCCGGAGGTTTACCACCTTCCCGGTGCGCTCCACGCGTCCGCGAGCGAGGAGAAAGGGGGCGCGGCGGACGAGCGGCCGATGACGCTCGTAGACGTCGGGCATCACCACCAGGTTGGCGATCCCGGTCTCGTCCTCGAGGGAGATGAAGGTGATCCCCTTGGCGGTCTCGGGCCGCTGACGCACGATGACCAGGCCCGCCACCTCCACCGCGGCCCGGTCCCTCAGCCTAGAGAGCTCGCGCGCCGTCCTCGCGCCCCGGGCCGCCAGAGCAGCCCTGAGGAAGCACATGGGATGGGCCTTCTCGGAGAGCCCGGTGGTCGCGTAATCCATCGCCACCTCGTCGACGGCACCCGCCTCCTCCAGGGCGAGCGGCGCTTCCGGCGGCAGTTGTCCGGCGAAGAGGTCGTCGGCGCTCCCGGGCGAGAGCGCCATGGCCTTCCACAGGGCCGCGCGCCGCCCCTCCTCCAGCGAGCGGAGCGCTCCGGCCTCGGCGAGCCGCGATAGCCAGGCGCGAGAGAGGCGGGCGCGGCGCGCCAGGTCCTCCACCGAGGCGAACGGGGCGGCCCGGCGGCTCGACAGCGCTGCCTCCCCCACCGCGCGCGGCAGCCCCCGCACCCGCGAGAGCCCGAGCCGCAGCACCGGCCGATCCCCCGGTGCAGCTGGAGACCCCTCCCGAGCCCCCTCCAAGGAGCATTCCCAGTCGCTGTGGACCACGTCGACCCCGCGCACCTCCACCCCGTGCCGCTTGGCGTCCTCCACCAGGGTGTGGGGTGCGTAGAAGCCCATGGGCTGGCTGTTGAGCAGCGCGCAGGCGAACACCGCCGGGTGATGGCACTTGATCCAAGCCGAGGCGTAGACCAGCAAGGCGAAGGAGGCGGCGTGCGACTCGGGGAAGCCGTAGCCGGCGAACCCGTGCAGCTGCTGCAGGATGGCCTCGGCGTCCGGGCGGGGGATCTCCCGCTCGGCCATGCCGGCCACCAACCGCTCCCTCATCTCCTCCAGCCGCTCGTGGGAACGCTTGTGCGTCATGGCGCGGCGCAGCTCGTCCGCCTCGCCAGGGGTGAAGCCAGCAGCCACCACCGCGAGGCGCATGGCTTGCTCCTGAAAGAGCGGGATGCCGAGGGTCCGCTCCAGCACCGGCCGCAGCGGCTCGTAGGCGTAGCGCACCTCCTCCAGGCCGTCTCGGCGCCGCAGGAAGGGGTGGACCATGCCTCCCTGGATGGGCCCGGGCCGAATGATCGCCACCGAGACGACCAGGTCGTAGAAGCAGCGGGGCCTGAGCCGCGGGAGCAGCGACATCTGCGCCCGCGACTCGATCTGGAAGACGCCGATGGTGTCCGCCCGGGAGGTCATCTCGTAGACGGCCGGCTCCTCGGCGGGGATCCGAGCCAGCGAGTCGGGATGCGGCTCGGCCGCGGGGAGCGCCGGCGCTGGCCGCTGTCGCTTCAGCATCGCCAGCGCGCGGGAGATGGCGGTGAGCATGCCCAGGGCGAGCAGGTCCACCTTGAGCAGGCCCAGCTCCGCCAAGTCGTCCTTGTCCCACTGCACCACGGTGCGGCCAGGCATGGCAGCGGGCTGCACGGGCACGGTCTCCACGAGCGGCCGGCGCGTGATGACGAACCCGCCGACGTGGATGGAGATGTGGCGGGGGAAGCCGGCGAGCTCCTGCGCCAGCCGGAGCGCGTGGCGCACCGCCGGCGAGGCCCGCGGATCGAGCCCCGCTTGCGCCAGGACCGCCGGCGGGACCTCGGCGGGATCGTCTCGGCTTCCCACGAGCTGGGAGAGCCGATCCACCTGGGCGAGCGAGAGACCGAGCGCCTTACCGACGTCGCGCAGGGCAGAGCGGGCGCGGAAGCTGATGACCTCGCACACCATGCCCGCCCGATCGCGGCCGTAGTGCTCGTAGACGTACTGCAGGACCTCCTCGCGCCGCTCGTGCTCGAAGTCCACGTCGATGTCGGGCGGCTCGCCCCGCTCCGCCGAGAGGAACCGCTCGAAGAGCAGACCCATGCGCACCGGGTCGATGGAGGTGATCCCGAGGACGAAGCAGACGGCGGAGTTGGCGGCACTGCCGCGCCCCTGGCAGAGGATCTCGCGGGAGCGGGCGAAGCGGACGATGTCCCACACGGTGAGGAAGTAGCTCGCGTAGTCGAGCTTCTCCACCAGGTCGAGCTCCTTCGCCAGCTGTCGCTCGACCTCCTCGGGCGCGGAGCCTCCGTACCGCCACCGCGTTCCATCCCGCACCAGCGCCCGCAAGAGCTCCATCCCTCCGATCCCCTTCCTCTCCCCCGGTGCCGGGGAAGGAGGCGACGACGCCGAGACCTCGGCCCGCACCGGAGGCAGCGGGTGCTCGCCGCGGATCTCCTCCAGCCGGAAAGAGCACTCCGCGGCGAGCGCCGCCGCCGCCTCCAGCCCCTCGGGAAAGTCGCGCCACAGCCGCGCCATCTCCTCCGGCCCCTTGAGGGTCCGCTCGGCGTTGGGAAAGAGGCGCCGCCCCACCTGCTCCACGGTGGTGCCGAGGCGCACGCAGGTGAGGACGTCCTGGAGCGGTTGTCGCCGGCGGAGGTGGGTGTGGACGTCGTTCACCACCGCCACCGGGACGCCCAGGCGCCGCCCCACGCTGCGCGCGGCGGCGATGCGGGTCTCCTCCCCGGCGGCGCGATGGCGGGACACCGCCAGGGAGAAGCGGCGTCCGAAGACCTCCCGCAGGCGCGCCACCGAGTCCGCATCGGCGCCGGGGTAAAGGGCCACGAGGCCGCGCGCCAGCTCGGCCACCCGGAGGAACGGGACGCGGGCCTCGGGGGGGCGCGCCACGGCGTCCACCGCTCCGGCCACCTCGATGGGATCCCCCCGGTGCGCCTCGGTGACGAGCCGGCAGAGATGGGCATATCCATCGCGATCGGCGGCGAGCAGGATCAGGGTCGCCGCCCCGCGGGGGTCGAGCCCGTCGCAGGTCATCTCCGCTCCCACGAGGAGCGGCAATCCCCGCTTCCGCGCCCGCGCATGGGCCCGCACCACTCCGTAGAGGCCGTTGCGATCGGTGAGCGCCAGTGCCTCGAGCCCCAGGCCGGCGGCGCGATCCACCAGTTCCTCGGGATGACTCGCCCCCTCGAGGAAGGAGAAGTTGGACTTGCAGCGAAGCTCGGCGTAGCGGAAGGTCAACCCGTCCCCTTCAGTCGAAGAAGCCGTGCAGGTAGAGCCGGCCGTCGCGGCCGTCGCGGTAGACCCACAGGTCTCCCATCTCCGCGAGCCGAACCCGGTAGTAGTCGCGCTCGAAGGGATGGCTCCACCACTCGCCTCCCAGGCGCTCCGGCCCTGCCAGCGCCACGACGGGGTGGGCGCGGCCGTCCACGCGCAGCACCGTGAGCCGCCCTCCCTCGCCCTCGGCGATGATCGGGCGCGGGGACTGGAGCAGCCGCGTGGGGCGGACGGCGGGTGGCGGCTCGCCGTTCGCGACGCCCGCGCCGGGGACGGCCCGGCGATGTCCCGCCGCCCCGTTTCTCCCCGCCTCCCGGGCGACCCCTCGGAGCGAGCCGGCATCGAAGGGCGCGAGCCGGTAGGCGGCCTCGGGCAGGTACCGGTCGGCGTCCTCGGCGGCGAAGAGGGAGGCCTCCCCCAGGCGGGCGGCCAACCGGGCCAGGACCACGTCCAGGGCGCGGGCCGCCTCGGGCCGATCCCCGACGGACAGCTGCTCGACCGGGACTCCGGCGGCCTCCACGACCGCGAGTTTGAGCGCGCGCACCGGCGCGGGCAGGCGCAGGGCGCCCACCCGTTCTCGCAGCGGAACCATCCACAGCGAGGCGTCGGCGCTGGGGCGCGCGAGCGGCAAGTCGAGCCGTTCCTCGCCGCGCGGATCGAGGAGCAGGGTCAGGCGCAGCTTCTCCGCCCCGAGCTCCCGGCCGGCGAGGCGCGTCGCCACCCGGTCCGCTAGCCTCTTCACCGCGAAGAGGAGCGGCTCGGCGCTCGAGAGGACGCCGACCTCCGTGCCCTCCAGATCCCAGGACTCCTCCGGGAAGGTCTCGGGCACGAACGGGACGAGCGGGCGCGGGTCTTCGCCTCGGGCGAGGCGCGCCGCGGCCGCGCCCGCCGGGCCGAAGCGGTGGGCGAGCGTCTCCGCGGGCAGGCGCGACAGCGCCCCGACGTCGGTCACCCCCACCGCGGCGAGCCGCTCCTCCATGTCCGCGGTCAACGCGAGCGCGGCGAGCGGTAGCCGGCCGAGCGCCCTCCCCGCCTCGAGCGGGGCCGCCCGCGTCATCTCCTGCGCCCCGTGGCGGGCCAGCGCCTGCGCGGGCCCCTTGCCGCCCGCCAGCGCGGCCCGGCCGCGCCAGCCGAGGGAGCGGCAGAGCGCCAGCGCTCGTTCCGCCAGCCGGAGCTCTGCCTCTTCCTCGCCTTCCCCGGCGAGGCGGACCGCGGCGGCGTCGAGGAGGAGGCCGTCCGGCGGCGCCACCTCGACCGTGGGCGAGAGCGCGAGCATCGCCTCGGCGAGGGCGCGGAGCGCCCCGCGGTCGCCGGCCCGGTCGAGGGGAACCGCGGCCAGCCCGGCACAGGCAGCGCGGGCCTGCACCAGCGTGTCACCGGGCCGGACGCCCGCGGCTCGCGCCGGGCCGGTGCAGTGGATCACCACCTCCTCTTCCACCACCGCGAGGGGACCGTGTGCCGACCGCGCCCGGAGCGCCCGTTGCAGGGGCAGCTCCGGCAGCACGACCGCCAGCACCCGCGGGCACCGTGCCGGGGATTCAGGCGGCATGCCCCTCTCCCGCGCTGCGCGCCACGGCTTCGCCACGGACGAGGCAGACGGTCGGCGAGCGCGCCGGACCCGTGAGTTCCAGCCGCAGCACCGCCGAAAGGCACGGTCCCCCGGGCGCTCCGAGCCAGAGCGCCACCGCGCCCCCCTTCTCGGCCGCGCTCCGCAGCCGGCGCAGCATGGCCTCGGCGCGAGCGGCCGGGACGGAGCGCACCGGCACGTCGACGGCCACCGCGGCGAAGGCGCCGCTGGCGAGCAGCGCCTCGGCGGCCCAGAGGCCCGTCGCCGCCTCCTGTCGGCCGCCCCCGTTCCCGTCCTTCCGGCGCACGATGAGCAGCCGCGCCGGGTCGATCCCCAGCGCCACCGCTGCCGGCGGGTAGAGCTCGCCCCGCCCGTCCACGAAGGCGGCGAGCGCCCCGCCCTCTTGCGCCATGCGCAGGGCGTCGAGGGCGAGCTGCGTCTTTCCGCTCGCCGGTCCCCCGACGATGCTCGTGATCGATCCGCAGGGGAAGCCGCCGCCCGGGAGAAGTGCATCCACCTCGGGCCGGCCGCTCGGGAGCGCCCCGGCGCGGCGGGCCGGCCTCCGCTCCAGGTGGCGGATCTGCCGGCGAAGCTCCTCCAGGACCTCTCGCTGTCGGGTGGCAGCGCCCATGGCTCACGAACCCGGAGGATACTGCTCATGCGTTCAGCTATCAAGCGCAGAGCTGCGAACTCCCCGCCCTGAAGGGCTCCGCTCGCGGCCGCGGGAAGGTCCCGCGGCAAGGCCCCTCCCCGCTCGAACTGTCCGGAATCCTTGGTCGAAGAGCCCGCGAGGTACAGGAGACTGCCCAGCCCGGGCTATCGAGCGAGCCTCTAGGCTCCTGCCCCGCCGGCGGCGGGCTTGCTCTCGGCCCGATCGAGGGCGATCTCTGCCCGGACCTGGTCCATGTCGAGGGCGAGCGCCTTCTCGACGAGTTCCTCTAGAGCGGCCTCGGGCAGCGCGCCCGGCTGGGAGTAGAGGAGCACCTGGTCGCGGAAGATCATCAGGGTCGGGATCGACAGGATGCCGAAGGAGACGGCGAGCGACTGCTCCTCCTCGGTGTTCACCTTGGCAAAGGTCGCGTCGGGGTGGCGGCCCGCGACCTTCTCGTAGGTGGGGCCGAACATCCGGCACGGCCCGCACCAGGGAGCCCACCAGTCGATGAGCACCAATCCATCCTTTTCCACCACCTCCCTGAAGTTCAGGGCTCCTACGTCCACGGTCGGCTTCATCGCTCGCTCCTCAGCGCGCCCAGGCACCCCGCCTCTCGCACACCTACGCGTGAGAGACCCCGCGCCGCGAAAGGGTTCAGCCTCTCCTTGACGCTCCTCCCGCCGCGCCCCTAGGTTTCGGGGGTGACCCGCGGAACGAGAGGGCGGCGCCGGATGCTCGCGAGCGTGCTCGCGGAATCGCTCGCCCCCCACGCCGGCGCGGGGAGAGCGGCGGCGGCGGCGGCCTTCGCGGAGGCCTGCGGCTGGCCGCTGGCGCGGGAGGCGACGGTGCGGGGCCTGGGCCCGGACGGTCACCTCTGGGTGGTGGCCACATCGCCCGAGTGGGCGCGCGAGTTGGAGAGCCACTCCGCCGCCATCGTCGAGCGCGTCAACGCCCGGCTCGGCCGGACCGCGGTGGTTGCCCTCGACGTGCGCGTCCGGCGCGATCGCTAGGGAGGCCGATGACCGGTCGGATGGCCCGCCTCTGCCGCCTGGCGTCCTTCCTCCCCTTCGCCCTCGCCGAGGCCGGAGCCGACCCCCCCGCGAGCGGCGGAAGGCCACCGGCGAACGAGCGGGCACCCGCCGACGAGGTCGAGAGGAGTGCCCTCTCGCTCCTCACGAAGGAAGGGACCCCCGCCGCTTCCGCCGCCCTCGCGCGCGCCGCGCGCGAGATCGCGCGTCGGGCGGCGGGCGGGCGGCCTCGCCCGCTCGCGGCCGAGTCCGTCCGCAGGGCGCTCTCTGACGCCGGAGCCTTCGAGCCGGAGTCCACCGCGGTCCTCGTGGTGGCACCGCCGGGTCGGGCGGCAGAAGCGCTGACCCGCACGGCCCACCTCGGGGGGGCCACCCATGTCGGGGTGGGGGTGGAGATGCGGGGCGGCGAGGCATGGGCGGTTCTCCTCGCCACCGTCCGCCGCGCCGAGATCGAGCCCCTCCCCCGCTCGGTCCCGCCGCGGAGCCGGGCCGCGCTCCGCGGCACGCTCCTCGGCCTCGCTCGCGCGCAGGTCTTCGTCACCACCCCCTCCGGCCGGGCCCTGGAGGTGCCGGCGCGGCGCTCTGGGCGCCGCTTCGAGGCCTGGATCGAGTTCCCCGAGCCCGGGCGCTACCGGGTCGAGGTCCTGGGCGAGGGCCCCTACGGCCCCACCGTGGCCGCGGTGTTCGACGTCGCCTGCGGCTCGCGAGCTTTCCCCGACGACCACGCCGGCCAGCCCGATCCGCCGGGCGACGCCGCTGCCGAGGAAGCGGTCCTGCGGGCCATCGACGCGCTCCGCGCCCGGCACGGGCTCACGCCGCTCCGGCACGACGCGCGCCTCTCCGAGCTCGCCCGGCGCCACAGCGTCGCGATGCGCGCCGCCGGGCTCGTCGCCCACAACCTTCCCGGCGGGGGGACCCTGGTGAGCCGGCTGCAGGGGAGCGCCGTCCCGTTCAGCCGCGCCTGGGAGAACGTGGCGCGGGGAGACGGGGCCCTCGACGCCCACGAGGCCACCGTCGGCAGTCCCGCTCACCTCGCGAACCTGCTCGCGCCGCCCGCCCAGGCGGCAGGAGTGGGGATCGCGCGCGGCGAGCTTCCCGGCGGGCAGCCGGTCACCTATCTCACCGAGGTCCTGGTCGCCGACGGCGGCGAGGAAGGCACGAGCGCCCTCAGCCCGGAGGGGCGCGTCAAGGAAGCCATCGCCCGCAGGCGCGCCAGCCTCGGGCTCCGGCCGCTCGAGCCGGACGCTCGGCTCGACGCGATGGCGCGGGACGCGGCGCGGGACATGCTGCGGAGGGCAGATCCCTCCCCCGGCGACCTCGCCACCCGGGCGCTCGGGCTCGGTCCCGCGGGCGGCAAGGGCCGGGAGAGCGCGGCCACCGCCGACGCTTTCGTGGCCTCCTCTCCCGCTCTCGCGGCGCAGAGCAACAACGCCGCCGACGCCCGCTTCCACAGGTTCGGCGTGGGCGCGGTGCGGGGAGACACCCAGCGGTTCGGCGCCGGCCGGTACTGGATCGCCGTCGTCTACGCAGAGTGAACGATGCCGCGCGCGGCGCAGCACCTTCTTCGAGCCGGCCGGGGCGGGACTAGCCTAGGCGGCGCTGCGTCGCGTAGCTCTCCAGGCTCGACTCGACCTGGGGCTGCACCGCGAACAGCGAGCAGCGCGTGCAGGTCCAGCTGTTCCAGGCCTTCTTCACGGCCTCGTCGAGGCAGGAATCGTAGTAGCCACAAAAGAGGTTTCGGTGTCCTTCGACGCCCCGGTCTGGATTGATGGGCGCAGTGAGTTCGGTCGGGCTGGGCTTGGTGAACAAGGCGGTCTCCTCACTGGAACGGCGACGTGCGGGCCCACTTGCGGCTCCTCCCTCAGCCCGCTCGTTCGACAGGGCGCGGAGGTTCTCTCGCGCCGACCAGGAATGGCAGAATCCCTTGGTGTGGCCCGTATATGCAGTGTCGTGCTGCGCCGTGTCAACCCCCCTATCCCGCAGGTTTTTCCGAAAACGGGCGAAACATTTTCACGAGGCGTGACGGATGTTTGTGGCATGATCCTCCTCCTTTTGCGCCACGCGTCCGCCGTCACTCTGGGGCTCGTGCTCTCGACCCACCCGGCCGGGGCAGCAGAGCCCCTCTCGGCCTGGCTCGACGCGATGGGCAGCGCTGCGCAGGCGCTCCAATCGGGGGACGCCCGCTCGGCGCGGGAGGCTGCCCTCTGCGCCGAGGCGGCCCTCCCCGCCGGAGAGGCGGGAGCGCGAGCGATCCTCGCGCGCGGCCTCGCCGCCGCGCGGGCGGGACGAGACGCCGAGGCGGTCGCGAGCCTGCGGCGAGCGCAGGCGCTCCTCCCTCTCCCCCTCCGCCCCTACGCCCTCCGGCACCTCTCCTCCGCCCTCTCGAGGTCGGGGCACCCCGGCCTCGCGGCCGCCGCGAGCGCCGAGGCCGGGCTCCTCGCTGCCCCGGGCCCGGACCGCGCCCGCCTCGCGCTCTCCGAGTCGCGGGCGCTCCTCGCCGCCGGGCTCCCCGGGCCGGCGGCGCGCACCGTCGAGCCTGCCGCCGATGTGCCCGCCCTCCTCGCCTTCGCGAATGCCCTCCTCGCACTCCACGACGGCCGGGCCGGCCCGGCCTATCGCACCCTCTTCGTCGAGCACGCCGGAGAGCCGGAGGGAGAGGAGGCGGCACGGGTGCTTGCCGAAGGGCTCGCCGGCCCCCCGCCCTCCACCGAGGAGAGGCTCGCCCGGGTGGAGCACCTCCTCGCCTCGGCGCGAGCAGGCAAGGCGTGGGTGGAGCTCGAGCGGCTCCGCGCCGAGGGCGCAGAGCCGGTCCCACCTCGCGCGCTCCTCCTGCGGGGGGTGGCGCTCCTGCAGCTCGGGCGGCCCGCGGAGGCCGAGGCCGCCGCGCGCGAGCTCGCCGCCCGAGCGGACGCCGGGCCCGACGCAGGGGCGGTCGAGTGGGTGCTCGCCCAGGCCGCGGCCCGACTGGGCCGGCTGGAGGAGGCGGCTGGCCGCTACCGGCGCGTGGCGACCCTGCGGCCCACCGTGGCCGGGCTTCCCGCGGCGCAGCAGGCGGACCTCGCCGACGACGCGGCCTTCCTCGCCGCCTGGCTCTGGTACGACGCGGGCCGGTTCGAGAAGGCGGCCCCCCTCCTCGCCGATTTCGCCCGGCGGCACCCGCACGCCCGCCGGGAGCCGGACGCGCGATGGTTCGAGGCCTGGGCCATCGCTCGCCTCGGCCGCGCTGCGGCGGGACGGCGCGCGATGGCGATCCTGGCCCGGACGGCGACCGGCCAGCTGCGCGCCGCCGCACTCTACTGGGGGGGGCGCCTCGCCTCCTCCAGCGATCAGGCTGTGTCGCTCTACGCCGCAGCCGCCCGCGAGACTCCGGACGGCTGGTACGCGGTCCTCGCCACGGCGCGCCTCGCGGAGATGGGGCGCGCCGCGCCCCAGCCGGCGCCGCTCCCGGCGGGAGCACCCGTCGAGAAGCCTGCCGACCCCCGCCTGGCAGCGGCGCTGGCGCTCGCCGGGGACCTCCTCGGAGCCGGACTGCGCCACGACGGCCTCGCCCTGCTCGGGCGCCTCTCGTCCTCGGGTGCGGCGCGGGCCGCAGCGGCACCGCTCGCCGAGATGGCCGCGTTCGCCGGCGACGCCGAGATCCCCTTCCGCATGGCCCGGGATTACCTGCCCCCCACCCGGCGCAGCGATCGCTGGTACTACCCGGAGGCCCTCCCGGGGTCGGTGTTCCCGGCGGCTGCAGGGCTCGGGGTCGACCCGCTTCTCGCCTTGGCGGTGATGCGCCGCGAGTCCTCGTTCCGCGCCCGCGTCCGCAGCGCCGGCGCCGCCGAGGGGTTGATGCAGCTTAGGCCCGAGACGGCCGAGCGGCTGGCCGGGATCTTCGGGCTCGAGCCTCCCGGCCCCGACGACCTCGCCGACCCGACCGCCAACCTATGGCTCGGAATCGCCTACCTCGGACTCCTCGGGTCGCGCTTCGCACTCGTCCCCCCGGTGCTGGCGGCCTACAACGCCGGGCCCGCCCGGGCGCTGGCGTGGTCGTCGGCCCTTTCCGGCAGGCCCCTCGACGAGTGGGTGGAGGACATTCCCTACCGGGAGACGCGCCAGTACGTGCGCTCGGTGGTGGGGGACTGGGCGCACTACCGCCGCCTGCGCGGGGAGCGCTCCCCTCCGCTCGACCCCTCGGCCCTGGTGCTTCCCCCCGGGCCCGGGATCTCCTTCTAGGCTCGGGCGAGAAGCCCCCCGCGCAGCCGCGCTCCCTAGCGCAAGTCGAAGCTCGCGCGCCCCTGCTGACACTGGATGGAGAGCGAGCGGGGCTTGAAGTCGCGCGCCGCCGCCTCCCCGCTGCGCCGGAACTGGCTCATCGAGAGGACGATCTGATCATGCGGGCGCATGGTGCGCTGCTCGTGCCGCCACTCGCCGTCGAGCGTCAGCACGATGTCGGTCCAGATGGCCGAGGACTCGTTCCGGACGAGCAACTGCTGCCCGCCCACGAGCGAGTCTTTGAGGACGCGCACGTCCGCGCCGAGCGAGTTCGTCGGCCCCGAACCAGGGCAGGCCACCCACAGGGCCGTCACCGAGAGAAGCGCCCATCCGGCCACGATCCCGATTCGCATCCGCTGGTGTCTGCTGGCGCGACGGAACTCGCGGCCGATCCCGGCCACCCCCTCGCGGGCGTGATCGGCGAGCGTGCCGATCGAGGACCAAGTGTCCGGCCTCTCCGAAGCCATGGCCCGAGACTACCGTCCGTGGGGCCACCATGCCAGTACGCTCCCGCCCCGCGACGAGGGCCGCAGGGGCTGGCGGCGGCGAATGCGGCGGCGCCGTGCGATACTGCCGGCCCATGCGGCCAGAGCTCCGCCTCGCCGAGGAGGTTCGCGCGGCCCTGGAGGCGCGCCGCCCCGTCGTCGCCCTCGAGACGAGCGTGGTCGCGCACGGGCTCCCCTGGCCCGACAACCTGGAGGCGGCCCGCTGCGTGGCCGCCGCGGTGCGGTCGGAAGGAGCGGTGCCGGCGGCGGTGGCGATCCTCGGAGGCGTGCTGCAGGTGGGGGCCGGGGACCGGGAGCTCGCGCGCCTGGCCGAGCCCGGGCGGCGTCCGGCAAAGGCGAGCGTCCGGGACCTCGCCCCCCTCCTCGCCGCCGGGCGCGACGCCGGGACGACGGTGTCGGCCACGGCGGCGGTGGCGGCGCTCGCCGGCATCCGCCTCTTCGCCACCGGGGGGATCGGAGGGGTGCACCGGCGCCTTTCCGGCGACGGCTCGCCTTCCGACGTGTCCGCGGACCTGCCCGAGCTCGGGCGCGCGCCGGTGTGCGTCGTGTGCGCCGGCCCGAAGGCGGTGCTCGACGTCCCGGCCACGGCCGAGGCGCTCGAGACCCTCGGGATCCCGGTCCTGGGCTTCGGGGTGAGCGAGCTGCCGGCCTTCTTCACGGCGGAGAGCGGCGTCCCCGTCTCGCACCGGGTCGAGGGACCCGGCGAGGTGGCGCGCGTCCTGCGGACGCACTGGGGCCCGCTCGCCCGCCCCGGGGGAGTGCTGCTCGCCGTCCCGCCTCCGCATCCGCTCCCGCGGGCCGAGGTGGAAGGGGCGGTGTCCGAGGCACTCGTCGAATGCCGTCGAGCCGGGCTCTCCGGCCCGGCGGTCACCCCCTTCCTCCTCGAGGCGGTGGCGAGGCGTACCGGGGGGCGATCGCGCCAGGCAAACCTGGCGCTCCTCGAGGCGAACGCGCGGGTGGCGGCCCGAGTGGCTTCGGCCCTGGCGGAGGGCGGGGCGTGACCGCGGCCTCCCCAGAGCCGGTCCTGGTCGCCGACGGCGTCGCCTTCGCGGCCATGCTCGCGCGCGTGGCGGCCGAGCCCCGGGTGGCGCTCGACACCGAGTCGAACAGCTTCCACGCCTACTTCGAGAGGGTGTGCCTGCTGCAGCTGTCCTTGCCGGACGCGGATTACATCGTCGACCCGCTCTCGGTGGACGTGGCTCCGCTCGGCCCGCTCCTCGCCTCGGGGCGCGAGGTGGTACTGCACGGGGCCGACTACGACGTGCGCTGCCTCAAGCGGGAGTTCGGCTGGACCCTGGGGCGGATCTTCGACACCATGACGGCCTCGCGGCAGCTCGGGGCGAAGGAGCTCGGGCTCAAGGCCTTGGTGCGGATCCACTTCGGAGTGCACCTCTCGAAGGAGTACCAGCGAGCCGATTGGGGGAGGCGCCCGCTCCCCCGCGACCAGATGCGCTACGCCGCGCTCGACACCCATTTCCTCCTCCCGCTCGAGCGGATCCTCTCCGAGGACCTCAGAGCGCGTGGCCTGGAGGACCCGGCCCGTCGCGAGTTCGACCGGATCGCCGCCTCTCGCCCGCACACGCGCGTGTTCGATCCCGAGGGGTGGAGGAAGCTGCGCGGAGCGCGGGCCCTTGACGAGGTGTCGAAAGGTGCCCTGCGCGCCCTGTGGAATGCGCGCGAGGAGCGCGCCCGCCAACTCGACAAGCCCCCTTTCAAGGTGGTGGGCGAGGACGCCCTGGTCCAGATCGCGCTGCGCCGCCCGGCGACGCTCGCCGAGCTGGAGGGCATTCCGGGGGTCACCCCGCGAGTGCGCGAACGAGTGGGCGACGTCCTGCTCGAGGCGCTGCGGGGGGCCGGCTAGTCTAGGTGCCGTCGCCCTCGGAAGGGCCAAGGGCCCGCCCGGCAGCGTGCCGAGCGGGCCCGAAGAGTCTCTTTTCTAAGGTCGGGCTCGGCCGGGCTAGGCAGCGGCGTCGTGAGCGGGGTCGTAGCCCTCGCCGACGTCCACGGTCTCCACGGTCTCCAGGTAGCGGTGCAGGAACTGCTTCGTCTTCAGCTCCACCTGGCGCACGCGCTCGCGCGAGACTCCCCAGCGCTTGCCGATCTCCTCGAGCGTCTTCGGCGTGTCCTGCTGGAGCCGGTTGTGGATGATGTCCCAGCCGAGCTCGCCGATGCGCTTGCGCACCTTGCCGAGCGCGTCGCGCACCTCGATGTCGCCTTCCGAGGAGAGATAGGTGTCCTCGGGCCCCGGCCCCTCGTCCTCGATGCGCTCGAGGTGCGAGACGTCCCCGTCCTCGTCGATGTAGCTGTCGAGGGAGAGGTCCGGCTGCGCAACGGTGCCGCTCTGCGGCCGAACGGTGCTGCGAGCCTCCTTCAGATACTTGCCGATGTAGGCGCGGATCCACCACACCGCATAGGTGGAGAAGCGGGTGCCGGCGTGCGGGTCGAACTTCTCCACCGCGCGCATCAGGCCCACGTTGCCCTCCTGGATGAGGTCGTCGAGCCGGACGGTACCGCGCCGCTGCTTGCGCGCGATGGCGACGACGAAGGCCAGGTTGTGGCGGACCAGCTTCTGCTTCGCGCGCACCTCTCCCTTGCGGGCGCGCAGCGCGAGGGCGTGCTCCTCGTCGCGGGTCAGCGGGGGGTACTCGCGGACGGCCTTGAGATAGGGCGCCAGTTCCTCGAACTCCCTGCTGCCACGCTGCATGCCGGAGCTGGTCATTCTCGCTTCCCTCTCTCCCGCTCCCGCTACCGGACCGTCCGGAACGCCGAGCAGGTTACGTAACGGCACTTTACGAAAGTGGACTCATGAAGTCAACCATAGCCCATAACATCTCGTGACGAATGGATGTCAGTGGCCAGAGACCGCACGTTTTTGGGTCCTTGGGTACCCTTGCGAAACCGGGATCGGAAGAGCCCTATTCCCGACGCACCGCATCAGGAAAAACCCCGAGGGATCGGGCGGTCGCGTCTCCTCACCCCCTGGCCTCGAACGCTAAGCACCGGCCTCGCCAGGCGCCAGCGGCACCGGGTCCGGCGACCGACGCCTGTACCCAAAAAAGACGGGCGCCGCCCCGGAGGCCGGCGCCCGCTAAACGCGTAGAGCTCGGTGCCGCTACTCCTCGGCGCCGGCGGCAGCGAGGCCGAGCGCCTCCTCGGCCTGCTCGACGGCGTCGACCGGGGTCTCCACCTCGATGTCGAGGTGCTTGTACGCCCCGAGGCCGGTGCCGGCCGGAACGAGCCGGCCCATGATGACGTTCTCCTTCAGGCCGCGCAGGTGGTCCACCTTGCCGCTGATGGCGGCCTCGGTGAGGACCTTCGTCGTCTCCTGGAAGGACGACGCCGAGATGAACGACTCGGTGGAGAGCGAGGCCTTGGTGATGCCGAGGAGCAACGGCTCTCCCTGCGCCGGGCGCCCGCCGTCCCGCATCACCTTCTCGTTCTCCTCCTCGAAGACCCACTTCTCGACCTGCTCGTCCACGAGGAAGCTCGTGTCGCCCACGTCGAGGATGCGGACCCGCCGGAGCATCTGGCGGACGATCACCTCGATGTGCTTGTCGTTGATCTTCACGCCCTGGAGCCGATAGACCTCCTGCACCTCGTCCACGAGCCAGCGCGCCAGTTCCTTCTCGCCCAGCACCCGGAGGATGTCGTGGGGGTTGGCGGCGCCGTCCATGAGGGCCTCGCCGGCGCGGACGCGGTCGCCGGTGTGCACGCTGATGTGCTTGCCCTTGCCGATGAGGTACTCCTTCAGCAGGTCGGGCCGGAGCTTCCCGTCGATCTCGGGGGTGACCACCACCTTGCGCTTGCCCTTCGTGTCCTTGCCGAAGGAGACGACTCCGTCGATCTCCGAGATGATGGCGTACTCCTTGGGCTTGCGCGCCTCGAAGAGCTCCGCCACGCGCGGGAGACCGCCGGTGATGTCCTTCGTCTTGGTGGTCTCGCGCGGCATCTTGGCAATGACGTCTCCTGCGTCCACCTCGTCGCCGTCGGCCACCACCAGGTTGGCCCCCTCCGGGAGCATGTAGCGCGCGTCGGCGTCCGAGCTCGCCAGCTTCTTCGTCTGGCCCCGCTCGTCCTTGATGGACACGCGCGGCCGGGCGTCGGGGTCCTTCGAAGCCGTCACCACCTTGCGGGCGAGGCCGGTGATCTCGTCCACCTGCTCCGTGTAGGTGACGCCGTCGACCAGGTCGCCGAACTTCACCTTGCCGGCCACCTCGGTGAGGATGGGCACCGAGTACGGATCCCACTCGGCCAGCAGGGTCCCCGGCTCGACGCGCTGACCGTCGCGCACCAGCACCTTGGCGCCGTAGACCACGCCGTAGCGCTCGCGCTCGCGTCCTTGCTCGTCGGTGACCACCACTTCGCCGTTGCGGTTCATGACGATGAGGGTGCCGTCCTGCTTCTTCGCCACGTTCAGCCCCACGAACTTGGCGATGCCGGCGTTCCGGTTCTCGAGCGTCGACTGCTCGGCTCGCCGCGAGGCGGCGCCACCGATGTGGAAGGTGCGCATGGTGAGCTGCGTGCCCGGCTCACCGATGGACTGGGCGGCGATGACTCCCACCGCCTCGCCGATGTTCACCTTCCGGCCGCGGGCCAGGTCGCGACCGTAGCACTCCACGCAGATGCCGCGGCGCGCCTGGCAGGTGAGCACCGAGCGGATCTTCACCCGGTCGATGCCGGCGTTCTCCACCAGCTTCACCTTCTGCTCGTCGATCTCCTCGTTGGCGCCCACCACCTGGTTCCCGGAGAAGGGATCGGTGATGTCCTCGAGGGCCACGCGCCCGAGGATGCGCTCGCCCATGGGCTCGATGATCTCGCCACCCTCGACGAGCGAGCCCATGACGATGCCGTCCATGGCGCCGCAGTCGTACTCGGTGATGATGGCGTCCTGGGCCACGTCCACGAGCCGGCGGGTCAGGTAGCCCGAGTTGGCCGTCTTGAGCGCCGTGTCGGCGAGGCCCTTGCGGGCGCCGTGGGTGGAGATGAAGTACTGGAGGACGTTCAGCCCCTCCTTGAAGTTGGCGGTGATGGGGGTCTCGATGATCTCGCCCGAAGGCTTCGCCATCAGGCCTCTCATGCCGGCCAGCTGGCGAATCTGCTGCGCCGAGCCGCGGGCTCCGGAGTCGGCCATGATGTAGATGGGGTTGAAGGAGGGCTGGACCCTCTCTTCCTTCTTCCCGTCCTTGCCGACCCCGACCGCGGTCTCGAAGCCGATCTCGGTCATCATTTCCTTGGCCACTTCGTCGGTGACCTGGGCCCAGATGTCGATGACCTTGTTGTAGCGCTCGCCCGAGGTGATGAGGCCCTCGGTGTACTGGCTGTGGATCTCGTCCACCTCGCGGTTGGCCTTCTCGAGCAGCGGCACCTTCTGGCTCGGGATGAGCATGTCGTCGAGCGAGATGGAGATGCCGGCGCGGGTAGCATTGCCGTAGCCCAGCGACCGGACGCGGTCGGCGAGCAGCACCGTCTCCTTCTCCCCGCAGAGGCGGTAGGTGAGATCGATGAGGTTCTGGAGCTGCTTCTTGTCCATCACCTTGTTCACCGACTCGAAGGGGATCCGCTTCGGCACGATGTCGTAGAGGAGCACGCGGCCGGTGGTGCTCTCCACCCGCTTGGCGTCCATCCGCACCGTGATCTTGGCCTGCAGGTCGATCTCGCCTTGGTCGTAGGCGGCCCGGACCTCGCCCGGGCTGGCGAAGACCTTCCCCTCCCCCTTCGCGAAGGCCCGCTCGCGCGTCATGTAGTAGATGCCGAGGACGATGTCCTGCGAGGGCACGATGATGGGCTTGCCGTGGGCGGGCGAGAGGATGTTGTTCGTGCTCATCATGAGCACGCGGGCCTCCACCTGCGCCTCGGTCGAGAGCGGCACGTGCACCGCCATCTGGTCACCGTCGAAGTCAGCGTTGAAGGCGGTGCACACGAGCGGGTGGAGCTGGATGGCCTTGCCCTCGATGAGCACCGGCTCGAAGGCCTGGATGCCCAGCCGGTGGAGGGTGGGGGCGCGGTTCAGGAGCACCGGATGCTCGCGGATCACGTCGTCGAGGATGTCCCAGACCTCGGGCCTCTCCTTTTCCACCATCTTCTTCGCGCTCTTGATGGTGGTGACGTAGCCCTTCTCCTCCAGCTTGTTGTAGATGAAGGGCTTGAAGAGCTCGAGCGCCATGATCTTCGGCAGGCCGCACTGGTGCAGCTTCAGCTCCGGACCCACCACGATGACCGAGCGCCCCGAGTAGTCGACGCGCTTGCCGAGCAGGTTCTGGCGGAAGCGTCCCTGCTTGCCCTTCAGCATGTCGGAGAGCGACTTCAACGGGCGCTTGTTGGGGCCGGTGATGGTCTTGCCGCGCCGCCCGTTGTCGAAGAGGGCGTCGACCGCCTCCTGCAGCATCCGCTTCTCGTTGCGGACGATGATGTCGGGGGCGTTCAGCTCCATGAGCCGCTTCAGCCGATTGTTGCGGTTGATGACGCGGCGATAGAGGTCGTTCAGGTCGCTCGTCGCGAACCGCCCGCCGTCCAGCGGGACCAGGGGGCGCAGGTCGGGCGGGATGACCGGGATGACCTCCAGCATCATCCAGTCGGGCTTGTTGCCGGACTCGCGGAAGGCGTCCACCACCTTCAGTCGCTTCGCGATCTTCTTGCGCTTGGCGTCGGAGGTGGCCTCCTTCATCTCCTTGCGGAGCTGCTCGGAGAGGGAGTTCACGTCGATCTGGCGGAGCAGCGCCAGGACCGCGTCGCCGCCCATGCCGGCGGAGAAGGCCTCCTCGCCGAGCTCCTCCCGCAGGCGCTGGTACCGGTCCTCGGAGAGCAGCTCGGCCCGCTGGAGGGTGGTCTCCTTGGGGTCGGTGACGATGTAGCTTTCGCAGTAGAGAACCTTCTCCAGGTCCTTCAGGGTGATGTCGAGCAGGTTCCCGATGCGGCTCGGCAAGGACTTGAGGAACCAGATGTGGGCGACCGGGGTGGCGAGGGTGATGTGGCCCAGGCGCTCGCGGCGCACCTTGGACTGGATCACCTCGACGCCGCACTTCTCGCACACCACTCCGCGGTGCTTCATGCGCTTGTACTTGCCGCAGATGCACTCGTAGTCCTTGATCGGTCCGAAGATCTTCGCGCAGAACAGACCGTCCCGCTCCGGCTTGAAGGTGCGGTAGTTGATGGTCTCCGGCTTCTTCACCTCGCCGTGCGACCACTGCCGGATCTTGTCCGGGCTGGCCAGCGAGATGCGGATGGCGGAGAAGGAGGTCGGGTCCTTCGGCTTCTCGAAGAAATTGAAGATGTCCTTCACGTCGCGTCCCTCGATTCGGCGCTAGGGTTCCAGGGCCAGGGTCAGGCGGACTTCTTGGTCGCCAAGCCGAGCGGGTCGGCCTCTGCCTCGGCCTGCTCGCGGGCGCGCTGCGCCTCGGGCGACTCGAGAAGCTCCACGTCGAGCGCCAGGCTCTGCAGCTCCTTGATGAGCACGTTGAACGACTCGGGGAGCCCGGACTCGAGCGTGTTCTCCCCCTTGACGATGGCCTCGTACATGCGGGTGCGGCCCACCACGTCGTCGGACTTCACAGTCAGGAACTCCTGCAGCGAGTAGGCGGCGCCGTACGCCTCCATGGCCCACACCTCCATCTCGCCCAGGCGCTGGCCGCCGAACTGGGCCTTGCCGCCGAGCGGCTGCTGGGTGACGAGCGAGTAGGGCCCGATGGAGCGGGCGTGGATCTTCTCGTCCACCAGGTGGTGGAGCTTCAGCATGTACATCACCCCCACCGTCACGTCGTGGTCGAAGGGCTCGCCGGTGCGACCGTCGAAGACGATGGACTGCATGGTGGAGCTTCCGTTCTCCAGCATGCCGCGCAGCTCCCCCTCGCTGGCACCGTCGAAGACCGGGCTGGCGGTGAACACCCCGCGGGTGAGCTTCTGGGCCAGCTTCGGGAGCTCCTTGTCGGGGACCTCGTCGATGATCTGCAGGATGCGCTCGTTGCTCGCCCCGGCCCCCTCGAACACCTTCTTCACGTACTTGCGGATCTGTTCGGGGCCGAACTTCTTCTCCAGCATCTCCTCGATGCGCCACCCGATGTTGCGGGCGCCCCAGCCGAGGTGCGTCTCCAGGATTTGGCCCACGTTCATGCGGGAGGGCACGCCGAGCGGGTTCAAGACCAGGTCGACGGGGCGGCCGTCCTCGAGGTACGGCATGTCCTCCTCGGGCAGCACCCGCGAGACCACGCCCTTGTTGCCGTGGCGGCCGGCCATCTTGTCGCCTACCGCCAGCTTGCGCTTGATGGCGACGTAGACCTTCACCATCTTGATGACGCCGGGCGGGAGCTCGTCGCCCTTCTTCAGGCGCCCGATCTTCTCGCCGAACAGGAGCTTCACGAGCTCGCGCTGCTCCTCGAAATTCTCGATGATCTTGCGGACCTTCTCCTGCACGTCCTGGGTCCCCGCGACCGCGATCTCGCCCCAGTAGCGCTGCGGGACGGTGTCGAGGAGCTCGTCGGAGAGGGCGTCACCCTTCTTGAGGAGCTGCTCCCCCTTGTCGTCGACGAGGCGGGCCGCCACCTCCTTGCCGGAGAGCAGCTTGCGGATCTTGAGGAACGCCGAGTCCTGGATGATGCGGATCTCGTCGTTCTGGTCCTTGAGGAGCTTCGCCTCCTCCATCTCCTCGATGGTCTTGGCGCGCTCGTCCTTCTCCACGCCCTTGCGGCTGAAGACCTTGGCGTTGATGACCGTCCCGGAGACGCCGGGGGGGACGCGCAGCGAGCTGTCGCGCACGTCGCCCGCCTTCTCGCCGAAGATGGCCCGGAGCAGCTTCTCCTCCGGCGAGAGCTGGGTCTCGCCCTTGGGGGTGATCTTGCCCACCAGGATGTCGCCGGGCTTCACCTCGGCGCCGATGCGGATGATCCCCGACTCGTCGAGGTCCTTGAGCGCCTCCTCGCCCACGTTGGGGATGTCGCGGGTGATCTCCTCCTTGCCGAGCTTGGTGTCGCGCGCCACGCACTCGAACTCCTCGATGTGGACGGACGTGTAGACGTCCTCCTTGAGGAGCCGCTCGGAGAGCAGGATGGAGTCCTCGAAGTTGTAGCCCTGCCAGGGCATGAAGGCCACCACCACGTTCTGCCCGAGCGCCAGCTCTCCCATCTCGGTGGCGGGCCCGTCGGCGATGACGTCCCCCTTCTTCACTCGCTCGCCCGGCTTCACGATGGGCTTCTGGTTGATGCAGGTGTTCTGGTTGGAGCGCTGGAACTTGATGAGGTTGTAGATGTCCACCTCGTTGGCGACGTCCGTCACCGACGTGGGGACGTCGGCCTTCACCACGATGCGGGCCGCGTCCACGCTCTGCACCACGCCGTCGCGCCGCGCCACCATGGTCACCCCCGAGTCGCGGGCGACGATGGACTCGATGCCGGTGCCGACGAGCGGCGCCTCGGTCTTGATGAGGGGGACCGCCTGGCGCTGCATGTTCGAGCCCATGAGGGCGCGGTTGGCGTCGTCGTTCTCGAGGAAGGGGATGAGGGAGGCGGCCACCGACACCAGCTGGTTCGGCGACACGTCCATCAGGTCCACCTCCTCCGGCTTCACCTGGACGAACTCGCCTCCCTTGCGGCAGGAGACGGCGGTGCCGACGAAGGTCCCGCGGCGGTCGACCGGGGCGTTCGCCTGGGCGATGGTGTGCTTCTCCTCCTCGAGCGCCGAGTAGAACGTGACCTCCTCGGTCACCCGGCCCTTCTCCACCCTGCGGTAGGGAGTCTCGACGAACCCGTATTC
Source organism: Anaeromyxobacteraceae bacterium (assembly GCA_035499295.1). Lineage (GTDB taxonomy): Bacteria > Myxococcota > Myxococcia > Myxococcales > Anaeromyxobacteraceae > DATJZG01. The sequence goes on from DATJZG010000162.1 coordinate 42,600, forward strand.
GTTCACCCGGGCGTAGGTGGAGAGCGAGGCGATGAGGCCGATGTTCGGGCCTTCCGGGGTCTCGATGGGGCAGATGCGGCCGTAGTGGGTGGGGTGCACGTCGCGCACCTCGAACCCGGCTCGCTCCCGGGTGAGGCCTCCGGGGCCGAGCGCGGACAGGCGCCGCTTGTGGGTGACCTCCGAGAGCGGGTTCGTCTGGTCCATGAACTGCGACAGCTGCGAGGACCCGAAGAACTCCTTGATCACCGCCGTCACCGGCTTGGCGTTGATGAGGTCGTGCGGCATGAGCGTCTCGATCTCCTGGAGGCTCATGCGCTCCTTGATGGCGCGCTCCATGCGGACGAGACCGATGCGGTACTGGTTCTCGAGCAGCTCGCCCACCGCGCGGACGCGGCGGTTGCCGAGGTGGTCGATGTCGTCGATGTCCCGGTCCTGCGACCCGTTCTTGAGGTCGATGAGGAAGCGCACCACCTCGAGGACGTCGCGCTTGGTGACGACGGAGTTGTCGAGCGGCTCGTCGAGGTTGAACTTGTAGTTCAGCTTGAGCCGGCCGACCTTGGAGAGGTCGTAGCGCTCCGGGTTGAAGAAGAGGTTGTGGAAGAGAGTCCCGGCGGTGTCGGGCGTGGGCGGATCCCCGGGGCGCAGGCGCCGGTAGATCTCCATCACCGCCTCCTCCGGGGTGGAGATCTTGTCCTGCATGAGCGTGTCGCGCAGCGACGGGAGCACGTTCAGGCCGTCGATGAAGAGGACCCTGAACTCGTTGATGTTGCGCTTGCGCAGCTCCTCGACCTTCTCCTCGGTCACCTGCTCGTTCACCTCGAGGAGCACTTCCCCGGTCGACTCCTCCACCACGTCCTCGGCCGAGTACTTCTGGTAGACCTCCTCGGGCTCGATGGGCAGCGTCTTCACCTTGGCGGCCACGAGCTTCTTGATGGCGCCTTCGGTGAACTTGCGGTTCTTCTTGACCACCACCTCGCCGGTGCGCGGATCCTTGATGTCCCGGGTGGCGCGCTGCCCCTTCAGGAGGTCGGGATTCACGTCGCGCTCGTAGCGCCCCTTCCCCTCCACGCGGATGGTCTCGGTGTCGTAGTAGTACTTGAGGATCTCTTCCGTCGTGCCGCGGAAGTCGATGGGGTCCTTCTTGGCGGTGTCGGGCACCGAGCCGAGCGCGCGCAGGAGCACCGTGGCGGGCAGCTTCCGCCGGCGGTCGATGCGAACGTAGAGCAGGTCCTTGTGGTCGAACTCGAAGTCGATCCAGGAGCCGCGGTAGGGAATGATGCGGGCGTTGTAGAGGATCTTCCCCGACGAGTGGCTCTTGCCCTTGTCGTGGTCGAAGAAGGCGCCCGGGCTGCGGTGCAGCTGGGAGACGACCACCCGCTCGGTCCCGTTGATGATGAAGGTGCCGTTGTCCGTCATCAGCGGGATCTCGCCGAAGTAGACCTCCTGCTCCTTCACGTCGCGGATGGACTGGGCCCCGGTTTCCTCGTCCTTGTCCCAGACGACGAGGCGAACCACCACCTTGATGGGCGCGGAGTAGGTCATGCCGCGCTGGTGGCACTCGTCCACGTCGTACTTGGGCTTCTCGAGGTGGTAGCTCACGAACTCGAGCGAGCTCGTCTCGTTGAAATCCTTGATGGGGAAGACCGACTTGAACACCCCCTGGAGGCCGGTGTCCTCCCGCCGCTCGGGCGGGACCTCGGCTTGGAGGAACTTGTCGTACGAGCTCTTCTGGATGGCGATGAGGTTCGGGATGTCCGCGACCTTCGAGATCTTTCCGAAGTTCTTGCGGATGCGGAAGTTGTTCTGGATCGTCGGCGCCATCGAGATCTGTCCTCTTTTCCCCGGATTGCCGCTGCCAGCACTTCGAGCCGGCACCTGGCCGGCTCTCGAGCTTCAGTCCCGGCCGGGTGGCCGGGGAACGGGGGTGGTCATGAGGGGTGGCAGGGTATTAACCGCTCCATTGTCCCCTGTCAAAGCTCCAGAAAAAGGCGAGCGGACGGGGCGGCCTCCCTGGCCGCCCCGTCCCGCCTGCCAGGAACGACAGCTACTTGATCTCCACCTTCGCGCCGGCGGCCTCGAGCTTCTTCTTGAGCTCCTCCGCCTCCGCCTTGGGGATGCCGCCCTTGACCTCCTTCGGGGCGCCCTCGACGAGGTCCTTCGCCTCCTTCAGGCCGAGGCCGGTGATGGCCCGGACCTCCTTGATGACGTTGATCTTGTTGGCACCGGCCTCCGCCAGGACCACCGAGAACTCGGTCTTCTCCTCGGCGGCGGCCGCGGCGGCACCGCCCCCGCCGCCGGCGACCACCACCGGCGCGGCGGCCGCGCTCACGCCCCACTTCTGCTCGAGCTGCTTCACGAGCTCGGCGGCCTCCATCACGGTGAGGCCGGAGAGCTGGTCCACGATCGCATTCAGGTCAGCCATGACTTCTTCTTTCCTTTTCGTCGCCGGCGCTTCTTTTCGCGCCGAGCGGTAGGGCCCGCGCCCTTCGGGTCGCGAGCGGGTTCAGGGTCCGACTACGAGGCCTTCGAGAGTTGGTCCTTGCGGGCACCGAGCACCTGGGCGAGCTGCTGGCCCGGGGTCCCAATGAGGCGCGCGAGCTTGGTCGCGGGCTGCAGGAGCATCCCCGCCAGCTTGGAGCGCAATTCGGGGAGCCCGGGCATCTTGGCGAGGGCCTGGATGCCCTTCACGTCGATGACCTTGCCCTCCACCACCGCCGTGCGCAGGGCGAAGTTCTCCCGGTCCTTCGAGAAGTCCGAGAGGATCTTGGCCGGCACCACCACGTCGTCGTACGACATGATGAGCGCCGTCGGTCCCACGAACTGGCTCGCCAGCGGCTCGAGCGACGTGCCCTTGGCGGCACGGATGGCCAGCGTGTTCTTGACGACTCGGTACTCCACCTTGGCGTCGCGGCACTTCTTGCGAAGCTCGGTGACGGTGGCGACGTCGAGGCCCTTCGGCTCCGCCAGGATGGCGGCCTTGGCCTTGGCCATCTTCTCGTGAAGCCGATCGATGACTGCCTGTTTTTCTGTCCGGTTCAAAGCGTTCTCACCACCTTCCGTGGCCGGCCGAGAGTCGGCGCGGCGTTCTGTTGGGCCCTCGAACCGGACGACCGGCGCGCTGACCCCCTGGCCAAGCAGGGGACGCTCTCGAACAGAGCCACTTCCCGTCTCGGCGGGTCGGGCGACTTGCCCGCTTGGCCGCTCCGCCCCTTTCGAAGTCGCACCGGGGCGGCGCGGGCCCGCTGTCTTGGACCAGAAAACCGGGGGCCCTTCTCGCCCCCTTCTAGAAGTAAGGAACCCTTCCCTATGCCACGGCGTGCTGCGCCGACAACTCGGCGGGGTCGAGCTTGATTCCCGGCCCCATCGTGGTGCTGACGGTCACGCCCTTCAGATAGACGCCCTTGGCGGTCTGCGGCCGCGCCTTGAAGATGATCTCCATGATGGCGTTGAAGTTCTCCCGCAGCTTCTCGGGGGGGAACGACGCCTTGCCGAACGGAACGTGGACGATGCCCGCCTTTTCCACCCGGAACTCGACCTTGCCAGCCTTCTGCTCCTTGACCGCCCGCGCGACGTCGGCGCTCACCGTTCCCACCTTGGGGTTCGGCATGAGGCCGCGAGGGCCCAGGATCTTCCCCAGCCGGCCCACCACGCCCATCATGTCGGGGGTGGCGATGACCTTGTCGAAGTCCATGAAGCCGCCCTGGATCTTCTCCGCCAGGTCCTCGGCGCCGACGATGTCCGCTCCGGCGGCCTCCGCTTCCTTCGCCTTGTCGCCCTTGGCGAAGACCGCGAGCCGCACGCTCTTGCCCATCCCGTGGGGGAGCACGACGGCACCGCGCACCACCTGGTCGGCGTGCTTCGGGTCGACGCCCAGGTTGATGGCGGCGTCCACGGACTCGTCGAACTTGCGGACGGCCGAGTGCTTCACGAGCTGCAGGGCCTCGTCGAGCTTGTAGCGCTTGGTGCGATCCACCTTCTCGAGGAGCTTGTTGTACTTCTTTCCCGCGTGAGCCATGTGGTCGTTCCTCCGGGCGCTAGACGATCTCGATGCCCATGGACCGGGCGGTGCCCTCGACGGTGCGCATCGCCGCCTCCAGGGTGCCCGCCGTCATGTCCTGCATCTTCAGCTTGGCGATTTGCTCCACCTGCTTCTTCGTCACCTGCCCGACCTTCTCCTTGCCGGGCTTGTGCGCGCCGGAGCCCTTCTTCTTCTCGGTGTGCAGTCCGGCCGCCTTCTTCAGAAGGATGGAGGCCGGCGGCGTCTTCAGGACGAAGCTGAAGGACCGATCCTGGTAGATGGTGATGATCACCGGGATGATGAGGCCTTCCTTGGCCTGCGCCTGGGTGGCGGCGTTGAACTGCTTGCAGAACTCCATGATGTTGACGCCGTGCTGACCGAGCGCCGGGCCCACCGGGGGTGCCGGATTCGCCTTGCTGGCCGGGATCTGCAGCTTGACCTGGCCCGTGACCTTCTTCATGACCGCTCCTCGCGTGGTTCAGCCGAGCGTCCTCGCTCTCCCACGCCACGTTGTCCCACCGCGCCGGGCCGCCGGCGCGGAGTGTTCCTTCCCTACGTCTTCTCCACCTGCATGAAGTCCAGCTCGACCGGCGTGGCCCGGCCGAAGATGGACACGAGCACGCGGACCTTGCCCTTGTCGGGCTTGACCTCCTCCACGGTGCCGTTGAAGTTTGAGAAGGGCCCGTCGATCACCCGGACCGGATCTCCCTCCTCGAACTGCACCTTGGGCTTCGGCTTGAGCGTTCCCTCGGAGATCTGGCTCGTGAGGCGCGCCACCTCCGCCTCGGAGATGGCCGGGACGTCCTTCGGGACCTTGGCGCTCCCCACGAACCCGGTGACCTTGGCGGTCCCTTTGACGAGGTGCCAGGTGCGCTCGTTCATCTCCATCTGCACGAGCACGTAGCCGGGGAAGAACTTCCGTTTGGAAGTCTTCTTCTCGCCCTTCACCATCTCCACCACCTGCTCCATGGGAATGAGGATCTCCCCGAACAGGTCCTGGAGGCTCTCCTGCCGCACCCGCTCCTCGAGAGACTTCTTCACCTTGTTCTCGAAGCCCGAGTAGGTGTGAACCACGTACCACTTCTTCGCCATGCCTTCTCCCGTCCCCGGCTGCGCCGCGCCCCGTCCCCTGGAATCTGCGGCCGTGCCGAGTGGGCGCGACCTCCCCGGCCGCGCCATCCGCCCTAGTAGACCAGCGCCGAGAGCCTCGACCAGACCATGTCGAAGATCCCCAAGAGGAACGCCGCGACGAAGCTGAACACGATGACCGCCATGGTGGAGGCCCGGGTTTCGCGCAGGTTGGGCCAGCTCACCTTGCCGAGTTCCTGGGCCACCTGCAAGGCCACGGCGTTCACGCGCGGGGTTCGCCAGGCCACCACCGCCGCCACTGCCGCGACGGCGTAGCCGAGCAGGGTGGTGACCGTCCAGTCCTCCCCCAGCACGGCGATGTCGTTCCACCGCAGGTACGAGAAGACGATGGCGAGGACCCTCTCCAGGAAGATCCCGACCACCACGGCCGCGATGAAGAAGAAGATCGCGACGATGCGCTTCGGGTCGACGCCCGGGCCCTTTTCCATGCCACCCTTCCCGCTTGAACTGGCAGGCCAGGAGGGATTCGAACCCCCAACCCGCGGTTTTGGAGACCGCTGCTCTACCGTTCGAGCTACTGGCCTGTGAGATGAGCTACTTCGTTTCCTTGTGCGGCGAGTGCTTGCGACAGCGCGGGCAGTACTTCGAGAACGCCAGCTTGTCCTGAGTCTTCTTCTTGTTCTTGGTGGTGCTGTAGTTGCGCTCCTTGCACGTGGTGCACTCGAGCGTGACGATCGTTCTGTTGCCGGCCATGGGTCCCGGTCCTCACTGGATGACGTCCGCGACGACACCGGCTCCCACCGTGCGGCCGCCCTCGCGGATGGCGAACCGCAGCTCCTTCTCCATGGCGATGGGGGTGATGAGTTCCACCTCCATGGTGATGTTGTCCCCGGGCATGACCATCTCCACTCCGCTCGGGAGCTGGATGCTGCCGGTGACGTCGGTGGTGCGGAAGTAGAACTGCGGTCGGTAGCCGTTGAAGAACGGCGTGTGGCGCCCACCCTCCTCCTTGGTGAGCACGTAGACCTCTGCCTTGAACTTGGTGTGGGGGGTGATGGAGCCGGGCCGGGCGAGCACCTGGCCGCGCTCCACCTCCTCGCGCTTCAGGCCGCGCAGGAGCGCCCCGATGTTGTCGCCCGCCTGCCCCTCGTCGAGCAGCTTGCGGAACATCTCCACCCCGGTGACCACGGTCTTCTGGGTGGCGCGCAGCCCCACGATCTCCACCTCTTCGCCCACCTTGACGATGCCGCGCTCGATGCGCCCGGTGGCCACCGTGCCGCGGCCGGAGATGGAAAAGACGTCCTCCACCGGCATGAGGAAGGGCTTGTCGATGGAGCGCTTCGGGGTGGGGATGTAGCTGTCCACCGCCTCCATGAGCTTCAGGATGGAGGGCTCGCCGAGATCCCCCTTGTCGCCCTCGAGCGCCTTGAGCGCCGAGCCCTTCACCACCGGGATCTCCTGCCCGGGGAACTCGTAGGAGGAGAGGAGCTCTCGGACCTCGAGCTCGACGAGTTCGAGCAGCTCCTTGTCGTCCACCATGTCCACCTTGTTCAGGTAGACGACGATGTAGGGCACCCCCACCTGGCGGGCGAGCAGGATGTGCTCGCGCGTCTGCGGCATCGG
>DATJZG010000163.1:0-12394 GCA_035499295.1 Anaeromyxobacteraceae bacterium
CAGGACAGGACCTGTCCGCTCTGGGCGATTTCCACCTTCGGCGGCAAGGTGCCCCAACCCGACAGGGCAGTCACCCGCACGAACCTTGGCGAATACCCGGCCAGGGAGACGATCCGCCATCCTTCCAGCGAGGCGGGCCCGGTCACCCTCCCCTTCTTCGCGACCAGGCTCCAGACCTCCGTCGCGGCCGCACCCGACTGCACCGCCACGAGCCGCGGCTGCAGCTTTAGCCGCTCCGCCTCCTCGAGGTATAGGGGAAGGGCGAGCATGGCGATGCCGGCGTCGGGCTTCGAGAGCCGCTCCTCCCCCGCCTTGGCAGACCCGAAGTACGCGCCCACGATCGAGCCGGCGGGCCAACCCGCGCGGGCAGCGAGCGCGGCCGCGAAGGCGTCCATGGCGGGCCGCGCCTCCTCGGTCGTTCCCGGGTATCCGGGCGCGCAGATGACGAAAGCCAGCGGTTCGGCCGCCAAGGCAAGAGAAGCGAGCATAGAGAGCACGGCCAGGGTCCTCCGGGAGCGCACACTAGCGCAAGGGCGCCCCGACCTCCACGATACGAGTGGCCGTCCGCCGTGTCCTTTTGTGAATTCCCGTCGCCAGCGCGCGGCTCGCGCCGCCCCCGAAGGGACCCATGACGCGCTTGACGCGCTCGAGAGCCTCGCTGACCCTAGCGGGGTGCCGAAGGTCCACGCCCCGTCGCGCCGGCTTTTCGCCGGATCGGCCGCCCGGTCCCTGCGGGCCGCCTCGGCAGCGCTAGTCCTCCTCGCCGCCCGGGCGCAGGCCCTTCCCGCTGCCGAGCCGGGCCGAGGCGCGGTGCGCCTCGGGAACGAGCAGGTCCTCTCGCTCCAGGCCGGTCGCGCCGGCCAGTCGGCGGAGGACCGCGCCCGCGCCGCCAGCCGCGCTCTGGAGCGGGCCACCGAAGAGAGCCCGTCCGCGCTGGCGGAGGTGGACCTGCGCGGCGAGGTCGCCGCGGTGAAGGTCGGGCGGGTGACGGTGATCGAACTCGGGCCGGAGGACGTCGCGGCCGAGGGCGCGGTCGGCCTCGAGGCGCTGGCCCAGTCCCAGGCGTCCAAGATCGATCGGGCGCTCAAGGCGGAGCGGAGGCGCGTCCGCGTCGCCGAGTGGGTCTTCGACTTCTCCCTGCTCGTCTTCTCCGGGCTCGTCACCTTCCTGCTCCTCGGAAAGCTCACCGAGATCGAGCAGCGGGCCGGCGCCTGGGTGAGCGGCCGCCCCGACCGCGTCCCCGCGCTCCGGCTCCACGGCGTGGAGTTCGTGAGCGGCGATGCCGTGGCCGGCGCCCTCAGAGTCTTCTTGAGGCTCGGGCGCTACCTGTCGCAGCTGGCCGTCGCCTACGCCTGGCTCGTCTTCGGCCTGTCCCTCTTCGCGACCACGCGCGGAGCCGGGTTCACGCTCGGCAAGGTGGTGCTGGGCCCGGCCGCGAGCCTGCTGTCCCGGATCGGCGGCTCCTTGCCGGTCCTCCTCGGGGCGCTCATCGCCGGTGGCGCCCTCTGGCTCGCGCTCCGGGCGCTGCGGCTCTTCTTCGAGAGCGTGGCCGAGGGGAAGACGCATCTCGGCTGGCTGCGCGCCGACCTGGCGACGCCGGTCGGCGAGCTCCTGCGCATCGCCCTCGTCGTGCTCGCGGCGCTGTTCGCGGCTCCCGTGCTCACCGGCAGCGATCAGGGACCCCTGGCCCAGCTGGGAACCGCCGCCCTCTTCGCCGTCGCTCTGGGCGCGGCGCCGATGATGGCCAACATGGCCGCCGGCCTCCCGCGGCTCCTGCGCCGCACCTACCGCGCCGGCGACCGCGCCCAGGTGGGCCGAGCCGCCGGGATCGTCCGCTCGGTGGACCTGCAAGAGGTGGAGCTGGAGGGCGCCTCGGGGGATCGCGTCCTCGTGCCGCACCTGGCGGCGCTCCTCGCCGTCACCCACCTGTCGCGGGAGCGGGGGCTCGAGGGGCTCGATCTCGCCGTTCACCCGGGCGAGGACCAGGTCCGGGTCCGCGCCCTCCTCGTCGAGGCAGGCGGTGCGGGCACGCGCGCGGAGATGATCCGACTCGACGCGCGCGCGGCGCTCTACCGCGTCTCGGGACCCGGCCCCGGCCTCGCCGAAAGGGTCGCCGCCGCCTTGCAGGCGTCGTCCGTCCGGCTCGGCCACGCCGGCGAGGGCCCGGCCGCGGGGGGCCCGTGAGCACCCTGTATCTCCTCTTCTTCCTCCTCCTCATCGCCTCGCTCGGCAGCTTCCTCATGGGGGAAAGGGGCGTTCGTGGGCGGGGCCTGCCCTCCGGCTCGGAGTGGGTGGTGCTGGGGTTCGTGCTGGGACCGTCGCTCCTGGGCGTGTTGAACAGCCAGGATCTGGAGTTGTTCGCCCCCGTCTCCGCCGTCGCCGTCGGCTGGATCGCACTCCTCGCCGGGATCTCGTTCGGCACCGACGGCGCCCGCCGCGTCCCGCTCCCCCGGATGGCGCTCGGACTCCTCTCCGCGCTTTTGTGCGGGGCCGTGGTGGCCCTCGCCGTCTGGGCCACCCTCGAGCACCTCCCGGCCGCCGGGGCCACCCTGCCGGGCGCCCGAGACCGGCTGCTCGTCGCGCTCGGCTGCGGGGCCGCGCTCGCCGCCAGCGCCCAGCAGGCGGTCCGCTGGGCGGCCGTCCGGCTCGGGGCGCGAGGCCCCCTCACCGTCCTGCTCGGGGACCTGGCGCACTCCGACGAGCTCGTGCCCATCGCCGCCGCGGGCCTCGTCATCGCGACCGACACCTCGCGCGGCCTGCCGGCGATGCCGGGGCTGGGGCTGCTCCTCGGCGCCGGCTTGGGGCTCCTCACCGCCCTGCTCCTCGGCCGGGAGATGCGAAGGTCCTGGATGTGGGCGCTCCTCTTCGGGATCTCCCTCCTCGCCGCCGGGGTGGCGGTCCAGCTCGACCTCTCGCTGCTCGCCACGCTCTTCGCACTCGGCTTCTTCGCCGCCCTCGCCTCGCCACTGCGGTCGGAGGTGCGGCGCATCCCCGCGGAGGTGGAGGGGACGATCGTGTTGCCCGCTCTCTTCATCGCCGGGACGAGGGTCTCCCTTGGCGAAACGGCGATCCTCGTGGTGGTGGCGGCGGCGCTTGCGGCGCGACTCCTCGGCAAGGCCCTCGCCTCCCTCGTCCCCCTGGCCGCCTCGCCCGCGGCGCGCCGCTCCGGCCCGGCTCTCGCCTGGGCGCTCGACTCCGCCGGGCCACTCAACGTCGCCGTCGGCCTCGCGTTCCAGCTGCGCTACCCCGGCCCGGTCGGCAACACCGTCCTCGCCGCGGCGGCGGCCGCCGCGGTCGTCGGCGAGTTCGTGGGCCCGGTCGCGTTGCGCCGGGCGCTGCGCAGGGCCGGCGAGCTCTCCGAGCCGGCCGCCTCCGAGCGGCACGCCGAGGTCGCCTCGTGACCGGCGCGGCGCGCGCCAAGGGCTTCCGGGAGAGACTCGCGGAGCTGGTCGCCCTCGTCTTCCTCTCCGTCCTCATGATGGCGCTGTCGCGACTCACGCCGCCCGGGGCGCAAGACTGGCAGCGCGGCGGCCGCGACCTGGCTGCGGTGGGATTCTTCCTCCTCGCCGGGACCCTCCTCAGCAGCCTCCTCGAGCTGGTCCGCCTCCCGCACCTCACCGGCTTCCTGCTCGCGGGCATGCTGGCCGGGCCGCACGTCCTCGCCGCCGTGGACCACGAGACGGTGAGCGACCTCTCCATCGTCAACTCGCTCGCCTTGTCCCTCATCGCCCTCGCCGGCGGGACGGAGCTTCGCCTCGCGGCGCTGCGCCGCGGCATCCGCAGCCTCGCCGCCGCCACCCTGGTGCAGAACGGCCTCGCCCTCCTCTTCGTCCCGCTCGTTTTCGTGCTGGCGCGCTCCCTCGTGCCCTTCACGCAAGGGATGGAGCTCCCCGCCGTCTTCGCCGTCGCCCTCCTCTGGGGCGTGGTGGCCATCACCCGCAGCCCCTCGGCGGTCATGGGCATCCTCTCCCAGTCGCGGCCCGCAGGCCCGCTCACCGAGTTCACCGTCGGCTTCGTGATGACCTCGGACGTGGTGGTGGTGGTGCTCCTCGCCCTCCTGCTCACCGCGGTTCGGCCCGTCCTGGACCCGACCGCCACCTTCTCGTTGCGGGCCTTCGGCGTCCTCGGCCACGAACTCCTCGGCAGCGTCGCCATCGGGACCACGCTCGGCCTGGCGCTCGCCGCCTACCTGCGCTTCGCCGGGCGGCAGATCCTGGTCGTCCTGCTCGTCATCGGGCTCGTGCTCTCGGACGTCATCGCCTACCTGCACTTCGAGTGGCTCCTCACCTTCCTCACTGCCGGCTTCGTGGTTCAGAACCTCTCCCGCGAAGGCGACAAGCTCCTCCACGCCATCGAGCGCACCGGCGAGGTGGTGTACGTGATCTTCTTCGCCACCGCCGGAGCCCACCTCGACCTGCCGCTCGTGAAACGCCTGTGGCCGGTGGCGGTCATCCTCTTCGCCGCCCGCGCCGCCACGGCCGCGGCCGGCGCCCGTCTCTCGGGGCGGATGGCCGGCGACCCGCCGCTGCTCCGTCGCTGGGGATTCGCGGGGCTCGTCTCCCAGGCGGGCCTGGCGCTCGGGATCGCCGCCAAGGTGGCGAACGACTTCCCCTCCTTCGGCGCCCAGTTCGGGGCGCTGGCGGTGGCGGCGGTGGCGCTCAACGAGCTCGTGGGCCCGGTGCTCTTCAAGCTCTCCCTCGACCGAACAGGGGAGAGCGGGAAGGCGGGCGAGATCCCCGCGGACGAGGAGGAGGGCGCGGAGGCGGCGCCCGCTACCGGGGCGGTCCTCCGATAGCACGGATCGCGGCGCTCTCCCCTCAGGGAGCAACGCCCGGCGGCGGCGTGGGCTCCGGCGCAAGTGCGAGCTCCGCACTCGCCGGGCGCGAGCCCTGCGGGTTGACCGCGTCCGGGACGCCCTGGGGCGCCGCGCTGGCCTCGAGCGGTGCGCCCCGCTCCACGTGCATGCCGTGGAGGTAGGTATAGCCGTGCATCACGCCCTCATAGAACTGGACCAGCCCCACGCCCTCCTTGGGACGGATCGAGCCCTCCTTCATGCGCGCATCGAGGGCAGTCTTGACCCTGCGCACCAGGTCGTTCGGCTCGTAGAGCAGCGTCTGGAGGACCTTGTCGACGTTGTCGCCGCGAATGACCTCGCCGAGATAGAAGTCCTCCGGGTCGTCGTCGTCGACATAGACGTGTACCTCGTTCACCCGCCCGAAGAGGTTGTGCATGTCACCCATGACGTCCTGGTAGGCGCCGTTCATGAACATGCCGAGGTAGTACGGCTCGCCCGGCCTGAGGGCGTGCAGGGACAGCGTCTCGTCGACTCCGTCCCCCTCGATGAAGCGGTCGATCTTCCCGTCCGAGTCGCAGGTGATGTCGACGATGGTGCAGTCGCGCGTGGGCGCCTCGGCGAGCCGGTGCAGGGGGACGATGGGGAAGAGCTGATCGAACGCCCAGTGGTCGGGAGCGCTCTGGAAGAGGGAGAAGTTCGCGAGATACTGATCGGCGATCTTGTCCCCCAGGTCGCGGGTGTCGCGTGGGAGCCGTTTCTTGCCGCGGTTCAGCTCCACCAGCTCGCGCGCCAGCTTCCAGAAGAGGCTCTCGACGGTCGCCCGCTCCTCCAACCCGAGGATGCCGAGCTTGAACATCTGCAGGGCCTCCTCCTTTTTGGCCACCGCGTCGTGGTAGACCTCCGCCTTGTTGCGCGCGGTGAGCGAAGCCACGATCTCGCGCATCTCGCGAACCACCTTGTGCTCGCCCGGCTGCACCACGGACGCCTGCGCGATCTCGGCGCGCGAACCGATCTCGATGCTCCCGAAGACGTTCATGATGATGCAGGAGTGGTGGGCGGCGACCGCCCTTCCCGACTCCGAGACGATGTGCGGCTCCGGCACCCCCTCGTTCACGCAGATCCGCTGCGTGTTGTAGATGACGTCCGCCGCGTACTCCTCCAGAGAGTAGTTCATGGAGGAGGTGTATCCATTGGAGTGGGTGCCGACGTAGTCGACCCCGAGCCCCCCGCCCACGTCGAAGTACTCGATGCCAAGCCCCATCTTGCGGAGCTTGGCGTAGAGCCGGGCCCCCTCGTTCACCGCGTCCTTGACCACGCGGATCTCGGTGAGCTGGCTGCCGACGTGGAAGTGGAAGAGCTTGGCGCAGTGCTCCTTTCGCGCCTCCTTGAGGATGCGCACCGCCTCGATGATCTCGGGGGTGGTCAGGCCGAACTTGGCGAAGTCGCCCGAGGAGGACTCCCACTTCCCCGTGCCGCGCGTCGACAGCTTGGACCGCAAGCCGATCCAGGGCTCGACGCACATCTCGTCCGCCAGCTTGAGTAGCGCCGGCAACTCCGAGAGCTTCTCGATGACTACCACCACCTTGCGCCCGAGCTTGCGCCCGAGGAGGGCGAGCCGCATGTACTCCTCGTCCTTGTAGCCGTTGCACACCGTGAGCGCGTCCGGGTCGGCGTTGTACCCCAAGACCACCATCAGTTCTGCCTTGGAGCCGGCCTCCAGCCCGAAGTGATAGGGCGCGCCTGCGTCGAGGATCTCCTCCACCACCTCGCGCATCTGGTTCACCTTGATGGGATAGACCCCGAAGTAGCTTCCCCGGTAGTTCAACTCCGCGGTGGCCTTGGCGAAGGTCTCGTTCAGGATCCGGACCCGCGCCCGCAGCACGTCGATGAAGCGGATGACCACCGGGAAGCCGATCCCCCTCTCGTGGATGTCCTCCACCACGTCCATGAGATCGATGGTGGGGCCCGGCTGGCCGTGCGGCAGGACGACCATGTGCCCCTTCTCGTTCACCGAGAAGAAGCCGGCGCCCCAGCCGGCGACGTTGTAGTACTGCACGGCCTTCTCGATCGACCAGTCGGAGGCTGGCGTGGACGCGGTCGCATCGCTCTTCGGCTCGGGAAAGGTCATCGCGGTCCTTTATCCGGCGTAGCAGTCGGAAAGCTTGAACGCTATCTAACCCATCGCCTTGCCGCCAGCCCACACTTCGACGACTGCGCCGCCGGCCCGGGACCTGCGCTCCCGGTTTCGGGAATTGCGCGAGGTGTTCGGGCAGGTGCCGGGCACGTTCCGGATGGTATGGCAGGCCGACCGCCTGGGAGCGCTCGCCATCGGCGCGCTCACCGCGGTGGCGGCGCTGCTGCCGGCGGCCCTCGCCTGGGTGGGGAAGCTCATCGTCGACGGGGTGGTGGTCGCGGCCCGGACCGGCCTGGCCGCCGACCGCGAGCGCGTCCTCGGCCTGGTACTGCTCGAGCTCGGGCTCGTCGCCGCCAACCTCGTGACCGGTAGGCTCGTCGGCCTGCTGCGGGAGCTCCTCCGCACCCACCTCGGCAACCGCATCAACGAGGCCATCCTCGACAAGGCCCTCAGCCTGGAACTTCGCCACTTCGAGGACGCGAGCGTCTACGACAAGATGCAGAACGCGCGGCGCGAGGCCTCCTCCCGCCCGCTCTCGCTCGTGATGCAGGCGTTCACGGTCGCCCAGAGCGCCGTGACCCTTGCGGCGCTCTCGGCGCTCCTCTGGCGCCTGTCGCCCTGGAGCGTGGTGGTCATCGTCGCCGCCTCCGTGCCCGCCTTCGTCGCCGAGGCGCGCCTGTCGGCCGAATCGTTCCGCGTGAACACTTGGCGGGCACCGGAGGGGCGGCGCCTCAACTACCTCGAGTGGATCCTGACGCGCGACAGTCACGTGAAGGAGGTCAAGCTCTTCGATCTCGGGCCCACGGTGCTCTCGCGTTACCGCGAGCTTTTCCGAAAGTTCTTCGAGGAAGACCGGCAGCTCGCCTTCCGGCGCCTGGGCTACGGGATCGGATTCGGCCTGCTCGCCCTCGTCGCCTTCTACGGCATGTACGTGCTCGTCGCCGGACGCGCGGCCCGCGGCGAGATCACCGTGGGCGACATGACCTTGTACCTCGTGGTCTTCCGCCAGGGCCAGTCCTCCTTCCAGGGCATCCTCACCTCGGTGGGGGCCATGTACGAGGACTCTCTCTACATGTCGAACCTGTTCGCGTACCTCGCCATCCCCACCGCCGGCGAGGCCCCGCGCGCGATTCCCGCCCTCACCGTCCCGCGTGGGCGTCCCCTCGAGATCGTCTTCGACGACGTCTCCTTCCGCTACCCCGGGCGCAGGGAATTCGCGCTCGAGCACGTGAACCTGCGCCTCGCCCCCGGGGAGAAGCTCGGCCTCGTCGGGGAGAACGGTGCCGGCAAGAGCACTTTGGTGAAGCTCCTGCTCCGGCTCTACGACCCTACCGAGGGGCGCGTCCTCTACGGGGGCGTCGACATCCGCGACATGGACCCGCGCGACCTTCGCAGCCGGATCAGCGCCGTCTTTCAGGACTTCGTTCGCTACCAGTTCACAGCGGCGGAGAACATCGGGCTCGGCAGCCCCGAGCACGTAAACGACCGGGGGCGGGTGGAGGAGGCGGCCCGCCGCGCCGGCGCCCAGGCGGTGCTGGAGGCGCTGCCGGCGGGGCTCGACACCGTGCTCGGGGGCTGGTTCGAGGCTGGACACGAGATCTCCGCGGGACAGTGGCAGAAACTGGCGGTGGCCCGCGCCTTCATGCGGGATGCCGAGGTGCTGGTGCTCGATGAGCCGACCGCCAGCATCGACGCCGAATCAGAGCACGAGCTCTTCCAGAGGTTCCGGCTGCTCGCCGCGGACCGCACCGCCATCGTCATCTCGCATCGCTTCTCGACGGTTCGCATCGCGGACCGCATCGCCGTCCTCAAGGGAGGCCGGCTCGAGGAACTCGGAACGCACCGGGAGCTCCTGGAGCGCGGCGGGCGCTACGCCCACCTGTTCTCCTTGCAGGCGAAGGGCTACCTCGACTGAGACGGTCGGCCCGGGCGAGGAACCGGGCGGCGCGACTGGCGGCGCGCCGCCCCCTCCTGCGGGAGCGGGGCCCGACGCGAGGGTATGTGGCAGCCTCAGACCCGCCTCGACGCGACGTGGCCCGGCCCCCCTCTTGCCCCCCGCAGCACGGCCAGGCCGGCGCGGAAGTCCTCCGGCAGCGGCGCCTCCACCCGGACCCGGCGCCCGGTGCCGGGGTGCTCGAACCCGAGGCGCCAGGCATGCAACGCCTGGCGCCCCACCGCGGCGGCCGCGAGTCGCGCCGGGTGCTCGGGCGGCAACCGCCGTTCGCGCCGAGTGCCACCGTAGGCGGCGTCCGCGAGGAGGGGGTGGCCCGCCTCCGACAGGTGAACTCGGATCTGGTGGGTCCGCCCCGTCTCGAGCCTCACCTCGGCGAGCACGGCGAGGTCCCCGAAGCGCTCGATCACCTTCCAGCCCGTCACCGCGCGCCGCCCCGTCCGCACCCGCGAGGTGAACCGGGTTCGCTCTCGCGGATGGCGCCCGTACGGCGTGTCGAGCCGACCCTCCTCGGGGAGGTGGCCGTGGCAGAGCGCGAGGTAGGTCTTCTCCACCGTGCGCTCCTTGAACTGCCCGACGAGGGAGGCGAGGGCGACCTCGGTCCGGGCGACGACCAGGCAGCCGGAGGTGTCCTTGTCGAGCCGGTGCACCAGGCCGAACCTCTCTCCCGGGCCCGATCCAAGCCGGTGGAGGAGCGCATTCGCCACCGTCGAGTGAGGCGTCCCCCGCGCCGGATGGACCACCATCCCGGCCCTCTTGTCGAGGACGAGGACGTCTCCGTCCTGGTAGAGGATCGAGAGGGGAAGGTCCTGGGGCACGAGTCCGGAGGCCGGACGGGGCGGAATCACCACCTCGATGCGCTCCGCTCCCCGCAGGCGAGTGGAGGCTCGCACCGGGCGACCGTCGACGAGGACGCGGGACTCGGCGACGAGTCGCTGCGCCCGAGCCCGCGAGAGCTCGGGCAGCAGCCGCGCCAGCGCAATGTCGAGTCGCACCCCTGTCTCGGCCGGACCGGCCCGGACCTCTCGGCGCTCCCCCTCCTCCATGGGCCGTCGGCCTCCGCTCGCGGGTGACACCGGACTCGGCCGATCCGCGGGGTCTGCCGCAACCGGGCCGCCGGAGGACGGCCCTTTCCTGCTCCCCCGCTACCAGATCCTCGACTTCACGTGCCCCTTCGAGCGGAGGATCACGTCGACGATGGCGCGGTCGTAGAAGTTCGTGCGGGAGAACAGCGCGGGGGCGACGCGCGACCGATAGAGCTCGCGCCCCTCCTCGAGCTCCTCGCGCAGCGCGTCGAAGAAGTTGTCCTGCTCGATCGATCGGACGATCTTCTCTTCGTTGTAGAGCGAGACGTCCGAGCAGATCGCCCGCGCCAGCCGAATCGCCTGCTCGGGGGTCTCGATGAGCGGCATGGGGCGGATGCTAGCCTTCCCGGTCCGGTCGGTCAAAAAGCGGGAAGCCCGCTATCGGTGCTTCCCGGGAGCCTTCTGGGCCTGCGCCACCCTCTCCAGGTACGAGCGGGCGACCTTCTGTCCGTCGAGCCGGAGCTCGCGCGCCACGCTCATCAGGATGCCCCGCAGGTAGACGGGCGCGGGCAGCTGGTCGAACCGCTCCCCCTCGATGTTCTCGATGTGGTGCCTCGTCACCTTGGTGCGCTCCGAGACTTGCATCACTGAGAGGCCGCGGTTCTCGCGTGCCCTCCGGAGGAGCTCCCCGGTCCAGCTCGCTCCGTCGGGGGGCGCGAAGGACGGCTCGAACCCCAGGCGCGCCGGGCCGGGTGCCGCCGGCTCGCCGCCGGCGCCCGGCGCCACACCGCTCGCGGCCGCGCCCTGCGCCGCGGCCTCCACGGCCGGCTCGGGCGGCGGCGGCGCCGCCGGGGGTGCCCGGGGAAGGCGCGCCTCCCCGGCCTCCGGCGGGATCCGAGCGTCATAGCTCGCCCGGGCGTGCTCGTCGAGCAGAACGGAGCGGGCCTCTTCGATGCGCTGCGAAAGGAGCTCGGCGTCGTCTGGCGCGAGAAGCGTGTAGGCCACGAGCGAGCCCGGGCCGTAGAGCGCCTTGGCCCTCTCGTAGGCGCGCTCCACCTCCTCGGGGAGGGCCGAACGCGAGATCTCCAGGAGCTCGTAGTAGGTCTGGTCGACGAGCCGCTTCACCAGAGGTCCCCCGACCCGGCGTCGAGGGCCAAGAGGCCGTCGACGATGCGCCCGACCGAACGGGCCGCGCGCGACCCCGGGTACTCGAGCAAGAGGGGTCGCCGCGCCCGGACCGTCTTCCACACGTCATCCTCGTACTCGATGACGCCCAGGTAGTCCATGTTGAGCCCGAAGTAGCGCCTCCAGGCTGTGACCACCGCTCTCCCGATCTCCACGTCCTGCTGGGTACGCGCCTGGTTCACGACCAGCCGCGGCCGGAAGGCCTGCATCTGCTGGCTCAGGTATTCCCCCACGTCGCGGTCGCGCTCGCTGATGGCGTGGACAATCTCGAGGGGGCTCTGGAAGGCCCCCTCCTCGAGCAGTCTCCGCAGGAGCGGCTCGGCGCCGAAAACGGTGGCCACGTTCCTGAGCCTCCGCCAGAAGGCCGCCTTCACGAACCTGTAGGCGTTCTCCACCGCCGTCGGCTCCGGGACGAGGACGAGCAGCCCGTGGTCGGAGACGAGGAAGAAGTCGAGGGTGTTGAGCTGCGTTCCCGCGCCCAGGTCGAGGATGGCGTAGTCGACGTCCATCGTCTGGACCTGGCGGAGGAGCCGCATCTTCTGGGCGTAGCGGGGATTCGCCACGTCGAGTTGATCCATCGCCCCCGAGACCAAGGTGAGGTTGGGGATCCCGGTGGGGGACGCCACTTCCTCGATGTTCTCGAGGCGCCGCTCGATGAACTCGGAGAGGGTCCGCCTCGGCTGCTCGATGCCGAGGCAGGTGTGCAGGTTGGCCCCGCCGAGGTCGGCGTCCACCAGCACTACCCTCCTCCCGCGGCGGGCGAGCTCGATGCCGACGTTGGCGGAGATGAGGCTCTTCCCGATGCCGCCCTTCCCGCCCCCCACCGCCAGGATCCGACGCGCGCGCGTGCCGATGCGCGGTTGCGTTTGTGGTCGCGGCTTCGCCCCCTGCTCCGCGGCGAGGGGCCCGGAGACGAGCTTCAACGTCGGAGAATCACCCATCCCGGTCGATGATAGTGCAGCACCCGTCCGGCACCAAGGCGATGGCGGCAAGCGCGTGCTGGGTGGGATACCGCGCACAGAGAGTCCTCCTGTCGGGGGATGGATTCTCAGTCGCGCAGCTCGACGTTCCAGTAGGCGGCGTCGACCTGGCCGAGGAACGGCATCCACTGCCGATAGAAGGCCCGCCGGGAGGCGCTGCGGAAGACCGCGCTCCAGCGCGGTCGAACCGGGGCGTGGAGGAGGTGCATGCCCGCCTCGTCCGGAGTGCGTCCTCCTTTCCGCAGGTTGCAGGCGACGCAGGAGCAGACCACATTCTCCCAGGAGGTGGTCCCGCCGCGGGACCTCGGCACGACGTGGTCGAGG
>DATJZG010000164.1:0-3007 GCA_035499295.1 Anaeromyxobacteraceae bacterium
TGTGCGTCCTGGCCGTGCTCCACGATCTCAACCTGGCGGCGGCGGCCTGCGACCGGCTCGTGGTCATGTCCCGGGGACGGGTGGTGGCTGACGGTGCGCCCGCGGAGGTCCTCACCGCCGAGCGGGTCCGCGAGGTGTGGGAGGTCCCCGTCTGGCGCGGCGAAAACGCCCGCAGCGGTGCTCCGGTGGTTTTGCCCGAACTCTAGTCCAGACTCGCTTTCAACACTTTCGCCGGCAACGCGGACGCGCGACTCCCTTCGTTTCGACCACTTGAGATAGGGCGCAGGGATTATACGGCGTCTTCTTCATGCGGATCGCGGAGAGGATCAGAGTGGGTGCCCGGAGGTGCGGGCATGGGGAGAGGGCGGCGGCTGGAGGTGGCGGGCCACCTCACGGTGACGGAGCTGTTCGAGCGGTACCGCAGAGCCGAGGACGCGGCGCTGAGGTCCCACCTTCAGGTGATCTGGCTGAGGGCGCAGGGCTGGCGAACGCATGAGGTGGCGCGGAGCACTGGATACAAGCCCGACTGGTCCGCCGGCTGGTGCGTCGCTACAACGAGCTCGGCCCGGACAGCCTGGGGGACCGGCGAGCGAGCAACGGCCGCGAGCCGCTCTTGTCGGAAGCGCAACGCCAGGAGCTGTTAGTGTTAGTGGCGCTGGGGAAGCCTTCCCCCTTCGGCGGGTTGTGGTCGAGCGCGAAGGTGGCGCGGTGGATCGGGGAACGCCTGGGACGCAAGGTGTGGCCCCGGCGCGGCTGGGTGTATCTGCGCGACCTGGGGATGAGTTTGCAGCGCCCTCGGCCCCGCCACGTCCAGGCCGTTCGTGTCCCTAAGATTGTGTAATTCAGAAACTCGCGGAGGCTGAAAAGGAAAAGGAAGCTCCTCTAGCCGTGAACCCATCACGACCTCGCTTGCAGGCGAGGTGAGGAGCTTCCGATGAACGAGGTTGCCGAGCTTGAGCTGCCAACGCAAGAGAACGTCCAGGCCGATCTGCGCTCCCTCTTCCGAGGTGCCGTGAAGCTCACGCTCGAGACGGTGCTGGACGAGGTGGTCCGGGAGATGATCGGCGCTCGCCGCTGGCAACGGCTCGCCTCCCGGAAGGACCTGCGGAATGGCACGTACCTGCGGAAGCTGCTCACGAACATGGGCGCCATCGAGGTCGAGGTTCCCCGGACGCGCGAGAGCGGCTCGCCCGTGGACGTGCTGGGCCGGTACCGCCGGCGCTCAGCCGAGCTCGACGACGCCATCGTCGAGGCGTACGTCTCTGGGTCCTCGACCCGCGACGTGGGTGGCATCACCGAGGCACTGGTCGGCGAGCGGGTGAGCCGGTCGACGGTGAGCCGGGTGACCGCCTCGCTGGACGGGAAGGTCGAGCAGCTCCGGAAGGCACCGGTGGTCGGGCCGATCCCCTACCTGTTCCTGGATGCCACGTTCCTGGATGCCCGCTGGGCGCGGAAGGTCGAGAACGTCTCGGCGCTGGTCGCCTACGGCATCGGCCTGGACGGCAAGCGCCAGCTCCTAGCGGTAACCATCGGTGCCGAGGAGTCGGAGGACTCCTGGAGTGAGTTGCTGGCCCAACTGATGGAGCGGGGCCTCTCCGGCGTCCAGCTCGTCATCGCCGACGCGCACCTCGGGATCTCGGCCGCCGTGCGCAAGCACCTCCCCGAGGTGGCGCAGCAGCGGTGCACGGTCCATCTGCAGCGCAACGTGCTCACCAAGGCACCCCAGCGCCTCCGCTCCCGCCTGGGGAGGGCCGTCACGCAGGTCTTCGAGGCGCCGAGCAAGGCCGAAGCGAAGAGGCGGGTGGAGGCGCTCGCCGCTGGCCTGGGCCGGCAGGTCCCCGAGGCCATCGAATGTCTCCGAGCAGGCTTCGAGGCTGCTACCCAGTTCTACGCGTTCCCCCGCGAGCACTGGCACCGGATCCGCTCCACCAACGGCCTGGAGCGGCTCCACGGCGAGATCAAGCGGCGGACCAGGGCGGTGGGTGCCTTCCCAGACCGCGCCAGCGCTCTCCGGCTGATCACCGCCGTGGCCCTCCAGGTCACCACCATCTGGACCGACCGCCGCTACCTGGACATGTCCCCGCTGAAGCAGAAGGAGGTCACCGAAGCCAAGGCCGCGTGAAGCACCCGAGGAGCTTCACCGTGAGTCTGATTTACACACAGAAGGGGACTTGACCTCGGTGAGCCAAGCCCTTGCCGCAGGAGTCTTCGCCTTCGGTCGACCTCGGACAAGGGGTCACCACGCCCCGCGGCCTCCTGCGCTCGCTGCGGTAGCCCACTGCCCAGGCCGCATAAGGGTACCCCCGCACAGGGATGCCCGCTACTGCGGGCCCTCGTGCCGATTCGCGGCCACGCGTAAGGCGCGAGCACTGTCGCGTGCTAATGCACATGAGTATGCATGCGTTGGCAGGCGGACCGGAAGCCACTTACTGAACCGCCGCGCCTGGCGTGCCCCCGCACGACGGCCAAAGGACTCACGTCCATCGCCCAAAGGCATCCCGCCCTACGGCCCCGGCAGACGCACTTGCCCGTCTTGGATCAGCCACTGCACCGCCTCGTAGACGGCCTGGAGCGATGAGTAGCGAGGCCGGTACTCCAGCAGGCGCTCCGCCTTGGCGATGCTGCAGCTCGGGCTATGCTCGATGTGATCCCGCGTCGCGATCGCCTCTGCCTCCGTGACCGTCGCGCGCCACTCCGGCCAGGGCAGGTATCGCAGCCGCGGCGGCTGCCCGAACCAGTCCGCGACCGCCTCGGCGTACCCTCGCAGCGTGATCGCCGCGGGCGACACGACGTGAAAACTCTCGCCGATGGCGGCGCCCCTGTGCGTGAGCGCGCGCTCGAATGCCTGAGCCACATCGTCGGCGTGCACATGATGCACCGTTTCCAGACCGAGGTTCGGCAGCGCCAGCTCCCCGCCCGCCGCAAGCTGCGTGAAGACGGAGGGGTTGAAGTGGCCGGCGGGGTTCAGGGGCGCCCAGCCAGGCCCGACGATGTGCCCCGGGTGTAG
>DATJZG010000165.1:0-8473 GCA_035499295.1 Anaeromyxobacteraceae bacterium
CACGCCGGCGCCCACGCCGATGAACATGAAGCCGAGCTGGCTCACGGTGGAGTAGGCAAGGATCCGCTTCAGGTCGTACTGGGCGAAGGCGATGACGGCGCTGAAGAGCGCGGTGAGCGCTCCCACGAGCGTCACCGTGGCCATGGAGGCCGGCGCCAGGGCGAAGAGGAAGCTGGTGCGGGCGACGAGGTACACGCCGGCGGTGACCATGGTGGCCGCGTGGATGAGCGCCGACACCGGCGTCGGGCCGGCCATGGCGTCGGGGAGCCACACGTAGAGTGGCAGCTGCGCGCTCTTGCCGGCCGCGCCCACGAACAGGCCCAGGGTGGCGAAGGTGAGCGCCCCCCGCAGCGTCCAGCCGGCGAAGACCCCGGTGGTGAGGGTCCAGTCGGGATGCACCCCTTGGGCCAGGGACGAGAGGCGGCCGTAGTCGACGGTCCCGAAGATGGAGAGCAGCGAGAAGACGCCGAGGAGGAAGCCGAAGTCGCCGATGCGGTTGGTGACGAACGCCTTGCGCCCGGCGTAGGCCTTCGCCGGGTCGGTGTACCAGAAGCCGATGAGCAGGTAGCTCGCCAGCCCCACCCCCTCCCATCCCACGAAGGTGAGCACCAGGCTGTCGCCCAGCACGAGCACCAGCATCGCGGCGATGAAGAGGTTCAAGTAGGTGAAGAACCGGGCGAACCCCATGTCGTCCTCGTGCGACATGTACCCGGTCGAGTAGATGTGGATGAGGAACCCCACTCCGGTGACGACCAGGATCATCGTCCCGGAGAGGCGGTCGACGAGGAGCCCCCAGGGGACGTAGATCGCGAGGGCGCGGAACCAGGTGTCGCCCGTGAAACGGAGCGTGTAGCCGCTCGCCGCCCAGCTGAAAGCGATGAGCGACAGCGCGAACGACCCGCCGACCATGGCGAGCGCGATGAACGCCGCGTTTCCCCGCCCGAGTCGCCGGCCGAAGAGCCCGTTCACCAGGGCTCCCGCGAGGGGCAGGAGGATGATGGCCCAAAGGTAGCTCTGGGCCGCCGCCGGATTGTCCAGGAGCGAGGGCATAGGGAGGCGAAAGGATTACCTTTTCCAAGCAGGGGTGGCAACCGGGATCTGCTCCGGGTTTCGGCCGGAACTCGGCCCCTTCGAGCTCCCCGCGGGCCCCGGCTCCGGGGCGGAAGGTGACCGGCCCCGGTGGGGAAGGGGAGGAAGGCGAGGGAGCGGCGATTGGGGGCTATGATGGCCCGGTGAGCGAGCGAGCGGACATCGCCGCCGAGGCCCGGAAGCTCCCCAAGGCCGACCGGCTCCTCGCGGCCGCGCTGCGCGCCGGCCTCACCGACCGGCTCGGGCACGCCCCGGTCATCGAGGCGGTGCGGGAGACGCTCGACGGGCTGCGGGAGACGATCCTGAACGGCGCCCCCTGCCCTCCCCCGGAGGAGATCGAGTCGAGGCTCCTTTCCCGCCTCGCCGGAGCGGCCCGCGGATCGCTGCGCCGCGTCGTCAACGCCACCGGCGTCGTCATCCACACCAACCTAGGGCGAGCTCCGCTCTCCCAGGCCGCCATCTCGGCCATGAGCGAGGTCGCCGGCGGCTACGCGAACCTGGAGTTCGACCTCGAGCGCGGAGAGCGCGGAGACCGCTACGGCCACGCCTCCGCCGCCCTGTGCCGTCTCTCCGGAGCCGAGGCGGCGCTCGTCGTCAACAACTGCGCCTCGGCGGTGCTGCTCGGCCTGTCGGCGCTCTCCGAGCGCCTGCCGGCGCGCCGCGCCCACTCCGGCCCGCCTCCGCCGCCGCTCTCGCCCGAGGTCCGCCCGGAGGTGGTGGTCTCCCGCGGACAGCTCGTCGAGATCGGGGGAGGGTTCCGGATCCCGGACGTCCTGCGCCGGTCCGGCGCGCGGCTCCGCGAGGTTGGGACTACGAACCGCACCTACCTGCGCGACTTCGAGGAGGCGCTCTGCGATCGCAGCCGGATGCTGCTCTCCGTGCACCGCTCCAACTTCCGGCTAGAGGGCTTCGTCCACGACGTCGAGCTCGCCGAGTTGGTGGAGCTCGGCCGGCGCGCCGGCGTCTGGGTGGTCGACGACCTGGGATCCGGAGCCCTGCTCTCTCCGGCGCGCTTCGGCCTGGGCGCCGAGCCCACCGTCGCCGAGCGCGTGCGGGCGGGGCCCGACCTCGTCGCCTTCTCCGGGGACAAGCTCCTCGGCGGCCCGCAGGCCGGCGTCCTGGTGGGGAGCGCCGAGGCGATCGGCCTCTGCCTCGCCCATCCCCTGCTCCGGGCGGTGCGGGTCGACAAGGTCACGCTCGCCGGGCTCACCGCCACCCTGGCGCACTACGAGCGCGGGGAGGCGGAGGCGGAGATTCCCGTCTGGCGCGCCATCGCCGCGAGCGCGGATGCGCTCCGGGACCGGGCCCGCGCCTGGCGGGAGGCGCTCGGCCCTCTCGCCGCCGGCGCCGAGATCCGCCCGGCGCTCTCCGCGGTGGGCGGCGGGACCCTGCCGGAGGTGACGCTCCCCACCTTCGTCCTGGCGCTGCCCGGGGAGGGCGCGGACGCGCTCGCCGAGCGCCTCCGCCGGGGCGATCCCCCGGTGGTGGGGCGCATCGAGGAGGGGCGCGTGGTCCTCGACCCGCGCACCGTGCTGCCCGGCGAGGACGAGGCGCTCCTCGGCTCCCTCCGGCGGGCGCTCGGCGCTACGGGTTGAAGCGGTAACCGACGCCCCGGACGGTCTCCAGGTGGCGCGGGCGCTCGGCGTCCTCGCCGAGGTGGGCCCGCAGCCGGACCACGAAATTGTCGACGGTGCGCTCGGTGCCGAGGTAGAGCGAGCCCCAGACGGCGCGGGTGAGCTGCTCGCGGGTGAACACCCGGCCCGGGTGAGCCACGAGGAAGGCGAGGAGGTCGAACTCGCGGGCGGTCATCTCTACCGGCTCCCCGCTCACCCTCACCTTGCGCTCGCCCAGATCGATCTCCACGGCGCCGAACCGCTTCAGCTGGCGACTCGGACCGGCCTCGCCCTTCGAGCGGCTGCGGCGCAGGGCGGCGTCGATGCGCGCCAGGAGCTCCTTCAGGCCGAAGGGCTTCACCACGTAGTCGTCCGCGCCGAGCGCCAGCCCCGCCACCTTGTCCGCCTCCTGCCCCTTGGCGGAGAGGATGAGGATGGGGACGTCCGGGTCCTCCTTGCGGAGCTCGCGGATGAGCTCGAGCCCGGACAGCTTGGGCATCATCAGGTCGACGATGAGGAGGTCGGGGCGCTCGGTCCGGGCGATGCGCAGCCCCTCCTCGCCGTCCGGGGCGGTCCGGACCTTGTACCCCTCCATCCCCAGGTTGAGATCGAGCCCGCGCTGGATCGAGGGGTCGTCCTCCACCACCAGGATGCGCTCCCCGCTCATGTCAGCCTTCCTCCGCGGCGGGGAGCAGGATGGTGAAGGTCGAGCCCTTTCCGAGCTCGCTTGCCACGCCTACCCGGCCCCCGTGTGCCTCGACGACGTGCTTCACCATGGCGAGGCCGAGCCCGCTCCCCTCGATGGTGCGGTCGAGCGGGTCCTTTCCCCGATAGAACTTCTCGAAGATCCGCTTCTGGTCGGCCCCCTGGATGCCCGGGCCGTTGTCCGAGACCGAGAGGACCACCGTCGGGCCGACCTTGCGGGCGGCCACGGCGATGCGCTTCTCGGGGCCGGTGTACTTGAAGGCGTTCTGCAAGAGGTCGACGAGGGCGTCGACGAGCGCGTCCCGGTCCGCGCGCACGCTGGGGAGTCCGGGCGGCAGGTCACGCGAGAGCTGGGCGCCGGATTGCAATCGCTGCGGGTCGATGGCCCGCAGCGCCGCCTCGACGATGGGCTCGATGCGCTCGGTGCGGAACTCGTAGGTGCGCTTGCCCGACTCCATCCGCGCCCAGTCGAGGAGGCGGGCGATGAGGGCCGAGAGCCGGGTGGTCTCGGCGGCGATGATCTCGAGCGCCTCGCGCTGCCGCTCCGGCTCCGGGAGCCTCCCGAGCTGCAGGGTCTCCACGAACATGCGGATGCTGGTGAGGGGGGTGCGGAGATCGTGCGAGACCTTGTTCACGAAGTCGGTCTGCAGCCGGGCCACCGTGGCCTCGCGGTAGAGGACCACGAGCGTCGCCACCACGCCGATGAAGGTGGTCCCGACGAGCGCCAGGATGAGGGTGCCGAAGAGGTAGTCCCGGGCCTGGGATCCGAAGACCAGGATGAGGATCCCGATCGTCAGCATCAGCGTCGCCGGGACGAGGACGAAGCCGATGAAGAGCGGGTAGACGCGGCGGAGCTTCACGGGGGCGATTCTAGCGTCTGGCTGCCCCGGGCGCGTGGCGGAACGAACCGCCTCACCGCGGCCGGGTTCCGGAGAGCGTTAGGGGGACGGGCATCGGGGGGCCCCGCGACGAAGCCGCGAGCGGAGCTACCGGCTCACGGGGAGACGTCGTGATTGCGTCGGGTCCACCAAGGAGTCGGCGCTTGGGCACGACGTGCAGGCTTCGTCGGTCGCTGCGCCCGGCGTCCCCGCGTCGTGTCCGTTCGCGTGGCGAGGCGGGCGCCGCCCACCGCAATATACAGTCGCGCGAGTCGCTCCATGGTGACCCCGGCGCGAAAGCACAGTCGCCTGGGTGTCCGATCGATCGGCCCCCTCAGCGCACCAGGTCTGGGTGGTCACGCGGTTCGCGATGCTGATGTCATCGGCGGCCGGGGCGGGCAGCTTCGAAGGACCTTCCGCTCCACGGCGGCTACAAGCCTCGGGCCCGCAACCGCTCGGAGGCGGCTGCGGGCCCGAACCTTCGGGACCCGGCGGTCCCCTACCTCAGGACGGCGCTAGTACGGGATCTGGCAGTTCCCGACGACACACTGTCCGTTGTTCGTGACCGGCGGGGCCTGGAGCGCGGAAAGGCTGGAGGCCAGCACGTCGAAGACGAACGTCGGGTTGTGGATGGCTATCGCCGACGGGTCCGTCGAGATGGAACTCACGAGGGTGTCGTTCCAGAGCACCCGGGCGAGAACACCGTTCGGCATGAACACCTGCGGGCCGAGGGTGGTCGCCGTCGCCTGCGTGAGCGAGATGTTCGCCAGGCTGATGCTGCTGATGGTGGTGACGCCGGTGGACGAGCCGACCGTGACCGGAGTGCCGAGCGTGAAGGTGAAGCTGCCGCCCTGCGGGACGATCGAGATCGCCGTCGGGATCTGGGTCAGGTTCACGATGCACGGCGCGGCGGAGGTGCAGTTGAATCCGCTCGTGAGCTTGATGAAGTAGTTCGGCGAGGAGCCGAGCACGAGCGAGAAGTAGGCCGGCATGGCGTTGAAGAGGTTCTGCTGTGCCAGCTTGAACTGCCCCTCCACCTGGGCGAGGCTCGTCTCGGCGCTGTGGCAGTTCGCGCAGATCGTCCCGTCGGCGATGAAGGTGTGGTTCGTATTGGCGCCGGTGATCTGCGAGTTGAGGCTCGTCGGGTGCATGAGCACGTGACAGCCGACGCAGGTGTCGGCGACCGTGGTGTGCTTCGAGGGGATTCCCGTCGTGACGAAGTAGGCGTTCTGCCCCAGGAAGACGTCGGCCTCGCGGCCGTCGTGCGGGGTGGCGATGTTCAGGACCGTCACGGTGCCCGAGGGGAGCCCGATGGAGGTGACCGGCGTGCAGAAGGGCGAGGCGCCCGACGAGCTACCGGAGGAGATCCCGACGGCACAGGGCTGGACGTTGTCGCCGCGCTGGAAGTTCCTGCTGTTGTGGCAGACCATGCAGGTGCTGCCCTTGCCCACGTTCTCCACGATGAAGCCGGCCGGGGTGGTGTACGACTGGCTCGGGTTCACGCGCAGCCCGGTGGTGTGCGGATCGTGGCAGGCCTGGCAGGTCTGCGGCATCGCGCCCTCCGGCGTGCTGGTCGCGGTGTTGGCGGGGGGCAGGAAGGTGCCGAGCCCGGCGTCGACATAGGCCGCGAACCCCTGGGCGGTGTGGCAGCGCACGCAGGAGCCCCCCACGCCACCCTCGTTGATGGCGACCTGGTAGTTCGCGTGCTTGGACTGCGACCAGAGCGACACGGCGGCGTGGGTCGGGGCCTCGTCGTGGCAGACGGCGCAGGCGGTGGTGTTCCAGACGGCGAGCGGCTTCGTCGCGGCCGGCTGGGACGGGTGCATGCTGATGGGTCCGTGGCAGCTCTCGCACTGGATGCCCGCCAGGTTCTGCAGGTTCGCCGGCACCGCGTTGTAGCGGTTGTAGTCGAGGGTGCTGTTGTTCGGGAAGGTCCAGCCGTCGGTGGCGGCGACGTCGCTGAAGCCGCCGTTGTTCAGGTTCGGGAGCGCCTCGGGGTTCTTGTACCCGTCGGTGTGGCACATGACGCAGCTCAGGCCGTAGTGGTTACCGAGGATGCCGTCGACGCCCTGCGAGAACAGGGTGAGCGCGCCGGGCACGGTCGGGACCTGAATCGTGCCGACCGTCGGGAATCCAGCCGCGCCGTTGATGGTGATTGTCTCGAGCGGGATGGCGGCCGGAGGAGGACCGGTGAGGGTCTCCGTCGTGTACCAGTAGTTGGTGGGATCCCAGTAGTAGTTGGCGTGCGCGGACTGCGACCACTTCCCCCAGGCGACGTCGGGGCTCAGGGTGTCGGTCTCGCCGGTCGGAGGGCTGACGCCGCCCGGCGCCGAGCCCGGCGGGTGGCAGGCGCCGCAGGTGGTGTAGCTGCTCGGCAGCGAGCCGAGGCCGATGTAGTTCGCCGTCCGGAAGTGGAGCGTGGTGCTGGTGGCGGAGTTGGTGAGCGCCCAGAATCCGACCGCGTTGGTGGTGAAGACCGGGTTCTTGGCGGTCGGGTTCTTGATGAGGGAGCTCTCGTTCGTGCCGGCCGCGACCGTTGGATCGGTGGCGCTGTAGGAGAGGCTCCAGTTGTAGGAGGCACCGACCACGTCGTTCGCGATGAGCGTCACGTTGGCGGCGTTGTAGGGGGTGCCTGGGCTCGTGCCGATCGGGTAGACCGAGATCGAGTTCGTCTGCGTGTAGGTGCCGTCGCTCACCTTCAGGGTGACCGTGTAGTTGAGGCCCTCCGCCTCGATGCTCGGGCTGATGCCGAGGAGCGCGGCGCGGTTCGGGATGATGAGGCTCGTGCCGGCCAGCTGGACCGGGCCGGTGGCGGAGGTGGTCCCGGTCACGCTGATGGGAACGGGCACGAAGTTGTAGTCGGTGAAGAGGTTGGTGGTGAAGCTCGCCGTCGTCCCCGAGGGGGAGAGGACCGGGACCGTGGCCGCGGGGGACAGTCCGCCCGGCTTGGTGAGGCTCCAGCTGTAGGTGAGCGGTCCGGTGGCGCCGGTCACGTTAGCGGTCACCGTTGCCGTCCCGCCGAAGCCCGCGGCGGTGTTGGTGTTGAGGGTGATGGCGATGGGAGAGTAGGGAGCGCTCGCGTTCACCGTGGCGGTCTCGCCGCCGACCACGGAGACGCCGGTGACGGTGGTGGTGGAGATGCCGGTGCCGCTGAACACGATCGAGTAGACGCCGATCGGCAGGTTGGAGAGCGTGTAGGTGCCGGTCGAGCTCGTCGTCGCGGTGACCTGCACGTTGGGAACGGTGGAGACCGTGATGCCGGGGATGCCGCCGCTGCCGCCAGTGGCGGTCAGCGCGCCGCTGACGTTGCCCGTGCCGGTTCCGGCGGGCCCGGTGGGCCCCACAGGGCCCTGCGGACCGGTGGAGCCGGTACAGGCCGCCACGCCGAGGGCGGCGAGAACCGCTACCGCGCTGTGCCTAAACGCTCGCATGTATTCTCCTTGGGAGGGGATTGCACTGGGAGGCTACACCTTTCCCACATGCGCGCTACTTCCCGATCCAGCGCGCCAATACAGCGAGATCGCATGAGGTTTTACACCTACAACGGCGCCAATTGACGCATATCAAGCACTTGCGAGTGTATAGGACTGAGCGTCGAACGCACCACGCCGCGATACCGCATGAAAATCCTGGGCTTCTGTCGAGCGGGCAAGGTGCGCTCCCGACTTGTCGCACAGATACCCACCGCCGACCGAAACGCGGCCTAGAGATGAAAAAGATCTTCATCGCCAACCCGAGAAGGGGGCGCCCGTTCTGGCTCATGGAAGGGGGCGCTCGAGGCGGAAATGACCCCCTTGGGTCAGGGTTTTGCAGTCACTAATCGTGAAGTGCCCGGCTGTGGGGCCTTCGCTCTCGACGAACGCCCGCCCGACCATGCTCGCTAATGGTGACTTCCTCGCCTCGAGCCGTTCGCCTGGCGGCGGTCTCCGGCTTTCCACGCGACCTCGCTGGCGCGCATCTGCCCTTCCCGCGGCCGGCGGGGCGGTCGCGCCGCGTTCGGCTGCGGTGCCGCTTCTTCCGGCGGTCCTTCGCTGTTCCCGGCCGGGTCGCGCCAGCACCCGCCCCAGTGGAGAGCCGGCCCGGAGTGTCGCCACCCCGGGCCGGCTCGGGTACTGACCGTTTCCGGGGCGGGGAGGAGACCCCGCGCCGGCTTTCGAGACATCTAGAAGTTCATGTGAACCGTGTAGA
>DATJZG010000166.1:0-14026 GCA_035499295.1 Anaeromyxobacteraceae bacterium
ACTGCGCCTCGTCGCTCGAGTAGGCGCGCCCGGGCTTGGGCTCGAAGGCGGAGATGATCTTGACCGCCCGCACCACCTCCTCCACCGAGATCTTCAGGTCCTTGGCGATGGCGCTGTAGTTCTTCGACTCGAGGTGCCGGAGGTGGCGGTCGATGATGGCCACCACCTCGGGGATGTCGGCGTTGCGGGCCTTGGCCTGGAGGAGCAGGCATTCGCGCAGGTCCCGCGCCGCCACCCCGGCGGGGTCGAGCGCCTGGACCTTGCGCAGGACGCCCTCGGCGAACTCCACCCCCACGCCCGCCTCGAAGGCCACCCGAACGAGCGGGTCCCGGGTGGCGGCCTCCTCGGGCTCCCCGTCCACCGGTGGCATCTTGAAGTAGCCATCGGGATCGAGGTTCCCGATGATGAGCATGGCGACCGTCTCCTCCTGGGGGGTGAGGTTGGAGAGGCGCAGCTGCCAGACCAGGTGGTCGACGAGGTCGCTGCGGCGGGTGAGGTTCGCCTCGTAGCCGGGCAGCTCCTCGTCGGAGAGGTTGCGGTTGGAGGGGGCGGTGTGCCCCTGCAGCTGGTAGTGGTCGAGGTACTGGTCCCAGTCGATCTCGTTCGCGCCTTCCTCCCCCTTCACCTCCTCCGACTTCTCGGCGGGCTTGGGGGCGGGCTCGAGCGCCTCGAGCTTCGCCTCCGCGGGGCTGGCCGCCTCGGCGCGCCCTTCCTCCTCCTCGCCCGTCTCCTCCAAGAGCGGGTTCTCGTTGATCTCGGTGCGGATGAGGTCGACGAGCTCCATCCGCGAGAGCTGCAGGAGCTTGATGGCCTGCTGCAGCTGGGGGGTCATCACCAGCTGCTGGGTCATCTTCAGGTGCTGCTTCAGCTCCAGGCTCATGCTCGCACCTCTGGGCTCCCCTCCCGGGCGGGCTCGTCCAGCCGGAACTTGTCGCCCAGGTAGACCGCCCGTGCCCGCTCGCTGCCGGCGATGTGCGCCGGGGTTCCCTCCTCGAGGATGGTCCCGGAGCTGAGGATGTAGGCGCGGTCGCAGATGCCGAGCGCCTCGCGCACGTTGTGATCGGTGAGGAGCACCCCGATGCCCCTCCCCTTCAGGGAGCCGATGAGCCGCTGCAGGTCGGCGACGGCGATGGGGTCGACGCCCGCGAAGGGCTCGTCAAAGAGGATGAAGCGCGGGTTGGAGAGGAGGCTGCGCGCCACCTCCGCCCGGCGCCGTTCCCCTCCGGAGAGCTGTTCCCCGAGGCTCCCCTCCACCCGGCGCAGGTGGTACTCGTCGAGGAGCTCGTCGGCGCGCCGCTCCCGCTCGGCGCGCGGCGACCCGAGCGCCTCCAGCACCGCGGTGAAGTTCTGCCGCACCGTCAGCTTGCGGAAGATGGAGGCCTCCTGCGGCAGGTAGCCGACGCCGCGGCGGGCCCGCTGGTGCATGGGGAGACCGGTCAGGTCCTCGTCGCCGAGGCGCACCGAGCCCGCATCCGAGGGAACAAGCCCCACCGTCATGTTGAAGCTCGTGGTCTTGCCGGCGCCGTTCGGGCCGAGCAGCCCCACCACCTCGCCCGGGGCCACCCGGAACGAGACCCCGTCCACCACCTTGCGGCGGCGGTAGCTCTTCACGAGCCCGTGGGCCTCGAGCAGGGGCTCCTTCACGGCGACGGCTCCTTCTTCCGTCGCGGCACCGGCTCGTCTCCGGGCTTCGGCACCACCGTCCCCTTGGCGCTCGAGAGCGTGGCCCGGTCCTCGTTCAGGTCGTAGGTGAGCTCTTCCCCGTGCATCACCGACTTGCCGTCGTGGAGCACCGGGTTCCCGGTGCACACCACCACCGCCGTCTTCTCCACGAAGGTGGCGCGCTCGCAGGTCACGGTGCGCTCTCCGCGCACCAGTCGGACGTCTCCGGTGCAGACCGCCTTCTCGAGCTTGCCCTGGTCGTCGTTGTCGGCCACGAGCCTCTTGCAGGTGAGGACCGCGTCCTCGCGGGTAAGGCGCACGAGCGGCTTGCCCACGAAGAGGACCTTGCGATCGCGGTACTGGTAGTGGACCTCGTCGGCGTCCACCTGGATGGGGACGGGAGGCGCCGGGGGCGCGAGCAGCGCCAGCGCGACCAGGGCGGGCGCGTTCAAGGGCGGACCGCCTCCCCCTGGGCCACGAGCCGGGCGCCGCCCTTCACCACGAGCATCCCGTCCTTCGGGTCGAGGGTGAAGGAGGGCCCCGAGAGCCGGTACCCCGGTCCGAGGAGGACGATGGGCTCGTCGCCGCGGACGATCCCGTCCGCGCCGTAGCGCGCCGTCTCGGTGCGGGCCGAGTCGGTTCCCCGGTCCATCAGCACTCCCCCGCGACCCACGTAGGCCCGACTGGGTACGTTGCCGACGAGCGTGGGCGCCGAGAGGTGCACCTCCTTGGCCCCCTCGGGGGTGAGTACCACCTTCGCTTCCCCGGCCACGAAGTCCCCCGTCTCGCGGTCGTAAACGAGGCTCGCGGCCTCGCCGAAGGAGGACAGGGTCGGGCCCCGATAGGAGCGAAAATGCACGTTCTCGAGCCTCATCTCCGGCCGTGCGCGCTCTTGGACCACGTCGCGTGCTCGGCACCCGGTCACGAGAGAACTTGACAAGGCGCAAAGCAACACCGGTAGTCCTGCACAAGCCTTGGAGAATTTAGCACCAATGAACATGCTCGATCCAGTGGCACAACCCTTGCTTTTTCGACGATAGCCTCAGGTGTTGGATGCCACAAGGTTTTTCGGCACCGACTTTGCTAGGCGGGCTCGGTCGGGGGCTGGTGCTTCCAGCGCTGGTGCATCCAGACCCATTCCTCGGGGTTCCTCCGGATCGCGTCCTCGATGGCGGAGGTGCAGGCGGCGGTGATCCGGACCGCCTCGCTGTCCCGGTCGGGGGCATCGCGATCCCAGGGGATCTCGACGACCTGCACCTCGTGGCCGTCGCCCGGGCGCGGTCCCCGGCGCCGGCAGTACCCCATCACCACCGGCGCGCGGAAGCGCACCGCCAGGTCGCCCGCTGCTCGGGGAGTGAAGGCGGGACGCCCGAAGAAGGGGACGAAGACGCCCTGCACCCGGGTGTCCTGGTCGATGAGGATGCCGAGCGCCTTGTTCTCCTTGAAGCACCGGATCATGGCGCGCGCCGTTCCCTTGTCCTCGCGCCAGAGCGTCTCGAAACCTCCCTCGCTGCGGATCTGCTCGATGAGGGCGGTGATCTTGGGGTCGCCGCTCTCCTTGGCGATGACCGCCGAGGCGATGCCGGCGCGGGCGATGCGCCGGGCCATGAGCTCCCAGTTGCCGATGTGGCCGGTGGCGTAGACGAGCCCGCGCCCCTCGGCCATGGCCCGGTGCAGCTTCTCCTCCGCCCCGGGGGCGAAGGCGACGTACTCGGCGAGCCGCGCGTCGTAGCTGCGGAGGGTGACGGTCTCGGCGGCGAGCCAGGCCAGGTTGCGGAGTGCCTTCCGGGCGATCGCGTCCCTCTGCCCCGGCGGCATCTCGGGAAAGGCGACCGAGAGGCTCGCGCGCATCTCGGCCCGAGTCGCCCGGGCGAGCGGCCAGGCGAACCAGGCCACCGCCGACCCCACCGCCATGCACACCCGGAGCGGGAGCGCGGCGAAGAGGCGGATGAGGCCTCGCAGGACGAGGGAGCGGGCGCCTCGGCGCAGCCGGGTGCGGAGGGGGACGGCCATCCGCGCCGCAAGCTAGCACGGGTTGGCGAGGGGACCGCGGTCGTTTCGTGCGCCTTCCGCTACGGCGAACGCAGTCCCCGGGCGGCGAGGAGGAGGTCGCAGAGCTCCCGGACGGCGCCCCGCCCTCCGGGCCGGGTGGCGACGAAACGGACCGTGCGCAGCACCTCGGGCCGGGCGTCGGCGGGGGCCGCCGAGAGCCCCACCTTCTCGAGAAGGGGGATGTCGTTCACGTCGTCGCCCATGTAGGCGACCTCCCCGTCGGCGAATCCCAGGTGCCGCAGGCTCTCGTACCCCTCCAGCTTGTCCCGCTGCCCGAAGACGAGGTGCTTGAAGCGGAGCTCCTCGAGGCGCCTCTGCGCCGCCCCTCCCGGGCGCCCGGAGATGACGCCGAAGTCCACGTGGTCGCGCAGGAGCACGATCCCGTGGCCGTCCTTCACGTCGAAGGCCTTCATCGCCTCGCCGGCGGGGCCGTACCAGATCCGACCGTCGGTGAGGACGCCATCGACGTCGAGGAGGACGAGCCTTACGCGCCGCGCCCGCTCGAGGAGGTCGGAAGCCTCGCTCCGCTCCCCGCGCCGGGCAGCCGCGCGCCCCCGGAGCGGGGGCCTGCGCCCGGGAGCCTTCCCCGTCACGCCTGGCCCAGGGCGGCGCGGATCTTCACCACCTCGGCGAGGAGCCGGTCCGCCATGGCGAAGTCGAGCGAGTTCGGGCCGTCCGACTTCGCCACCGCCGGATCCTCGTGGACCTCGGCGAAGAGGGCATCGATCCCCACCGCCGCCGCGGCGCGGGCGAGCGGCGCCACGTACTGCCTCTCCCCCCCGGTAGTGTCCCCGGCGGCGCCGGGAAGCTGGACCGAGTGCGTGGCGTCGAGGCACACCGGGACGCCGAGCTCCCGCATGAGGACGAGGGCCCGCATGTCCACCACCAGGTTCCCGTACCCGAAGCTCGCCCCCCGCTCGGTGAGGAGCACGTTGTCGTTGCCCGCGTCCCGGCACTTCTCTACCGCGTGGCGCATGTCGCGCGGCGCCAGGAACTGTCCCTTCTTCACGTTGACGGCGCGCCCGTGGCGGGCGCAGGCCACGACGAGGTCCGTCTGCCGGCACAGGAAGGCCGGCACCTGCAGGACGTCGACCACCTTGCCCACCGGCTCCGCCTGCCAGGCCTCGTGCACGTCGGTGAGGCAGGGGAGCCCGGTCTCCCGCTTCACCGCCTCGAAGACCCTCAGGCCCGCCTCGAGCCCCACGCCGCGGAAGCTCTTGCCGCTCGAGCGGTTGGCCTTGTCGAAGCTGGCCTTGAAGACGACCGGCAGGCGGTGGCGCTCCGCGAGCGCCTTCACCCTGCGCGCGTGCGAGAGAGCCTGCGCCTCCGACTCGATGACGCAGGGACCGGCGATGAGGAGGAGCGGGCGGCCGTCCCCGACCTCGTGGCCGCCGATGCGGGCTCGGATCGTGGTCACCGGGCGCTCCGCCTTCGCCCCCTCAGGCGCCCTTCCCCACCGGCAGCTTCGTCACGCCGGCCACCCCTCCCGCCTGGCGGAGCCGCGCCTCCCGCTGGGCCATGGCGGCGCGGATGAAACCGGCGAAGAGGGGGTGGGGCTGGAACGGCTTCGATCTGAACTCGGGGTGGAACTGGCACCCCAGGAAGTGCGGGTGGTTGTTGAGCTCGATCATCTCCACCAGCCCGAGCTCCGGGTTCACCCCGGAGAAGACCATCCCCGCCCCCTCGAAGGCGCTCTTGTAGGCGTTGTTGAACTCGAAGCGGTGGCGGTGGCGCTCGTGGACCAGGTCCTGGGCGTAGAGCTCGCGCGCCTTCGTCCCCTCCTTCAGCTTGCACGCGTAGCTGCCGAGCCGCATCGTCCCGCCCTTGTTGGCCACGCCCCGCTGGGCCTCCATGAGGGTGACCACCGGGTGCGGGCTCGACTCGTCGAACTCGAGCGAGTTGGCGCGGTCGAGCGAGAGAACGTCGCGCGCGAACTCGATCACCGCCATCTGCAACCCGAGGCAGATGCCGAAGAAGGGGACCTTCCTCTCCCGGGCGTGGCGCACCGCCGCGATCTTGCCCTCGGTCCCCCGCACCCCGAACCCGCCCGGGACCAGGATGGCGTCCACCTGGTCGAGCGGCGTGGTGTCTCCGTCCTCCAGCCGCTGCGCGTCGATGAACTCGAGGCGCACGTGGCAGTCGTTGGCGATCCCGCCGTGCACGAGCGCCTCGTTCAGGCTCTTGTAGCTCTCCACCAGCTCCACGTACTTGCCCACCACCCCCACCCGGACCTCGCCGCAGCGCGGGTGCTCCACCTTCTCGACGATGGTTTCCCAGCGCTCGAGCCGCGGGGCCCGGCTCCAGATGTTGAAGAGCTCGGCGAGCTTGTCGTCGAGCCCCTCCTGGTGGAGCCTTAGCGGGACCTCGTAGATGGAGGCCACGTCGAGCGCGGTGAACACCGCCGAGGGGTCGACGTTGCAGAAGAGCGCCACCTTGTCCTTCATCTCCCGGGAGATCTCCCGGTCGGAGCGGCACAGGAGGATGTCGGGCTGGATGCCGATCTCCCGCAGGTCCTTCACCGAGTGCTGGGTCGGCTTGGTCTTCAGCTCCCCGGCCGCCGCGATGTAGGGGACGAGGGTGACGTGGACGTAGACCACGTTCTCGCTGCCCACGTCGTACTTCATCTGCCGGATGGCCTCGAGGAAGGGCAGCGACTCGATGTCTCCCACCGTGCCCCCCACCTCGACGATGACGATGTCGGCCCCGTCGGCCGCCTCGCGGATCACCGCCTTGATCTCGTCGGTGATGTGGGGGATGACCTGCACCGTCTTCCCGAGGTACTCGCCGCGCCGCTCCTTGTTGATGACCGACTGGTAGATGCGTCCGGTGGTGTAGTTGTTCTTGCGGGTCATCTTGGCGCTGGTGAAGCGCTCGTAGTGCCCGAGGTCGAGATCGGTCTCCGCGCCGTCGTCGGTGACGTACACCTCGCCGTGCTGGAAGGGGCTCATGGTGCCCGGATCCACGTTGATGTAAGGGTCGAGCTTGAGGTGGGTGACCTCGAGCCCGCGGTTCTCGAGCAGAGCTCCCATCGAGGAGGCGGCGAGGCCCTTGCCGAGGGAGCTCACTACCCCCCCGGTGACGAACAGGTACTTGGTCTTCTTCGTCCTCACCATGACGTTCCTCTCCTCGCCCGACCGAAGGACCCGCCCGGAACCCCGCCGTCGCCGCCCGCACCCCGAGCGCGCCCTCGCTCCGGCAGCGCTTCCGGCGGGGGGAGACGAGCGAGTTCGGCGGGGTGGAGCCGCTGCGACCGGCCGGCCCGGTGGGCCGAGATGATGACGGCGTTGCGCCTCAAGCCGGGACTACTCTCTACGCTCCCTCGCCCCATCCGTCAACGACGGGTGGCTCCTCGGCGGAGGGATCCTCTCGCGGCCCTTTGCCCGGCTCGCGAGGAGGCAACCCCCGTCGACCGGCAAGGCCGAGGCGGGAAGCGCACCTAGGCGAGGAACCGAAAAAAAGACCGGCTCCCGCTAGCGGCGCTCCACCTCCCCCGGAGGAAGCGGGGTCAGGGCGACCGAGAGCGTGGCCACGTCGCCGTCGCTCACCTCCACCTTCTGCGGCGCGGGCTTCACGTAGCCCGGCTTCTCGAGCCCCACCTGGTAGGAACCGGGCTTCAGCCGCATCGAGAGAGGGGTGTAGCCCGCGCTCCGGCCGTCCACGTAGACCTCGGCCCGGGGCGAGCTCGCCGAGACGACGAGCTCGCCCATCCCCTCGCCCTCGCCGCGAAGGAGCGGACCGCTCGCCGAGGCGACCTCGGCGACGAGCTGGCGCGACCCGATGGGCACGACGCGCGCGAAGGTGGCGAGCGCCCTGCCGGACCCCAGGTCCACCTGGGACACCCGCACCTCGTAGGAGCTCTCCAGCTCCTCGAGCCGCCCGCCCACCACGCGCTCGGCGCTCAGCGGGACGTCGGCGTCGGCGATGCAGCGGGCGTCCCCGGCGCACTCCACCAGCCGCTGGTAGGCGCGCCGGCCCACCCGCTCCTCGACCGCGTCGGGGCCGAGCACCTCGAAGGTGCCGACCTTCGCCGCCTCGGTGGCGACTGCCTGGGCGAGCCGCTTGCCGGTGAAGGCGAGGGTCGGGGGCGCCTTGAAGGCGAGCACGAACATTCGCGGGGTCCCGGTGGCCCGCGCCGGCGCGGCGAGGGCCAGCGCCGAAAGCGCGGCGAGCGAGCGCAGCCGTCTCACAATCCACGAATCCTAGCATCGGCGGGGGCGCCGGCCAATGCGGCGCGGCGGCGCGGTGGTACTCTCCGGCCTCGCCCATGGCGCTCGTGCGGGTCAGCTTCCAGGTCGAGGCGAACTACGCCGGGTGGCGGCTCGACCGCTACCTGAAGGAGAAGATCCGCCGCCTCTCCCGCGAGCGCATCCAGCGCCTCATCGAGACCCGGATCGAGTGGGAGGGATGCCGCCCGCCGAAGCCCTCCACCCGCGTCCTCCCGGGCATGAGGTTCTCGCTCCTGAAGGAGGCGGAGCCCGAGCCCGAGACGCCCCTCGACTTCGCCGTGGTCCACGACGACGGCGACCTGCTCGTGGTCGACAAGCCCGCCGGGCTCCCGGTCCACCCGACCGCGCGCTACCTCGCCCACACCTTCACCGCCCTCGCCCGGGAGCGCTACCCGGGGCGCAAGGTGGATCCCGCCCACCGGCTCGACCGCGAGACTTCGGGGCTGCTCGCCTGCGGGCTGGCGCCCGAGTGGACGCGCGCCCTCAAGGCCTCGTTCGCCCGCGGCAAGGTGGAGAAGACCTACCTGGCGCTCGCCCTCGGCGAGCCCGGGGAGGAGCGCTTCGGCGTCGAGGCGCCGCTCTCCCTCGACGGCTCGAGCGGCGTGCGGGTGCGGATGCACGTGCGCGCCGAGGGGCTCCCGGCCCGCACGGACTTCGAGGTCCTGGGGAGGAAGCGCGCGGGCGACGGGGCCGCGGTGGCGCTCCTCGCCTGCCACCCGCGCACCGGGCGGCAGCACCAGATCCGGGCCCACCTCCACCACTCCGGGCTCCACCTCCTCGGCGACAAGATCTACGGGCCGGACGAGATGATCTTCGACCGCTTCACCCGCGGCGCCCTGACGGAGGGCGACCAGGCGGCCCTCCGCCTGCCGCGCCACGCGCTGCACGCCTCCCGGCTCGAGCTGCCCCACCCTCGCACCCGGGCGAGGGTGGCCTTCGATGCGCCGCTGCCGCCGGACATGCGCTCCTTCTGGGAGGCCTGTCGCCCTCTCTAAAGGAGGGCGCGCCCCGGGAGGCAGGCTGAAAGGGGTGGGCCGGAGTGAGCGCTCTCCCTACACTTCTCGCAAGAAAACCACCTGTGCGCGGGCACTTGGCGTGATCCCCATGCGGGATATCGATTTTCGCGAAACTGGGCGCGATCCCACCTGTTAGAGAGGGCAACCCCATCGAACCGGAGGTTCCCATGAAGCTCTTCCGCACGCTCGTCCTCGCCGCGCCGCTCGGCGTCCTCGCCGCCTGCGGGACGAGCTCGACCGGCACGGGCGCCCAGAGCGCCAGCCCCGCCGAGCTCGCCGCCGCCACGCCCACCATCGCGGGCGTCGGGCTCTGCGACACCGCCACCGACCTCACCCCGAGCGTCTTCGACCCCGGCCCCGGCCCGGACGACTTCCTCACCCAGATCGACGACGACGGGTGCAATCCGCACCTCTTCATCCGCAGCGAGGAGGTGGTGGACCGCGTGAACCGCCACCTCTACAAGGCGCTCGTCCACGTCGAGGACGCCATCGCCAAGCACCCCGCGCTCACCACCGGCCAGTCGGCCACCTGGACGGTGGTCGACGACCACGTCGAGGCCACCCTCACCGTCTCCAAGACCGGGGCCGACACCTACTCCTGGATCCTGGGCGTCGGCCCGGTGTCGATGCCCGCCACCTCGGTCGAGGTCGCGAACGGCACCATCGACACCACCAACGCGGCTGGCCCCCACCAGGGCAAGGGCACCATCAACGTCGACCTGACCGCGCTCGCCACCGTCACCCGCGAGGAGGTGGCCGGCACGCTCTCCGCGGACTTCGAGAGCTTCGCGAGCTACAAGCTGACCGAGGTGACGGCCACGAACGTGGTCTGGGACACCGACGCGCGCAACCCCTTCCGCGCCGCCCCGCGCTCCGCCAGCTACGTCTCCTACCGCCAGACGGGGGTGGGGGGCAGCTTGGTGGTCCAGGAGGAGGAGGCGGTCCCGCTGTCGTGCCCGCGCGATCGGTTCACCATGGGGCCGGTGACCCCGCTCTTCGCCTCCGCCACCACCGTCGACCTGACGCCGGCCACCATCGACCTCGTCAACCGCTGGTACCTGCTGCCCGCCTCGAGCTCGAGCACGACCACCACCGGGATGGCGCCCATGCCGGACGTCATGGTGGGCCCGGCGACGAGCGTGCTGCACGGACGCTCGGACGCGATGATGGCGGGCGGGGCACTCTCCACCACCAACGTCTCCAAGGTGGAGGCGCTCACCTGCCACGAGACCTCGCGCACCTGGATGGTCCCGCAGGAGACCGAGTGGCTGCTCAAGGCCGAGGACGCCGCCGGCAACACCCTCTGGGGCCGGGAGTTCATCACCGGCGCCACCCCCTGTGACCCGGCGCTGGGCGCGACGGTGCCGTCGCTCGACAACAACGCCACCGACTTCGACTTCTCGGGGGTGAGTTTCACCAAGCCCTACCTGGGCTACCCCGGGGGCGCCTACCCTCCGTAGGTAGCACGAGGTTCGGCGGGAGCCTCGCGCGGGCGGGCCGGCTTCCGGCCCGCCCGCCTCCTTTCTCGGTTTCGTCGCGGCCCGCCTACCGGGCGTCGAGGTCGGAGAGATCGCGCTCGGGCTCGTCGTAGTGGAGCGTGAAGGCGCCGATCTCCTTCGGCCACACCTCCCCGCGAAAGGTCACCCCCTCGAGCCGAGCGAGCCGACCCCCGACGACGAAGAGCGCGAAGGACGCCCCGTGCGCGAGGCCGGGGACGCTCGCGTGCACGTCGTCGAGGAGCACCCGCGCGGGCAGGGCCGCCGGCCGGGCCGAGCGCCCGACCGCGAAGCGGGTCTCGAAGCGCTGCCCGGTGCCCTCCCTCCGGGCCACCGAGAGGGAGGGGAGCTGGGCTCGGAGCGCGGCGAGCACGGGGTGGCGCCCGGCGAGGAACATCCGCAGGACCGCCTGTTCGAGGTGGGTGAGCTCCTCCATGCTCCTCCCGCCCGGCCTAGTCTCGGCGTCGCGCCCGTCGCGCCGCGACCGCCTCGGCCTTGGCGATCCGCGACCGCTCCTTCACGGCGAGCACGTAGAAGCGCTCCCGCAGGGCGCGGGCGTCCTCCTCCGGCAGGTCGCCGTGGCGCCCGCGCTCCGCCCGGCGCCGCTCCACCGCGCGCGAGAGGCTCACCGCCGCGGCCACCGAGACGTTCAAGGACTGGGAGAACCCCAGCATGGGGATGGCGTAGCGCCGGTCCGCCGCGGCCAGCGCCTCGTCCGAGACCCCCCGGCTCTCGTTGCCGAAGACGAGCGCCACCGGGGAGGCAAAGGAGAGATCGGAGAGCCCGGCCGAGCCGTCGCCGAGGTGGGTGACGTAGATCGCGTAGCCGCGCTCCTTGAGCGCCGCCAGGCACTCGGCGGTCGATCGCCAGCGCACCACGTCGAGCCACTTGTCCGCATTCTGCGAGATCTTCTTGTTGCGGTCGTAGGGCTTCATGGGCCCCTCGACCACGTGGATCTCCTGCACCCCGAAGGCGTCGCAGGTCCGCAGAACCGCGTTCACGTTCTGGGGGTCGCAGAACGCCTCCATCACCACCGTGAGGGTGCGGGTGCGCCCGGCCACGACCTCGTCGATGCGCGCCTTGCGCGGGGCGAGCAGGAACTCGGCGTGGGCGATGGCCCGGCTGCTCACGAGGCGGCCTCTCGCCTCGGCTTGCCCACCTTCTTGTGCGCGTGGCGCCGCGCCCCGAGTTCCTCGCCGGCGAGGAGCCGCGCCACCGCGTCGAGGAGGCGGTCGAGCCCCTCGCCGGTGACGGCGGAGATGGAGAGGATCTTCGGCTTCTTCTTGCGGCGCGCGAAGGACCGCTCCAGCAGGGCGAGCTTCTCCCGGGCCTCGGGGACGTCCATCTTCGTCACCACCACCACCTGGGGCTTCTTCGCCAGCTCGGGCGAGTAGAGCTCGAGCTCGCGCTGGATGGCGTCGTAGTCGGAGCGCGGGCCGCGCCCCTCGCCCGGGGCCACCGGGTCGACGAGGTGCACGAGCACCCGGCAGCGCTCCAGGTGACGCAGGAACTGGTGGCCCAGCCCGGCGCCGGAGTGGGCGCCCTCGATGAGGCCGGGCACGTCCGCCACCACGAAGCTCTTGCCCCGCCACCCCACCACGCCCAGGTTGGGGGTGAGCGTGGTGAAGGGGTAGTCGGCGATCTTGGGGCGGGCCCGGGAGATGCGGCTGATGAGGGTGGACTTCCCGGCGTTCGGGTAGCCGACGATGCCCACGTCGGCGAGCAGCTTCAGCTCGAGCTCGAGCTCGCGCTCCTCCCCCTTCGTTCCCTTCTGGGCGTACCTGGGCGCCTGGTTGGTGGAGGTGGCGAAGTTCATGTTGCCGAGCCCGCCCCTCCCTCCCTTGGCGACCACCAGCCGCCCCTCGGGGCCGGCGAGGTCGGCGAGCGCCTCCCGGGTGGCGGCGTCGCGTACCAGCGTGCCCGGCGGCACCCGGAGGACGAGCGAGGGCTGGGAGAGGCCGTTCTGGTCGGACCCGCGCCCGTGCTCGCCGTTCTTGGCGCGGTGCTCGCGCACGTAGCGGTAGTCGAGGAGGGTGGTGAGCTGGGGGTCGACCTCTAGCACCACGTCACCGCCGTCGCCGCCATCGCCGCCCGCGGGCCCGCCGCGGGGGATGAACTTCTCGCGGCGCCACGCCACGGCGCCGTCGCCGCCGTCGCCGGCCTTCACCTTGATGCGGACCTCGTCGACGAACTTCAACGCGCCCTCCGGACGCGAAACGCCGCGGTGCCCTGGGGCTCCGCGGCGTTCGCGAGCTGCCGAGTCTGACCTCTTCCCCTAGGCCTTCGGCACCACCGAGACGACGCGGCGGTCGCCGCGCTTCTTCTCGTACTTCACCGTCCCGTCCGCGGTGGCGAAGAGGGTGAAGTCCTTGCCCATGCTCACGTTCGCGCCGGGGTGGAAGAGGGTCCCCACCTGGCGAACGAGGATGTTCCCGGAGACCACGCTCTCCGAACCGTAGACCTTGACGCCGCGGCGCTGCCCGGCGGAGTCGCGCCCGTTGCGGCTCGAACCTTGACCTTTCTTGTGAGCCATCGCTCTCTCCTCCCGGCTCTACGAGCCGCGAACCTCGGTGATGAGCACCTCGGTGAAGGGCTGGCGGTGGCCGCGCTTCTTGGTCCAGCCCTCCTTCTTCTTGCGGAAGTGGGTCACCTTCCGGTGCTTGCCGTGGGCGACGATCTCCCCCACCACCGACGCGCCCGAAACGGTGGGCTTGCCCACCTTGGCCTCGCCCTCGCCGCCGACGAGCAGGGGCTCGAAAGAGACCTTCTTGCCCACCTCGCCCTCGAGCAGCTCCACCTTCAGGCGGTCGCCCTTGGCGACGCGGTACTGCTTGCCGCCGGTCCGAATCACCGCGTACATCGGGACACTCCTTCTTCGAAAATCTTTCCGAAAGCTCGCTGGCTTGCCCCCGTGCGCGGGGTCGCGCGAAAGGGGGGCCGGACTCCGGGAAGGGCGGTTCTATACGATCCAGGCACCCTTCCTGTCAAGGAAACCCGGAGGTTACTCGCGGCCCACCTCGGCTCACCTCGAGTCCTATCCTCCCCACACGGAGGTGGTCGCAACGTCGGAGCATGGAAAGGCGCGCCCTCGCCGCCAAGGCGGTCTGCCTCACCCTCGGGCTCGCCCTCGCGCCGGCGGCGCGGGCCGGGTCCGACGAGGAATCGGTGAGCCTCGCCCTGCCGGCCTCGCCGCGGCTCGTCGCCATCGGCGCCGGCGTGAAGGTGGTGGCGAGCCTCGACGAGGAGGTGTTCTACGCCTCCGGGTGGTGGTGGGTCCGCCGCGCCGGGAGCTGGTACCGATCCCCCTCGCCCCAGGTCACCTTCGTCCGGGTGGATTCCGCCCGCGTTCCGCTCACGGTCGTCTCCCTCCCTCCGGGGCGCTACCTCCACGCCGGCGATCCCCCTCGCCCCGCGAGGTCGGAGCCCGGGCGCGGGTGCCCGCCAGGGGTGGCCGGGCCGCCACCCTCCCGCGCGGCTGGCGGCTAGGCGGCGCAGACGCTACGCTCCCGGCTCACCGGGAGCGTGCCGTGGTGGGAACCGGCCAGGGCGAGATCGAGGTGGAGCCGGGCATCCG
>DATJZG010000167.1:0-88059 GCA_035499295.1 Anaeromyxobacteraceae bacterium
CACCAGGTCACGTTGCTGAGCCTGGTGACTCCGGACAAGCGGGGGCCAGCCGACCACTCCCTGCGGCGCGTTAAGGCGCTGGCCGACAGGGTGTCGGCGGCGCTCTCGCCGACTTTCACTCAAAGAGAGCGACCCCGCCCGCTGAGGAAGGATGCTCAGGTGCCGGAGTGAGGGTCGAGTTCGTCGACCATCTTCTGATAGTCGGCAATGAGCCTGGGGTCGTA
Source organism: Anaeromyxobacteraceae bacterium (assembly GCA_035499295.1). GTDB lineage: Bacteria > Myxococcota > Myxococcia > Myxococcales > Anaeromyxobacteraceae > DATJZG01. The sequence continues at coordinate 225 of DATJZG010000167.1, forward strand.
GCGGCCGGCGTGCTGCTGGGCAAACTCGAGCACCTTTCCGTAGTGGGCGGCGGCCAGATTCTTGTCGCCGGTGCCCTCACCTTACGGATACTCCACCTTGAACCCAGACTGGATGAAGTGGCCGGCCTCCCAGCGAACGAGGTAGCGGACAATGCACTCCTCAGACGTCAACGCGCTCGAGGCGCAAGAAAGGGAGGCCGACCATGGACCACATTGGCATCGATCTGGGTGGAAGGGAATCCCAAGTCTGTATTCGCACGAGCGACGGGGTGCTGACCTACGAGGGACGGGTCGCGACGACATCGCTGCCGGAGTTCCTGCGGCGAGCGGCGGGCCGGGTGGTGCTGGAGACGTGCGCGGAGGCGTTTGCGATAGCGGATGCGGCCCTGGATCTGGGCCACGAAGTGCGAGTAGTGCCAGCGACGCTGGTGCGTGTCCTTGGTGTTGGGGCGCGAGGGCTCAAGACGGATCGGCGCGATGCCCAGGCATTGAGCGAGGCTTCGTGCCGGATCGACTTGCCTTCGGTCCACGTGCCCTCCCGTTGGTCGAGGGAGGTGAAGTCAATGTGCGGAATGCGCGAGTCCCTAGTTCAAGCGCGCACTCGGTTAGTGAACACGATCCGCGGCTGGCTCCGTGGGCAGCTCAAAGGCTCGGGCCTTCGATTGGGTGGGCCGGTCGCCATACCCAAGAAGATGCGAGCGTACTTCGAGTCGCAGCAGCTGGAGGTCCCTGCCTTCGTCCTGCGGCAACTGGAGACCATCGACCTGCTGAGCGAGCAGATCAAGGAAGCCAACCAGGAGCTCGAGGCACTCGCGAAGGGTTCCGACCTGTGCCAGCGTTTGATGACGGTACCAGGCGTGGGCCCGCTGACCTCGCTGCGATTTGTCTCGGCGATCGATCGCATCGATCGATTCAAGAATGCGCACCAGCTCGAGTCCTATCTGGGCCTGACGCCGGGCGAGGACTCGAGCTCGGATCGCCGCCGCATCACCTCGATCACGAAGGCGGGCAACGCCTCTGCTCGGTGGATCTTGGTCCAGGCAGCCTGGTGCGCCCTACGCACCCGCGCTCGCCATCCCATGTGCGAATGGGCCCGGGAGGTCGCGCGTCGGCGAGGAACGTTCAAGGCAATCGCTGCCTTGGCCCGGAAGATCGCAGGAATCCTCTACGCGCTGTGGCGCGACGGGACGAGATACGAGCCCTTCTATCGGCTCGAACCCACAGTTGCTGCCAGTGCCTAGCCAAACTGGGCACCAGGCCAGCCAGGCGAGCGCCGGACGCACTACGAGACCCGGAGCACGTTCCGTAGCCTCGCGCTGGCGGGCGGGGCTATCCGCAGCGACCTCGACCTGGTCACGCACCCGTCGCCGCGCCAGGCATCGGATCTCTACACGCGCCTCGACGTAGTCTGGCCGGCGCTGTGCCGCGCCGTCGAGTGCATCCGGCTCGCCGAGCCTGCCCCCAAGGAGGAGGTCACACGGCAGGTCACAGAGCACGGGCACGAACAGGAAAAGGCCCGACCTCTTGCGGAGATCGGGCCCGAAGACTGGCGGGGTGTACGGGACTCGAACCCGTGGCCTCCGGCGTGACAGGCCGGCGTTATAACCGACTTAACTAACACCCCAAAGCGTCTGACTTGGGCGGAGCAGGTTTCGAACCTGCGACCCTCGCCTTGTAAGGGCGATGCTCTACCCCTGAGCTATCCGCCCTCGGATGGTGGAGCGTCGGGGTTCTAGCTCGCGCCGCGACGGCTGTCAACGGCGCGAAAGGTGGTTAAGCACCCGTGACCTCCGAGCTTTAAAAGCTGGCCGGCGGCGGCACAAAGGGATACGAGGGCGCACGCACGATGACATGGAAGAAGGGCCAGAAGCTCGTTCACCGAGCACAGCCGGCGTGGGGAGTGGGGTTGGTGCTCGAGGTCGGGGATGAAGGCCGCAGGATCGCCGTCCGCTTCGCTGGTCGGGACGGCGTCACGGTGGTCTCCGGCCGCGACCAGGCCCTGGCCGCCGTCCCGGACGAGACGCCGCTGGATCGGCCCGCAGGCGGCCTTCTCGACCGGCTCGCGTCCGGTGACGCAGGGCCCGCGAGCGCGTTCTCGCTGCGCACCCGCGTCGCCCGCCTGGAGGCCCTGCGGCGGGCAGACAGCCTCGGTGCGCTTCTCTCCTCGCGCGTCCACGTACTTCCGCATCAGGTCGGCGCCGCCGGGCGCATTCTCTCCGACCGCAGCCCTCGCTTCGTGCTCGCAGACGAGGTGGGTCTCGGCAAGACCATCGAGGCGGGCCTGGTATTCTCCGGAATGCGCCAGCTCGGTCTCGCCGAGCGGGTCCTACTCATCGTTCCCGAGCACCTGTGTTTCCAGTGGCTCGCCGAGATGTTCCACAAGTTCAACGCCCTCTTCACCCTGCTCACCCCCGAGCGCATCGCCGAGTTGGGGGGCGCCGAGGAAGCGCTCCAGAGGAGCAAGCTCGCCATCGTGTCGCAGGAGCGGCTGGAGGCGGACCCGGCGCTCGCCGCCCTGGCCGCGTCGCTCCCGCTCGACCTGGTGGTCGTCGACGAAGCTCACCATCTCGCCGCGGACGCCCTCTTCGAGCGAACCGCCCCCATCGCTCGCAGCTCCTTTGGACTCCTCCTCCTCACCGCTACTCCCATCCGCCTGGACCCGCGGGAGTACTTTCGCCTGCTTTCCCTCGTGGAGCCCGTGCCCAGCGCCTCGCTGGAGAGTTTTCTGCAACGGCTGGAGGCGCACGAGGCCTTTTCGGCGGTGGCGAGGGAGCTGCTCGCCGGCGGTCGCATCGACCAGGCCGTGGAACGACTGCGTTCGCTCGCCCCGAGTGATCCGGTTTTCGCGCATTCGGAGGGCGACGGTGGCAAGCCGCCCAAGCGCCGCCGCATCACCCGGGCGCGCCTGCTCGAACACCTGGCTGCCCACTACGGCCTTTCCTCTCGCCTCATCCGGAACCGGCGAGTCAAGGTAGGCGCTTTCACCCGACGCGTTCTTCGCAGGGAGGACCTCGCCGAAGGCGAAAAGCTCGAGGCGGTAGCCTCGCTATGCGGTCGGTTGGCACGCACGCACGAAAAGGTGCTGGTCTTCGGCGGTGACGTGGACCGCCTTCGGGCGCTACAGGCCCACATTGGGGAGCGCGAGCGCCTCGAGGCGCTGCTCTATGACGATGCCCCTACCATGGAGGGTCGCGATCGATTGGTGGCGCGGTTCCGCGATCCCGAGGGCCCCATGGTGCTCCTCTCGGGGGAGTCCGGTGGCGAGGGGCGCAACTTCCAGTTCGCTTGCCATCTGGTGTGCCTGGACCTGCCCGACTCCCCCCTGGTGCTTGAGCAGCGCATCGGCAGGCTCGACCGCCTCGGGCAGACCCGCCCGGTGGAGGTGCACGTGTTCGCCGAGCCCGGCGACGAGGCATTCCTCGCCGACCTCTACGAGAAGGAGATCGGCATCTTCGACGAGCCGGTGGGTGGCCTCGATGCCGTGCTGGCGAACCTGCCGGAGGAGTTGGAGACGCTTCGCCGCAAGCGAAGCGAGGAGACGCGCGAGGCGTTCCGGCGGAAGATCGCGGACCGGGTGGCCGCCGGCCGCCGCGCCCAGCACGAGGGGTACGACCCCCTTCTCGACGTTCGTTCCGCCTCCATCCCCGAGCTGACGGCGCTCGTGCGGGCGGCCTTCGATCGCATGGGCGAGGATTCGGCGGTGGGTCTGGAGGACGCCGATTCCGAGAGCGACGACCCGGCGGCCACCAGCTCCCGCAGCCGGGAGATCGAAGCGGCCCTGCAGACGCTGGCGCGCTGGCTGGAGGAGGAACTGGAGGAGCTGGTGGTGGAATCCGGGCGCCGCGTAGGGATGGAGGTGGACACCGACGAGAATGTCCACCCGTTCGAGTCTGCCTTCACCTTCGGGGCGCGGATGCAGATCGAGGCCCTGCCCGGCATGGACATGCCGGAGGAGGAGCGGACCCACCTCGGCAGCTTCTGGCGCGAGACCGCGGTAGCCCACGAGGAACTCGAGTGGTTCGCGACGGGACATCGACTCGTGGAGGCGCTCCTCGAACTGGCGCGCGACGGGGACGCCGGCCGAACGGCGGTGCTCCATTCCCGGGTGGCTCCCCGCAGCGGCGCTCTCTACGTGCGGTACCGCCCGCGCTGGCGGCTGCCGGCGGATCTCGCTCCCGGCGCGCGCGTCCCTTCGCGCCAGGCGTCGCGGTACCTGGACGAGGGGCCTCTCTCGGCGCTGGTGGACCTGGCAGCGGGCCACCGCGTGATGGAAGGTGGGGCCGCCAGGCTCGAGGTGGACGTGGACGGGGTTCGGGACGCCCGCGCCGCCCCGCCCTCGGCGGACCTCGTCGAAGCGGCCGGAGTCCAGGCGGAGAGCTCCGTTCGCGACGCTCTCCAGCGACGCGTCGCGCAAGCGGTGAAGCGCCTCGATGCGCACGTCAAGACCGAGGAGGAGCGCCTTATCGCCTCCGCGCGGGACGGCGGAGCTCCGCGCCAGGACATCGAGAGAGCCCTGGTGTCGCTGCACGTCCATCGCGAACTCGTCGAGAAGGCGCTTCGCGGGGTCAACCTCGAGCTCGACGCGGTAGCGCTCGTCGTGCCCTGACGCCCCTCGACCTTCGACGGTGCGGGAGATACCCTCGGGCATGCCCGTGCCGCCTCGCGCCTACCTCCCAGACCTCCTCTTCGCGGGCGGCGGGGTGTCCGAGGGAGCGGCGCTGTCCGTCGTCGACGGCGCGATTGCGGCCGTCGGGGAGCCCGAGGTCGGGTGCCAGTGGGTTCGCCTGAGAGGCAAGGCGATCCTCCCTGGTCTCGTGTCCGCTCACAGCCACGCCTTCCAGCGCGCGATCCGGGGTCGGACCGAGGTGCGCCTTCCTGGGAAGAGCGACTTCTGGTCCTGGCGGGACGCCATGTATCGAGCCGCCTCCGTGCTCGATCCGGAGGATATGTACGCGGCGGCCCGAATGACCTTCCACGAGATGGTCCGGGCGGGAGTGACCGCGGTCGGTGAGTTTCACTACCTACAGCGCGACCCGAACGGAAGGACCTACGACGATCCGGACCTCCTCGCGAAGCAGGTGATGAGGGCCGCCCGGGAGGTCGGGATACGGATCACTCTCCTCCGGGCGGCGTACGCGCGGGGCCGACCGGGGGAGGCGCCAGTCCCAGCGCAGCGCCGGTTCATCGACCAATCGGAGGATCAGGTCCTAGAAAGCCTGCTGCGCCTCGCCGACTTCGCTGCCGGCGATGCGGGGGCGAGCGTAGGACTCGCGCCACACAGCGTGAGGGCATGCCCGGCGGAGTGGATTCGCGTGCTCTCCCTGGAGGCGCGCCGCCGTGCCTGGCCCCTCCACGTCCATCTGGCGGAGCAGCCCGCGGAGGTGGAGCAGTGCCGCGCTGAGCACGGGGTGACCCCGACGGGCCTGCTCGAGCGCCTTGGCGTCCTCCAGCCGGGATTCACAGCGGTCCACGCGATTCACCTGACCCCCGAGGATGTCGGGCTCCTGGGGCGGGCCCGCGTCACCGTCTGTGCCTGCCCCACGACCGAGCGGGATCTGGGAGACGGGATCGTGCCGGCACGAGAACTCCTCGATGCGGGCTGCGGCCTTGCTTTGGGAAGCGACTCGAACGTCCAGATCGACCTCCTCGAGGAGGCGCGCGCCCTGGAGGGGCACCTCCGGCTGGAGCGGCTCACCCGGGGCGTGCTGGCGGATGAATCCGGCGAAGCGGGAGGCCTCGACGGCCTGGCGCGGCGCCTGTACGGGTTCGCCTCCGCGGGAGGAATGCGATCCCTGGGGCTTCCGGGAGGGCAGCTCGCCCCGGGGGAGCCTGCCGACTTCGTCGTCGTCGACCTCGAGGACGCGTCGGTGGCCGGCACCTCCGCACCCGACCTGCTCCCGACGGTCCTGTTCTCTGGAGCGCGCAGCGCCGTTCGCGACGTCTACGTGGGAGGCGACCCCGTCGTCTCCGGGGGAGCGAGCGCCCCCGGTCGGACGCCGGGCGAGGAGGTCGCGCGCGAGTTCCGCGCCACCATGCGGAAGCTCTGGGCGGCCTGACTCTGCGCTCTGCGTGCGCGAGCCGTCCCGCTGAAGTACCCTGCCTGCATGGATCTCGTGCCGCTGTTGCAGGCTCTGGTCGCAATAGACTCCACCTCGACGAAGTCGAATCACCCCGTGCTCGACCGCATCGAGGAAGAGGCCCGGGGGCTGGGCTTCGACGTCCGCCGCATGATCTGGCGCGACGCCGAGGGCGTCGAGAAGGGGAATCTCGTCTGCCGGAAGGGACCCGACACGCGGGGAGGGCTCGCGCTCGTCGGCCACAGCGACTGCGTGCCCTTCGATCCGGAGTGGAAGGAAGCCCTGTCGGGAGGACTGAGCGACGGGCGAGTCTACGGGCGGGGCTCCGCCGACACCAAGGGGTCGGTGGCGGCGATGCTGGCGGCAGCGTCGCGCCAGGAGCCACACGCGGCGCCCCTTTGGCTCCTGTTCACCGCCGACGAGGAGGTGGGCTGCCAGGGGGCGAAGCTCCTCATGCACGAGGGTAAGATCCGGCCGCGCGTGGCGATCATCGGCGAGCCCACCCGCCTCGTGCCCATCCGAGCTCACAAGGGCTACTGTGCGGCCGATGTGACCGTCACTGGAGTCGAGGGCCACAGCGCCTTCCCCGAGCTCGGAGCCTCGGCCATTCACGCGGCTGGCCGACTCCTCGCGGAGATCGAGCGCATCCAGGCGAAGCTCGCACAGGAGCACTCTGACGGCGCCTTCGCGCCACCACACACCACCTCCAACGTCGGCCTCATCCGAGGCGGCAAGGCTCGGAACATCCTGGCCGGCGATTGCTTCTTCACGCTGGAGTGGCGCCCGTTGCCCGGGCAGGAGCCGGCGCGCTTCCTCACGCTCTTCGAGGAGGCGGCCAGATCGCTGGAGCACAAGAGCGGGGGGAGGATTCGGGTCGAACACACGCCCATGCGGGTGGACAAGGCGGCCGTCACCTCGGCGGACGCGGAGGTGGTTCGCTTTCTCGAGAAGGAGAGCGGAAACGCATCGGCGACCGTGCCCTTCGGAGCTGAGCTCCCGGAGCTCATCGACATGGGGGCCGAGGCGTGCGTGTTCGGGCCCGGCGACATTCGGGTGGCGCATCGGACCGGCGAATACGTGGAGGTCTCGGAGCTGGAGAGGGCGGCCACCATCCACGCCAAGGCCATCGCTCGTTTCTGTGGGTGAACATGCCTCCCCCCCGGCGGGGGAGGGTAGGCGCTCTCGCCGCCAGCTGGCGAATCGAATAGGATGCCGTCCGTGGCGCTCCACTTCTGGAAGTATCACGGGCTCGGAAACGACTTCGTGGTGGTCGAGGGCGGGACGCTCATGGGCCCGGAGCGGGCAGCGCGCCTGTGCGATCGCCGCCGCGGCATCGGAGCGGACGGCGTCCTCACCATCCTTCCGCCGGAGGAGGACGGTGCCGCCTACATGCACATCTACAACTCCGACGGGTCGGTGGCCGCCATGTGCGGCAACGGCATCCGGTGCGTTGCCCGGCACCTGGCGGAGACCCGGAGCCTCCAAGGCCAACTGGTAGTCGAGACCGATTCCGGCCTCCGGCGCTGCACCGTTCACCGGGGCTCGGGCGGCGTCGTCGGGGCGGTCACCGTCGACATGGGCACCGCCCGGGTCGAGGGCGAGCAGGACTTCGACCTGGGGCGCGAGACGGTCCGTGCGCTACGGATCAGCATGGGAAACCCGCACGCCGTCGTCTTCGAAGTCCAGGACCTCGGCCGCGCCGGCACCCTCGGGCCCGCCATCGAGGCGCGCGTGCCGGGCGGCGTCAACGTCGGCTTCGCGCAGCTAGAGGGCGCCGGGCTGCGCCTCGTCGTTTGGGAGCGCGGCGCGGGCCTCACCGAGGCCTGCGGCACCGGCGCCTGCGCCGCGGCGGTGGCTGCCCGGGTGACGGGGCGGCTCACGGGGATGGGCTCGATCGACGTGACCCTCCCAGGGGGTACGCTCTCCATCGGGGTCGACCGGGATCTGTCGGTGCTGATGAAGGGTCCCGCGGAGAGGGTGTTCGAGGGAGAGACGGACCTCTGATGACGTCTGGCCGGATACTCATCGTCGACGACGAGCGTTTCTTCCGGGATCTGTTCCAGGAGATGCTCACCGCGCGCGGCCACCAGGTGCGCGTGGCTGCCTCCGGAGAGGAGGCGCTCCGGATCCTCGCGGGCGAGCGCTTCGACCTGCTCGTCACTGACCTGGTCATGCCCGGCGTGGACGGGATCTCCCTGCTGCGCGACGCGCGAGCGCGCGACCCCGAACTCGCGGCGGTGGCCGTGACCGGACAGGAGGACGTGAAACTGGCGGTTCAGGCCATGAAGGCGGGTTGCGAGGACTTCCTCACCAAGCCCGTCGACCGGGCCGAGCTCGCCGCGGTGGTCGAGCGGATCCTGGAGCGAGCGCGGCTCAAACGCGAGCACTCGGCGCTCCTCACCGAGAACATGCAGTTCGCGCGCTCCCAGGCCCTCTTCCGCAGGTGCATGGGCATCCTGGCAACGCTCGACCTGGAGCGCCTGCAGGACCTCACCCTTTCGGTGTTGGCCCGCATCACCGACGCCCAGGGTGCCGCCCTCTGGCTGGCGGACGACAAGGGTCAGCTGCAGCTGCGCGCCTACCGAGGGATCATCGAGCGATCGGTACTGCCACCGCGGATCGACCTGAAGGAGAACGACCTGGCCGGCTCCATCCGCGCCGGGAACCCCTTCGCAGCGCCCGGCGCGCCCCCGGGCGAGACCTTCTACGTCCCCCTGGTGGTGGACGAGGAGCCGGTGGGGCTGGCGCTCCTGGCTGACCGGGCGAGTGGCCGCTTCGGGGCCGACGAGCACGCTTCCGCTCTGGCAGTAGCGGACTTTGCCGCGATCGCCGTTCGAAACGCGCGGCGGTTCCAGGCACTCGAGAGGCTCGGCCTCCGCGATCGCGAGACCGCCGCCTACAACCTGTCGTACTTCGTCGACTATGCCGGCAAGGAGTTCTACAAGGCGCGCCGCTACGGGCGGCAGTTCTCGCTGGCGCTCGTCTCGATCGACAACATCGACCAGATGCGCAAGGAGGCCGGACGCGACCTCTTCCGGGCGGCCATGCGCGACCTCGTTTCCGCGGTCGCCCGGGTGGTGCGGGATGCGGACATCCTCGCCAAGGTGGCCGAGAACGAGTACTACGTCCTGCTCCCCGAGACGGACTACTTCGGCGCCTTGATGTTCCTGCGCCGTGCCGTGGAAGAGGTGCGACGCGAGGAGTCGGTTCGCCTCCTGGAGCAGCGCGTGCCGCTGCTCCTGTCCATGGGCGCGGCGACCTTCCCCAAGGATGGCGAGGATTTCGACGAGCTCCTCCACTGGTGCCGGGCCAGGACGGAGGAGCAGCGCGGCTCGCTCGTGCGGCGCATGCATCTCGCGGACCTGGAGCCGTCGGCCTTCTGGGAACTCGCCGACATCCTGCTCACCGAGTCCGCTCGTCTCCCCGAGACCACTCCGTCGGCGCGGCGACCGGCCGAGGTCGACCTCTTCGCCGCGGCGCAGCGCGAGGCCGCTCGCGAGGTCGGGCGCGATCCCCGGGCGCGGGGCCTCGTCTACCTAGGACGCCCGGGCGGGGCGGACGCGCTCCCCCTCCTCGCCGATCTGCCGCGCCCGGAGGCCTCCTGGCGCGTCGGAGACAGCCCGGTGCGAATCTTCATCCTCGGCTCCCGCGGCAACGGGGAGCCCCCCCTGCATCCGCTCGTCACCCCGGTGTTCGTGGAAGGGGACCCCCGCCTCAGCGCCCACGAATTCCTCCTCTTCCTCGGCGAGAACGCAGCCTACGGACTCCTGCAGAAGCCGGGAGGGACGCTGTTCCACACCTCAGACGTGCCGCTCGTGGACATGCTCGTGTCCAAGCTCCAGGCGGCCTACGACCTCCAGCCGGTGTAAAGCATGCCCCCGACGAGGAAGATCCTCTTCGCCGATCCCGACCCCACCGTCGTCCGGAAGCTCGCGCCACTTTTCCGTCAACGGGGGTACCAGGTGCACGCTGCGCAGGACGGCTCGCGGGCGCTGCAGATCGCCATCCTCCGCTCGCCGGACCTCGTCATCTTCGACGAGCGGATGCCTCTGCTCGACGCGCGCACCTTCCTGCGCATCCTGCGGACGAACCCGCGCACCGACCGGATTCCGGTGGTACTGGCGGGAGAAGCCGCCGACCCGGACAAGGTCCGCATGGGCGCCTGGCTTCGCAAGCCGTTCGACCCGGACGAGGTGCTGGCGCGGGTAGAGCAGATCTTCCGCCGGGTGGAGGCGGCGCGCGCGGTCAGCGCCGAGGGGCGGGAACTCGAGGGAAACCTGGCCCAGATCCCGCTCGTCGACCTCCTGCAGGTCCTCTCGGTGAACCGAAAGACCGGCCGCTTGCGCATCGAACGCGAGGGTGAGAAGGGCGAGGTGGCGCTCTCCTCCGGGCAATTGGTAGACGCCCAGGTCGCGGCTGTATACGGCGAAAAGGCTCTCTACCGGCTGCTCTCGCGTCGCGAGGGTCAGTTCTCGTTCCAGGCCGGCCCGGTGTCAGCGGTGGGTCGCATCTCGCGCCGGCTCGACGATCTCCTGCTCGAGGGGCTGCGCCAAGCGGACGAACTGGCGCGCCTGCTCCCCGGGCTTCCCGGTCCCAGCGAACGCCTCGAGCTCTTCGTGGCGGCGTCCGAGATCCCCGGGCTCCACCCGGTCACCGAGGAGGTGGTCCAGCTTCTCGCCACGCCCCGCACCTTGTCGGAGGTGCTGGACGAGACGCGGGCGAGCGATCTCGAGGCCGCCCGGGCGCTCTCCACCCTTCTCGAGCACGGCTACGCCACGCGCAGGGAGGGTGGACCGCCCCAGGTTCCGGAGTCGCAGCTGCTCGCTCCGGACGTGGTTCACGCCCTGCGCGTCCGGATCGGGCGGGCCCGCGCTCGCGGGGGCAAGCCGGTCGGGAAGGTGATCCTGGCCGGGGGCGGTCCCTTGGCCCGGCGTGCGGCGCTGGCTCGCTTCGCCACCCTGCCGGGATGGGAGAGCTACGCAGACGGTGGAACCGGGTTCGGCACCATCGGGAGGCTCGATCTGGGGGAGGTGCGCATCGACGTCCTCTCGCTCCCCGCCGACCGCTCGCAGCGCCCCCTCTGGCGCCCCTTCGCCACCGGGGCGGTGGGGGCCATGGTGCTCCTGCCCGCGGAGGGGACCGACTCTCTCCTGCTCGACCTGACTCGCGGCCTACGGCTCCCGGTGGTGGTGTCGGGGCCCAAGGAGGAGGCCATTCCGGACGTCCTCCGCGAAGCCCCGGCCGGCATGGCATTCGAGGGGAGCGACCCCGCCGAGGCGCTCCGGGCTCTGCTGGCCGGCGCGGGGGTGAAGCGCCCCTCCTACTCGATGAAGGGGTAGCTCCGTACACTCGGGGGACAGGCGGAGGCGCCGAGGTCAGGACGGATCGGGTTGCGCGTCCAGAGCAGCCCGCACGATGGGGCTCGTGCACAGGAGCTTGAATTCGCCAGCCGCGAGCCAGGCCACGCGCGTGCCGCCCCGGTACTTCACGCTGATGCACACGCGGGCACCGTGCCGCTCCACCGTCACGGGATGACCCCTGCCGAGATCGGCCTCGAGCGACTGCAGGTGCCGATGGATCCGGACCGCGCGCCGCCCTTCAGGCGAGGAGAGCGCGAGGAAATGCCGGTTCCGGCTGAAGGCCGGGTCTTCTCGCATTCGCCGGACGGCGCGCTCCACGAAATCCGCCATGAACCACAAAGGCTACCAGAGGGAACGGGGTGGATGCCAGCAGGCGCCCGGCCGGCGTGCCCGTTCGAGCGCTAGGGGCGCCGCGCCCGCCTCACGAAGCGAGCCATGGCGGAGTCGGTGAGGCCGATATGGGTGCGAAGCCAGTCGGCGAGCAGGTGGTTCATGCGCGAGACGAGCGCGGGAGCGGGCCCGCTCCGGCGGTGCTCCTCCGAGATCAGGGCCACCTGATTGACGAAGAAGGCGTGCTCCGCTTGGTGGGCCTCGAAGCCGGGGTAGTTGTGCTGACGCATGAAAGCCTCCTCGGCGGCGAAGTGGTGCTCGACGTACCCTCGCAGGAACCCGAGCATCCGCGTCACCTCGGCGGCATTGCCACCGCTCGCCGCCTCGAGCATGTCGTCGACCCGGCGGAAGAGCTCCTGGTGCTGCTCGTCGATGACGGCGATCCCCACCGAGAGCGCCTCCGTCCAAAGCAGCGCCAAGCAGCCTCCTTGCCGCCCGCAAAGGGCTTGGCGGCCATTCTAGGGCTTTCGCGAGGACGAGCGCGAGCCCTTGGACGCTCATCCCGCGAACGGCAAGGAGCGCTCCCCGGCTCCTCGACCGGAGCGGCACGCCTTTTTCGCACCCATCGCCGAACCCGTGATCTCGCGAGGTTAGGTTCCGCCCCGGCCCGGCTCCGGAGTCGCGTCCGCAGTCTGCCCTGGCCGGGCGCCCGGGGTCCTCTCCGCCGACGTGGCCAGGCGGGCGCGCTAGCGGCGCGCCGTCGCCATCACCCACTGGAGCGCGTAATCCGGCAGGCGACCGTTCAGGTACTCGCGCAGCTGAGCGCGGTCCGAGAACCGGCTGCCGCAGCGCAAGCACAGGCGGAGTGTAAGGTGGAGGGCGGCCCCGCTCGGTGCTCGAACGGCGAAGGTCTCCGAGAAGGCGGCGACGTCGTTGGCCTTCGGCGCGGCATTGCAATCGACGCAGCGGTAGCGCAAGGGACCCTCCGGAGGCGGCGCGGAGCGCACTCGGGGAACCTACCCTGGCGGACTGACAGCGGTGCCCGGGTGGTCTGAAGCCGACGCGTTACGGGAGGCCAGAGGACTCGACAGCGCGGACCAGGGCCCGCCGAGCCGATCGACCGTCGGGGCCCACAGCCACCGCGAGGAGGTTCCGGCGCTGGAACATCCGCCGGGCGACGCGGCGCACGTCCGCGGCTGTCACCCGCTCCACCCGGCGGCAGCGTTGCTCCAGGGTCTCCGGCCAGCCCAGAATCTCCCCGGTCCCGATCCAGCCGGCGAGCTCGTAGGGGTTGTCGAGCGCGAAGGTGAGCGACAAGCGGTGACGCCGCTTGCCGCGCTCGAGCTCGTCGTCCGGGACCGGTTCTTCCCGCAATCGGACGAGCAAGCTCAGGATCTCCGAGATGACGAGGCCGAGCTTGCCGGGCGAGCAGGCGCCGTCGAAGGTGAAGAGACCGGTGTCCTCGAAGGTCTCGAGTCCGGCGTGGATGGTGTAGGCGAGCCCCTTCTGCTCGATGATCTCGTAGGGCAACCGCGAGGACAGCCCGTCGTCGAGAAGGCGGCGCAGGCAGAGGGTCGCGGGATGGTCCGCGTTCTGCTCGGGCACGCTTGGAAAGGCGAGGGTGAACTCGGTCTGGGCGTCGTCGTGGTCAATGGCCCGGTAGAGGGGGCCGATCGGCCACCTCGGCGCGGGGACAGCGGCAGAGGGGGCCCCCGCCGGGATGGCGCTCATCTGGCGCCGGGCGATGGCGAGCACCTCCTCGAAGGGCGCCGGGCCGGCCGCCGCCAGCACGACGTTCGGGCCCGTGTAAAGGGCGGCGTGGTGCCGGCGCACGTCGGGCTCCCGCAGCTTCCGGATGGTGCGCGGGGTGCCGGCGATCTTGTAGCCCAGGGGGTGGGGTCCGAAGGCCAGCCGCTTGGCGAGGTTGTCCGGGTCCACGTCCCGACCGTTCGAGTCCACCTCGTCGAGGATCTCCTCCAAGATGACCTGGCGCTCCACGTCCATGCCGCGCAGGAGAGGTCGACGGATGATGTCCGCCAGCACGGTGATGCCCGTCTCCAGCGCCGACGGGTGAATGGGGGTGTAGTAGCAGGAGTGATCCCGTGCGGTCATGGCGTTCAAGCTGCCCCCCGCGCTCTCGACCGCGGCGTTCATGACGAGCGTCTCCGGGTATCCCTCCGATCCGCGGAAGAGAAGGTGCTCGAGAAAATGAGAGACGCCGTTCAGCTCCCTTGTCTCGTGCCTCGAGCCCGCCCGGACGTACACCGCCACCATGGCGGAGTGGAGGCCGGGCGTGCGGGTGGCGACCACCGTGACCCCGTTGGGGAGCACGGCCCGCTCGCGCTCCGGGAAGCCCACCCCGCGCGCCCCGGCGCGGCCTGGCATCTGGGGGAACGGTCCGGAGCTGCGCTTCGCCCGCCTCACGCGGTAGCCACCTCTTCTCGCGAGGCGGCCCGGTCCTCCGAGACGGTCGGGAGCCGGACGACAAAGGTGGTCCCTCGCCCCGGCTCGCTCTCGCATCGGATGGTGCCGCCGTGCTCCTTCAGGACCTGCAGGGTGAACGCGAGGCCCAGCCCCGTTCCGCCCGACTTCGTGGAATAGAAGGGATCGAAGATCCGCGCGATGTCCTTCGGGGGGATTCCCGTGCCGGTGTCGGTCAGTTCGGCCTCGACCACCTCGTTCGCGGCGAGCCGGGTTTGCACCCGAATGGTCCCCCCGGAGGGCATCGCCTCCCTGCTGTTGCGAAGGAGGTTCAGGAACGCCGCGCGGAGCTGGGCCTCGTCGCCCAGGATCGCCGGCAGGCCGGGCGTGAGCTCCCGTTTGACCTCCACGCGGGAGGCAGCCATCTCGGCGGCCACGAAGTCCAGGAGTCCGCCCAGGATGTCGTTCACGTCCTCGCGAGCCATGGTGGGCTTCGGCAGGCGCGCGAAGCGGAGGTACTCCTCCGTGACCCCGTTCAGGCGATCCACCTCGCGGGAGATGGCGTGGACGAGGGCCCGGGCCTCCGCCGAGCCCCGCTCGCCGAGCTCCTCGGCGAGGAGCTCCGCGTTGAGCCCCAGGGAGTTGAGCGGGTTGCGGATCTCGTGGGTGATCTGGGCGGAGATCCGGCCCACTGCGGCGAGCCGCTCGGCGCGGAGCAGCTCCCGCCGCTGCCTCTCCAGGGAGGCGGCCATGGTGTTGAACTCCCGAGCCAGCACCCCAATCTCGTCCGAGGTGCGCACCTCCACCTGGCGGGTGAGATCGCCGGCCGCGACCGCCTTCACCCCGTCGGTCAGGGTGCGGATGGGGGCAAGCAGCCGGTGAGAGATGAGCGCTGCGCCCACCCCGACCGCGGTCGCAAGCAGCGTGTAGATGACGATGGACGCCACCGTGCGCGAGTCCTCCCGCTCCGCCGCGAGCACGAGTTCGCCGGTCTGGCTATCGAGAGCGACCTGGAGGAGCTTCACGTCGAGGGCGAGGGTCTTCTCCATGGTGCGGACCGCCTGGATCCGCTGCTCCAGGCGGGCGCCGGCCGGCTCGCCCGCCTCGACGGTGTCGAGCAGGTCTCGGGCTGCCGCGTCGTACTGGGCCCATTCCACGTCGAGCGCGTCGAGACGGCTCACCACCTCCGCCAGGAACCGCGCGTCCGCCCCCGAGGCAAGCGGCCCAGCCCGGCCCGCAACCGCGCGCCCCTCGGCGATCTTTTCCCTCACCAGGGAGGGGAAGAGCGCTCGCGCGAGGGGGATCCAAGCGCGGCGGGTGGCCGGATCCAGGGTGCGCGCCTCGAGCACCCGCGGCGCCACCCAGTCCTTCACGTCGATCTGGGCGGCGATTCGGGTGAGCGGCAGGTACCCCTCGCTCAAGAGACGCAGCTGGCGCCCCAGGTCGTGGAGCCGGGAGATCCCGAACCCGGCCACGAGCGCGAAGGCGGCGAGGGCGATCCCGAAGGCGAGGGCGATCTTGGAGGCGACGCTTCTCAACCTGAGAGCATGCTATCAGGGGCACGTCCGCCGCGCCGCCCCGCGTCCCCTCCAGGCTTGCCAAGAGGTCGGACCCGGCGATAGCTTGTCGCCACCACCTCGCAGCCTATCCACCACCGGATCAACCCCATGAATGGCGCCCTCGTCGTCATCGCCCTCGCGGCGGTCCTCGCAGCTGTCGCTTTCTTCCTCGCCGCCCGCACCGCTCGGGCTTCCATAGGGGCCAAGGAGGCGGCCCTCCGCGCCCTGCAGGCGGAGAAGGACGCGCTCGAGAAGGAGGCTGGCTCGGCGCGAGCGGAGTGCAAGGAGCGCCGCGACGAGGTGAACGCCCTGAGGGACCAGCTCCGGGACGCTAAGAAGCGGGCTTTCGAGCAGCAGGAGGCGCAGAAGAAGGCCGGAGGCATCGCCGCCGTCCGCGCCGAGGCGGACAAGCTCGGCACGAAGCTGGCCGAGGCCCGGGCGGAAGGCGCGGCGGCTGCCGAGCGCGCGAAGAGCCTCGAGGCCCAGCTCGACAAGCTGGGCAAGGACCTGGAGCGAGAGAGGGCGGCGTCCGCTCAAGCGCTCTCCCAGGCAAGGTCGGAGGCGGAGAGGGCGGTGGCTCCCAAGGCGGAGGCGGCGCCCCCGCCGACCGCTGCGGACGAGAGCCGCTTGCGCGCGGAGCGGGAGCGAGCCGACAAGGCCGAGGCAAGGCTCGCCGAGTCGAAGAAGAAGCTTTTGGATGCGGAGAAGGACCTCAAGGCGGCGCGGGGTCGCCTGGAGACCGACCGACGCGTCTACATGGTCCAGAAAGGCGAGCTCGACCTGGCACACGACCGAATCGCCGAGCTCCGGCGCCGCTACGATTCGCTCCGCAAGGAGCACGAGGAGCTCATCGACGCGGTTCGCCAGGCGGCGCGCGAGGAGCAGCGGCGGACCGAGGCGCCAGACGCGCCAGCGGGACCGACGGCCCAGGCCCGCGTCACGCCCGCGAGCGAGTAGCGGCGGCCGAGGCTCCGCTCACTGAGCGTTTACGAGGAGCTTGTAAAGGGGGGCGATGTCCCGGAAGGTGCCGAGGACGTCGCCGACCGCCAGGCTGCGGGCCTCCTCGCGGGACCAGGCAATGCCCAGGTCCACGCCGCAGACGCGACCGGGTCCCTCCGGGGCGAGTTCCTCGGCCACCTCCTGCCAGAAGGCGGCCGAGGTGGCGGGGGCTACCTCGGGGAGGTCCTCGTAGTTCCAGCCGAGGTAGTGGCGGAGCCTGCGGAAGGGCTTGCCCTTGCGCGCCAGGCTGGCTGCCTCTCGCTCCACGGCGCGTCGCATGGGCAAGGCGCGCTCGCAGTCCCCCCGGACCGCGACCCTCGCGTGAAGTTGGGCACGGGTGACGCAGAGCGCCAGGTGGGGAACGCCCCGCAGGGTCTTGGCGCTCTCCGAGAAGGCGACGAAGGCCTCGTCCGGTGCGGCGCCCCGCCGTCGAGCGAGCTTTCCGTATTGGGAGGAGAGTTCGCGACCCACTACGCGGGAAAGGCCGCCGGCGAGCTCGCGGCCGAGGGCCAGAAGCTTCGGCTGGAGCCGGGCCTCCACCATCCGGCTCCTCTCCTCCGGATCGTCGATGTCGAAGATCTCGAAGTCGTCCGGCCCGATGCCGATGCCAGCCATGCACGACTCCTGCGCGGGTGGCGGGATTGTAACATGCCATTGACTGTCCGATATCGCCTGTTAAGCTCGACAGCCCGGTGCGCCTAGGGAGCTTCGCCCGATTCGCCGGTCGCACTCCGGGCGGGTGGACTCCAGAGTGCTCGGAAATCGGGCGATCTGGGCTGTGGGCACCCCGCCTCGCTCCTTTCGCGGCCCGGGTCGCCCGCCCGGCGCAGCACGTGCAGGGGGGACCGGAGGCAGGGCTCGACGGGATAGGAGGAGCTGGTTGCGGTCGGGTCAAGCACCCAGCGCCGCGCCAGGATTCGAGGGATGCAGAAGGCGGAGCGCCTCCTAGATCTGGCCGCCTTCCTCCTGAGGGCTGCCGAGCCCGTCTCCTGGAGAGAGATCCAGGAGCAGTTCCCGGACGACTACGGCGGCTCCTCGGGAGAGGCGGCCATCCGCAAGTTCGAGAGGGACAAGGCGGAGCTGCTCGAGCTCGGGATCCCGGTCCGCTACGTCGCCGGGGACGAGGACCTGGCCTCGGGTTACCTCGTCGACAAGGAGGACTTCTACCTCCCGGATCTGAAGCTGCCTCCGGAGGACCTGGCGCTCCTGTACCTCGCCGGGTCGGCCGCGCTGGCGCAGGAGGCCTTCCCCTTTGCTCGGGACCTGGCCCACGCCCTCAACAAGCTCTCCTTTGCCGCGCGGGCCCCGGGAGCCTCGGAGGTCGCTGCCTCCGCGGCGCTCCGGCTCTCGAGCGAGGAGGCCACCGGGGGGCAAGGCGGGGACGCGGCGAGGAAGCTCGAGCTGGTGGCGCAGGCCGTGGCCGCGAAGAAGCGCGTCCACATCGTGTACGCGGGGGCCGAGCGGCGCTCCCACACCGATCGCGATGTCGACCCCTACGGCCTGTACCAGCGAGGAGGCGCCTGGTTCCTCGCTGGGTACTGCCACCTGCGCAAGGATCTGCGGTCGTTCCACCTCGGGCGGATCGTGGCCCTGGAAGTGAACGCCGCCGCGCCGCGCACCCCGGACTTCGCGGTCCAGAAGGACTTCGCCTTGGCCGAGATCGCCACCCGCGAGCCGTGGGAGTACCGGGTCCACGCCCCCGTTCGCTGCCGGATCCGGCTCGACTCTCCCCTGAGCCCGGAGACCCGCCAATCGTTCGGGACGCGGGCCCGGTGGTTCGACGACGAGGACGGCGCGGTCGTCGAGGTGGAGGCGACCAACTCCGAGGCCCTGGTCCGACAGGTACTATCCTTCGGCGACCGGGCCGAGTTGCTCTCTCCGAAGAGCCTCCGCGAAAGGACGCGCTCGGTGCTTCGCTCGCTGGCGCGAAGGTGCGACTGACCGTGGCCACGCGCGCCCCCGCTGCCAAGGTGGACTCCCGCGACCGGCTCAAGCGGCTCCTGTTCCTCGTGCCCTACGCGGTCCGCCATCCTGGCTCGAAGGTGGCCGACCTGGCCAAAAAGTGCGGCGTCACCGAGAAGCAGCTCCTCGAGGACCTCGACTTCCTCATGGGAGTGGGGTGCCCGCCCTTCGCTCCCGACGACTTCCTCGACCTGTACGTCGAGGGTGATCGGGTGCACGTGGCGCTCCACCAGAGCTTCTCGCGCCCGCCGCGCTTCACCGAGGGGGAGGCGGCCGCGCTCGCCGCCGCAGCCCGGGCGCTCGGGGGGGAGGGGACGGAGCGGGCCATACGCGCGCTGCGGGAGTCCGTTCCGCGGGGCCGGCGGGAGTTGTTCGACGAGCTCCTCGATCGGATCTACGCCGGCTCCCCGCCGACGAAGGACTCGCTCCTGGGGCGGATCCAGAGGGCCATCGCCGAGCGGCGAAAGCTGAACCTCAGGTACTTCACCGCCACTCGGGGGCAGGAGACGGATCGGGTGGTGCACCCCTACACCCTCGCCCAGAGGCTCGGGCATTGGTACCTCTACGGCCTCGACGAAGGGCGGCGACGGGCTCTGCCCTTCCGCCTCGACCGGGTCCGGGAGTGTTCGGCCGCCGACCAGCGCTTCGACCCTCCCGCCGAAGCCGAACTCGCGCGCGCGCGCCTGTTCTCCGACGCCCAGGGGGCGCCGGTGCGGATCCGGCTCGGCGCCCTGGCCGCGGCCTGGGCGCTCGCGCGCCCGGGCCAGTGGCGCGTCCTGAAGCGCGACGCCCGCGGCGGCGCCTTAGTCGAAGGGCCAGGTGTGAGTGACGAATGGGCCACTCGGTTTGCGCTCTCCCTCGGTCGCGAGGCCGAGGTCCTCTCGCCGGCCTCGGCCCGCCGCGCCTACGCCGATGCCATCCGGAGCGCCCTCAAGCGCTACCGATGATCCGGGCCGAGCCCCCCGGCCGCGGGCTAAGTCGGAACCCTAGGCGTGCCGATGTGTAGGAGGGTGAGATTTGACCCACCCGGGCCGTGCCCTCTCCGGGGCGCCGAAATCGCCCCAGGGTACTCCCCGACCCCAAGGAGCAGAACCAAATCATTGGGGTTTTCTGCGGCACAACAAGAGCACATGCCACTCCACGGAGGTACGTTCCGTGGCCCGAGTCCTCATTGTTGACGACGTCGAGATCGTGCGGAAGGCGCTGCAGGTGGGCGTCCAGAAGATGGGCCACCATGCCGAGGGCGCGTCCGATGCCCGGGAGGCCCTGGAACTCGCACGCGTCAACCCGCCGGACCTGGCGCTCGTCGACTACCGCATGCCCGGAATGGACGGCGTCGCCTTCTTCGACGCCATGAGGACGCAACTCGGAAACCGCTGCCCCAAGGTGCTCTTCGTGTCTGCGACCCCGCCGGAAGAGGTGCGCGCCAAGCTCCGGCCGGCAGGACTCGAGCCCTCGGGCTTCGTCCGCAAGCCCTTCCACCTCGACGACCTCTGGAAGATCGTGACCGCTGTCCTGGCGGCCTAGGCGGCCAAGTTAGCGCTTCACCCCGGCCCACTCGAAGAACAGGTCGGTCACGGAGCACATGTCCTTGTCGCCGCGGCCCGACTGAATGGCCTCGGCGAGAAGGTGCCTCACCGCCGTGTTCACCGGCATCTTGGCGCCATAGCTGGCGGCGGCCTCCTGCACCAGGCGCTGATCCTTCTCCGCGAGCGCCACGGCGAAGCGGGGCGCCCAGTCCTTGTTCAGGATCTGCTCGCCCTTCATGAGGAACAGCGGGGAGTGGAAGCTCGACGCCTGGATGGTCTCGATGACCTTCTCGACCTCCAGGCCTCCCGAGACCGCGAGCGCCATGGCCTCGCCGAAGGCGGTCATCATGGCGCCGCCGACGGCGTTCACCACTAGCTTCATGAGCGCCGCCTTGGGGGCGGAGTCGAGCTCGATGATGCGGGCGGAGACGGCCCGGAGGGCCGGCCGCGCCTTCTCGCGCCCGTCGGCGGCTCCGCCGACGACGATGGTGAGCTGGGCTTTCTCGGCCGCCGCCTTGGAGCCGAGGAGCGGCGCAGCGAGAAACGACGCGCCCTTCGCCCTCACTCGCTCCTCCACCGACCGGGCCGACTGGACCCCCGCCGTCGAGGTGTCGACCACGATGGCGCCGCGGTCCAGCCCGGCCAGGACCCCGTCCGGGCCCTCCAGGACGCTGTCCACCGCCTTTTCGTCCGCGACGCACAGGATCACGACCTCTTGCCCGGTCACGGCTTCCCGCGGCGACGCGGCCGGCTTGGCGCCTTTCTTCACCAGCGCCTCGGCCCTGGCCGGCGTTCGGTTCCAGACCGTGACGGCGTGCCCCGATTTGCGCAGGTTGTTGGCCATGGGAGCGCCCATGGTCCCGAGCCCGAGGAATCCGATCTTCATGGTGCGACCTTTTTAGCTCAATGCCCCCGCGCGGGGAAAGGGCATCGATCGGGTGGCGCAAGCGGGGCGAGGCCAAATCTGCTGGCGCGCCGCGCCGCGTCGTGCAAGGCTCTACCGCCGCTCGGCCGGCAGTGACGAGGCGAGAATCGCGAGATGGAACAACCGGATGTGATCGTGGTCGGCGGCGGGGTGAGCGGGCTGTCCTTCGCCTGGCACGCGGCTCGGGCCGGCAAGAAAGCGCTCGTCGTGGAGGCCGGGCCCAAGCTCGGCGGGTGCCTCGACTCCAGGCGGGAGCCGTCGGGCTACTGGTACGAGCTCGGAGCCCACACCTGTTACAACTCCTACGGCGCCTTGCTCGAGATCATCGAGGGGGCGGGCGGGCTCGGCGACCTGCTCGCCCGCGGCGAGGCGCGCAAACGCTTCGCTCTGCTTCGCGGCGGCGAGATCGCCACCATGGGTCCCCTCTCCGTGTTCCTCCAGTTCGACCTGTGGGAACTTCTGCGCTCGGCCCCCGGGGCCTTCCGGGCCAAGAAGGAGGGCGCGACGACCTACGCCTACTACTCGAGCCTTGTGGGGAAGCGGAACTACTCCCGGGTGCTCGGGCCCTTTCTCTCGGCGGTCCCCTCCCAAAACGTCGACTCGTTCCCGGTCAGCGGGGCCGGATCGCTCTTCAAGAAGCGGGAGCGCCGCCCGGATGTCGCGAAGAGCTTCACCGTGAAGGGCGGGTTGGGAGCGGTCATCGACGCCATGGCCGCGCAGAGCGGAGTGGAGGCCCTGACCGGCGCCCCGGTCCGGGAGGTCCGCAGGCACGGCGCCGGCTACCAGGTGCGGCTCCAAGACGGGCGCACATTCGAGGCGCCGGTGGTGTCCTTGGCGGTCCCCCCCTCGATGGCGGCGGCGATGCTGCGGGCGGACTTCGCGGAGCTCTCCGGGGAGCTGGCGCGCATCCACATGGCCGCGGTCGAGACCATCGGAGTGGCCATTCCCCGGGAGAAGGTCAAGCTGCCGGAGATGGCCTTCCTCGTCCCGGTCGATGACATCTTCTGGTCCGCGGTAAGCCGGGACACCGTCCCCGATGCCACCCATCGGGCCTTCGCCTTCCATTTCCGCACTGGGCATACCGAGGCCGAGAAGATGGGCCGGATCTCGAGGATCCTGGGGCTCGAGCCGGAGGCTTTCGAGGACGTGGGAAGAAGGATGACGCTCCTGCCGTCGCCGGCGGTGGGGCACGACCGGGTGGTGATGGAGCTCGATCGACTCCTATCCGGAGCCCGCCTCGCCCTCACCGGGAACTACTTCGCCGGCCTGGCCATCGAGGACTGCGTCCTGCGCTCCAAAGCGGAGTGGGCGCGCGTTGCAGCCCTCGGTTCTTAGCGCGAGAGGGGAGAACCTGGAGGATGCCCGAGGGGCCGGAAGTCGAGACCGAGAAGCTGCACGAGGCGATCCAAGAGGAGATGGAGAAGGAGGGGGGCGGGTTCCTGAGGATCATCGCCCTCACCACCGCCGTCCTCGCCGCCCTGGCGGCGCTCGCGAGCCTGCGCGCCGGCGCCACGGTGAACGAGGCGCTGGTGCTGAAGACCGAGGCCGGCGTGCTGCAGGCGAAGGTCTCGGACCAGTGGGCTTACTACCAGGCGAAGGGAGTGAAGGCGGCGGTGGCGGAGGCGTCGCGGGCCTCGTTCGAGGCGATCGGGAAGGAGGCGCCGGCGCGCTTCGGCGAGAAGGCGCAGCGCTACGAGCGGGAGCAGGAGGAGATCAAGGCCGAGGCGCAGAGGGTCGAGAAGGAGCGCGACGAGAAGAACGCCGAGGCCGACCACCTCCTCCACGCCCACCACCGCTTCGCCATCGCAGTCGCCTTCTTCCAGGTCTCCATCGCGCTCGGGGCGGTGGCGGCGCTCACCCGCAACAAGTTGGTGTGGCTCGGCTCGCTCCTGGTGGGGGCGGCCGGGCTCGTGTCCTTCGTCATCGCCTTCCAGTAGAAGGTTCCCCGGGGGAGCGCCGCTCGTCCGGGATGCCGAACATGCCGCCGAGCTTGGCGGCGAGCGAGCGCAGGCGGCGTTCCTTCGCCGGCGCCACGAAGATGGTGTCGTCGCCGGCGATGGTGCCGAGTACCTCCGGGAGGCGAGCAAGGTCGATGGCGCGGGCCACCGCCGGCGCGCTACCGGGCCGGGTGCGCACCACCACCGTCGATCCGTTGGTAGCAACCGATCCGACGAGGCCCGCCAGGGTATCGTCGGATCCGGTGGCCCCGTCGGCGAGCTCGTAGAAGGTGCCGCCTCCCGGGCGTGAGGTGCGTCGCACACCCAGGCGGGAAAGGTCCCGTGACAGGGTCGCCTGGGTGGCCCGGAGCCCCTCTCGGCGGAGGGCCCCGAGGAGCTCCTCCTGGGTCCCGACCGGGCCGCGCCGGAGGATCCGGACCACCGCCTGGCGGCGTCGCTCTGCCGTGCGAGTGCTCACCGGTAGACCAGGGTCCCGACGCCGCTGTCGGTGAAGAGCTCGGCGATGACGGTATGGGGGACGCGGCCGTCGAGCACGTGGATGCGCTCGACGTCGCCCTGCAGCGCTCGGAGGATGGCGAGCGCCTTGTAGCGCATGCCCCCGGTGATGGCGCCCGCGTCCAGGCGTTTGCGGAGCTCGGCACCGGAGATCTGGCGGATGATCTGCCCGTCGGGGGCGGATTCGAGGATGCCCGGGACGTCGGTCAGGTAGATGAGCTTCCTCGCCCCGACCGCGACCGCCACCGCCGCGGCCACCTCGTCGGCGTTGATGGAAAGGCCCCCCCCGTCCTCGCCCAGGCCGATGGGCGAGATGACCGGCACGTAGCTCGACTTGAGCAGCATGCGCAGGAAGTCCTTGTTCACCTCCACCACTTCCCCGACGTGTCCCAGGTCGCGGCCGCTCTCGTGCACCAGCTTGCGCGCCTTGATGAGCTGACCGTCCTTGCCGGAGAGCCCCACCGCCGCGGCGTCGCGGGCGTTGAGCAGGGAGACGAGCTCCTGGTTCACCTTCCCGCTCAGGACCATCTCCACCACCGGGAGGCTGGCGGCGTCCGTCACCCGCAGGCCGTCGACGAACTCGGTGCGCTCGCCGAGCCGCTCCATCGTCCGGTTCACCTCCTGCGCTCCGCCGTGCACCACCACCGGCTTCAGCCCGACGCGCTTCAGGAGGACCACGTCTTCGGCGAAGGCCGCCTTGAGGCTGTCCTTCACCATGGCGGCGCCGCCGTACTTGATGACCGCCGTCTGCCCGGAGAAGGCGGCGATGTACTTGAGCGCCTCCACGAGCAGGGTGCGCTTGAAGGCCGGCGAGTAGTTGGCGACGTGGTCGTCCTTGGCGACGCCCCCGTCCTCCTTCTGGACGATGAGGGACGAGTAGTCGGCGTTGATCTTCACGTAGTCGTAGGAGAGGTCGCAGCCCCAGGCGGTGGCGGACGCGTCCCCGTCCGCGAGCTCCACGCGCGCGTGGACGCGCGGCTCGCGCATCCGCAGCTTGAGGGCGTCGCGATCGAACTCCAACGGGGCGCCGTTTCCGTAGACGGGGGTACCCTGGAGGAGGACCCGGGCGCGGTACGGGTCGATGGGCCAGGCCCTGGAGCCGGCCCTCGCGCCCACCGTGGCGAGGATCCGCCCCCAGTTGGGGTCGGAGCCGAACAAGGCTGCCTTGACGAGCGGAGAGCTGGCGACGGAGCGGGCCACGTCGCGAGCCGCGTCCTCCGAGGGCGCTCCGCTCACCGACACCTCGAGGAGCTTCGTCGCCCCCTCACCGTCGGCGGCCATGGCGCGCGCCATCTCCCCGAGCAGGTCGACGAGGGCCGCCTCGAGCACGTCGAGGTCCGGCCCGGGCTCGGAGATGCGGGGGTTCCCGGCGAGCCCGTTCGCCAGGGCGAGTACCGCGTCGTTCGTGGACATGTCGCCGTCCACCGTCACCATCTCGATGGTCGTGCGCACGGCTCTCGCCACGGCTTCCTGGAGCGCTCGCGGCGTGACGGCGAGGTCGGTCGTCACCACGCACAGGGTGGTGGCGAGCTGGGGCGCCAGCATGCCGGTGCCCTTGCAGATGGCGGCCAGCGTGGCGGGCTTCCCGCCGACGACCAGCTCCCGAGAGGACATCTTGGGGCGGGTGTCGGTGGTCATGATGGCCTCGGCGGCCAGCTCGGCGTGGTCGCCGAGCTGCTCCACGAGCGCGGGCATGGCCGCCACCATCTTCTGAACCGGGAGGCGCTGGCCGATGACCCCGGTGGAGGCGGTCAGGATGGCGCGCTTCTGCAGCCCGAGTGCCTGCGCGAGAGCGGCCCGCAAGCTGGCGACGTCCTCCAGGCCGTGAGGCCCGGTGAGGGCATTCGCGTTTCCGCTGTTCACCAGCACGGCCCGGACGCCCTCGGCGGGCACGCGCTCGCGCGCGTCGAGGACCGGCGCCGCGGCTGCGCGATTCACCGTGAACAGCCCGGCGGCCGCCGCCGGGACGTCGGAGACCACGAGCGCCAGGTCGCGGCGCTGCGGCTTGATGCCACAGGGGACGCCGGAGAAGCGAAAGCCCTTCGGGATCCTCAAATCACCCTCCCACGAGGTCGAGGCCGGTGGTCTCGTCCCAGCCCATGGCGGCATTGAGGGACTGCACCGCCTGGCCGGCGGCGCCCTTCAACAGGTTGTCGATGGCGGAGGTCGCCACCAGGAGGCCGGTGCGGGAGTCGAGCATCCCGCCCAGATGGCAGCGGTTGGTCCGCACCACGTCCTTCACCGCCACCCCCTCGGGCTTGAGGACGCGCACGAACGGCTCCCCGGCGTACGCTTTCTCGTACGCCGAGAGCACGTCCCCCGGGGTGGCGCCTTTCGCTGCCCGCAGCGTGCAGGTGGCGAGGATTCCCCGCCGGATGGGGACGAGGTGCGGGGTGAAGGTGATCGGCCCCACGCCACCGGCGTAGCGCGCCACCGTCTGCTCGATCTCGGGCACGTGCTGGTGGCGGCCGATGCGGTAGGCGCGCAGATCCTCGTCGACCTCGCAGAAGCTGTAGTCCTCGGCGGCGCGCCGTCCGGCGCCGGAGACACCGCTCATGGCCGCGACCGAGAGGCCCTCCCTCTCGGCGACCCCGGCGCTCACCAGCGGCGCGATGGCGAGCGCGATGCAGGTGGCGTAGCAACCGGGGTTGGTCACGAAGGTGGCGCCGCGCAGCGCGCTCCTTCCCAGCTCCGGCAGCCCGTAACGCGCCTGCGAGAGCAGGTTGGGGGCGCTGTGCTCGAAGCCGTACCACCCCGGGTAGGCGGAGGGATCGAGGAGCCGAAAGGCCCCGGAGAGGTCGACGACGCGGACTCCCCGCCGGTGCAGGGGGGGCGCGAGTTGCAGGGAAACCTCGGCCGGCGTCGCCAAGAAGGCCACGTCGGCCTCGAGCTCGGCGGCGCGCACCTGTGCCTGGTAGCGGAGAGAGGCCATCGGGTCCGGCAGGGGAAGGCGCGCCCCGGCGAGCTCGTCGGCCCAGCGGTCGGAGTAGAGGCCCACCAGGTGGAGGCGGGGGTGGCGGGCGAGGACTCGCGTGAGCTCGAGCCCCGAGTAGCCGGAGGCGCCCACGACGGCGGCGGAGAGCGTATCCATGAATCTGCATAAATATGCAGAAAGTCCCGGCCGGGTCAATGGAGGGCGGGCGACGAAGGAGCGTCCGCCGGAGAGGGCGACCCTCACGAAAAGGGAAGGCCCCGCCGAAGGATCCGGCGGGGCCTTCCGGTCTCGGTCCCGCACGCGCGGTGCGCGACGGGGATTCTCGAGGAGTGGACTCGCTTGGCGAGTTCCCCAGCGACGACTGGTGCCCAGGAGAGGACTCGAACCTCCACGGCCTTGCGACCGCTAGACCCTGAATCTAGTGCGTCTACCAGTTCCGCCACCTGGGCAAGGTGGGCTCCTCATTAGCCCTGGGGAGCGGCGGGTGTCAACATCGTTTCCGCTCGCCGGCGGGCGCCGGGCGGCTACCATGGGCGTCCTCATGACGACCCTCTCCGCCGCGCTCGTCGCCCTGTCGACGGCGATCTCCCTCGCCGAGCCGCCGCTGCCCGACCGCCCGGATCGCCGTCCCTCGGCGGACTCCCCGCCGCCCTGGCAGTCTGCCCCCCCCGCCGCGCCACCTTCGCCGGACTCCGAGCCACCGGAGGCGACGGCTCCCAGGAGCGCTCCGGCGCCGGAGGGAGAGAGCACTCCCAGCCGGCCTCCGCCTCGGCCGCCACAGCGGCCGGTCACCCTTCTCGGCGCCGGGGGCCTGGGGCTCGGCGGGGCGGCCTGGCTGGTGGAGGTGGGGTATCCGTACCTCGCCTTCTCCTACGGCCAGGGGCTCGACTCGATCAACGATCTGGGCGCGACCGTCCGCTTCGACTGGACGACGAGCGAGATGCTCCTCGGGGTGCTGTGGAGGCGGGAGATGGGCGCCTCGGACGGGAGCCGGCTCGGCTTCCGCCTGGTGGGGGGCCCCTGGTTCGACTTCGGGGCCGACTTCGTCTACGGGGCGAACGAGACGAACCTCGGGCTCGAGGTCGGCCCGGGAATCGCTTGGACCCTGCCGGCGGGGCCGGGTCTCTTCACCCTCGCGGGCGATCTGCCGCTCACCTGGGCCTTTCAGCGGGGCATGGGGACCGTCGCCGAGCCCCTCCTGAGCGCGGCCTACGAGGTGCCGGTGGTCCGCGACGTGACGCTCGGCGTGCGACCGTACCTGGGGGTGCGCTGGGCGTCGGGAAGCGCACGCATTCCCGGCCTCGACTCGAGGCTGAACGGGGGGCTGACGGCGTCGGCCACCTGGCGCATGTTCTAGCCGGCGGGGCTCCTCACCAGCGCGCCACACAGGCGACCGCGGGTCTGGCGCAGGCCTGGTCGGCGGCCTGGAGCCACCGCAGCATCTCCTCGGCCGAGGTGGCCCCCGTCACCCGCTCGGGCATCTCGCGCCCGTGCGAGTCGATGAAGATCACGGTGGGCATGCCCACCACCGCGTACTTCTCGAAGACCCGCTGGAACGCGTCGCCCTCCTGCGATCCGTCCATCTTGAGCCTCACGAATCGCTGGGCCTCAGCCTGCACCCGCGGGTCGCTCCAGGCCGTGCGATCGAGTTCCAGGCAAGCGCTGCACCAGTCGGCCCAGAAGTCGATGATCATGGGTTTCCGCTCCGCGCGGGCGAGGGCGAGCGCTCCCTTCTCGTCCTGGTGGACCCAGGCGAGGCCAGCGGCGCCCGAGGTGGACCGGGCGGCGGCGGAGCCGGAGGCGTAGACGAGCCCGCCGGCGACGAGGGCGACTCCCAGCCCCTTGGCGAGCTGGCGCCCGCGCGACCCGTCGAAGCCGCCGCTGAAGGCGCCGAGGAGCACCCCGGCGCCCGCCGCTCCGGCGGCGGCGAGCGCGGCCGTCCGGGAGGCGAGGAAGGCGGGCTTAACCGCCGGGAGTGCGTCCTTGAGGAAGATCCCCGCCGCGGCGAGCAGCGCCACCCCGAAGACGCTCTTCACCGTGTCCATCCAGGGCCCGCCCTTCGGGAGCGAGACGGAGAAGGCGCCGAGGAGGAAGAAGAGCAAACCCATGCCGAGCGCGTAGGCGAACATGATGCCCGCCCCGAAGGGAGCCGAGCCGCGGCTGGCGACGAAGGCGAGCGCGGCCGCCAGGACGGGGCCGGTGCAGGGGGCGGCGATCACCCCTGCGACGAGCCCCATCCCGAGGGCGCCCAGGTAGCCGGCACCGCCCACCTTGGTGAGGCGCGCCTGGAGTCCCCCCGGCAACTGCAGTTCGAAGGCCCCGAACATGGAGGCGGCGAGGGCAGCGAGGACGATCGCCACCGCGCCCATCACCCAGGGGTTCTGCATCACGCTTCCGAACGCCCGGCCCGTGAGCGCCGCGCCGACACCCAGGGCCGAGTACATGACGGCGATGCCGAGGACATAGGCGGCGGAGAGGAGCGCGGCCTGGCGCCGCGAGCCGGCCTGGCGGGCGCCGAAGATCGAGACGGTGATGGGGATGAGCGGGTAGACGCACGGGGTGAGGCTCGTGAGGACACCGCCCGCGAACGCCACCCCGTAGGCGAGGAAGGACCCGCGAGCGAGGAGGGCAGCGAGCCCGAGGTCGCCAGATGGGTTCATGGGCCCGACGTTCGCGACCAGGTCGGGTGCCCAGGCCACCGCCGCGAAGGTGAGGCACGCGAGGAGGATTCGTGTGATTCGTCCCATTTCCTTAAAAACCTAATGCATCCTTACGGGGTGGGAGTTGCCGGCGACATCATGATCTAACGAACGCGGTGAGGTCGCGGACATTCCTCCCGGCGGCGGGGGGTGCGAGGCGCCGCTGCCCTGGGAATTTCGTCGTTCTTCTCCCGACTTGGAGCCGTGACGGCTTGACCTGAGGCACCCCACCCTTATAACTCAGCCAACGTTCGAGCCGGCCCAGGCGATGAAGATTCCCGTCTACATGGACCACCACTCCACGACGCCGGTCGACCCCCGCGTCCTCCAGGCGATGCTCCCCTATTTCGCCGAGCACTTCGGGAACGCGGCCTCGAAGAGTCACTCCTTTGGGTGGCGGGCCGAGGAGGCGGTCGAGGAGGCGCGCGAGCAGGTGGCGCGGCTCATCGGGGCGAGCGCCAAGGAGATCGTCTGGACGAGCGGAGCCACCGAGTCCGACAACCTGGCGGTGAAGGGGGTGGCGCAATTCCACCAGGGGAAGGGGCGTCACCTCGTCGCCTCCAGCATCGAGCACAAGGCGGTGCTCGACTCCATGCACGCCCTGGAGCGGCAGGGCTTCGAGGTCACCTACCTCCCGGTGGACGCGAATGGCCTCGTCAACCCGGATTCGGTGCGCGACGCCATCCGCCCGGAGACCATCCTGGTCTCGGTCATGCACGCCAACAACGAGGTGGGGACCGTCCAGCCCATCGAGGCGATCGGGCGCATCACCCGCGAGAAGGGCGTCCTCTTCCACACCGACGCCGTGCAGAGCGCGGGGAAGATCCCGTTCGACGTGGAGCGGGCCAACGTCGACCTGGCGTCCCTCTCGGCGCACAAGATGTACGGTCCGAAGGGGGTCGGCGCCCTCTACATCCGGCGGCGCCCGCGGGCGCGCCTCGTCGCCCAGATCGACGGCGGCGGGCACGAGCGCGGCTACCGCTCCGGCACTCTCAACGTCCCGGGGATCGTCGGCTTCGGCAAGGCGGCCGAGATCTCGCTCGCCGAGATGGCGAGCGAGGCGCCGCGGCTCCTCGCGCTCCGCGAGCGGCTGCGACGGGCGATCGAGGCTGGCCTCGACCGCACCCGCGTGAACGGCAGCCTGGAGCACCGGCTCCCGGGAAACCTGAACGTGAGCTTCGAGTACGTGGAGGGCGAGGCCCTCATGCTGGCGATGAAGGACGTCGCGGTGAGTTCCGGCTCCGCCTGCACCTCCGCCTCGCTGGAGCCGTCTTACGTGCTCCGCGCGATGGGGGTGCCGGATGAGATGGCCCACTCCTCCCTCCGCTTCGGCCTTGGCCGCTTCAACACCGAGGAGGAGGTGGACTATGCGGCCCGGCTGGCGGTGGAGAAGGTGCGCCGGCTGCGCGAGATGTCGCCGCTCTACGAGGAGGCCCAGACCCGATGAACGCCGGCATCCAGATCAGCGAGGCGGCGGCGACGCGCCTGCGCTCCCTTTCGGAGGAGCGGGGGACTCCCTCGGGAGGCCTCCGGCTCTCGGTGAAGGGCGGGGGCTGCTCCGGGATGTCCTACGTCGTGGACTGGGCTCCGCAGCCGCGCGCCGAGGACCAGGTGTTCGAGCGCGACGGCGGCCGGGTCTTCGTCGATGAGCGCAGCGCGCCGTTCCTCGAGGGCACCACCGTCGACTGGAAGCGCTCCCTGCTCGAGAGCGGCTTCGTCTTCGCGAACCCGAAGGCGAAGGGCTCCTGCGGCTGCGGCCTCTCCTTTGCCATCTAGCTCGGGGGCGCCCTACCCGGCGTTCTCCGCCACCCAACGGCCGAGGAGGGCGTCCTTGAAGACGTAGCCGTCCGCGCCGCATTCGGCCGCGAGCGCCTCGACGGTCTCCCGCGCCGCTCCCGAGCAGAGGATCACCTTGATGCCGCGGAAGCGGTCGTTGCGCTTCACGAACCGGCAGAACTGGGCGCCGTTCACCCGCGGCATGTTGATGTCGAGGAGGATGAGGTCGGGGCGGCTCTCGCGCTTCAGGATGATCGAAGTGGCGGTCTCGGCGTCGGGGGCGTAACGGATCTCGAAGCCCTTGCCGCGCAGTTCCTCCTCCAGGAGCCGGGCCACGATCTCGCTGTCGTCCACGATGAGCACCCGGCGGCGGGAGCCCATCACCTCGCCGAAGCGCTGCCCCAGGCCATCGAGGGGGTCGAGCGGCAGGATCCCGTCCGCCCCGAGCTCCTCGCTGAGGCGGGAGAGCTCTTCCGGGCTCGCCACCCCGGTGACGAGCGAACGGCCGATGAAACCCCGGTCGCGCAGGAGCGCGATCGCCTGCTTGCCGCGGCCGGCATCCACGACCAGCCCCACCGCGCCCTCCAGATTCCCGAGGAGCTGGAAGGGCTCCGCCGTCGCGACCGCCTGGTGACCGGCGGCCGAAAGGGCGAGCGATACCGCGTCGCGGACGATCTCGTTCTCGCAGCAGATGAGGATCTTCAAGGCCGTTGCCCCGAGATTAGCAAACTTGCTCCCGCCGAGAAGCCCTGTCCATAATCGATGCAGAAATGGCCAGGCAGGAGCGGGGCTCCGCTGGGCCCGACCCGGCGTCGAAAGGCCCGGTTCCGGGCGCCGCCGAGCTCGACATATGGTACTTCGGCGTGCGGCTTGGCGAAGGCCGGTACGCCTTCTTGGCTCCCCTCGTGACCGAGGTGGTGCGCCTCGGCCCGCTCACCCGCCTGCCGGCAGCTCCCACCTTCCTCCCGGGCGTCTTCACCCATCGCGGCGAGATCCTGCCGGTTCTCGACCTGAGCGAGCTCCTCCTGCGGAGGGCGGTGTCGCTGGGCCCCGGCGTCCGGGCTGCCATCGTCCACGCCGAGCCCTGGCGCGTCGCGGTGGTGGCCGACGAGATGGAGGGCCTGCTCCACGTCCCCCGCCGTCGCGTCGGGCCACCCCCGGCGGGGCACGCGGTGCGCGACTTTCTCCAGGCCGTGGTGCCGGACGACCTCGGCGACATCGCGGTCATCGACCTGCCCCGCCTGGTGGCCGCCGCCCGGGCCCGGAGCGCGCCGGCGTGAGCGACTCGATCCAGCTCCTGCTCTTCCAACTCGGCGCCCGCGTCTTCGCGGCTCGTGCCGAGAACGTCCGCCGCATCGCCGGGCCCAGCCTCGAGCGCCCCGAGGACGGGGTGGAGAGCGCGCTCGGGGATCCCTGGGACCCCCGCCGCGGCCTGGTCGTCGAGGTGGCGGGCGAGGAGCGAACCCTCCTCGTGGACGGCGTCCTGGGGCTGAAGGCGGTGCCGGACTCCGACTTCCAGGCGCTGCCGGCCTTCGCCCGCGACGTCTTGCCGACCGCCGCCCTGGCCGGCTTCGCGATGCTCGACGAGGTGGCGACGCTCGTCATCGATCTTCCCACCCTTTTGAGAGAGGGAAAGGGCGCCGCCCTGGCCCCTTCCGAGGAGACTCCCCGCCATGCCTGAGCGCAACAGTGCCGGAAGGGCACGGGTCCAGAAGGCGCCGCGCCGAGAGAGGGGGGCCGCGGCCATCGCTGCCGTGCTGCGCGCCCACGCCGGAGGCGACTACAAGAAGCGGGTCGACCTGGAGGGACTCGCCGACCCGGAGCTCGTTGCCGTCGCCCGCGAGCTCAACCTGGCCGGGAAGAAGGCCCAGGAGCGGTCCGACGAGGTCGCCGCGCGGATGGAGGCCGTCCGCGTCGGCCTCGACGAGGCCATCAACGCCATGGTGCGCCTGGTGGTCCACGGTGACCTGAGCGGCACGCTTCGGCTGGCCGCCAGCGACGCAGCGCTCACGCCCCTCATCGCCGGCGTGGCCCAGGTGATGGAGACGCTGAAGCGGTTCGTGCGCGAGATCCGCGACGCCGCCCTGCAGCTGTCCTCCTCGAGCGCCGAGGTGCTGGCCGCGGCCACCCAGAACGAGAACTCCACTTCCCAGCAGGCGACCGCCGTCCACGAGACCACCGCCACCATGGAGGAGCTCAAGGGGGCCTCGCACCAGATCGCCGAGAACGCGCAGATGGTGGCCTCCATCGCCGAGCAGACCCTGTCGGCTACCCGGCAGGGCGAGGGCGCCATCCGGGCCTTCATGGAGTCGATGGAGAAGGTCCGCCGCAACGCGGTCGAGGTCGACGAGGCCATCGTCAAGCTGTCCCGGCGCGTCGAGCGCATCGGCACGGTGGTCGAGGTGATCGACGAGATCGCCGACCGCTCCGACCTCCTCGCACTGAACGCCGCCCTGGAGGGCGCCAAGGCGGGAGAGGCCGGGCGCGGCTTCTCCATCGTGGCGGCGGAGATGCGCCGCCTGGCCGAGAACGTCATGGAGAGCACACGCGAGATCAAGAACCTCATCGGCGAGATCCGCGAGTCGACCCACGCCGCCAAGGAGGCGTCCGACGGGAACAAGCGGATGGCCGCCGAGGGGGAGCGCCTGGGCGGTGCGGCGATGGCGAGCGTGACCGGCATCCTCAGCGGTGCCCAGGGGACGAGCGACGCCGCGCGGCTCATCCACCTCGCCACCCAGCAGCAGCGCAGCGCGACCGAGCAGGTGGTGCAGTCGATGGGCGAGATCGAGGAGGTGACCCGGCAGGCACAGGCCGGCTCGCGCCAGGCGACGGGGGCCGCCGCCGAGCTCGCCCGCCTGGCGGAGCGCCTGGCCGGCCTGGTGCAGCGCTTCAAGGTCGAGTAGCGAACGGGCGAGATGGGCGCCGACGAGATCCGCCAGCGGCTCCTGGGCAAGTTCCGGGACGTCACGGCCGACCGGGTGGAGCGGCTCGTCCAGTCGCTCTCGTCCTTCGAGGCCAAGGGCGGCGACGAGCTCAAGGCCGACGTGGCCCGGGAGCTGCACACCCTGAAGGGCGAGGCGCGCATGATGGGCTTCGCCGGGGTGGCGCAGCTTGCCCACGCCTGCGAGGACCTGCTCGCCGTCCTCCCGACCGTGCACCCGGGCGAGCGCGCCTCCGCGCTGCGCGGCGCCTGCGAGGCCATCCCGGCCCTGCTCGACGAGCCGCCCGAGGGGGGGGCGCGCTCCGCCGAGCTCATCCAGCACGTGCGCGGCCTGCTGCGCTCGCCGGCGGCACCCTCGGGCGCGTCCACGGGAGCGCCCGCGCGCGGCGCCGACGCGGAGCTGCCACGGGTGGAGCTCCGCGGCGATCGCATCACCCAGAGCATCCGCGTCGACGTCGATCGCCTGGACGAGATCGGTGCCATGGCCGGAGACCTGCTCGTCGACGGGGCAAAAGCGGTGGACCGGACCCGCGAGATCCAGTCGCTGCTCGCCCGCTGGAACCGCCTCTCCGAGCGTCTGCCGGGGGTGGGGAACGGGGTCCGCACGAGCGATCACGAGGCCGATCGGATCGAGCGCGATCTCCACCTCCTCCGGGCGGACAGCTTCCGGTTCCTCAGACGCCACGCGGATGCGGTGACCGCGGTGCGCGGGCAGATGGAGCGGCTGGCGGAGAGGGTGGCGGAGGCGCGGCTGGTGCCGCTGGCGAGCATCCTGGCCGGGTTTCCGGGGGCGGCGATGGACCTGGCCCGGCGGCAGGGCAAGGAGCTCACCTGCGAGGTGCGCGGTTCGGACGCCGGCGTGGACAAGGCGGTCCTCCTCGCCCTCAACGACCCCCTCGTCCACCTCCTGCGGAACTGCGTCGACCACGGGGTGGAGAGCCCGGAGGAGCGAGAGCGAGGCGGCAAGCCACGCACCGGCCGCATCACCATTACCACTCGGCCCGACGGCGACCTGCTGGCCGTGACCGTGGAGGACGACGGGCGGGGCATCGACGTGGCCAAGGTGCGCGAGACCGCGGTGCGCAAGGGCATGCTCACCGAGGCCCAGGCGAGCGAGCTCGCGCCCAAGGAGGCCATGGACCTGGTGTTCCAGGCCGGGTTCACCACCCGCGAGCAGGCCGGGGAGATCTCCGGGCGGGGCGTCGGGCTCGACGTGGTGAAGAAGAAGCTCACCGGCCTGGGCGGGTCGGTCACCCTCGACTCCGAGCCCGGGCGCTTCACCCGCTTCACCTTGCGCCTGCCGCAGACCCTCTCGCTCGTGAAGGTGCTCCTGGTGCGGCTCGGGGAGGACGCCTACGGGATCGCCGCCTCCGACGTGGACGGGGTGGGGCGCGTCGCGCCCGGCGACGTGAAGGAGATCGGCGGAGTTCGATCGGTGCGGCACCGCGGCCGCCTCCTGCCCATTGCGCCGCTCGCACCCCTGCTAGGTCTCGGGGAGCCCCCGCGCCGCGTTCGGCCGCTCGCTGTCTTCGTGTGGAACGGGAGCGAGGGGACGGCGCTGCTCGTCGACGGGCTGGCGGGGGAGCGCGAGGTGGCGGTGAAGGCGCCCGGCGCCTTCATGCGCGGGATGCGCTTCGTCTCGGGAGGGACGCTCCTCCCGAATGGAAGGGTGGCGCTCCTCCTCTCCACCCCGGAGGTGGTGGCGGCGGCCTACCAGATGTCCGGC
Organism: Anaeromyxobacteraceae bacterium; assembly: GCA_035499295.1. Taxonomy (GTDB): domain Bacteria; phylum Myxococcota; class Myxococcia; order Myxococcales; family Anaeromyxobacteraceae; genus DATJZG01. Next base: position 35,917 of record DATJZG010000167.1, read on the forward strand.
CCCGAGCTCTCCCGCGCCCGCGACCGGCGCCGCCTCCGAGTCCTGCTCGTGGACGACAGCGCTATCGCCCGGGAGGCGGAGGCGGCCATGCTCCGCGGCCTGGGGCACGAGGTGGAGGAGGCCGCCGACGGCGAGGAGGGCTGGGAGCGACTCCAGCAGGGGGGCTACCACCTGCTCGTCACCGACGTGAACATGCCCGTGCTCGACGGCATCGACCTGACGCGGCGGGTGAAGGGATCGGATCGTCTGAAGATCCTGCCGGTCGTCATCCTCTCCTCGCTCTCGGCCCCAGAGGAGCGGAGACGCGGGGTGGACGCGGGAGCCGACGCATACCTGGTGAAGGGGGAGCTCGACCCCGAGAACCTGGCGGCAACGCTGGAGCGCTTGTGCGGGGTGGCCCCGTGACCGGAGCCGCGGAGAGGAGCGTCCAGGTCCTGGTGGCGGACGACTCGCCCCTGTTCCGCGAACTGCTGGTGCGCGTGGTGGGCGCGGAGCCCGGCTACCAGGTGGTGGCGGTCGCCGGCAACGGCGAGGAGGCGGCGCGCCTCACTCGCGCCCTGCGGCCGGACGTGGTGACGATGGACCTCCAGATGCCGGACGTGGACGGCTTCTCGGGGATCGCGCGCATCATGGCGGAGACGCCCACCCCCATCCTGGTGCTCACCTCGATCCCGGCCCAGGCGGTGACCTTCAAGGCGCTTTCGCTCGGGGCGCTCGACATCCTGGAGAAGCCCCAGCCCGCAGCCGACCTGGTCGAGTACGGGCAGCTCCTGCGCTCGCGCCTGCGCCTCCTCGCCGGGGTGAAGGTGATCCGCCACCCGCGCGGGCTCCGGCGCGGTCCGCACCCTGACCCGGAGCCCGCCGGGCGCGCCGACCTGGTGGCCATCGGGGCGTCGCTCGGCGGCCCGCGCGCGCTCGCGACCTTGCTTCGGGCCCTCCCCGGCAGCTTTCCCGCGCCGCTCGTGGTGGTGCAGCACATCGCCGATGGGTTCACCGAGGGGCTCGCCGCCTGGCTCGATCAGGAGTCCGAGATCTCGGTGCGGGTGGCTTCCGACGGCGACGCGCTCGAGGCCGGCCTGGCCCTCATCGCTCCCGCGGGCCACCACATGCTCGTCGGCAAGGGCAAGGTGCGGCTCAGCCTGGAGGCGCCGGTGGAGGGGTTTCGCCCCTCGGTGACGCCGCTGTTCCGGTCCGCCGCCGAGAGCCTCGGCCCGCGAGCCTGCGGCGTGCTGCTCACCGGCATGGGCCGGGACGGCGCCGACGGCCTCGCCGCCTTGAAGCGGGCCGGCGGTCACGCCATCGCCCAGGACGAGGCCACCAGCGCGGTCTTTGGCATGCCGCGCGCCGCCATCGAGGCCGGGGTGGTGGACCGGGTGCTGGCGCTCGACGACATCCCGCGCGCCCTCGTGGACCTGACCCGATGACGTCCGTCGACCCGTCGGCGCTCGCTCCGCTGGCCGCGCTCCTGCAGGAGCGCACCGGGCTCGCCACCCGCCCGGACGGCTACACCGCGCTGCGGCTCGCCCTGCTGGCCCGGCTCGCCGAGCTCCGCCCGCGGGTGGCGGACGCGGAGGAATACGTCGAGCTGGTCCGGTCCGCCGAGGGGGACGAGGAGATGAGGCGGCTGCTGCCCCTCGTCACCGTGGGGAAGACGAGCTTCTTCCGGGACGAGCGGCAGTTCTGCGCGCTCGAGGCGCTGTTGCCCCCGATGATCGAGGCGGCGCGGGCGAGCGGCCGGCCGGTGTCGGTCTGGTCGGCGGGGTGCGCCACCGGCGAGGAGGTCTACTCCATCGCCATGAGCGCCGCCGCCGCCGGCGCGCTGCCGGGGGAGTTCGCCATCCTGGGCACCGACGTGAACCCGGAGGCGGTGGCCGCCGCCGCCCGCGGCGTCTTCGAGCCGCGTCGGGTGAAGGACGTCTCCGACTCTCTGCGGCGGCGTTGGTTCACGGAGTGCGGCGACTCCTACGAGGTGACGCCGGAGCTGCGGCGGCTCGTCGCCGGCATCTCCGCGCACAACCTCGTCGGCCCAGCGTGGCCGGCCGCTCCGCCGGGAGGGTGGAGCGCCATCTTCTGCCGCAACGTCATCATCTACTTCGACACCCCGACCACCCGGCGCGTGCTGGAGCGCTTCCTCGCCTCCCTGGCTCCGGGAGGATGGCTCTTCCTCGGCTACTCCGAGTCTCTCTTCCGCCTCTTCAGCGGCTTCGACCTGGTGGAGGTGGCCGGCGCCTTCGTGTACCGCAAGCCGCTGATGCCGGCCCAGGCCGAGCACCCCCGCCCCTCCGCCGTCCTCCACCTCCACCCGGCCGGGCCCGCGACCCCGGAGCCGGGGGCGGCCGCCGACGAGCCCCCCTCGCCCGAGGAGGTCCAGGACGAGGTGGCGAACCTCCTCCGGGTGGGGTCCTTCCTGGAGGCGCGGGCGCGCCTCGAGGCGCAGCTGGCCCGCGGCGAGAGCCTGGGGCTCCGCCTCACCCTCGCCAACCTCCACGGCGTGCTCCGCGACTCCGAGAAGGCGAGGGCGAGCTACCTGGCGGCGCTCGGCGCCGAGCCTCTCTCCGCCGAGGCCCACCTCTTCTACGGGATTCACCTCCTCGCCGAGGGGCAGGAGGAGGAGGCCTCGCGCGAGCTGTCACGCGCCCTCTTCCTGGATCCGGACCTCGCCTTGGCGTACTACTTCCTGGGGCGCTGCCGCGAGGCGCAGCGGGACGTTTCCCGGGCCCGCCTCTGCTACAAGAACGCGGTGGACGCCTGGCGCCGCCTACCGGGAGGGCGGAGGCAGGGGTTCCTGGGCCACTACCCAGACCTCCCCGACGACGGAGTCTCCTGGGCCCGGGCGGCCGAGAGCGCCCTGGCGGCACTGTGAAGCGATGAACAAGAAAAAGCGAATCCTGCTCCTCGACGACTCGCCCATCGCGCTCGAGCTCACCCAGGCCTGCCTCGAGGAGCGCGGATACGAGGTGGTGGCGGCTCCCACGCACGCCGAGTTCAAGGAGCAGCTCCTGCGGTTCCGCCCCGACCTGGTGCTCACCGACCTGGAGATGCCCGACACCTCCGGGAGGGAGGTCATCCTCGGCCTGAAGAAGGACATGGGGACCGACAAGATCCCCGTCATCCTCTTCTCCTCCCGGCCGGACTCCGAGCTGGCCCGGATCGCGGAGCAGGCGGGCGCGGACGGCTACCTCTCCAAGGCACACGGCGTCGACCGGCTCGGCGAGATGGTGGACGACCTGGTGAGCTCCATCCTCTGGTGAGCCGCTCGCCGGATGGGCGGGGCGTCGCGGGCGCCGGGTGCGGCGAATTGCCGCTCCGCCACCCCTGTGCTAGCGGTGAGGCGTGCGGGCCTACGAGGTGATTCACCAGAAGCGCGACGGCCGGGCCGTCCCGCCGGAGGCGATCGCCGCCCTCATCGCCGACTACACCGAGGGTCGGGTGCCCGACTACCAGATGGCCGCCTTCTGCATGGCGGTCTTCTTCCGCGGTCTCTCGGGGGCCGAGCTCGACGCCCTCACCGCCGCCATGCTCCACTCCGGCGATGTCCTCGACCTCTCCGACATCGCCGGCGTGAAGGTGGACAAGCACTCCACCGGGGGGGTGGGCGACAAGGTGTCGATCGCCCTGGCGCCGCTCGCCGCCGCCTGCGGGGTCAAGGTGCCCATGGTGAGCGGCCGCGGCCTGGGGCACACCGGCGGGACGCTCGACAAGCTCGAGGCCATCCCCGGCTTCCAGGTGAGCCTCCCGGTGGAGCGCTTCCGGGAGATCCTCGCCTCGACCGGCGCCTGCCTCATCGGCCAGACGGAGCGCATCGCTCCGGCCGACCGGAAGCTCTACGCGCTGCGCGATCTCACCGCCACGGTGGAGTCGATCCCCCTCATCGCCGCCTCCATCATGTCGAAGAAGCTGGCCGAGGGGATCGACGCGCTGGTGCTGGACGTGAAGGTGGGCAGCGGCGCCTTCATGAAGAGGACCGAGGACGCGCGGCGTCTCGCCGAAACGCTCACCCGCATCGGCCGGGGCATGGGAAAGAAGGTCACCGCTCTCCTCACCGACATGGACCAGCCGCTCGGCCGCGCCGTGGGAAACGCGCTCGAGGTGAAGGAGGCGGTCGACCTCCTCCGCGACGAGGGGCCGGGCGATCTGCGGGAGGTGACGGTGGAGCTCGCCGCCGAGATGCTGGTGCTCGGCGGAGTGGCGGCGGGGGTCGAGGAGGCCCGGCGCCGGGTGGTGGCCGCCATCGGCGACGGGCGCGGCTTTCTCAAGCTGTGCGAGATCGTGGAGGCACAGGGCGGGGACCCGGACGCGCTCGCCGATCCCTCCCTCCTGCCGCAGGCGGCGCTCGTCCGGGACGTCCCCTCCCTCGAGCGAGGCCTGGTGCAGGCCGTCGACGCCGAGGCCATCGGTCTCGCCGCCATGGCGCTCGGCGCCGGGCGCTCCCGGATCGAGGATCGCGTCGACCCGGGGGCCGGGGTCCTCGTCCACAAGAAGGTGGGCGACGCGGTGGAGCCGGGAGAGCTGCTCGCCACCCTGCACGTGGGGCACACCCCCATGGAACCGGCGAATGCGGTGGAGGCGCGCGTCCGATCCGCCTATCAGATCGGGAGCGCACCGGTTCCGGTGGAGCGAATGGTCCGCGAGCGCATCGGGGGAGGAGTGGCGCCATGAGCCGCATGCCCGACGTCCACACCCGGCTCGACTACGCGGCGGCCTGGGTGAGAGGGCGCACCGACCTGCAGCCGGTCCTGGGCCTGGTCCTCGGCTCCGGCCTGGCCGCCCTGGGAGACGGCCTCGGCGACTCCGTGGCGGTGCCGTACGCGGAGATCCCGGAGCTGCCCATCTCGACGGTGGAGGGGCACCCCGGCCGGCTGGTGGTCGGCCTCCTCGGCGGCGTCCCGGTGGCGGCGCTCGAGGGGCGCGTGCACGGCTACGAGGGGGTGGCCGCGGCGGACCTGGCCTTCGGGGTGAGGCTCCTCGCCCGGCTCGGCGCCCGCGCGCTCCTCCTCACCAACGCCGCGGGCGCGGTGAACCCCGAGCTCGGCCCGGGCGACCTGGTCCGGATCGTCGATCATCTGAACCTCTCCGGGCTGAACCCCCTCCTCGGACCCAACGACGCCCGCATCGGCCCGCGCTTCCCCGACATGAGCGAGCCCTACGACGCGCGGCTCGGCGCCATCCTCGACGGGTGCGCCGCGAGCCTCGGGACCCCCCTTCCCCGGGGCGTCTACGCCTGCGTCGCCGGTCCGAGCTACGAGACCCCGGCGGAGGTGCGGATGCTCCGGGTCCTGGGCGCCGACGTGGTGGGGATGTCTACCGTCCCCGAGGTCATCGCCGCCCGGCACATGGGAATCCCGGTGGCCGCCCTCTCGGTGGTGTCGAACCTGGCCGCGGGCCTGTCGCAGCGACCGCTCTCGCACGCCGAGGTGCTGGCGGCGGGCGAGGCGGCCCGGAGCAAGCTCGGCAAGCTGCTGGAATGCTTCGCCCCGGCGGCCGTGCGTTGAGCGGGCCGGCGGCCCGCGCTACGCTCGAGCGGAAGGGAGAAGGCATGGCAGACGCGCCCCGTTCCGGGAAGCCCGATCAGCTGGTCGAGGAGGACCGGCGCGACTCGAGGCGCGTCCCCATCCGCCTCCTGGTCCGCGACGTCAGCCTGGGCGGCTCCTTCGAGGAGCGGGAGGGGAATTTGGGGCTGGGCGGCGTCTATTTCACCGAGGGTCACCCGCCCACCGGGACCCGGGTGGAGGTGAGGGTCCTGCTGCCCGGGACGCGCGACGAGATCCGGGCGACCGGCGAGATCGTGGAAGTGACACCGGACTCTTCCGGGTTCGGCGCCCATGTACGCTTCGCCAACCTGCCGCTCGAGACCGAGCTGGCGATCGCCCGCTTCCTGGACCGCCCTTGAAGAGAGGGGACGAGGTGGAGAGGGCGGCGCGCGCGGCCCGGGGCCGGGCCTACGCGCCCTACTCACGCTTCCGCGTCGGGGCGGCGGTGAAGGCCGGCGGGCGCGTCTTCGCGGGCGCGAACGTGGAGAACGCCAGCTACGGCCTGACCGTCTGCGCCGAGCGCGTGGCGGTGGCGGCCGCGGTCGTCGCCGGGTCGAGGCGGCTCGAGCGCGTGGTGGTGGCGACCGGGAGCGCCCCGCCGTCGCCACCGTGCGGGACCTGCCTGCAGGTGCTGGCCGAGTTCGCCGGCCCCGACCTGCCCGTCTCCCTCCTCGGGGCGCGCGGGGCGCGCCTCGACACCACGCTCGGCGAGCTCTTGCCGCACGCGTTCCGGATCGCCCGGGCACCCCGCTGACGATTGCTGCGGCCGGGTGGCGGTGACATATTCCGAGGGCGTCCGGGTCCTTTCCACCCCCGCGCGGCGCAGTCGAGAGGCCATGGAGGTCTACCGTTCACTCGAACAGGCGGGGTCGCTGAGCGGCTGCGCCGTGGTCATCGGCAACCTGGACGGGGTCCACCGGGGACACCGGCGGCTGCTGGAGACGGCGCGGGCGCGCGCCGCCCCGCACCGGGCCCGGGTGGTGGCGCTGACCTTCGAGCCGCATCCGGCGCGCGTGCTGCGCCCGAGCATGGCCCCTCCCATCCTCACCCCGCTCGCCCGCAAGCTGGAGCTCCTCGAGGAAGCCGGGGTGGACGCGACCGTGGTCCAGCCCTTCGATCTCGAATACGCCGCCACCCCGGCAGAGACCTTCGTGCGACGGGATCTGCGGGACCGTCTGGGGGCGAGCGACGTGGTGGTCGGATACGATTTCACCGCAGGTCACGAACGCGCCCGGGTGGACGCCTTGCGGGAGATGCTGCTCGCCTGCGGCATCGGGCTGTCGGTGATCCAGCCGGTGACGGTCGACGGCCTGACCGTGAGCTCCACCAAGGTCCGCGAGTTCCTGCTCGAGGGGAACGTGGAGGGCGCGGCGCTCCTCCTCGGGCGCCCGCACGACGTCGAGGGGGTGGTGGAGCGTGGCGCCGGTCGCGGTCGCGGGCTCGGCTTCCCGACCGCCAACCTCCGCCCCGTGGGGCTCCTGCCGGCGGTCGGGGTGTACGCCGCGCGCGCCCGCGTCGGGGCGCGCGGGAGGCCGGACGGCGCGAAGGGCTCCCCGGAGGCCCGCCTCTACCCGGCGGTCTGCAACATCGGGGTGAAGCCCACGGTCGAGGAGTCCGGGCCGGTCGGTCTGGAGGTGCACCTGCTCGACCGGGCCGACGGGGACCTGTACGGGGAGGCACTCCGCGTCGCCTTCGCGTCGCGGCTTCGCCCCGAGCGCCGCTTTCCCTCCTTGGAGGCACTCCGGGAGCAGATCGGAAAAGATGCGGAACAAGCGCGCCAGCTTCTGCGAGCCCAGGGGACGATGTAGGCCTCCCTGCGCAAAACCCGCTTGGATTTCGGGGATTTGCAACTGGCGCTTCCTTGACCCACAGGAGAAGCCGCTGTTACATTCGAATCGCCTTCCCACGCCAATGCCCGGAGGAGAGAAGCGACCATGTCGGGACGTCTAGGCGAACTGCTGGTGAGGGAGAACCTCGTCTCCCTGCAGCAGTTGCAGAAGGCCCAGGAGGAGCAGCGCAAGACCGGCGGCCGCATCGGCTCCCTGCTCGTGAAGCAGGGCGCCATCGCCGAGAACGACCTCACGAGCTTCCTCTCGAAGCAGTACGGCGTCCCGGCCATCAGCCTGAAGGACTTCGAGATCGACGACGAGGTCATCAAGCTCGTCCCGAAGCAGACGGCAGAGAAGCACCAGGTGGTCCCGGTGAACCGCGCCGGGTCGTCGCTCATCATCGCCATGAGCGACCCCTCGAACATCTTCGCCATCGACGACATCAAGTTCTCCACCGGCTACAACGTCGAGGTGGTGGTGGCCTCCGAGCAGGCCATCCGCGAGGCCATCGAGAAGTACTACTCGGAGAAGGGGCCGAGCTACGACGAGCTGATGCAGGGCTTCGACGACACCGACGTCTCCCTCATCGAGGAGGCGGAGGACGGCGACGTCGTCGACCTGGAGAAGAGCGCCGCCGAGGCACCGGTGGTGAAGCTCGTCAACCTGGTGCTCCTCGACGCCATCAAGAAGGGCGCCTCCGACATCCACGTCGAGCCCTACGAGAAGGACTTCCGGGTCCGCTTCCGCATCGACGGCGTGCTCTACGAGGTGATGAAGCCGCCCATGAAGCTTCGGGCCGCCATCATCAGCCGCCTCAAGATCATGGCGAGCCTCGACATCTCCGAGCGGCGGCTCCCGCAAGACGGCCGCATCAAGCTCCGCCTCGGCAAGGGCAAGGAGATGGACTTCCGCGTCTCGGTGTGCCCCACGCTCTTCGGCGAGAAGGTGGTGCTCCGGCTCCTCGACAAGTCGAACCTGCAGCTCGACATGACGAAGCTCGGGTTCGAGGAGCAGCAGCTCAAGGACTTCATGGACGCCATCGGGCGCCCCTACGGGATGGTGCTCGTCACCGGCCCCACCGGATCCGGCAAGACCACCACCCTCTACTCGGCGCTCTCCCGCCTGAACGAGGTGGCCTGGAACATCAGCACCGCCGAGGACCCCGTCGAGTTCAACTTCTTCGGGATCAACCAGGTGCAGATGCACGAGGACATCGGCCTCAACTTCGCCGCGGCCCTCCGCAGCTTCCTCAGGCAGGACCCCGACATCATCATGGTGGGCGAGATCCGGGACTTCGAGACCGCCGAGATCGGCGTCAAGGCGGCCCTCACCGGGCACCTGGTGCTCTCCACCCTCCACACCAACGACGCTCCGGGCACCATCTCCCGGCTCCTCAACATGGGCATCGAGCCCTTCCTCGTCACCGCCTCGCTGAACGCGGTGGTGGCGCAGCGGCTCTGTCGCCGCCTGTGCCCGGACTGCAAGAAGCCGGCGGAGGTGGACGAGCAGGCGCTCCTCGACGCCGGCATCCCCCCCGAGGAGATCGGCACTTTCCAGGCCCTCGACAAGGTAGGGTGCAAGAACTGCAACGACCGCGGGTTCAAGGGGCGCGTGGCCGTGTACGAGGTGATGCCGCTGTGGGACGGGCTCAAGGAGCTCATCATCAACGGTGCCTCCACCGCCGAGCTCAAGCAGGAGGCGATCCGCCTCGGGTTCAAGACCCTGCGCATGAGCGCGCTCAACAAGGTGAAGCTCGGCGTGACCACGCTTGCGGAGGCGGTCGGCAACACCGCCCCGGACCGCTTCTAGGGGAGACGGCGTCGTGGCGAATCTGCACCAGCTCCTGAAGGCGATGGTGGAGAAGGGGGCGAGCGACCTCCACATCACCACCGGCTCGCCGCCGCAGCTGCGCATCGACGGGAAGCTCGTCCCCCTGAAGACGAATCCGCTCTCCCCGGTGGAGACGAAGCAGCTCTGCTACTCCATCCTCACCGACGCGCAGAAGCACAAGTTCGAGGAGGAGAGCGAGCTCGACCTCTCCTTCGGCGTCAAGGCCCTCTCGCGCTTCCGCGCCAACATCTTCATGCAGCGGGGGGCGGTGGCGGGCGCCTTCCGCACCATCCCCTTCAAGATCCTTTCTTTCTCCGAGCTGGGGCTCCCCGCCATCGTGGCGGAGCTCGCGAAGAAGCCGCGCGGGCTCATCCTGGTGACCGGCCCCACCGGGTCGGGCAAGTCCACCACGCTCGCCTCCATCATCGACAAGATCAACACCGACCGGCACGAGCACATCGTCACCATCGAGGACCCCATCGAGTACCTGCACCCGCACAAGAACTGCCTCGTCAACCAGCGCGAGGTGGGTGCCGACACCCAGTCCTTCAAGAAGGCGCTCAAGTACATCCTGCGCCAAGATCCGGACGTGGTGCTCATCGGCGAAATGCGGGATCTCGAGACCATCGAGGCGGCTCTCGTCATCTCCGAGACTGGCCACCTCGCCTTCGCCACCCTGCACACCAACAGCTGCGTCCAGACCATCAACCGCATCCTGGACGTCTTCCCGCCCTACCAGCAGCCGCAGGTGCGGGCGCAGCTCTCCTTCGTGCTCGAGGGGGTGCTCACCCAGAACCTCCTGCCGCGGGCCAACGGGCCCGGCCGCGTGCTGGCGATCGAGATCATGGTGCCGAACCCCGCCATCCGGAACCTGATCCGCGAGGACAAGGTCCACCAGGTCTACTCGCAGATGCAGGTGGGCCAGGCGAAGTACGGGATGCAGACCTTCAACCAGAGCCTGGCGAGCCTGTATCAGCGGCGGGTCATCAACATGGAGGAGGCGATCGGAAGGTCGTCCGATCCGGACGAGCTGAGGAACATGCTCGGGAGCAGCACCGTCGTGCGCGGCGCCGGCATGGGCATGACGGAGCGGTAGCGGGCACGCCCGGCGCCGCGGTCGCCGGGCGGCCGAGGGAACGAGGAACGTATGGCGCAGGTCGCAGCCAAGGTGAGCACCAAGCAGGCCGCCCCGGCCCTGCGCCGGCTTCCGGTCTGGAGGTGGGAGGCGAAGACCCGCGGCGGGGACGTCCGCTCCGGGGAGATGGAGGCGGGCGACGGCGAGGCGGTGCGGGCGCGGCTCTCCCAGATGGGGCTCGAGCCCACCAAGGTGAAGAAGAAGCCCAAGGAGATCCAGATCCGGATCCCGGGGGTGGGCGGCGTCAAGACGAAGGACATCCTCGTCTTCACCCGGCAGTTCTCGGTGATGATCGACGCCGGCCTCCCGCTGGTGCAGGGGCTCGACATCATCGCCTCCCAGGCCGACAACGCCGAGTTCCGCCGGGTGCTCACCGACGTGAAGGTGCGGGTGGAGGCGGGGTCCACCTTCGCCGACGCGCTGGCGCAGCACCCTGCCGCCTTCGACGAGCTCTTCGTCCAGCTGGTGCGCGCTGGCGAGATCGGCGGCATCCTCGACACCATCCTGCAGCGCCTCGGCGCCTACATCGAGAAGAACGAGAAGCTGAAGCGCCGCGTCAAGGGCGCCATGGTCTACCCGAGCATCGTCCTGACGGTGGCGGTGGGCGTCACCGCCGTGCTCCTCATCTTCGTCACCCCCACCTTCGAGAAGCTCTTCAAGGACTTCGGTGGTGCCATGCCGGCGCCCACGCAGTTCCTCATCGACCTCTCCCACTCCTTCCGCAACAACTGGTACATCATCTTCGGCGTCCCCTTCGGCCTCTTCACCGCCTTGCGCCTCTGGAGGCGCACTCCCCGCGGGCGCGAGCTGTGGGACTCCTTCGTCCTCAAGGTCCCGGTCATCGGGCCGCTGATCCGGAAGATCGCGGTGGCCCGCTTCACCCGGACGCTCGGCACCATGCTCTCCTCGGGCGTCCCCATCCTCGACGCCCTGGACATCGTCGCCAAGTCGGCGGGCAACAAGGTGATCGAGCGCTCCATCCGCTACACCCGCACGAAGATCGCCGAGGGCAAGAACATCGCCGGCCCGCTCGCCGAGACCAAGGTCTTCCCTGCCATGGTGGTCCAGATGATCGGCGTCGGCGAGGCCACCGGCGCCATGGACCAGATGCTGACGAAGATCGCCGACTTCTACGACGACGAGGTCGACGTGGGGGTGGCGGCGCTCACCAGCATGATCGAGCCCATCATGATGGTGTTCCTGGGCGGCGTGGTGGGCGGGTTCCTCGTCGCCATGTACCTGCCCATCTTCAGCATCGCCGGGAACATCAAGTAGACTTTGGCCACGGCGAACGTCCCCGCCACCTCGGGAAGCTCGGCGTTCGGGTCCGCGACCAGCACGCCCGCGCCGTCTCCGGCGAGCCCGCTCCTGCGCAAGCTCGGCTGGATCCTGCTCTTCCGCCTGGTGCTCGTGACCGTGCTCCTGGGCGGCTCGGCCGCCTGGCAGGTCTTCACCGGCGGGGCGGCCCCGCCGGTCGCCTCGGCCTTCTACCGCATCCTCCTCGTCACCTACGGCGTCTCGCTCGTCTTCGTCGTCTGGCTTGCGACCCGCCGCGCGCTCGAGCCCCTCGCCTGGGCCCAGATCGCGAGCGACATCGCCCTCGCCACCGGGGTGGTCGCCATCACCGGGTGGACCGACAGCGTCTTCGTCTTCATGTACTCGCTCGCCATCGTCGAGGGCGGGATCCTCCTCTTCCAGCGCGGGGCGGTGACGGCGCTCGCCGGCACCCTGGCGCTCTACCTGCCGCTGGCACTCATCGCCGCTCCGGTCCACCCTCCGCTCCTCTCGCTCTTCGCGCACGCCGGCGCGTTCGCCGCCTCGGCGGCGCTCGCCAGCTACCTCTCCGAGCAGGTGCGGCGCACCGGCGAGCGGCTGGCCGCCCGAGAGCTCGACCTGGCGGCCATCACCGCCCTGCAGGAGTCGATCGTGCAGTCGGTGGCGAGTGGCCTCCTCACCGTGGACGCGCTCGGGCGGGTCACCTTCCTGAACCGCGCCGGGGAGCAGATCACCGGCTGGACGCAGGTCGAGACGCGGGGGCGCCCGGCGGACCGCTGGTTCGGCGCCTTCCAGGCCCAGGCGGGCCGGGACGAGACCGACTTCGTGAACGCCCGCGGCGAGACCCTGAGGCTCGGGTACTCGCTCTTCCCGCTCCTGGGCCGGGAAGGGGAGGCGATCGGGCGGGCGGTCATCTTCCAGGACCTGACCCAGCTGCGCGCCATGGAGGAGCGGGTGCAGCGCAGCGAGCGCCTGATGGAGATGGGGCGAGTGGCGGCCGGCCTGGCCCACGAGCTGCGCAACCCGGTGGCCGCCATGTCCGGGTCGATCGAGCTGTTGCGGTCGAACGTGGACCCGCAGAGCGAGGACGCGCGCTTGATGGGCATCGTGATGCGCGAGGCGTCGCGCCTCGACCAGCTCGTCACCAGGTTCCTGGAGTACGCCCGCCCGGTCTCGCCCCAGCGCGCCGACATCGACCTCGCCCGGGTGGTGACCGAGACGCTCGACGTCTTCGTCCACGACCCGGTGGCCGCCCAGGTCGGCTTGGAGCGGCAGATCGCCCCCGCCGCCGCCTGGTGCGACGCCGACCAGATGCGGCAGGTGCTCTGGAACCTGCTCGTCAATGCGGCCCAGGCCCGCGCGGGCAAGGTGCGCGTCTCCTGCGCCCCCGAGCCTGGGGGAGGCGCCTGCCTGGAGGTGGAGGACGACGGCCCGGGGATCGCGGTGCCCGATCGGGCCCGGATCTTCACCCCCTTCTACACCACCAAGGAGCGCGGCACCGGCCTCGGCCTCGCCACGGTGCAGAGCATCCTCGACGCCCACCACGGGACGGTGACAGTGGAGGCGGGGTCGCTCGGCGGCGCCCGCTTCGTCGTCCGCCTCCCCCCCGCCCCGGCCTCCCCGGGTTAGGATCCGGCCATGGCGCGCATCCTGGTCGTGGACGACGAGCCCTCCATGCGGGAGTTCCTCCAGATCCTGCTCCGCAAGGATGGCCACGAGGTCGTCACCGCCGCCGACGTCTCCGGCGCGCTGGAGCGCTTCCGCGGCGGTGACTTCGACCTGGTGGTGAGCGACCTCCGCCTCGGGCGCGAGTCGGGGCTCGACATCCTGCGCGCGGTAAAGGAAGGGTCGCCGCAGACCGAGGTGGTGATGGTCACGGCCTTCGCCACCACCGAGAACGCGGTGCAGGCGATGAAGCTCGGCGCCCACGACTACGTGCTCAAGCCCTTCAAGAACGAGGAGCTGCGCCTGGTGGTGGAGAAGGCGCTCGAGCACCGCAAGCTCGTGGCCGAGAACCGGGTGCTCCGGCACCGCGTCGGGGAGCGCCGCCGGCCCGCCGAGGAGATCCTGGGGGAATCCCCGGCCATGCAGGAGGTGCGGCAGCTGGTGGAGAAGCTCGCGCCCACCAAGACCACGGTCCTCCTCACCGGCGAGAGCGGCACGGGCAAGGAGGTGGTGGCGAGGGCCATCCACGTGCGCGGGGACCGCCGCGACCTCCCCTTCGTGGCCATCAACTGCGGTGCCATCCCCGAAGGGCTCATCGAGAGCGAGTTCTTCGGGCACGAGAAGGGCAGCTTCACCGGGGCCACCGACGCCAAGCCCGGCCTCTTCGAGGTGGCCGGCTCCGGGACCCTCTTCCTCGACGAGGTGGGCGAGCTGCCCCCGCCGGTGCAGGTGAAGCTGCTCCGGGCGCTGCAGGAGCGGCGCATCCGCCGCGTCGGCAGCCAGAAGGACGTCTCCATCTCGGCGCGCATCCTCGCCGCCACCAACCGGGACCTGGAGCGGGAGGTGAAGGCGGGGCGCTTCCGCGAGGACCTCTTCTACCGCCTGAACGTCATCCAGATCCGGCTTCCGGCGCTCCGCGAGCGCCGCGAGGACATCCCCCTCTTCGTGGACCACTTCCTGGGGCGCTTCGCGGCCGAGCTGGGGCGGGACCGGCCCCGCCTCTCGGCGGAGGCGGCGAGGCTCCTTCAGGCCCACGACTGGCCCGGCAACCTCCGCGAGCTCGCGAACGTGCTCGAGCGCGCCGCGACCTTGGTGGAAGGGGAGTTGGTGGGGCCGGACCTATTGCCCCCCGCCGTCCGCGGCGGAGGCGGCGCCTCGGCCCCGCCCCCGCCCGCCGAGCTGCCCCCTGAGGGGCTCGACCTCGAGGCGCACCTCGACGCCATCGAGAGGCGGATCCTCGAGCAGGCGCTCGAGCGGGCCGGCGGGGTGAAGACCGAGGCGGCCCGGGTGCTCTCTCTCTCCTTCCGATCGCTCCGCTACCGGCTCGCCAAGTTCGGGATCGGGGGCGAGAGCTAGACTAGCGGGCCGCGCCCGGGCCCCTCCCCGTCCCCTCGCCCCGCCGGGCGGCGCTCCTCCCGAAGCACCGCCCGGCCGGTCGCCCCCCCCGTCACTCGCAGGCGCCAGAGGCGAGGACGTGGCGGCAGTTGTGGAGCGTCCGCGGGATCTCGAGCCAGTAGACCGACTCGGCGATGGCCGACCGGGTCCCGGAGGTGAGCGAGGTCGGTGCGGCGCCGGGGTTCATCTGCAGGGACGAGTACCCCACCTGGCCGCTGGAGCTCACGTCGACGCGGAAGATGCTGCCCGGGGGCACCGCCGTGGTGCTCTCCTGCTGGGCGACGTAGAGGACCTTGCTCGGGTAGGTGTTGAAGCCGCAGTTGTTCGAGGGAACCCCCTCGATGTAGTCGGCGGCGTAGGTAAAGACCTCGGGCGAGGCGACCGATCCGGCGCAGGGGTTCGAGCCGGTCTGGCCCCCCACCGGCACGAAGGAGTTCCAGTCGATGCAGCCGAAGACCACGTTCGCCTGCGACCCGGTGGTCTCGTTGGTGCAGCCGGTGGCGTCGCAGGTGGCCACCGGGCAGGTGGTGCCGTAGGCGTAGAACCAGCCCGGGTCGCTCGCGGTCGCCGAGCACTTGGTGATGCCCGAGCCGCAGGTGACGGTGGCGCTGTTCACGGTCGCCTGGGCCGTGCTGGTGTCGACGAGCGTGCAGTTCCCGCCGGTGGAGGCGCAGATCCCCGCCGAGGTGAAGGACCCGTCGGTGTAGCGGTTCTGCTCGAAGGTCGCGGCGGAGGGCCCGTCCTTGAAGGTCTTCTCGGTGTACTCCCCGTAGGCGAGCACCCCGAAGAAGCGGCTCATCGGGCAGAGGGTGCCGAAGTTCGCGCCGATGGAGTTCGAGCCCGTCGTCGAGATGCAGGTGGCGGACGAGGACGAGGTCGGGAAGACGCAGGAGTTCTCGGTGTTGTGGCCGTTCACGTCCGAGACCAGCGCCGCGGTGTTGTTCGGGACCGCCCCGACCCCGGGACAGTTGAACTGCAGGGTGATGTTGTCGGTGAAGTTCTGCGTGGCGGTGGCGCAGGTGGGCGCGGCCGCGCCGCAGGTGGTGGAGAGGGGGTCGCGGAACATCTGGCCGTTCTTGCAGTAGAAGTGGTTCGAGAACCCGCAGGAGGCGTAGCTCTGCGAGTCCTTCGCGTCCACCACGCTGCAGCCGCCCTGGCAGCAGCCGAAGAGGTTGTCGGGGCCGCACCCCTCCCCCTGCTGCAGGATGCGCTCGCGGTTCCCGCCGCCCAGGTAGACGTGCAGGGCCTTGCCGGTGGGGTCGTAGGCGGCCGCCGGGAGGTAGAAGAACGGGCTGCGGTTCTGGGCGAACTGCAGGTTGTCGGTGCGGCGCTGCTCCTCGAAGGTCCGGGCCGCGTACCAGTTGGTGACGAGCCCGGTGGCAGGGTTGATCGTTCCCGGCGCGTAGAAGCGGGCGATGAAGAGGTTGCCCCCCATGTCGCCCCAGGCGGCGGTGTCGAAGTAGCCGTCGCCGTCGTACTGCGGCTTGGAAGGGTCGCCGACGTCGACGAGCGCCACCGCCCCCGGCACGGGGAACATGCTCGTGCCGCTCCCGTAGCCGAACTGGGTCTTGAAGTCGTCGTCCGTGTAGCGCCACAGGATGCTGCCGGTCCAGACGTCCACCATCCACACCGCCCGCCCCGCTCCCATGGTCGGGTCGTATCCGCCGTTCAGCATGGCGATCCAGCGCTCCTCGAAGTTGCGGCCGACCGGGTCGGTGGCGCCGCCGGGGAGCTGGAGCTGCACCGGCCCGATGGGGGGCGGCTGGGGGGAGAAGTCCGACCAGGACTCGCCCATCCACTGGAGGTCCTGCGAGCAGGGGCCGGGGAACGTCCACAGCATGGTGGGCGAGAGAGGGTTCGTCACGTCGAGGGCGGTGAACTGCGTCCCGCCGGAGCGCTCGCCGAAGATGGCCACGGTGTGGAACTCGTTCGGCTGCTTGACGCGGTCGGTGTTCGCGTCCACCCAGACGTCGCGAACCATGACGTTACCGTCCACCGTGTACTGGTGGGCGAAGAGGAGGTCCTTGAGCCGCGGCAAGAGGTCGGGCGGGATGAAGGCCCAAAGCTCCTGGCCGGTGCCGGTGGAGTAGGGGTGGTCGCAGTAGGAGTCCGCGGCCTGGGAGGTGATGGGCGCCCCGGCGTCGAAGGCGTGTAGCATGCCGTCGTTCGCACCCACGAGCACGATCTGCTCCCGGTTGCGGTTGGTGTAACGGTACATCTCGTAAGCGTCCGAGTTCGGTTGGCAGGCGGAGTACTTGGCCGGGTTGCTCGTCTGGTTCGGGTAGAAGCTCGGGCTGTGGATGGTGGTGAGGCACTGGTCGGAGTAGCCGGTGTCACAGACCGGTTCCACCACCGGCGGGGCGACGACCACCGGCGCGGAGTGGAAGACGTCCCCGAGCTTCCAGAAGACCTCCGGGGTCCGCAGGTCGTTCGTCTTGTCGCGCTCCTCCCCCGAGGTCCCGCGCTGACACGTGGCCGGGTTCGAGGGGGTGAGCGGCCCGTAGCAACCGTTGCCGTTGCCGTCGAGGACGTCCCAGCCGCGCACGAAGTCGATGACGAGCTGGGCGCACTGGTCGGTGTTGGCGGCTGCGAAGGTGGCCACCGTGGGACAGGCGGGCGCGGCGCCGTAGCCGCACACGCGGGCCAGGCTGAGCGCGTTGATGCACCAGGCGGGGTCGAGGTTCATGAAGGGCTCGAGCTGGGAGTAGTCGGCCGGCTTGGTGTCGAACGGCACCATGGTGTAGCCACCCGAGCCGTTGGGGACGGCGGCGAGGATGTTGCGCGAGTTCGGCTTCCCCTCCTGGGCGGTGGTGTAGCCGGGTTGCGTGGGGGTGGAGAGCACGATCCCCGCGTCCCACGGCAGGTTGGCGGGCACGCCGTTCGTGCCCACCTTCACGTAGGCGCCGGTGCTGGTGCTCGGCGCGATCTGGGTGCAGTCGAGGTCGACGAGGAAGACGTTGGTGCAGATCGCGTTGCCGTTCTGATCGGCCTCGCCGTTGTAGTCGGCGTTGACGAGCACCTGGTTGGGACCGCACGGGACCGTGGGTTGCTGGTCGGGCGGCTTGGTCGAGTCGCACCCGGCGACGAACTCGTCGAAGAGGATCCCTTCGATGACGTGCCCCTGCCAGGTGGGGGTCTGGTTGGGCGCGAACTGGGTGATGTAGACCGAGGACGCCTGGGTGTGGATGGTGGAGAGGGAGCCCGCCGCCGGCGCGCTGAAGGTGTTCTGCTTGCTGACGATCGCGTTCACGGCGTTGTTCACCGCCGTCTGCAGCTCCCCCGCGCTCTTGGCGTTCGCCCATGTGCCCCCTCCGAGCGCCGCCGTCGCGCTCATGATGTACTCGGCGTCGCTGAGCGAGGGCGGGTTGGTCGCGGGGTTGGGGAGGTTGAAGCTCACCGTGTACGTGGTCAGGATCTGCGGGTTGTCGACGGAGATGTCGCTGCGGACGTCGTTGAGGTTGAGCCAGCCGGCGACGCGCGGCAGGTAGCTGGGGTTGGAGACCGTGTCGCTCGGGCTGCAGCAGACGTTGTCCTTGGTGGTGTTCACGGGATTGCTGCAGGTGGTGGAGTTGCTCTTCCCGCCGGCGTTGGTGCCTCCGCAGTTCGACGGCTGGTAATAGGCGGAGTTGTCGTAGGTCTTGATGGTGGCAGGGAAGGACATCTCGCTGTTGGGCGAGCCGTCGGTGATGATGATGACGGAGTTCGTCTGGCAGCCCCAGCACACCGAGCACTGGTTCGGGTTGCTCTGCGCCCAGCTCACGTTCATGGCCCCGGGCGTGGACTGCGCGAAGGCGGAGAGCTCGTAGCTCGACCCGAACTTGGTCGTGTAGAGCCCGGGGTTCGTGAAGTACTGACCGACGTGGAAGAGCGCGGACGCAGTAGGGGTGCCGCCCGACGCCAGCGAGGGCAGGCCGCCGCCGGGCCAGTTCAGGTGGTTGTAGGCGTCGAGGATGGCCTGGCGCGCCTGTACCATCTTGGCCGCGTTCGTCGGGAAGGTGTTCACCGAGTCGGGGCCGAGCGGGACGATGATCTCCGCGTTGTTGGAGATGGCGGTCGACATGTAGGCGAGCCCGAAGCGCGTCAGGTCGCTCGGCTGCGGGTTCGTCGGGTCGATCCAGACCGTCGTCTTCACGGTGTGCCGGGCCGACATGAACTTGGGGGGGTTGGCGTTCAGCCACCCGCCCGCGAGCGCCAGCACCGGCCCGCCCGTCACCGATGTGGTAGACGTCGAGGTGCACTTGTTGTTGTTGGCGGTGTACTTGGCGCTCCAGTTGTAGAAGTAGAACCCGGGAGCGCCGGCCCCGAAGAGGGCGCTCGCGCAATTGGGCGGGTTGACGGTGATGTAGCGGGTGACCTTGGTCTTGGCGGGGCAGATGTAGTCCGTATAGGGGACCTGGAACGAGCAGTCGGAGGCAGGCGTGGCCGTTGTCTCGGTCCAGCCGACGCCGCTGCTCGGGCACGGCACCTGGCTGCCGTCGCTGTTGGTGCTGTTGCAGTAGTAGTACACGCTGCCGGGCAGGAACTGGCAGGCGGAGCCGGTGCAGCCCGTGCCCCAGGTCGGCTGGTCGACGAGCCCGTTCGAGCCGACGCCCATTCCGGGGTCGACAAGCGTGCTCGTGGGCGTGAAGCCCGTCATCCAGCTCAGGCTGGCATTGCCGGATACGTTGCTCGTGCCGCTGTAGGTGACGTTGGACGTGCCGACCGCGGGGTTGGCGGGGGTGGCCGGGGTGTTGAGCCCGTCGCTCGTGAGCGGCCACTGGCAGGTGGGGAGCGCGGAGCTGCTGGCCCAGCCCGTGCTCGCGTCGCCGCACTGCGGGATGTTCATCATCGAGCCCGAGCAGTCCTCGAGGAACATCACGTTGGCGGGGCCGTTCGGGATGGTGAAGAACTGCTCGTCGCCGTTCACCGGGCTGTTCACCGTGGAGGCGAGCGAGCCGGCCAGGTTGCAGCACTGCGCCTGGCCGCCGTCGCTGCGGAGCGGCGAGAGCCCGAGGGCGGCGAGCCCCACGGCGAGGCCGAAGAGGATCTTGCGGCGAGTCGTTCGTTCCCGATCCATGACGCCTCCCTAGAGCCCGAACCGGACGCCGAACTCGACCTCGAGCTGGCCGGCGGCGTTGCTGAACCCGGTTTGTTGGCAGTGGACGACGACCTTCACCGGCTTGGCGCCGCCTCCGGTCCCCACGATGCGGTTGGCGATGTTCTGCACCACTCCGCGGTCCGGGCCGAAGGCGGCTTGCGGCAGGTAGGTCACCTGGGTGACCTGCGCCGTCGTCGGGTTGGTCGTGTCGAAGTGTCCGCCCAGGATCTGGGCCTGGTTGGTGAGCTGGACGTTCAAGGGGGTGATCGACAGCGGCGAGACCCCGAGGGCGTGAAACTGCGACAGGATCTGCTGGCGCCCGGCCTCGGCGCAGGCGACGAGCGCCTGGTACTTCCTCCCGGCGGTGGAGCCCGCCACCTCCCGCGAGGCGAAGTTGATGACGGCCACGCCGATGATGGCGAGCACCATCACCACGATGATGGAGAGGACGAGGGCGTTTCCGCGTTGCCGGCGAGCTCGCATGGCGTGACTCCTAGCCGCCGCCGACGTTGAGCTGGTCGGCTCCGTTGCCGATGGCGGGGAAGTAGGGGGCGGCGCTGGCCATGTTGGGCACGGCCACGCTGGTCTCGAACAGCATGCGCCGGTAGCCCGGCTGTCCGTTGAGGGACACCGGCCGGTTTCCGGCCGCCGGGACGGTGGGGTCCGAGCTGTTGGGGTCCGGGTTTGGGGAACGCACCACCAGGGTGACCCCGACGGCGCGGATGTTGGCCGGGTAACCGGTGGCCCGGAGCGGCGAGAGGGAGGGGGTGGAGTAGACCGGCGGCCCGAGCGCCGGCGCCAGGTCGATCCCCCCTGCCGAGTTGGTGAGCTGCACGTTCGGCGTGCTCCCGAGGAGCTGTGCCCCGGCGGCGGCGAGCGGCACCACGTAGCTCACCTGCAGGTCCTCGACGTCGGGTGCGACCACGTTGAGGACCGCGTTGTTGTTGGCGTCGAGCAGTCCCTGGTCGAGCATGAGGTAGGGGCGCGACCCGGGAGTCTCCCAGGGGACCACGTTGCCGTTCACGTCGTAGCTCTGGACGAAGTAGTGGAACCGGTTCACCTTGAACACCGCGGCCTGGCCGCTGTTGAAGCAGGTGTCGGTGAGCGTCTGGTTCTGGTGCGGGTAGTCGAGGTTCGAGCCGGCCTGGAGCGGGATGGTCACGGTCGCGCCCGCGGCCGGGTTCACGGTCTGCGACACCGTGACGTAGGCCCAGACCATGTCTCCGCTGTAGCAGACGACCTGGAGGACCTGGCCGGCCGGGATGGGCTGGGTGAGCGGCTGGGCGGCCGCGGTGATGGGGTTCAAGAGCGAGATGGTGAGCGAATTCGGGGTGGCCGCGGCGAGCGGCCGGTTGAAGTAGGGGTCGCGGTACTGGAAGGCGAGCTCGTCGGGCTGGACGATGCTGTCGCGGCAGGTGACCGGAGTGGCGCAGGGGAAGCCCGACTTGCCGCTCGCGTCGCCGCCGAAGTTGACCGGGACGCCGCCCGCCGGCGCGCGGTCCATGGGCACGTTCGCCATGTACCCGAAGTCGAAGACCATCGGGGGCTCGATCCCGTACGCCGCCTGGCGCAGGTTGTCCGAGATGTGCTCGAGCGCCATCCGCCCCGCCTCCTGCTCGGCGCGGTCCGCGCTCGAGCCCTGGAAAGCGCGCTTCTGGGCGATGAGCAGGGTGATGGCGGCCGCCATGGTGAGCGTCGCCACCACCACGCCGATGAGGAGCTCGACGAGGGTAAAGCCCCGGGCGGGACGGAAGGGCGAGCGCATCATAGGGTGTCGAGAGGGTTCACCATGAATCCGACGAGCACGATGCGGTGCCAGGTCGTGCCCTCCTGCCAGCGGACCAGGACGGCGATATGGACGCCGTCGGGAACACCGTTCCCGTTCGAGTCGATGAGGCTGCCGTCGGCGTTGGTCTGCGACACGTTCCAGTAGCGCTCGTAGCAGGACTGGGTCCCGGCGGCGCAGGGCGCGCCGATGTAGGAGACCGGGTTCGCCGAGCCCGGCCCCTGGATCCCGTTCCAGGAGAGGCCGTTCAGGGTGAGGTCGGCCTCGGCGTGGTCGAAGGGCGGTGGCGTCTGAGTCTCGAAGGCGAAGGCGTTATCGGAGAAGTCCCCGTCGTTTGCGGCGTTGGCGTCGGCGAGGCGCGGATCGGCGTAGGGCCAGGTCTGGATCTGGCTCATCAGGTCCTGGGCGATCGCGGTGGCGCGGGTGATCCCCCGCGCCTCGAGCTCCATTCGCTGCCCCTGGTAGTGGAGGCCGAGCGTGCCGACCGCGCCCACCATCAGGATCGCCATCGCCACCAATGCCTCGACGAGCGTGGTGCCACGTTCGTTCCTTCGCGCGCTCACAGGTCCCCCTAGCCTCCCGTGTTCCACAGGGTCACCGAGCCAGTGGCGGAGGTGATGATGAGGGTCCGCTGGCCGTTCACGTCAGGGGCGGCGAGCGAGAGGCTGCCCCCGGTGAGGTTCGCGATCGGTGCCCCCACGTTCGAGTAGAACGACGCCCAGCCGTGCGCGTCGAAGACCACGGCGCCGGCCCGCCCGAAGGCCAGGTTGGCGCAGAAGGAGCAGTCGACGTTGACGGGAATGGCGGCGAACGGAGCCGGGAGCACTGCAGCGGCGCCCATGCCCGTTGCCGGTCCGACGGTGACCGCGAAGGGCACGTCCCAGGTGGAGATGATGGTGCTGTTCGGCCCGTGCGGCGGGGCCGCGGGGTTGTAGTTCGCGAAGTTGGGGATGGCGGCGGCGTTGAAGAGGGTGAAGTCCCCGTCCTCGTAGACGATGACCCGACCGGTGCTGTTCGGGCCCGCATATCCGGGGAACACCAGCACGGCGACGTTGTTGCCGGTGGCGAGCGCCTCCTGCCGGGCGCCGTAGACGAGCGAGGCGAGCTCGCTCGACGCGTCGGCGAGGTGGGCCCGCGGCCGCAGGCGCCACAGGCTGGAGAAGGCCAGCATCCCGAGCGCCACCGTCACCGCGACGGTGATGAGCGCCTCGATCATGGTGAAGCCGCTCTGCCGACGGGCCATCATCCTTTCTTCCGTCCATGCAAGCGCCGGGCGAGTGGACCGGGCCCCTCGCCGACCGAAAGAGCAGGGAGAATCGACGGTTGTGGGGCCGCTCCCACGCGCGGGGGCAGCCGCCTACACGCAACCAATGGCGAATCCTGAATTTTTTTCACAGTGCCCGCATGCCCCGTCGGCGGGCCCCTCATCGGAGATCGCGGCGCTCGAAGGTGAGCGACGCGAGAGAGAGGGCGGCCGCGGCGTAGAACGCACCGTAGAGGGCGGCGAGCCAGGCACCGGCGGGCACCGGGGACCGGTAGATCACCGAGGCGT
The DNA here is from genome assembly GCA_035499295.1 of Anaeromyxobacteraceae bacterium. Classification (GTDB taxonomy): domain Bacteria; phylum Myxococcota; class Myxococcia; order Myxococcales; family Anaeromyxobacteraceae; genus DATJZG01. Next base: position 58,992 of record DATJZG010000167.1, read on the forward strand.
TGAGCGACAGCGCGTTCAGGTTCGGGACCAGGTACCAGATGACCTTGGGGATCCAGGTGGCCTCTCCCTGCCAGATGGCGCGCACCTCGCTGGTGAGGTGGCCCGCCATGGCCAGGGCGAGCGTGAAGATCGCGGCGAGCGTGGTGCTGGTGACGGAGGAGAAGAGGATGGCGACCGCCGCCACCACCAGGAACTGCACCGCCATCATGAGCAGGGCGGCGCCGAGGCTCGCGTCGAGCGGGTGAAGGGAGCCCGCCTCGAAGCACAGCACGCACGAGAGGAGGATCGCCATGGCGAGGAGGTTGAGGAGCAGGGCGAGCGAGAGGCCGAGGTAGCGGCCGAGCAGGTACTGGGTGCGGCTGGCGGGCTTCGCCACCACCGGCTGGAGGACCCGGCGCTCGATGTCGCCCGCCACCAGCGACGAGCCCACGAAGACGGCGATGAGCGTCCCGATGGCGGTGGCGGCGGAGAGCCCGAGGTCGGAGAGGATGCGGTGCTGCTCGCCGATGGTGAGCTTGGAGAGCATGAAGCTTGCCAGGATGACGAGGGAGCCGAAGACGAGGAGGTTCACCTGCACCTTGCGGCGCAGCACCTCACGGAAGGTGACGGCGGCGATGGCCACGATCTGTCTCATCGTGCGTAGTCTCCGTACCTGGCTGGGTCGAGGCCCGGCTCGTGCGGGCGGCGCGCGGCGGGCTCGGGCCGCGCGAAGCGGTAGGGGTGGGCCGTGGAGCGGACCCGCCCGCCGGCGTCGACGTACCAGCGGCCGCCGGCCGGGTCGGGGGGGATCTCGTCCACCAGCCCGGTCGCAACCAACTGCTCGATGACGAGCGGTCCGACGACGTAGAGCTCGCGCCACCTCTCCACCGCCTCGTCGAGACGGGCTGCGTTCCGTTCCAGGTAGGCCTGCTTCAGCTGCGACTCCACCGCCTTGCGGGTGTCCGGGTCCTTCGCCTCGAGGAGCGACTGCTCGAGGAAGGCGATGGCAGCGTCGGCGCGGTGTCCCTTCACGTAGTAGGCGAGCACGTTCTGGCGCACGTGCGGAGGGGCCCCGGGGGTGCGCGCGGCGACCGCGGCATAGCGTCCGGCGGTGGTCCAGTCGCCGTCGTAGTAGAAGGCATTGAAGGCGCGCAGGTAGGGCAGGATGTACCGGTCGGGGACGTTCCGGATGCCCTTTTCCAGGATGCGGTTCGACTCCTCGACGCGGTCGACGCTTCCGAGGATGGTGCCGGCGACCTGGTAGGCGTAGCCGTGGCCGGGGTCGAGGTCGGTGACGACGTCGACGATGGGGTAGAGCTTCGACCACCCCCGCTCGTTGGCGCGTCCCTCGCCGATGTACTGCACCGCTCGCATCCAGTTCAGGTTGGCGGCGAGGGTGCGGTCACCGAGGAATACCCAGGCGAGCATGCCCGGGCGCGGGATCGACTCGATGTCGTAGGGCCGCTCCTCCTCGACGGAGAGGCGGCTCGCGGCGAGGCCGGTGGCTCCCACGAAGGCGACGAACAGGGCGAGGCGGGTGGCGAGCATGGGCGAGCAAAAGAAAGGGGCCGCCCAGATGCGGGCGGCCCCCCAAGTGTAGCCTAGACCCTTCGGCGGTAAAGGAAGCAGCTAGAACACGTTGCTGTCGACGGCTGCAGTCTTGAGATTCCAGCGCTGCTGCGTGTCCCAGGGGGCGACGGCGGCGGTGCCGGAGTTCGCGGCCGGGGCGGCCACGGTGATGGCGCCGAGCTGGTCGGTGAGCGGGTGGAAGAGCACCTCGGAGGCGTTGGCGCCGTCGCCGTCGATGTCGGAGACGGCCTCGAGGGTGAGCGCGGTCCCGTAGCCCTTCACGGCTCCACCGGCGACGGTGCCGGTGTAGCAGCCGTAGGTGCTGCCCTCGACCACCCAGTCGATGGCTCCGGCGGCGGCCTGGTCGGTGGTGGCCCAGGGGTTCTTGGAGGTGCCCGGGACGCAGGCCTTGGCGTTCGGGACGGTGGGGCCGTTCAGGAAGCCGACGAAGTACTGGCCGGTGGTGGCGTTGTCGCCGCCGAGGTTCACCGGGATGGCGCGCTCGGACTGGCGCAGCGACTCCTCCGCCTTGAACCACGCGTTGATGTTGGTGGGGAGCTCGCCGAACTTGGCGCGCAGCTGGTACTTGAGGAAGTTCGGGATGGCGATCGCCGCGAGGATGCCGATGATGGCGACGACGATCATGAGCTCGATGAGGGTGAAGCCCTTCGCAGTCTTCTTCAGCATTTTGCACTACCTCCTGGGTGGAGGTCGGAAGGGTGACCACCCTGCCGACGGATCCGGCTCACTAAGCCGTTCGCCGAACCGCTAAAGCACGAGGGGTGCCAAGACTGCCTGCCGGCAATCGTCAGGAGATCCGGGATCGGGCCGCGAACGACGGTGACGATCTGTGACACGAACGGGGTAATCCGCTGCCGTTTTTTGTCACCCAGGTTGGCGTGGCCCCAGCTTTTGACAGCCTCTCGGGACGGCCCGATCATCCGCTCCGTGCAGACCATCCTTCGCACGGAGGCGCTCTCCAAGACCTTCGAGGTCGGGGTGCGGCGCCGCCGCGTCCAGGCGGTGAGCGAGCTGAGCCTCGCCGTCGCCGAGGGCGAGATCTTCGGCTTCGTGGGCCCGAACGGCGCTGGCAAGACCACCACCATCAAGATGCTGATGGGGCTCATCTTCCCCACCTCCGGCCGGGCCTTCATCTTCGATGCCGCCATCCCGTCGCCCGATGCGAAGCGCCGCATCGGCTACCTGCCGGAGAACCCGAGCTACTACGAGTTCCTGACGGGGGCGGAGGCGCTGCGGTTCTTCGGGGCGCTCTCGGGCGTCCCCGGCGCCGCCCTCGAAGCGCGCTGTGCCGAGCTCCTCGAGCTCGTGGGCCTGTCCGACGCCGCCGACCGCCAGATCCGGAAGTACTCGAAGGGAATGCAGCAGCGCCTCGGGATCGCCCAAGCCCTCGTCGGCGATCCGGCCTTCGTGGTCCTCGACGAGCCGATGAGCGGGCTCGACCCCATCGGCCGCAAGGAGGTGCGGGACCTCATCCTGGAGCTGAAGAGGCGCGGGAAGACCGTGTTCTTCTCGACGCACATCCTCCCGGACGTGGAGGCTCTCGCCGACCGCGTCGGCGTGATCCTGGCCGGCAAGCTCCGCGACGTCGGGCACCTCCACGACCTCCTCTCGCCACGGGTTCGCAGCGTGGAGGTGGTGCTCGACGCCCCCGAGCCGGCCCGCGCGCGCGTGAGCGGCGGGCAGCTCGTCTCGCAGGACGGTGACCGGCTCGCGCTCTCCTTCCCCGATCTGGAGTCCGCGAACGCGGCGATCTCGTCGGCGCTCTCGGCCGGCGCGGCGCTCGTGTCGCTCTCTCCCCACCGCGAGACCCTCGAGGACTTCTTCATGCGCCGCCTCGAGGAGGGACGGGCGATGGGAGAGGCGGGTCGGGCCGCGGAGAGCCGGTGACAGATTCGTCGGCGCTCCTCGCCTGGCTCGGCGCCTCCTGGTCGTTCGTCCTGGGCGCCGCGGTCGGCAGCTTCCTCAACGTGGTCATCGCCCGGGTCCCGGCCGGCCTCTCCATCGTCCGGCCCGCCTCGCGCTGTCCCCGCTGCCACGCTCCCATCGCCTGGACCGACAACGTCCCGCTCCTTTCCTGGGTCCTCCTTCGCGGGCGGTGCCGCCGCTGCCGCGCTCCCATCTCGTGGCGCTACCCGCTGGTGGAACTCCTCGGCGGGCTCGCGGCCCTCGCCGCCTACGCCCGGCACGGTCTCGCCCCGTCCGCCCTGGCCGAGTTCGCCTTTGCGGCCGCGCTCATCGCGCTCGCCTTCATCGACCTCGACACCTGGCTCCTGCCGCACGGCATCACCGTGCCCCTCCTCGTCGCCGGCCTGGTCCTGAGCGCGGTCGGGCTCTCGCCGGCGTCGCTCCCGGGCTCGCTCTCCGGGGCCGCGCTGGGCTTTGGATTCTTCGCCCTCGTTGCCTTCGTGGGAGAGAAGGTCCTGAAGAAGGAGGCCCTCGGTTTCGGCGACGTCTGGCTCCTCGGCGCCATCGGGGCCTGGCTCGGGGCGAGGGCGCTCCTGCCCGTCGTGCTGCTCGCCTCCGTCCAAGGCACCGTCGTTGGCCTCGCCCTCATCCTGCTCGGGCGCTCCGAGCCTGGCCCGTCCCCGGGCCAGCCCGAGAGCGGGGGCGAGGGCGACGCTGGGACGGAGCCGCCGGAGGGGCGGGTCGGCGAGCCCGCGGACGGCTGGGTGCCGCCGCGACACGCCGTGCCGTTCGGGCCCTTCCTCGCCGCCGGGGCTCTCGAGTGGGTCTGGCTCCAGGCGTGGCTCGCCGCTGCTGTCCCGTCGCTCTCCCTCTTCCGGTGACGGATGCGCGCCCGCGGCACCCGGCTCCTCCTCGTACTGACGGTGACCTCCGCCGTGGCGGCAGGTGCGGTCCTATACCTCGCCGCGCTCCTCGTGCTCGCCACCCGGCAGCGCCCTCTCGCGCTCGTGGCCATCGTCCTCGGCGTCTCCCTCTTCGTGGTGTGGGCCGCTTCCGTCATGCTGGGGCGCCTCGTGGCGCGCCCGGTGGAGCGCATCCTGGAGGCGGCGTCCTCTCTCTCTGCCACCCAGCCCGGAGAACTCCCCATCCTGGGGGAGGGGGGCCTGGGGCTCGACCGGGCGGCGGTCGCTTTCGAGCGCCTGGCGGCGGCGCTCGTCGACGAGCGCTCCCGCCTCGCCGCCAAGGTGGACGAGCTCACCCGGACGAACCGGGCGCTCGAGGAGGCGCGGGAGTCCCTGCTCCGCTCGGAGAAGCTCGCCACCATGGGAAGGCTCGCCGCCGGGCTCGCCCACGAGGTGGGAAACCCGCTCGGCGCCGTCGCCGGCTACGCCGAGCTGGCGCGCTCGCGGCTCGGGAGCGACGCCGACCCGGCGCTCCGCGAGTCCATCGAGCGCATCCTCGCCGCCGCAGAGCGGATCGACCGTACCGTCCGCGACCTCCTCGATTTCGCGCGGCCGTCGCCGCTCACGCTCGCGCCGGTGAGCCTCGCCGCCGCCGTCGACGCGGCGCTCCGGCTGGCGCGGGTGCAGACGCGCTTTCGGGGGGTGGAGGTGGAGATCGACCTGCCCGCAGACACCCCGGCGGTGCTCGGCGACGAGCATCACCTGGCGCAGCTCTTCTTGAACGTCTTCCTGAACGCCGGCGACGCGATGCAAGGTTCGGGTCGCGTCCGGGTGGCGGCCCGAACCGTGGAAGGGGGCGTCGAGGTGGAGGTGGCCGACACCGGTCCGGGCATCGCCCCCGCCGACCTGCCGCACGTCTTCGACCCCTTCTTCACGACGAAGGACCCGGGGGAGGGGACCGGGCTGGGGCTCGCCATCTGCCACGGGATCGCGGAGTCCTTCGGAGGGTCGATCGAGGCCGAGAACGCCCCCGGGGGAGGGGCGCTCCTCCGCCTCCGGCTGCACCCCGCCGGGCGGTGAGGCCGCCCGGCCGGCGGTTCGGGATTTGCTCGGGCGTCGTGTAGAGTCCGGCCGTGGCCTTTCGCAACGTCCTCATCGTCGACGACGAGGAGTCGATGCGCCACCTGCTGGCCGTGATCCTCAAGGAACGCGGCTACGAGGTGCGCGCGGTGGCGAACGGCGAGGACGCGCTCAAGGAACTCGCCGCCCGCGACTACGACCTCGTTCTCTCCGACGTGCGCATGCCGCGGATGGACGGTCTCGCCCTGCTCAAGAAGGCGCTCGAGGGACAGCCGGACCTGACCTTCATCGTCATGAGCGCCTACGGCACCCATACGACCGCCATCGAGGCGATGAAGGCCGGCGCCTACGACTACGTGTCGAAGCCCTTCAAGCCCGACGAGGTGGTGCTGGTGCTCCGCAAGGCGGAGGAGCGCCTGCGCCTGGCTCGCGAGAACCGCCGGCTGAGGACCGAGCTCGCCGCCGGCTACCGCATCGAGAACATCATCGGCGCCTCCGACGCCATGCAGGAGGTCCTGCGGCAGATCCGCAAGGTGGCCCCGCTCAAGGCCACCGTTCTCCTGAGCGGCGAGTCCGGCACCGGCAAGGAGCTCGTCGCCCGTGCCCTCCACGACCTGTCGCCGCGCGCCAGCCTCCCCTTCGTGGCGGTGAACTGCGGGGCCATCCCCGCCGAGCTCATCGAGTCCGAGCTCTTCGGCCACGTGAAGGGAGCCTTCACCGACGCCTCCCGGGACAAGAAGGGACTCGCCTCCGAGGCCGACGGGGGCACGCTCTTCCTCGATGAGATCGGAGAGCTCCCCCCGCCGCTGCAGGTCAAGCTCCTGCGCTTCCTCCAGGAGGAGGAGGTGCGCCGTGTCGGGGACACGCGCTCGGAGAAGGTGGACGTTCGCGTGGTGGCGGCGACGGCGCGGGACCTGCAGCGCGCGGTGAAGGAGGGGCAGTTCCGCGAGGACCTCTTCTACCGCCTCAACGTGGTGGGGATCCGCCTTCCCTCGCTCCGCGAGCGCCCCGAGGACATCCCCGCCCTCGTCGGCCACTTCCTCGCCAAGTACCAGCGGCTGCGCCCCGAGGCCCCTTTCTCCGGGGTGTCCGGCCCTGCCATGGAGGCGCTCAAGGCGTACCGGTGGCCCGGTAACGTTCGCGAGCTCGAGCACGCCGTGGAGCGGGCGGTGGTGCTCGCCGACGGCTCGGAGCTCGCCGAGGGCGACCTCCCCGACGATCTGCGGGCCGCGCCGCGGCCAACGCCGCCGGTGGTCCTGCCCGAAGGCACCCTGTCGGTGAAGCGCGCCACGCGCGAGGTCGAGGAGCAGCTCATCCGCAAGGCGCTCGAGCAGACCGGCGGCAACCGGACTCGCGCCGCCGAGCTCCTCGAGCTCTCCTACCGAGCGCTCCTCTACAAGATCAAGGAGTACGGGATCATTGCCTGAGGGCGGAATCGCCCCTTCGGCGGGACCGGAAAGGGCGACCCTCCAGTTGATGATAGTGATGTATCACTTGATGCAAGCCATGGCTCGTTCTCCTACAGGAACCTATACCGGCGCCACGACGCTTTCTTGATCTCGGATCACGCACCGTCGTACCGTGATCGCGCATGTCCGCCCGATCCTCTCGTTCCGGGTTTCCGGCGCGAAGCCGTGCGCCCAACAACGTTCGGCGCTTTCGGGAGGAGCTCCTGCTCACCAAGGCGGAGCTCGCCCGAAAGGCGGGGGTATCCGCACTTACAGTGACGAGAGTGGAGGCGGGAATGGAGTGCCGGGTGGACACGATGCGGAAGATCATCCTGGCCTTGGGGCTGCAGCCGACGGACCGGCAGAAGGTCTTCGGCGGCGTGGCGCTCCGCCGCGCCTCGACCGCGGCGCTCTCCGGACGCCGGGCCAACGCGAGCACGCAGGCGCGCGGCGCGGGGGCCGCGCGGCGTTCCTAGGGGGGGCGATGGCAAAGAGCAAGCTGGCCGTCGGCCTCGACATCGGCTCCTCGAGCGTGAAGCTCGTCCACTTGAAGGAGGCCAAGCGCGGGCACCAACTGCTCGCCTACGGCTGGGCGCCCCTGCCTCCGGAGGCCATCGTCGACGGCGCCCTGATGAACTCCACCGCCATCGTCCAGGCCATCCAGGAACTGGTGGCGCAACAGAAGGTGAAGGCGAAAGAGGTGGCCATCGGCGTCCGCGGCCACTCCGTCATCATCAAGAAGATCTCGCTCCCGCGGATGTCGCAGGAGGAACTCGACGAGTCGATCCAGTGGGAGGCCGAGCAGTACATCCCCTTCGACGTGAAGGACGTCAACATCGACACGCAGATCCTCACGCCCGAGGCGGACGCGGCCGGCCAGATGGACGTGCTGCTGGTGGCTGCGAAGAAGGACATGATCAACGACTACACGTCGGTGTGCGCCGAGGCTGGGCTTTCCGCCAACGTGGTCGACGTGGACGCCTTCGCCGTCCAGAACGCCTTCGAGACCAACTACGCGCCCGCGCCCGGCCAGCCGGTGGTGCTCATCAACGTGGGCGCGGCGGTCACCAACATCAACGTGGTGATGAACGGCATGGCCACCTTCACCCGCGATATCACCATGGGTGGAAACGCCTTCACCGAGGAGATCCAGAAGCAGCTCAACATCTCTTACGAGGAGGCGGAGGCCCTCAAGGTCGGCGGCCAAGGCGAGGCGGACGCGGTGGTGCCGCAAGAGGTGGAGCGCGTCATCCAGGGCGTCGCCGACCAGATGGGCGGCGAGATTCAGCGCTCCCTCGACTTCTTCGCCGCCACCGCCCCCGAGAGCCACCTGGCGAAGGTGATCCTCTCCGGAGGCACCGCGCGCATCCCGGCCCTCTTCAAGGTGATCGAGCAGCGGGCGGGCGTGCCGGTGGAGGTCATGAACGCGTTCAAGGGCATCGAGGTCGACAACCGCAAGTTCGACCCGGCCGTGATCATGAACGCGGCCCCGGCCGCGGCAGTCGCCGTCGGTCTCGCGCTGCGCCGTCCGGGGGACAAGTAGCCATGATTCGCATCAACCTCCTCCCGGTCCGGGTCTCGAAGAAGAAGGTCGCGGGGCGGCAGCAACTGCTGCTCATGGCTCTGGTGGTCATCCTCGCCCTGATCCTGAACTGGATCTGGACGACCTCGCGCGCCAGCGAGCTCGCCTCCCGGGAGGCGAAGCTGAAGCGGACGCGGGACGACATCGCGCAGCTCGAGCGCATCATCGGAGAGGTCAAGAACATCAAGGCCCAGCAGGCCGCCCTGAAGGAGAAGCTCGAGGTCCTCGACCGCCTCAAGGCAGGGCGAGCGGGCCCGGTGAAGCTCCTCGACCAGCTGGCGCAGATCATGCCGAAGCGGCTGGAGCTGAAGAAGATGGACGAGAAGGCAGGCGTCATCACCTTCGACGGGTCCGCCGCCACCATCGACGACGTCTCTGAGTTCATGACGGCCCTGAAGAGCACGCCCTACTTCAGCAACGTGGAGCTGAAGCGGACCACGGCCGCGACTCACAACGGCTTCCGCGCGGTCGACTTCCTGGTCGTCGCCAACGCCAACTACACGCCCGCCGTGCACTCCGCGCCGGCGAAGGGATAGGGCTCCATGGATCGCCTCATCGAGCGAATCCTGAAGGCACCGCTGGCGGCCAGGGTGGGCGCGGTGGCCGCGATCGTGCTCGGTCTCACGGCGCTCAACTACTTCGTCGTCGCCGTTCCGCTCATGGGGCCGTCGGTCTCGGACATGGAGGAGCGCATCGCGCGCACCGAGGCGGATCAGAAGCGGCTCGACAACGACCTCATCGAGAAGACCGCGATCGCCAACAACCTGAACCAGTTCCGACGCGAGAAGGAGCTCCTGGAGCAGCGCCTCCAGGAGGCGCTGGCCGAGCTCCCCGAGGAGAAGAAGATCGACGAGCTCCTCCAGCTCTTCCAGGAGAGGGCCCGCAAGGCCGGCCTCGAGATCACCAGCATCGAGCCGCAGCCGGAAGTCAGCGAGGGGTTCTACGCACGGGTGCCCATCAACATGGCGGTGACCGGCAACTTCCACGAGATCGTGACTTTCTTCGACTCGCTCTCGAGGCTGCGCCGCATCGTCAACGTGAACAACATCCTGCTCGATTCTCCCAAGGACACGGGCGGCAGGGTCATCCTCAACGGCAAGTTCCTCGTCACCACCTTCATGTTCGTGCAGCAGAAGGCCGCCGCCTCCGCCGCGGGAGGGAAGAAATGAGCCGCCGTGCGTTCGCGCTCCTGGCGGTCGCCGCCCTCGCGGTGGCCTGCGGCGAGAAGAAGCCGCAGGCTCGCCGTTCGGCGACGCCGGAGGCCGCGGCCAAGGCCGCGCAGGCTCCCGCTGCTGGGGCCAAGGGGCCGGAGGTGGAGGTCGCTTACTCCTCAGTGGGCAAGCGCGATCCCTTCAAGAGCTTCATCTACGACCTGCGCGCCAGCTCGGGGCCGGTGTCCCTGAAGTGCCGGACCGCGCTGGGTCGGTTCGAGCTCGACCAGTTGAAGCTGGTGGCGGTGGTGACCGGGCTCGCCGATCCGGTGGCCATGGTCGAGGCCCCGACCGGCGTCGGATACAGCATCCACCGGGGCTCCTGCATCGGGAAGAACGGTGGAGTGGTTGCGGCCATCCGCTCGGGCGAGGTCGTGGTCGCCGAGTGGGCGCTCAAGGCCGACGGGAGCCAGGAGAAGTCGCAGACGGTGCTCCGGCTGCCCAAGGACCAGTCGCTGAACATCGAGGAGTAGCGAGATGCGCAACCATTCCCAGATCGCCGGCCTGGCCCTGTTCGGTCTCCTCGCGGCGACCGCCCCGCCGGGGCCCGCATGGGCGGCGCCGTCGAGCCCCAACGTGATCCGCGCCGTCGACGTGAGCGACCGGGACGGCGCCGTCGAGCTCGACATCCACGGATCGCGGGCCCCGAGCTACACCGTCTTCAAGCTGCAGGACCCGGTGAGGCTGGTGGTGGACGTGGCTGGCGGAGACGTCTCCGGGGTTGCTTCCCCCATTCGAGTCGACCGGGGCGGCGTGGCCGCCGTGACGACGGCGCAGTACCAGGACGAGCGGTCGAGCGTGGGCCGCGTCGTGATCGGCCTCGACGCCACCGCCCGCTACGAGGTGACCCCTCGCGGCGATTCCGTGGTGGTGAAGATCCTGCCCGCCGTCACCGCGTCTGCGGCGAGCGCCCCCGCGGCGGAACACGCGCCGGCCGCAGTGCCGGCGCCCGCGGAGCCGAAGCCGGAGCCGGCCGACCCCGCGGTGGCAGCGAAGGCGGTCGCCGCGCCGTCTGGCGAGCCCCCCGCTCCGGCCGCCGACGATCACGTCCTGTCGCGCAGACGCGACGACGCGAGCGTGAAGAGCCCGGCCACCGCGATCCTCGGTGCCCGGGTCACCGGCAAGGCGGTGGTGCTGCTCACCAACGGGCCGGTCGGCAGCTTCGAGGTCCTCGAGCTCCGCGATCCTCCGCGGCTCGCCATCGATCTCTTCGGGGTGGAGAAGGCTCCGAAGCGGCCGGTCGCCGGTGGCGCCAGCTTCACCCAAATCCGCTTCGGCCGGGACGCCGACAAGGTGCGGGTGGTGCTCGACGCACCCACCGCGCCCGCCGGGTGGCAGGTGAGGCGGAGCGCAGACGGCCTGACCATCCGCGCCGGCTCCGAGGCGGCGGGCGCCCCCGCTCTCGCCCGCGCCGCACCGGCCGCCGCTCCCGCGGTGGTGGCGGAGGCGCCCACGGCACCTGCCCCTCTCCCGCGCGCGGAGGTGGCGCCGCGCGCCGCGACGCTGGCGGCCAAGCCGCAGAGAGCTGCCATCCAGGACGTCCGCGTGAGCCAGTCGGGCCAGGTGGCCCGCATCGAGATCGCCGGCAAGGCGCCCTTCGTGGTGTCGCGCCCCGACCCGCGCACGCTCATCCTCGTCCTGGAAGGGGCCGAGCTGCCGAGGAAGGCGGAGCGCTCGCTCGACACGAGCGCGCTCTCCGGCCCGCTCCTCATGGTGTCGGCGTTCAACCAGAAGGCGAGCGGTCAGGTCCGCGTGGTGGCGACGTTGCGCGGTGACGCGTCCGACAAGATCGCCGAGACGTCGAAGGGGCTCACCTGGACGGTGACCTCGGGCGTGGCGGAGAAGCACGCCGCCGACGAGAGCCCGGTGGTGATCACCGAGGCCTCGGCGCAGGCGGCGGGCTTCTCGGCGGCGGCCCCGGAGTACGCCATCACCGGGGCGCCGGCGCAGAAGCAATACACCGGGCAGCGCATCACCCTCGACTTCCACGACATCGACGTCCGCAACCTCTTGCGGCTCCTTGCCGAGGTGTCGAAGAAGAACATCGTGGTCGCCGACGACGTGAGCGGGAAGATCACGGTCTCCCTGCGGAACGTTCCCTGGGACCAGGCGCTCGACATCGTGCTGACGTCGAAGGGGCTCGGCAAGCAGGAGGTCGGCAACGTCATTCGCATCGCCAAGTACGAAGTCATCGCCAAGGAAGAGGCGGCGAAGCTGGAGGCGGCCAAGAACCGCCAGGTGCTCCAGCCCCTCAAGGTGCGCATCATTCCGGTGAACTTCTCCCACGCGACCGACCTGGTGAAGGAGGTGAAGGACGTCCTCACTGACCGAGGAACGGTGGTCGTCGACGAGAGGACGAACGTCCTCATCGTGAAGGACGTGCAGGACGCCCTGGCCCGCGTCGAGGGGCTGGTGCGGAACATCGACACCGAGACCCCAGAGGTCCTCATCGAGAGCCGCATCGTCGAGGCGCAGACGAACTTCAGCCAGGCGATCGGCATCCAGTGGGGCGGTAACTTCACCTTCAGCCCGGCGACTGGCAACGGCATCCCGGTGGGATTCCCCAACGTGATGTCGGGCACCGGCGCCTCGGGCGGCGGCCCCACCACCGGCGTGCAGAACAACCCCAACTACGCGGTGAACCTGCCGGCCGCCATCGGGCAGGGGTCCGGCGGCGGCATCGGGCTCGTGTTCGGGTCGGCGAACGGCGCCTTCAACCTCAACCTCCGACTCTCTGCGCTCGAGGCGAAGGGGGTCGTCAAGACCATCTCCGCCCCCAAGATCGCGACGCTCGACAACAAGGAGGCGAGCATCGCGCAGGGCAATTCGATCCCCTTCTCCCAGGTCTCCGCCTCCGGCGTGAACACGACCTTCGTGGAAGCGCTGCTCGAACTCAAGGTGACGCCGCACGTGACGGCCGACGGCTCCATCCTCATGAAGATCAAGGCCACCAACAACCAGCCCAACCCGGCGCTCACCGGCGCGAACGGCCAGCCCTCCATCTCCAAGCGCCAAGCGGAGACCACCGTGCTCGTGAAGGACGGGGAGACGACCGTCATCGGGGGCATCTACACCCGGACGACGTCGAAGAACGAGCAGTCGGTCCCCTTCCTCGGGCAGATCCCGGTGCTCGGCTTCTTCTTCCGGTCGAACACGAACGAGGACGACCACGACGAGCTGCTCATCTTCATCACCCCGCGGGTCCTCAACCGCGCCGCCGCGGTCGGCGGGACGCAGCCCTCGGGGACCTAGGAGAACGCCATGAAGACGCGTCTCACAGCCCTCGCGGCGCTCGCCTTCCTCGGTTCCTGCTCGGCCCAGTACGCGCCGGTCTCCATGGACGAGGTCTGCGCCTTCCCCACCCCGGCGAGCGGCGTCTGCCTCTACACCTCGACCTGCACGAACACGCTCGCCGGAACGGCCATGCTCGACGTCGCCACGGCGGGCTTCGACTTCGTGCTCCCCATCCAGTTCACGAACCAGCTCACCTCGAGTGCGAACGTGGGAAACGGGACTGTCGACGCGAACCAGGCTTACATCGAGACGATCCAGGTCCAGTACGGTGGCGCGCCGGCGATGGAGACGGCCACCATCCCGGTGACCATCACGGTGCCCACGGCCGGTTCGACCACCAGCGTCGTCTCGCTCATCCCTCTGGCGGACTTCGCCAAGCTGCCGGTCGTGCCCGGGGGCTTCAGCACCGTCGTCATGAGCCTGCAGGCGAAAGGGGTCTTTCTCTCGCAGCAGTCCTTCACCACGGCGAGCTTCCAGATCCCCGTCACCATCTGCTCGGGGTGCCTCGGCGGGAACCCCTGCCCGACCGGGCAGAACGTCTCGGGGGTCTGTCCCCAGCTAGGGCAGACGAACACCGTCAGCTGCCAGTAGCCCGCCCGAGAGACGCTCATCCGGGGTGTCGGATGGCGCGCCCCGCCTTGACGCCGCCCTGGGCCAAGGCTACAAGGTCCCCGGCTCGACGAGCCAGCGCCCGGAACCACGGGTGTTTTTCTTGAAAGGGCGGTTCGGGCCATGGGCTTTCGCGAGCACTTGCAGGACGTCTGCAAGGGCGTCGACGGTGCCATCGCCTGTTCGCTCATGGGAATGGACGGCATCGAGGTCGACACCCATGTCCAGGGGGACGAGGGGATCGACGTCCAATCGCTCCTGGTGGAGCTGACCGGCGTGCTGCGCAACGCGCGCGACGCAGCCGAGGCGCACCAGGCGGGAGGGGTATCCGAGTTCAGCGTGAGCACGGATCGCCTCGTGACCCTCGGCCGGCTGGTCTCGCCGGACTACTTCATGGTGGTGGCCCTGCGCCCCGAGGCGAACCAGGGCAAGGCCCGCTACCTCCTCCGGGTGACCGCGCCCCTGGTGCTCGCGGAGCTGTAGCCCCGGGACCCGCGAGCGGCCCGCCCCTCGGAGCGGGCGCCACACTTTTCGACAGTAAGGAGCAACGCAAGATGGGAGACACCCTCGACACCACCGCATTTCGCCGAGGACTCAAGATCGAGATCGACAAGGAGCCCTGGGAGATCGTCGAGTTCCAGCACGTGAAGCCCGGCAAGGGAAGCGCCTTCGTGCGCACCCGCATCAAGAACCTCCTCACCGGACGCACCATCGACAAGACGTTCAAGTCCGGCGACGTGGTGGGCAAGCCCGACCTGGAGGAGAAGGAGATGCAGTACCTCTACAAGGAGGGCGACCACTACAACTTCATGGACAACAAGAATTTCGAGCAGACCTTCGTCACCGAAGAACAGATGGGGGATGCGAAGAACTTCATCAAGGAGAACACCACCACTCAGATCCTCTTCTACAACGGCAAGGCGATCGGGGTGGAGATCCCGAACAGCATGGACCTGCGGGTGGTGAAGTGCGATCCCGGCGTCCGGGGAGACACCGTGTCCGGGGCCACCAAGCCCGCCGTGCTCGAGACCGGGTATTCCGTGAAAGTGCCGCTCTTCATCAACGAAGGCGACCTGCTGCGCATCGACACCCGTACCGGTGAGTACCTCACTCGCGTCGCCGGCTAGCCCGGCCCGCGAGGAAACGCAACGACCAGGGAGGATTCATGGCGACCAAGAAGGTCGAGGCCGAGAAGGCGACCCCGTCCGGAGGATTCACGTTAGGTGACGTGACCAAGCTCGTCGAGTCCTTGGAGGGCAGCGAGGTGCGCAGCCTCGTCTGGACCCGGGGCGGCGAGAAGGTCGTGATCCGCCGCGGCCAGGCCCCGGTGAAGGTGGTGGCCCCGACGAGCCCGGTGGCCGCGCCCATCACGGCCGCCGTCCCCTTCGTCCCTCCTCCCCCGCTGGCCGCTCCCGCCCCCGCCCCCGCGGCCCCCGCCCCCGCGGCGCCGGCCGCGGCCGCGGCCAAGCCGGCGGAGAAGGCGGCCGACAAGCCGGGCCACATCGTCACCTCCCCCTTCGTGGGAACGTTCTACCGCGCCCCCTCGCCCGACTCGGCGCCCTTCGTGGACGTCGGGGCGGTGGTGAAGAAGGGGCAGGCCCTCTGCATCGTCGAGGCGATGAAGCTCATGAACGAGATCGAGGCGGAGGTCGAGGGACGGGTGGCCGAGATCTTCGTGGCGAACGCGACTCCGGTGGAGTTTGGGGAGAAGCTCTTCCGGATCGAGCCGGCATAAGGGCGCAGCCATGTTCAAGAAGGTTCTCATCGCCAACCGCGGCGAGATCGCCTTGCGCGTCATCCGCGCTTGCCACGAGCTCGGGATCGAGACCGTCGCGGTCCACTCCACTGTCGACGCCGAGTCGCTGCACGTTCGCTTCGCCGACGAGGCGGTCTGCATCGGCCCCCCGCCCTCGCGGGAGAGCTACCTCAACATTCGCCAGCTCCTGTCGGCGGCCGAACTCACCGGGGCCGACGCCATCCACCCCGGCTACGGGTTCCTCTCGGAGAACCCGGCCTTCGCCGAGGTGGTCGAGAAGCTGGGCCTCAAGTTCATCGGCCCCCGCTCCGAGATGCTCCGGCTCATGGGGAACAAGGTGGCGGCGCGCGAGGCCATGGAGAAGGCCGGGTTGCCGCTCCTCCCGGGCGCCCGGGGCGTGCTCCGCGACGCCGAGGAGGCGGAGCGGATCGCCGTCCAGATCGGCTTCCCGGTGATTCTGAAGGCCGCCGCCGGCGGCGGCGGGCGAGGCATGAAGATCGTCCGCGAGGCCGCCACCGTCCGCAAGGCCTTCGAGGGGGCGAGCGCCGAGGCCCTTTCCGCCTTCGGCGACGGTTCCATGTACCTGGAGCGGTACGTGGAGGAGCCGCGCCACATCGAGATGCAGATCGTCGCCGACGAGCACGGGAACATCATCCACCTCGGCGAGCGCGAGTGCTCGGTGCAGCGGCGCCACCAGAAGCTCATCGAGGAGGCGCCCAGCCCCGCGGTCTCTGCCGAGCTGCGGCGCGAGATGGGAGAGGTGGCCCTCCAGGCGATGCGCGCCGTCGGCTACAACAACGTCGGCACCATCGAGTTCCTCCTCGACGAGAAGGGGAAGTTCTACTTCATGGAGATGAACACCCGCATCCAGGTGGAGCATCCGGTGACCGAGCAGGTCTACGGCCTCGACCTGGTGCGGCTGCAGATCAAGCTCGCGAACGGCGACAAGCTCGAGCGCACGCAGGACTCGGTCGTCCCCCGCTTCCACGCCATCGAGTGCCGGGTGAATGCCGAGGACCCCAACACCTTCGCGCCCTCCCCCGGCAACATCACCGGCTATCACCAGCCGGGGGGATACGGGGTCAGGGTCGACACCATGGCCTACGAGGGCTACCGGGTGCAGCCCTTTTACGATTCCCTCGTCGCCAAGCTCATCTGCTGGGGCGACAAGCGCGACGTGGCGATCAGCCGGATCCGGCGGGCGCTCGACGAGTACGTGGTCGAGGGCATCAAGACGAACATCCCCTTCCACCGGCGCGTCATGGCGCATCAGGGGTTCCTGGAGGGGCGATACGACACCCGCCTGGTGGAGCAGATCTTCGCTGCCGATCGCGAGGCGGCGAAGGCCCCGACGCCGGCTGGGTAGGCAAAATCAGCCCAGAATCCGCCATCCTGGACAGGGTCGGCTCCTTGACCCTGCGGGGGGCTTCCGTTACGCTTTATTTACCTCCGGCATCCTTGCCGCGGAGGCGTGCGCACGTGCGCCCGCTCCGAGGGGGGGCCTGATTTTCTGATGGCGGCCGACAAGAACAAGATCATCGCGGAGGCGACCCGGCTCGTTCAGAAGGGTCAGTACGACAAAGCGATCAAGGCGTACGAGAAGATCCTCGCCGACGACCGGAAGGAGGTCCGGGTCCTCCTCAAGGTCGGCGAGCTCCACCAGAAGAAGGGGGACGCCGCCGCCGCCGCCGCGACCTTCAACCAGGTCGCCGAGATCTACGGCGAGCAAGGCTTCTTCCTCAAGGCCGTCGCCGTCTACAAGCAAATCGCCAAGCTCGAGCCCGAGGACGCTCGGGTGAACGAGAAGCTCGCCTCGCTCTATCAGCAGCTCGGCCTGATGAACGACGCCATGGCCCAACTGCAGGCGGTGGCAGCGGTGCACGAGCGAACCGGCGACCAGGCGCGCCTCCTCGAGGTGCTCCGGCGGATGGTGGACCTCGACCCCGAGAACGTGGCGAGCTGCGTGAAGCTCGGCGAGCTCTACGCCAAGGCGGGGAAGAACGCCGACGCGCTCGAGCTCTTCCGGCGCGCCGCCGGGCACCTCCGCGAGAACAAGCGAGTGGAGGAGTACCTGAAGGTGGCCGAGCGCATCGCGCTCGTCGCTCCCGACGACACCAAGCTCACCCGCGAGCTCGCCCACGCGTACCTGTCCCGCGGGGACACCAAGCGGGCCCTGGCGAAGCTCCAGCTCTGCTTCAAGGCCGACCCCAAGGACGTGGAAACGCTGCGCCTGCTCGCGCAGGCCTTCCGGGACCTGGGCCAGAACTCGAAGACGGTCTCGGTCTACAAGGAGCTCGCCCGCGTCTATCTGGAACGCAACCGGAAGGACGAGGCGAGGCTCACCTGGAAGCTCGTCCTCGAGCTGGCGCCGGACGACGCCGAGGCGAACGAGGCCCTCGGTACCGCCGTGGCGCCTGCCCCGGCCGCGCCCGCTCCTGCTCCCGCCGCCCCTCCCCCCGGGCCTCCTCCGGGCGCGCACCGCGCGGCGCCGGCGCCCCCGCGCCCGGCGCCCCCTCCGGTGCCAGCCTCGCCGCCTTCGCGCCAGGTCACGCCGGCCCCGCCTGCCCCGGGGCCGCGCCCCGCCGGCCTCGACGGTGTCTCCCGACTCATCACCGAGACCGACGTCTACGTGAAGTACGGGTTGCACCAGAAGGCCCTCGACCACGTCCAGAAGGTCCTGGCCATCGACCCGGAGAATACCGACGCGCTCGAGAGGGTGCGCGACATCCGCGAGGCGCTCGGAGACCGCGCCGGTGCGGTCGAGGCGGGCGAGCGGGCGGTGCGGGCGCTCCTGGAGCGCGGGCCGGAGGAGGCCGCCCGCGCCGGGATCCTGCGACTGCGGGAGCTCGATCCCCACAATGCCTCGCTCGCGGAGCTGAGCGCGGCGGCCGGGATCGAGGAGGAGCTGGCGGCGGAGGGCGAGGACGACCTCGCCCTCGCCCACGCCGCCGAGACGGGCGAGGGCCAGGTCGCCGAGGAGGTCCCTGCCGCGGTCGCGCCGGGGACGGGGTCGGAGGTGGCAGCCCGCGCCGAGGAGGCGGAGGAGGTCGTCCCCGGCGAGCTGGTCGACGAGCCTTCCGACGGCGTGGCGCTCGCCGCGGCCGGAGCCGAGGACGAGCCGCTCGGCCCGCCGCTCGACGACGAGCCCCTCGGGCGCCCCGCCGCGAGCGCCGACGAGGTGCCGACCGTCACCGACCTTCTGTCGGTCGGGCCCGCCCCCATTTCCGAAGACGCGCTCCCGGAGGCGACGATCGAGCCGGAGCCCCTCGAGCTCGACGCGGGCCACGCGGAGCCGGAGGGGGCCGCCATCCTCGAGGTGGAGCCCCTGCCCGAGGAGCCGAGCGCTGCCCCGGTCATCCTCGTCGAGCCCGAACTGGCGAGCCCGATCCCAGAGCGGGTGGCGGCCGAGCCCATCCCCGAGCCCCCCGCTGCGGCACCGGTAGAGCCCGAGCCCGTGGAGGAGAGCGCCCCGCCGCCACCGGCCGAGGCGGTCCCGTCCCCGGCGCTCACCGAGGAGCTCGACGAGGTCGCGTTCCTGGAGGGGCAGGGCCTCCTCGCGGAAGCGCTCGAGGCAGTGCGGGCCCTGGCCGAGGAGCACCCCGATCACGCCATGATCCTAGAGAGGAAGCGCGACCTGGAGGTCCAGGTCGCGAGGCGAAGGGGCGCGAGCCCACCCCCGAGCGCGGCCCCTCCCCCGGCGGCCCCGGCACCGGCCCCGGCGATCTCCGTGCCCGTCCCGGCCGACGAGGGGTTCGACATCGGGAAGGAGCTGGCAGCCGAGCTGGGGGGAGCCGAGCTTCCGCCCCCGCCGGTGGACGACTTTCAGTACTCGGTGGAGGACGTTTTCGACCAGTTCAAGCGCGGGGTGGAGAAGGCGGTGCGCCCGGAGGACAGCGAGACCCACTACGACCTCGGCATCGCCTACAAGGAGATGGGGCTCCTCGACGACGCCCTCTCCGAGCTTCGCATGGCGCTCGGCGGCAAGAGCCGCCGCAAGGACGTGGACATCCTCTCCATGATCGGGCTTTGCCACGGGCTCAAGGGGGAATACCGAGAGTCGGTGCGCGCCTTCCGCACGGCTCTCAACTCGGAATTCCTCACCAGCGAGGCGGCAAAAGCGCTCCATTACGAGCTCGGGGTGGCGCATGACGCGCTATCGGAGCCCAAGGTGGCGCTCTGGTACTTCCAGAAGATCGTCAAGGTCGATCCGCGCTACCGAGACGCGCGCCAGCACGTGGAGCGGCTCGGCGGCGGTCCCGGCCAGCCGCCCGGAGACGACGCGCCCGCCGAGGGCTCGTCCCCCGCGCCGCCCGCCTCGCCGGTGGTGGGGGCCGCCGCGCCTCCCCTGCGCGGCCCGAACCCGAAGAAGAACATCGGTTATCTCTAGGCACCGCGCGTGAGCTACCTGGAATTCTATCAGCTCTCCCAGGAGCCCTTCTCCAACGCGCCGGTGTCGCGCTTCTACTACGACTCCCCGCAGCACGCCCACGCCCTCCTCCGGCTCACCCGCGCAGTCTCGGGCATGAAGGGACTCGCGCTCCTGGTGGGGGAGATCGGGGCCGGGAAGACCACCCTGGCGCGCCGCATGCTCGACAGCCTACCGGAGTCCGAGTACGAGGCGGCCCTCCTCGTCATCATTCACTCTGGGATCACCGCCAACTGGCTGCTGCGGCGCATCGCGCTCCAACTCGGGATCGACTCCCCCGCCGAGGAGAAGCTGGCCCTGCTCTCCCAGCTCTACCAGCGCCTCACCGAGATCCACGAGGAGGGGCGCAAGGCGGTGGTGCTCATCGACGAGGCGCAGATGCTCGCCACTCGCGAGATCATGGAGGAGTTCCGCGGGCTGCTGAACCTCGAGGTCCCGGGCGAGAAGCTGCTCTCCTTCGTGTTCTTCGGCCTGCCGGAGATCGAGGAGAACCTGAAGCTCGACCCGCCCCTGGCGCAGCGGGTGGCGGTGAGGTGCCGGCTCGAGCCCCTCGGGGCCGAGGCCACCGAGGCGTACCTGCGCCACCGCCTGGCGCTGGCGGGAGCCCCGCGCGTGCCCTTCACTCCCGGGGCCATCCACGAGGTCCACCGCTTCAGCCGGGGTACGCCCCGCCTCATCAACACCATCTGCGACAACGCCCTCTTCGAGGGCTTCGTGGCGGGCGCGCACGAGGTGGACGAGCTCCTGGTGGAGCAGGTGGTGAGGGACCTGGCCCTGGACCTCCCCCCTCCGCGGGCGGTCCGACCCGCGACGGAGAGGACGGCCCGGGTGGACCTGGCCGAGATCGATCGGTATCTCGATTCACTGCTCGATTGACGCGCTCGGCGCGCGGTAGTTGGAACCCGGCTTCGCCACAGGCACAATGCCCCCGTGAAGCGCAGACTCGCGCTCGGGTTTCTGGCATTCCTCGCGCTCGCGGTGGGGGGCGCGCTCGCCCTCCTTTCCACGCCCTGGGCCGGAAACAGGCTCTGTGCCCTGGCCGAGTCAAAGGTGCGCTCCGCCGCCGGGGTGGAGGTGGCGCTGGGCGCGTGCCGCATCCAGCCCCTGCGACTCTCGGTTCAGCTGGATCAGGTCCGGGTGGGGCCCGAGAAGGCGCCAATCTTCTCCGCGGACCAGGTGTCGGTGCGCCTGGCCCCGCTGCAGGCCCTGTCACGGCGGATCGCGCTCGACAAGGTCACGGCCATCCGCCCGCGCGTCGCGCTCGTCCTTCCCCCCCGGCGTCCGGGGGAGCCGCCCGCACCGTGCCCGCCTCCGTTCTTGGAGCAGTTCCACGTGCGCCTCCTCCAGGTCGAGGACGGGAGCGTGGATCTCTCGCTCCCGGGCGGGGAGCGCGTCATCGTGGGGCGGGTCGACGTGCACACGCGCTCGGAGTGGCGCCCCACCGACCTGGGCTCACTCGCGGCCGGGGGACGCCGGAGCCGCGTGACCGTCGACCTGGGCCCCACGCTGGTCGAGGCCGGGGGGCGGCAGACGCTCCTCCAGGACGGCGCCGTCGATGCCGACTTCGCCTTCGACATGTCGCGGCTCGTGGTCCGGGACTTCAGGATCCAGGGGGAGGGGGTGAGGGTCGCTGCCCGGGGCGCGGTGAGCAACCTCTGCAAGCCGCGGTTCGGCCTGGACGTGAGCGCCGAGGCTCCCCTGCCCGCCCTCTTCTCGCTCCTGCGGGCGCGCGGCGTGCGCTCGGAGGGCACGGCGACCGTCCAGGCACATCTTTCCGGGCCGGTCGGGGCCCTCGATGCGTCGGGAGAGCTTTCGCTTTCGAAGACGCGCGTGAACGCCTACGCGCCCGGCGACGCCAAGGTGCGGTTCCGCCTGAAGGGGCAACAGGTCGACCTGCCCTCGGTGGAGATCCCCTTCTCGGGCGGGGGCTCCATCGTGGCGAAGGGGACGCTACAGCTCGGGTCCCAGCCGACCCTGTCGGCCGAGGCGCAGGTCAAGCAGGTCCAGTTCGCCGAGCTGGTCTCGCGGTTCGGGCTCCAGGCGGCGCGGGTGATGATGAAGCTCGACGCCCAGGTGAGGGTGCAGGGCCCGCTCAAGCCGTTTCGGCTGACGGGCGAGGTGGGTATCGACGCCAACGAGTTCCGCGTCATCGACCATTCCTGGGAGCGGTGGCGGCCGGGAGAGGAGACGATCCTCGACCTGCCCCGCGGGCGCGTCGAAGCGCCGGTGGTGGTCACCACCGACGGGGTGGAGATGCGCGAGGGATCGCGGGTGCGGGCCGGGGCGGACGAGCTCGGCGTCACCGGTATGATCTTCTTCGACGACCGGGGGTTCCGGCTGGCCGTCGACGGCACCGCGGATCTTTCGGCACTGCGTCACATCGCGAGCGTTCCCATGGCGGGGCACGCCCATTTCCAGGGGACGGTGGAGGCACAGCCGTACGGGCCGCCGCACGTGCAGGGGAGCCTGCGGGCGCGCGTCTTCCACTTCCTGGAGCTCGACCTCGGGGAGGTCGCCGCGTCCGTGCAGGCCACCCCCGACCTGGTACTGCGGGTGCGCGACGGCCAGGGGCAGAAGGGGGAGAGCCGGTACACGGTCGAGACCACGGTGGACCTGGGATCGTCTCCCATTCGCGTGCTTCCCTCCCGGGCCACCGCCCAGGGACGGCTGCACGACCTCTTCGACATCGTCGCACCCTGGCTACCGCCGGCCCGGCTATTTCAGGAGGCCATCGACGGATCGATCCAACTCGACATGCCCTTCCAGGGACCGATCCCCCAGGTGGACATGGGGTTCGAGGGAACCCTGGGGAAGGGCTCCCTGTGGGGGCGCTCGTTCGACTCGGGCCGCATCGGCGCCCGGGTGGAGAAGGGGGAGCGCGCGGTCATCGAGCGCGCCGAGCTCCGGCGCGGGGAGGGGAGGGCCACCGGTGGCGGGACGCTCGAGTTCAAGCCCCCCTCGCCCTGGGACATGAAGGCCTCCTTCTCCGGGCTCAAGCTCGCCGGACTCGACCTTCCGGGCGACCGCTGGACGGGGACGGCCGCCGGCGCCTTCGCCTTCTCCGGTTCTGTGGACGAGCCAGTGATCAAGTACACCGCCACCGGTGACGGGGTCGGGGTGCTGGGCGTGCCCATCGGCGCCGTGCAGGTGGAGGGCGTTCTCAAGACGCGCGACCTCACCGTGAGCGCCACGACCGCCGGCGTGAGCCTGACCGGTCGGGCCCGGCTGGAAGGCGCGATGCCCTACCAGGCCGAGGCGGACATCGACGTCGAGGACCTGACGAGGTTCCTCCCCGGGGGCCCGCCGGCCGGGCTTCGCGCGCAGGCTAAGGGGAAGGCGAGCGCCCAGGGGACCCTGAGGGACCTCCTCGATTCCACCGCGCGCCTCGATCTCTCGCGCATCCGGGTGGGGTACGCGGACTTCCGCGTGAACAACAAGGACGCGGTCTCGGTGGGGGTCGATCACCGCCGCCTGGAGGTCCGCTCCTTCACCCTGCAGGGGGTGAACACAGAGTTCAGCCTCACCGGGCAGCGCGAGCGGGATGGGGCGCTCGACTTCGCCGCCAGCGGAGGCCTCGATCTCCGCCTGCTGGGAGGCCTGGTCCCGGCGCTCGTTCGCACGCACGGGCAGTTGACGGTGGATGCCCGGGTGAGCGGGACCTTCGAGGAGCCCTCCATCGTAGGCGGCGGAAGGATCGCGGGGGGCGGCTTCCACCTGAAGGAGCTGCCCATCGAGTTCGCGAACATGACCGGCGACGTTTCCTTCTCCCAGAACCTGGTGGTCTTCGAGAGGCTGGATTCGACGGTGAACGGGGCGCCCACCCGACTGCGCGGCGAGCTGGCTCTGTCGCGCTTCGTCCCCACGCGCGTCCGGGTGGAGGGGGACCTGGACCGCGTGCCGCTGCGCATCCCGTCCTACCTCCCCACCGAGGTGTCGGGCCAGCTCGAGGCATACGGGTCGCTGGAGGCCATGACGCTGTCGGGGATTCTGCACGTCCTCTCGGCCCGGTACACCGAGCGCTTCGACCTGGAGAAGCGCGTCCTCTCGCTCGGTGGCTCCTCGAAGGCCGCCATCGAGACGCGGGCCTACGACCCGTCGGGCGAGTGGCTCAAGTTCGACATCCGGCTCGTGGTGGACGGCGACGCCCAGATCGACAACGACCTGGTGCGCGGGAAGGCGCGGGGCGAGCTGGTCCTCACCGGCACCCTCGCCAGCTTCGGCTTGGTCGGGACCCTGTCCATGCTGCCGGGCGGGCGCGCCTTCTTCAAGGGGAACGAGTTCACCCTGAGCCGGGCGGTCCTCGAGTTCACCGATCGCAGGAGGATCCACGCGGCCCTCGACGTCACCGGCGAGGCGACGGCCCGTTCGCAGAACATCGAGTATCGCGTCTTCCTGCACGTGACCGGCGATCTCGACGACCCCAGGCTCCAGCTCTCGTCGAGCCCGGCGCTTTCCCAGCAGGACATCATCACCCTCTTCGCCCTGGGCTACACGAGCCGCGACACCAACGTCGGCGGCGGGATCGGCACCGTGGCCGGGGCCGCAGCCGCGCAGGCGCTCTTCGCCGTCTCCGGCATCGAGCAGCAGCTGCGCCGCTTCGTGCCGCAGACCGGCGTGTTCCAGGACGTGTCGGTCCGGCTGACGAGCGCCTACTCGCCGGTGACGCTGACGGTGGAGCCGCGCTGGGAGTTCGAGACCAAGGCCCTCGACAGCCGCCTTCGCATCCGCTACCAGGCCCCGCTCTCGAACCAAAGCCGGGGGCAGAAAGCGCAGGTCGAGTACCGCCTCAACGATCGGGCCTCGCTCCAGGCCCAGTGGGACAACGACAACATCGACGTCTCGGGCGGCGACCTGGGTGCTGACTTCAAGCTGCGCTGGGAGTGGAGCGATTGAGCCCTCTCACGCTCCTCGCGGGGGCCCTCCTGGCAGCGGCCCAGATGCCGGCCGGCCCGCCGGCCGACGTCCCTCGGCCCATCGTCGAAGACGTGCAACTGCGCCTGCCCGCCGGCGAGAACCCGAAGGAATTCCAGGGGCTTGTCGCCATCGAGGTGGGCGCGCCCCTCACGCCGCGCGCCACCCAGCGAACCGTGCGGGCGCTCTACCAGTCCGGGAAGTTCGGAAACGTCCGGATCTACTCCTCGCCGACGGTCCAGGGCACCGGCGCCGACCGGGTCCGAATCGAGGTGGTGTGCGAGCCGCGGCGCCTGGTGGCCTCGACGCGCTTCGAGGTCCGCGGCGAGACTTCGGCGTTCTCCGAGGACGCGCTCCGACAGATCGCCGGGCTGGAGCGCGGCGCCGAGCTCTATCCCGGCCGCCTGGAGGTGGCGGTGACCGCGCTGCGGGGGGCCCTGGAGCGCCGCGGGTACCGGCAGGCGACGGTGTCCGCCCGGGTGGAGGGGGACCTGCAGGCCGCGGTCATCTTCGCCGTGGACACCGGCCCCCCGACGCGCGTCGCCTCGGTCGCCCTCGGACCCGAGACGGGAATCCCCGCGGCCGAGTTGGCAGAGGGGCTGAGGACCCGCAAGGGCGCGGTCCTCGACCTCGACGACGTCAAGACCGACACGACCGCGATCCGGGAACGACTCCGCAAGGCCCGCTACTACCGGGCCCGGGTAGGCGAGCCGGCGGTGGTTGCGGAGGGCGCCGAGGCCACCGTTTCCTTCCCGGTCGAGGCCGGTCCGCGGTTCTCCCTGCGCTTCGTCGGCGACACCCCTTTCCCATCCGAGCGACTCCGCCAGCAGCTCGGTTACGAGGGCGACGTCCCGCTTGACACGACCGCCATCGAGGCGGCCGCCGACCACCTGCGCACCTTCCTCGCCGACTTCGGGTACAACGAGGCGCGCGTCTGGGCCGAGGAGCGTGGAAGTTCCCAGCAGGTCACCGTGGTCTTCCACGTCGACGCTGGGCGACGCTACCTGGTCCGGAGCCTGCGCTTCGAGGGGGCGCAGTTCCGGACGGTGGAGTGGCTGGAGAAGAACCTCCGGGAGACGCTGGCGGCGGAGCCGCCGCTCGAGGTGCCCCAGCCCCGGGCCGACCTGGACGCGCTGGCGGTGGTGAGCGGGCTCGGAGTGAAGGACCCGGTGCCCTACCTGAGCTCGGATCCCACCGAGGTCTACCGGGAGAGCGCCTGGAAGCAGGCCGCGCAGAAGGTCGCCGAGGGGTACCGCAACGAGGGCTTCCTGGACGCGACGGTGGACGTCACCAAGCTCAACCTCGTGGTCCCGCCAGGCTTCGTCGACGTGGAGGTGCGCGTTCAAGAGGGGCCGCGAACGATGGTGGAGTCGGTCACGTTCGACGGGAACGTTCACTTCCCCACCGCCGACCTGGCGCGGGTCTCCAAGCTGGCGGCGGCCGACCCGCTCTCGCTGGCGCGGGTCGCCGAGACCCGCCAGGCGGTGGTCGACCTCTACTTCAAGAAGGGCTACGTCTTCGCGCGCGTGGAGGCGGCCGAGGAGTTCACCGCCGACCGCGGCAAGGCGGCGCTGCGCTTTCGCGTCGAGGAGGGGCCGGAGGTCCATATCGCGGCGGTGGTGGTGCAGGGGAACAAGCGGACGAGCACGGCTCTCATCGAGCGCACGGTGGGCATCCGCCCTGGCCAGGTCTTCGACCCCACCGAGGCCGCCGCGGCCCAGACCGAACTGCTGCGCCTCGGGGTCTTCCGCTCCGTCTCCCTCCACCTGAGCGAGCCCGAGGTGGCGCAGGCGACGAAGGACCTGGTGGTGGACGTGGAGGAGAGGCCCTACCAGACGGTGATCGCCAGCGCCGGTCTCTCCTTCGCGGAAGGGCCGCGAGCGGCGGTCGAGTACGACCGGCCCAACGTGTTCGGGGACGCGATCGACTTCGCGGCCCGGCTGCGGGTCAACTACCCCCTCGAGATCTTCCGCCCCGACCTCCTCATCATCCCCCCCGAGGATCGCTGGGAGGCTCTCGCCGAGGTGGGGTTCCGCTTCCCCCGCGCCTTCGACCTTCGCATCCTGAACCTGCGGACCGACCTGGTGGGACAGCACAAGGTCGAGAGCGCCTACCTCCTCTCCCGGGGTGCGCTCATCCTGGGAGCGGACCTGGTGCGCCTGGGGAGGTTCAGCTTCACCCTCGCCGGGCAACTCGAGATGGACGACGTGACGAGCACCACCGGCTGCTCGTCCGTCTTCTGCCTGGGGGAGACTCCCGAGGTGGCCCGGCTCCTCTTTCCCACCGGGTTCACCACGCTGGTCTCGATCCAGCCGCGCGTGTCGCTCGACCTGCGCGACAGCGCGGTGCGGCCCACCACCGGCGTCTTCCTCGAGGTGAACGCCGACTACTCCCACTCCATCGGCACGCCCGACACCATCGTCCGGAGCGACAACTACGTGAACCTCATCAAGCTGCAAGGGGTCTTCTCCACCTACCTGCCGCTGTGGACGAGCGTACTCGCGCTCTCGGCGCGCTGGGGCCAGGTCTTCCCCATCAATGACCAGTCGGTCACCATCGCGCCCAAGCGCTTCTACCTCGGCGGCGCCACCACCATGCGCGGCTACGGCGAGAACGAGATGATCCCGGAGGACCAGCGCGAGTCGGCGGCGCTGCAGACGCAGCGCTGTGCCAGCATCGTCTCCGGCCTGGGGTGCTCGTCGCAGCAACAGCAGCTCGTGCGGCAGGGGATCATCCTGCCGAGCGAGGGAGGAGCGGCGATCGTGCTCTTCAAGGCGGAGCTCCGCGTCCCGATGACGCGCATCACCGAGCTCGGCCTCTTCGTCGACTACGGCAACCTCTGGCTCGACCCGGCCCTGGTGGATCTGGCGAAGCTCCGCACCAACATCGGGCTCGGCCTCCGCATCCTCACCCCGGTGGGGCCCGCCGCCTTCGACGTCGGCTTCAACCTGAACCCGGACGCCCACATCAACGAGCCGGTGATGGCCCCGCACTTCGCGGTGGGCTTCTTCTAGCTCAGCTGGGGTGGCGCCTCGGGGAAGCGAGCGATCACCTGGTGGAAGTCGTCGAAGGCCTGGTGCGCGAGGCCGCGCTCGCAGCAGTAGTGGACGAGGCGCCGGGTGGCGAAGACGAAGTCGGCGGCGTCGGCAGCGCAGCGATCGGCGGTGCCGTCGCCGCAGACCAGCACGCGGTGCCCCTGGTCGCGGAGCTCGCGCACCACGCTTCCCTTGCAGAAGCCACAGCGTCCGCACCCGTCGGCGCGGCCGGGGCGGTGAAACTCGAGCGCCATCCCGGCCGGGCTGCAGCGGGCGCGGTTGGAGCGCAGCTGGATGTGCCGTCGCAGGTGGGCGGGGAGCCGCTCCAGCACCGGCTCGATGTAGACGTCCAGGCCGGCCGAGCAGACGACGAAGGGGCGGCCGGCGGAGGCACAGGCCTGCACGAACTCCTCGAAGCCGGGGCGGAGGACGGCGCGCTCCCGGGCGAAGGCCGCGATCTCCTCCTCGCTGGCGGTGATGGGCTCGAAGATCCGTCGCAGCAGCTCACCGAAGTCGAAGGCGCCAGCGCGGTACTCGTCCTCGGCGCGGCGCCAGACGGCGAAGCCGGCGAAGTGCTGGGACACCGCGTCGCCTACGTCCTCGGTGAGGGCGGTGCCGTCGAAGTCGCAGACGATGGCCCAGGGGGCGCGCACGCCGCGCTCCCGGGTCAGTCGCCGCCGAAGCGGTCGTGGAGCAGTCCCCAGCGAACGCCCCGATCGGACACGGTGAGGTGGGAGAAGCCGCCGAGGGCCATGGCCTCGAGGACCAGGGTCGCCCCGGCGACGATGACGTCGGCCCGCTTCGGCTCCATCCCGGGCACGAGGGCCCGCTCGCGCAGCGGAAGGGCGGCCAGGCGAGCGACGAGATCCAGCAGAACCTCGCGCCCCAGGTCCGAGCCGTGGACCCGCGCGGCGTCGTAGACCGGCAGGGATTGCGCCACTGCGGCGAGAGTGGTGACGGTGCCGGCCACCCCCACCAGGCGCGCTCCCGAGAGGTGGCCCGAGACCTGGATCTCCCGCATCTCGGCAAGGGCGGCGCGCGCGGTCGCCCGCAGGCGTGCCAGGTCCGCCTCCGAGGGAGGATCGCCCGGCCCCGCCCGCTCGGTGAGCCGCACCGCGCCCATCTGGAAACTGCGCCGTCCCGAGGGCTGCGCGCTCGAGCCCCAGGTGACCTCCGTCGACCCGCCGCCCACGTCGAGGACGGCGAGCCGCTGGCCAGGGGCGCCGAAGTCGGACCAGGCGGAGAGGTGGACGAGGCGCGCCTCCTCGTCGCCGGAGATCACCTTGATCTCGACGCCGCACCGCTCGCGGACCGCGTCCACGAGCTCGCCGGCGTTCGAG
>DATJZG010000168.1:0-56872 GCA_035499295.1 Anaeromyxobacteraceae bacterium
ACTTCCCCGAGCCGACGGCCCTCGAGCGGCGCGCCCTCAACCAGGCGGCGCGGGAGCTCCTGCTCGCGCAGTCCTCCGACTGGGCCTTCATCCTCAAGACCGGCACGGCGGTGGACTACGCCCTCCGCCGCATCCGGGAGCACGTGCTGCGCTTCACCCGCCTCTTCGAGGAGGTGCGCGCCAGGCGCGTCGACGCGCGCTGGCTCGCCGGGGTGGAGGCGAAGGACAACCTCTTCCCGGAGATCGACTACCGGGTCTACCGGCCCCGGGGCCCGGGCGAGCGCGGGCCCTAGGCTCGCTCGCCCCGGCGCCGCGCTCGCCCTACCAGGCGATGCCGCGGCCTCCCTTGATGTACTGCTGCAGCTGGTTGATGAGCCAGTCCTTCTCGTCGACCATGAGCTGCAGGACGTCGAGCATGGACACGACGCCCTTCACCTCGCCCCCCTCCTTCACGAGCAGGTGGCGGGTGAAGTTGCGGCGCATCACCTCGGCGCACTCGCGCTCCTCGGTCTGCGGCGACACCGCCGGCAGGTCGTCGCGCATCACGTCGCGCACGGTGGCGTTCGCGGCCTCGCCGGTGGCGAGCGCCCGGTAGACGATGTCGCGCTCGGTGACGAGCCCCACGATTTTGCCCTCCTGCCGGACGCCGACCGAGCCGATGCGGCGGTCGGCCATCACGCGGGCGGCCTCCATCACCGGGGTCTTGCCTTCCAGGGCGACGATGTCGCGGTTGTATCGCTTCTCGATGGTAGCCATGGGTTCCCTTCCGATTCGGGTCCGGCATCTTACCGCGGGTGGCCGCCCCGGGGGGAGGAGAAGAGCGGCGGGCGCGTTGACCGCGGCAGCCGGGCCGACTAGCCTGCGCCAGCCGCCTTTCCCGGGGCTTCTCTTTCGAGAGCGGGACCGAGATTCGTCCATGGCCGAGGAGCTGGGAGCCACAGAGCGAGAGATCGTCGCGCAGCGCCTGCGCAAGGCCGAGGAGCTGCGCGCCCTGGGGGTGAACCCCTTCGGGAACGGCTGGCAGCCCCGGCACGTCGCGCGCGACGTCCAGGCGCGCTTCGGGGCCGCCCCCGCCGAGGAGATCGCCCGGGAGCCGGGGAGCTGGTCGCTCGCCGGCCGCGTCCTCGCGGTGCGGAGCTTCGGGAAGGCCGCCTTCCTCAAGCTCCGCGATCGCTCGGGCGAGATCCAGGTGTGGGTGAAGAAGGACCGGCTCGGCGAGCGCGGCTTCGAGGTCTTCAAGCTCCTCGACGTGGGCGACATCGTCGGGGTGGAGGGGCCGGCCACCCGGACCAAGACCGGCGAGCTCACCGTCGAGGCCGCGTCCTTCACCATCCTCACCAAGGCCATCCGCCCGCTGCCGGAGAAGTGGCACGGGCTCGTGGACGTGGAGCAGCGCTACCGCCAGCGCTACCTCGACCTCGTCAGCACCCCGGGGGTGAGGGAGACCTTCGAGAAGCGGGCCCGCATCGTCTCCGGCATCCGGCGCTTCCTCGACGAGCGCGGGTTCTTGGAGGTGGAGACGCCCACCCTGCACAAGCCCGAGGAGGCGGGGGGGGCCGCCGCCCGCCCCTTCGAGACCCGCCACAACGCGCTCGGGATGGACCTCAAGCTGCGCATCGCCACCGAGCTCCACCTGAAGCGGCTGGTGGTGGGCGGGCTGGAGAGGGTCTACGAGATCGGCCGCATCTGGCGCAACGAGGGCATCGACCGGCGCCACAACCCCGAGTTCACGAGCATCGAGTTCTACCAGGCCTACGCCACCCACGAGGACCTGATGCGGCTCACCGAGGAGCTCTTCCGCACCCTGGCGGTGGAGGTGAACGGGTCGGAGCGGGTGACCTTCCAGGGGCAGGAGATCGACTTCACCCCGCCCTTCCCGCGCTTCTCGCTCCTGGAGATGGGAGCGGGGGCGCTCGGTCTCGGCGCCGAGGACGCCCTCGCCGGCCGGGGGCTCGCCGAGGCGCTCGCGCGCGCCGCCACCCGCGAGGGGGACTCCGAGGACGCCTGGAAGCTGGAGCGGGCGGCCAAGGCCTCTCCCGGGGAGGCGGTGGCGCTCGCTTTCGAGGTCTTCTGCGAGCACAAGCTCCCGAGGGACCGGCCGGCGTTCGTGGTGGACTGGCCCATCGAGACGAGCCCGCTCTCCCGTCGCCGGGACGGGGAGCCGAGGCTGGTGGACCGCTTCGAGATGTTCGTGGCCGGGATGGAGGTGGCGAACGCCTTCAGCGAGCTCAACGACCCCACCGACCAGCGGGCCCGGTTCGAGGCGCAGGTGAGGGCGCGCGCGGCCGGGGACGAGGAGGCGATGCCGTTCGACGAAGACTTCGTGCGGGCGCTCGAGCACGGCATGCCCCCCACCGCCGGAGAGGGCATCGGAATCGACCGCGTGACCATGATCCTCGCCGACGCCGCCTCCATCCGGGACGTCATCCTCTTCCCGCTGCTCAAGCCGCGCGAATGAGGCGGCCGGGGGTCTCCCGCCCCCGGGCCGGGGGGCGCGGCGCCCGCGCCAGGGGGGAGCGGTTGCGAGGGAGCGGCGGGCGAGCGGCCCGAGGGAAGGAGCCTTCGGGCGGGAAGCTCCTACCGGGGCTCACGGGTTGGAGGGGGATGCGATGGATCCGGTGAGCTCGAGCCCCGAGGCGCGCGAGCGGGCCGAGCGCCCGGTGGCGCCGGTCTTCTCCTTCCCTACCTTCTTGCTCGCGCTCGCCGGGGTCGGATGCGCGCCGGCGCTCCTGGCGGCGGCGCACGTGTTCTTCGGCGACCGGCTCGGGCTCGCGGCCGGGCTGGCGAGCGCGCTCGCCGCCCTTTCGGCCGCCCTGTGGGCCGCCGCCTGCGGCGCCGCCGCCGCGGCGTTCGGGCGGCGCCTCGCCTTCTACGAGATCCTGGCGGCGGCGCTCCTCCTCCTCGCCGTCCTGCTCGGGCCGGTGCTCCTCCTGCTCCCCCGGCTCCGCTCCCTCCCACTCGTGCTGCACTCCTGGGAGGCCCAGGGCCGGGTGGTGCTCGTGGTCGGGCTCGTCCTGGTGGCGGTGGCGGCCGGGGCACTCGCCTTCCTCGGCTCCACCGTCGGCTACCTCTTCACCGGCTCCGGCCGCCTGGACGCATCCTTCGGCTACGAGCTCTACATCGCCCGCAGCCACCTGCGGCTCACGCCGCGCCTCCTGGTGGGGCTCTTCCTGGTCGTGGTTACCGGGGTGGTGCCGGGACTGCTCGCCGGGGTGGGCTGGTCCTTGTGGCGGGACGCGGCGGAGCGGCGCGCCGCCCGGCGCGGGGAGCCGCACGAGCGCCCGCGGCTCGCCGCCACCATGATCATGACCCTCATCTCCATCGGCGGGGTGGCCACCGGGGTGTGGGCGCTCACCGTGGTGCTCTCGGTGATGAGTGGCTTCGAGGCCGACCTGAAGAAGAAGATCCTCGGCGCCCACGCCCACGGGGTGGTGCTGAAGTACGGCCAGAACGAGTTCACCGACTGGAAAGAGGTGAGGGACCGGGTGCTCGGCGTGCCCGGGGTCAAGGCGGCCACCCCGTTCCTCTACAACGAGGTGATGCTCTCGGCCGGGAGCAACCTGACCGGGTCGATCCTGAAGGGGGTCGACCCCGGCACCATCGGGCGGGTCACCGACCTGCCGCGGGACATGGAGGAGGGGAGCCTGGAGTGGCTCGCGCACCCCGAGGGCATCCCGGAGGGGCGGCGGGCGCGCTCGCTCGCCGACGACCTCTCGGGGGGCAAGCCTTCCGCCCCGGAGTCGGCGCGCCCCCGGGAGAGGCTCCCCGGGATCGTGGTCGGACGGGAGCTGGCGCGCAGCCTGCGGGTGGGGATCGGGGACGTCGTGAACGTGGTCTCCCCCTTCGGCGACATGGGCCCGGCCGGGCCCCAGCCCAAGAGCCGGTCCTTCCGGGTGGCGGGGATCTTCTACAGCGGGATGTACGAGTACGACGCCAAGTTCGCCTACCTGGACCTGGCGGAGGCGCAGCGTTTCTTCGGCACCGGCGACTCGGTCACCGGCCTCGAGCTCAAGGTGGCGGACGTGGACGCGGCGCGCCCGGTGATGCGGCGAGTGCTCTCGGCGCTCGACGGCTACCCGTACCGCACCAAGGACTGGGGGGAGATGAACCGGAACCTCTTCTCCGCCCTGATGATGGAGAAGATCGTGATGGCGGTGATCCTGGGCTTCATCGTGCTCGTGGCGAGCTTCATCATCGTCGCGACCCTGGTGATGCTGGTGCTGGAGAAGACCCGGGAGATCGCGGTCCTGAAGTCCATGGGGGCGGGGCTGCCGAGCATCATGAAGATCTTCGTCGCCGAGGGGCTGGTGATCGGCGCGGTCGGGACCGCCTTCGGGCTCCTGCTCGGGCTCGGCACCTGCCTCCTCATCGACAAGGTGGGGATCCCGCTCGACCCCGAGGTGTACTACATCAGCAACCTGCCGGTGCTCATCGAGCCGCCGCAATTCGCGATGGTGGCGCTCACCGCCCTCGGTCTCTCGTACCTCGCCACCATCTACCCGGCCACCAAGGCCTCCCGGCTCAGGCCGGTGGACGGGCTGCGGAGCGAGTGATGGCGAAGACCCTGCTCCACATCGAGGGGCTCTCGAAGACCTACCTCATGGGCGGGCGCCCGCTGGAGGTGCTGCACGGGGTGAGCCTGGACATCGGGGAAGGGGAGGTGGTGGCGCTCACCGGCCCCTCGGGCGCGGGGAAGAGCACCTTCCTCCACCTGGTGGGGACGCTCGACGAGCCCACCGCCGGGCACGTCCTCTTCGAGTCGAGGGACCTGGCGACGCTTCCCGAGGACGACCTGGCACGCTTCCGCAACGAGACGGTGGGGTTCGTGTTCCAGAGCCACCACCTGCTGCCGGAGTTCACGGCGCTCGAGAACGCCATGATGCCCGCCCTGGTGCGGAGGCTCGATCGCAGGGAGGCGCGCCGGCTCGCCGAGGCGAGCCTCGAGCGGGTCGGGCTCTCCGACCGGATGGCGCACCGCCCCGGCGAGCTCTCCGGGGGCGAGCAGCAGCGGGTGGCGCTCGCGAGGGCGCTCGTGCTCGAGCCGCGCCTCCTCCTCGCCGACGAGCCCACCGGGAACCTCGACCCGGGCACGGCCGAGGGGATCCACGAGCTCCTGAAGGACCTGAACCGGACGCTCGGGATCACCGCCGTCATCGTCACGCACAACGAGCAACTGGCGGCGTCGCTCCCGCGCCGGGTCCGGCTCCTGGCCGGCCGGCTGGTCTAGAGCGGCAGATTCCCTTTTGGCTTTGAGCTTTTCGCCACCATGCACTAGATTCCGCGGCTTCGTGAGGAGCCTGCTCCCCATCGCGGCAGTGGTGTGCCTGGCCGCCGGCCTGCCCGTGCGCGCCGAGGAGGAGGAGGGCCCCATCTCGGCCATCGAGGTGGAAGGGAACCGCCGGGTCGAGGTGGACGCCATCCGCGGGGTCCTCTCCACCAAGGTGGGGCAGACCGTCGACCCGAAGAAGGTGCAGGCCGACGTGCGGGCGGTGATGAAGCTCGGCTACTTCTCCGACGTCACCATCGACGAGAAGGGCCCCCCGGGAAAGCCCATCCTGGTGGTGAAGGTGGTGGAGAAGCCCTCGGTGCAGGACGTGCGCATCCAGGGGAACGACGAGATCGCCACCGACGACCTGAAGGACCTGGTGGAGGTGAAGCGCTACGCCATCCTCGACACCTCGGCGGTCCGCAGGACGGTGAAGAAGATCCAGGAGAAGTACGTGGAGAAGGGCTTCTACCTGGCCGACGTCACCTGGAAGGTGGAGGACAAGCCGGACAACCAGGTGGTGGTGACCTTCCTCATCGACGAGCGCGCCAAGGTGCAGGTGCGCCGCATCAACTTCGTGGGGAACGAGCACGTCCCCAAGGACGAGATCACCCCCTACATGCAGACCCAGGAGGGCAACTTCCTCGCCTTCCTCTCCTCCGCCGGCACCTACAAGGAGGAGGCCTTCCAGCGCGACCTGCAGGCGGTCCAGGCCGTGTACCTGGAGCGGGGCTACGTGAACGTGAAGGTGGGGAAGCCCACCATCATGCTGAGCCCCGACCGGTCGCAGCTGTTCATCAGCATCCCCATCGACGAGGGCGAGCCCTACACCATCGGGAAGATCGACTTCGGGGGCGATCTGCTGGGCATGAAGCCCTTTCTCTACCCGGTCCTGGAGTCGACCCCGGGGCAGCTCTTCCAGCGCTCCAAGGTGGCGCACGACCTCTTCGCCGTCGGCGACTTCTACAAGGACCTCGGCTACGCCTACGTCAACGTCAACCCCAACACCAACCTCGACCCCAAGACCCACACCCTCGACCTGGTCTTCGAGGTGCAGCCCGGGCAGAAGGTCTACATCGAGCGCATCGACATCCAGGGGAACACCAAGACGCGCGACAAGGTCATCCGCCGCGAGCTGCGCATTTACGAGGGGGACCTCTACAACGCCAGCGCCATCAAGCTCTCGAAGAACCGCGTCACCGCGCTCGGGTACTTCGAGACGGTGGAGATCACCACCAAGAAGGGGAGCGCCGAGGACCGGGTGGTAGCGGTGGTGGAGATCAAGGAGAAGTCGACCGGCACCTTCCAGATCGGGGCCGGCTTCTCCTCCTACGAGAACTTCATCCTCACCGGGCAGATCAGCCAGAACAACTTCTTCGGGTGGGGCCAGACGCTCTCCCTGCAGGTGCAGTGGTCCTCGCTGCGCCAGCTCGGCCAGATCCAGTTCATCGAGCCCTACTTCCTCGACACCAAGTGGACCTTCGCCTTCGACCTGTACGCCAACGAGGCCCTCTACTCCAACTTCACCCGGCGCGCGGTGGGCGGCTCGGTGACCTGGGGCTACGACATCGGCGCGCTCTCCTCCTTCTGGCCGTTCCTGGGCAAGTTCGAGGACCTGCGCATCTTCGGCACCTACCTGCTCGAGGGGATCAGCGTCACCTCGGCGCTCTCCGACCTCCTGCTCTACAACCGCTTCACCTCCGGGACCACGAGCGCGGTGCGCGCCTCCCTCCAGTGGGACCGGCGCGACAACCGCCTCTACCCGAACGCCGGGTTCTACGCGACCGTGGGGGTCGAGCTGGCGCCGCCCTTCCTCGCGCCCGCCGCCATCTTCGGGCAGGAGGTGAACCTCTTCTACCGGGAGACCTTCGAGTTCCGCCTCTACCAGCCCATCTGGCAGCAGCTCACCTTCCGCTTCCGGCTCTTGGCCGGAGCGATCCGCGGCTGGGACGCGGCCCACCCCGTCCCCATCTCCGAGCTCTACTACGTGGGAGGCATCAACACCGTCCGCGGCTACCGCCTCTACTCGCTCGGCCCGACGGTGCTGGTGGGCCAGAATCCGGCCGCCGACGCGGCGCTGCGCCAGCTGCAGACGGGCGGCAACAAGGAGCTCGTCCTCAACTTCGAGCTCGAGTACCCGATCTTCGAGAAGATGGGCATCCGGGCGCTCGTCTTCTTCGACGCCGGCAACGCCTTCGCCCCCGGAGCCTACACCGATCCGTCCGTGCCCCAGTCGCTCTACAAGTCGGTGGGCTTCGGCTTCCGCTGGTTCAGCCCCATCGGCCCGCTCCGCTTCGAGTGGGGCTTCCCGCTCAACCGCCGCAAGGACCCGGTCACCGGCGTCTACATCGACAATCCCGTGGATTTCCAGTTCACCATCGGCAGCTTCTTCTGAACCCCAGAACAAGGAAGGAACATGCGCACCTCCATCGCCATCCCCGCCGCCCTCGCCCTCGCCCTCGCCCTCCCCCGCGCCGTCCGCGCCGACGTCAAGATCGGCTACGTCAACCTCCAGATGGCCGTGAACGAGGTGGACGAGGGGAAGGCGGCCAAGGCCGCCCTGAAGAAGGAGTTCGACCAGAAGCAGAAGGTCCTCGACGAGCGCCAGTCCGAACTGAAGAAGTTCAAGGAGGACCTGGACAAGCAGGCGGTCGTCATGTCCGACGACGCCAAGCGCGAGAAGCAGACCGAGTTCGACCGCAAGCTCATGGAAACGCAGGGCATGTTCGTGCAGATGCAGAAGGAGCTGAGCGAGCGCGAGCGCGAGATGATGAAGGGCATCTTCGACAAGATGGAAGGCATCATCCGCGAGATCGCCGACAGCGAGGGGTTCGCCTTCGTCTTCGAGCAGCAGAACGCCGGGCTCATCGTGGCGCCGAAGCAGTTCGACCTGACCGGCGAGTTGGTGCGGAAGTACAACGCACGTTACAAGGCGGGAGCGGCTCCGGCCGCGGAGAAGAAGCCGGCGAAGAAGCAACCGTAGGAGGTCACGTGGCCTTCACCCTTGAGGATCTGGCGGGCCGCGTCGGCGGCCGCGTCGAGGGCGACGGGTCCGTCCTCATCGAGCGGGTCAGGCCGCTCGAGGACGCCGGCCCCGGCGACGTCACCTTTTTCGCGAACCGGAAGTACCGGGCCGAGCTCGAGGCCACCCGGGCCTCGGCGGTGATCGTGGCGGAGGAGGAGGCGGTGCCGGGGGGGCGGGCGCTCCTGCGGGCCCGGGACCCCTACCTCGCCTTCGCCAAGATCTCGACGCTCTTCCACCCGCCCCGCGAGTCCGTCCCGGAGATCGCCCCCGGGGCGGTGGTGCACGAGAGCGCCCGGGTGCATCCGAGCGCCCAGGTGATGCCGCTCGCCTACGTGGGTCCGGGAGCCCGGGTGGGAGCCCGCACCATCCTCTACCCGGGGGTGGTCCTCGACGAGGAGGCGCGGGTGGGCGACGACTGCGTGCTCTACCCCAACGTGGTGGTGCGCGAGCGCTGCACGGTGGGGGACCGCTGCATCCTGCAGCCGGGGGTGGTGGTGGGCGGGGACGGGTTCGGCTTCGCCTTCGACATGGAGGGCGAGGGGGGGAGCGGCCCGCGCCACTACAAGGTCCCGCAGGCGGGGATCGCCGTCGTCGAGGACGACGTCGAGATCGGCGCCAACTCCTGCGTGGACCGGGCCACCCTGGGCCAGACGGTGGTGCGGAGGGGCGCGAAGGTCGACAACCTCGTCCAGGTGGGCCACAACGTCGAGGTCGGGCCGCTCTCCCTCCTCGCCGCCGGGACCGGGATCGGCGGCAGCACGCGCCTCGGGATGGGAGTGATCTGCGGCGGGCAGGTGGGCCTCGTCGGCCACCTGCAGATCGGCGACGGCGTCCGCTTCGGGGCCCAGAGCGGGGTCACGAACGACGTCGCCGCCGGCGAGACCTACAGCGGTTACCCGGCCGTCCCCCACGCCCAGTGGCGTCGGGAGGTGGTGGCCCTGCACAAGCTCCCAGAGCTCCTCAAGCAGGTGAAGGAGCTCGAGAAGCAGGTGAAGAGACTGGAGGAGGGAAAATGAGCGAGCGCCAGCCCCCGTTGATGGACGTCAACGCCATCGAGAAGATCCTGCCCCATCGCTACCCCTTCCTCCTGGTGGACCGGGTGCTCTCCTTCGAGCCCATGAAGACCCTGGTGGCGGTGAAGGGGGTGACGGTGAACGAACCCTTCTTCGCCGGCCACTTCCCCGGCCACCCGGTCATGCCGGGGGTGCTCATCCTCGAGGCGCTGGCACAGGCGGCCGCGCTGCTCGCCAAGGCGTCGATGGCGAACGCCCCGGGCGACAAGGTGACCTACCTCATGGCCATCGACAACGCCCGCTTCCGCAAGCCGGTGGTGCCGGGTGACCGCCTCGAGCTCCGCGTCGAGGTGGTGAAGCACAAGGGCGCCGTCTGGAAGGAGAAGGGCGTCGCCTACGTCGACGGCGAGGTGGCGGCGGAGGCCGAGTTCATGGCCATGCTCGTCGACCGCGAGAAGGTGGAGTGAGGCGCCCATGGCCATCCACCCCACCGCCATCGTCTCCGCGGGCGCGGAAATCGACCCGAGCTGCGAGATCGGGCCGTACGCCGTCATCGGCCCCAGGGTGAAGATGGGGCCCCGCAACACCGTGGGGGCGCACGCCGTCCTCGACGGCGACACCACCCTCGGGGCCGAGAACCGCATCTTTCCCCACGCCGCCGTGGGCACCGAGCCGCAGGACCTGAAGTACCGCGGGGAGCGCACCCAGCTGGTGATGGGCGACCGCAACGTGGTGCGCGAGTTCGCCACCGTCCACACCGGCACCGCCCAGGGCGGCGGAGTCACCCGCGTCGGATCGGGCTGCCTCCTCATGGCGACGAGCCACGTCGCCCACGACGTCCACCTGGGCGACCGCTGCATCCTCGCCAACTGCGCCGTTCTGGCCGGACACGTGAAGACCGAGGAGGGGGCCATCTTCGGGGGGCTCTCCGCGGTTCAGCAGTTCACCCGCGTCGGACGGCTCGCCTACGTGGGCGGGTTGAGCGGGGTGAACATGGACGTGGCCCCCTACCTGATGGTGTCCGGGGCGCGCGGCGAGGTGGTGGGGATCAACGTCGTCGGCCTGCAGCGCGCCGGCTACACCGAGGAGCAGGTGGGGCGCATCAAGGAGGCCTACCGGATCGTCTTCCGCGCCAAGCTGCCGCTCGCCGAGGCGGTGGCCCAGCTAAAGGCGGAGATGGGCCAGCACGCCGAGGTGGCCCACTTCGTCCGCTTCCTGGAGTCCGCGGAGCGCGGGCTGCTCCGCTAGGCCGTGGCGACCATCGGCCTCATCGCCGGCGGCGGCCGATTCCCCATCCTCTTCGCCGAGAGCGCCCGCCGCGCCGGCCACCGGGTGGTGGCCGCCGCCCACGTGAACCAGACCGACCCCTCCCTGGAGAAGCTCGTCGACGAGTGCGTCTGGGTGAAGCTCGGCCAGTTCGGGAAGGTGCTGGGGGCGCTCCAGGCGGCCGGGGCCCACGAGGTGGTGATGCTCGGCTCGATCGCCAAGGCGCGCTTCTTCCGCGACGCCTGGCTCGACGGGCTCGGCCTCCAGGTGATGGCGCAGGTGGCGGTGCGCAGCGACGACAACCTCCTGCGCACCATCGCCCGCGGCCTGGAGGAGCGCGGACTGCCGGTCATCGACCCCACCCCCTATCTCCAGGACCGGCTCGCGCCGGAGGGGGTCCTCGGCAAGCACACCCCGAGCGAGGAGGAGTGGGCGGACGCCCGCTACGGCCTCGAGCTCGCGCGCGCCATCGGGCAGCTCGACCTGGGCCAGACGGTGGTGGTGAAGGAGCGCGTGGCCCTGGCCGTCGAGGCGCTCGAGGGCACCGACGCCTGCATCCGGCGCGGCGGGGAGCTCTCCAAGGAGGGCGCGGTGGTGGTGAAGGCGGTGAAGCCCCGCCAGGACCGTCGCTTCGACCTGCCGGCGGTGGGGCCCGACACCGTCGACGCCATGCGCGAGTCCCGCTGCCGGGTGCTCGCGGTCGAGGCGGGCGCCACACTGGTGATGGACCTCGAGGAGATGGTTCGCCGGGCCGACAAGGCCCGCATCGCCCTCGCGGGCGTGCGCTAGATGGTCCCCTGGCTTCGCGAGGCGAAG
Organism: Anaeromyxobacteraceae bacterium; assembly: GCA_035499295.1. Lineage (GTDB taxonomy): Bacteria > Myxococcota > Myxococcia > Myxococcales > Anaeromyxobacteraceae > DATJZG01. The sequence continues at coordinate 11,387 of DATJZG010000168.1, forward strand.
GGCGCCCTCCTCCTCGAGGTGCTGGTGCAGCCGCGCGCCTCGAGGACGCGGCTCGCGGGCGAGCACGGCGACCGGCTCAAGATCCAGCTCGCCGCCCCTCCGGTGGACGGGGAGGCGAACGCGGCGCTCCTCGACTTCCTCGCCCGGGAGCTCGGCCTGCGCCGCGCCGACCTCTCGATCGAGCGCGGCGAGTCGGGCCGGCGGAAGACGGTGCGGGCGGCGGGGGCGGACGCCTCCCGGGTGCTCGCCTGGGTCGCGAGCGCGCGGGCCGGGTGACGCCGGGGAGCCGACGCTCCCGCGCGGACGAGCTCGCTCGTTCCGTGCAGCTCCCTCGCACGCGCTAGCCCCGGAAGGGTGGGCATGTTATGTACCCCGCCCGATGAGCCCGCCGCCGGCCGAGCCCGAGCACCGTTTCCTGCGCGCCTGCCGTCGCCTCCCCGTGGACCGGGTCCCGGTGTGGATGATGCGGCAGGCGGGCCGCTACCAACCGAGCTACCGCGCCGTCCGCGAGAAGGTGGGCTTCCTCGAGCTCTGCCACTCGCCCGAGCTCATCGCCCAGGTCACCGTGAGCCCCATCGACGAGTTCGGGTTCGACGCGGCCATCCTTTTCTCCGACATCCTCATCCACCTCCCGGCGATGGGGCTCGACCTCTCCTTCGAGAAGGGCGAGAAGGGCAAGGGCGACGGGGGGCCCAAGATCTCGAACCCGGTCCGGACCCGATCGGACGTCGAGGCGCTGCGGGTGCCCGATCCGGCCCGCGACCTCCCCTACGTGGGGGAGGGGGTGCGCGCCATCCGGCGCGCGCTCGCCGGGCGCGTCCCGCTCATCGGCTTCGTCGGCGGCCCGTTCACGGTGGCGAGCTACGCCGTCGAGGGAGGGAGTCAGGGATTCTCCCGCCTGAAGGGAATGCTCTACGCCGACCCCTCCGCCGCCCATGCCCTCTTCGACAAGCTCACCCGCGCCGCGGTGGTGCAGCTCCAGGCCCAGGTGGAGGCGGGGGCAGAGGCGGTCCAGATCTTCGAGAGCTGGCTCGGGGAGCTCGGGCGCGAGGACCTGAAGGAGTTCTCGTTCCCCTACCTGGCGCGCATCGCCGAGGCGGTGCGGCCGCTCGGCGTCCCTGCCATCTTCTTCTCGACCGGGACGAGCACCCACCTCGAGGCCCTGGCGGGCCTCGGGTACCCGGTCCTCTCCATCGACTGGCGCATCCCCATGGAGGAGGCGCGGGCGCGCGCCCCCGGACTCGCCTTCCAGGGCAACCTCGACTCCGCGCTGCTGCTCGCGCCGAAGGAGACGCTCCTCGCCCGGACCCGGGCGCTCCTCGAGGCGGGAACCCGGGCGCCCGGCTACATCTTCAACCTGGGCCACGGCATCACCCCGCCCACGCCGCCGGCGAACGTGAGGGCGGTGGTCGAGGCGGTGCACGCCTTCGAGCCCCGCGGAGCCTAGAGCCGTGATCGCCATCCCCTCACTGGAACTCATCCGGAAGTACGACCGCCCCGGCCCGCGCTACACGAGCTACCCCACCGCCCCGGAGTGGTCGGAGTCCTTCGGACCTGCCCAGTTCGCGGAGAGCCTGGAGCGGGCGGACGCCCAGACCGGCCCCCTCTCCGTCTACGTGCACCTCCCGTTCTGCCGGGAGATGTGCCGGTTCTGCGGCTGCAACGTGGTCGCCACCCACGACCGCACCCGGGCCGACGAGTACCTCGACGTGCTCGAGAGGGAGGTGGCGCTCGTGGCCGCGCGCCTGCCCCACCGGCGCACCGCCACCCAGCTGCACTGGGGCGGCGGCACCCCCACCTTCCTCGACGAGAAGCAGCTCACCCGCTGCCATTCCATCCTCGCTCGCGAGTTCAACTTCGCGAAGGACGCCGAGCTCGCCATCGAGATCGACCCGGCCATCACCACCCGCTCCCAGATCGAGCGGCTCTCGGAGCTCGGCTTCAACCGCATCTCCATGGGGGTGCAGGACTTCGACGCCCGGGTGCAGGAGACGGTGGGGCGCATCCAGGGCGAGAAGGAGACCGCCGACCTGGTGCAGGCGGCGCGCGACCACGGCTTCCGGGGCGTGAACCTCGACCTCATCTACGGCCTCCCCTACCAGACGCAGGACACCTGGCGGCGCACCCTCGACAAGATCCTCCGCATCCACCCGGACCGCATGGCGGTGTTCGGATTCGCCTGGGTCCCCTGGGCGAAGCCGCACCAGCGGCTCCTGCCCGAGTCGGCGCTGCCGAAGACGGCCGAGCGGGTGGAGCTCTTCCTGGCCGCGGTCGAGACCTTCACCCGCGCGGGTTACCGCCTCATCGGCCTCGACCACTTCGCCCTCGAGTCGGACGAGCTCGCCCGCGCCCAGGACGAGGGCGTCCTCACCCGGAACTTCCAGGGCTACACCGTGCGCCCCGCCGACGACACGGTGGCGCTCGGCATGACCTCCATCTCGGACATCGGCGGGGCCTACGCCCAGAACGCCCACCGCCTGAAGGAATGGGCCGAGCTCGTGAACTCGGGCACCATCCCGGTGTCGAAGGGCATTCGGGTCACCGAGGACGACGTGCTGCGCCGATTCGTCATCAACCGGGTGATGTGCCTCTTGCGGCTCGACCTCTCCGAGGTGGAGCGGCGCTTCGGGACGCAGGCGCGCCAGGCCATCGAGGCCTCGATGAAGCCCGGCCTGCCGGAGCTCGTGGCGGACGAGCTCGTCTCCTTCGACGGAGAGGTGCTGCGCGTCACCCCGGTCGGCCAGCTCCTGGTGCGCAACGTGGCCATGATGTTCGACGCCTACCTGCCGAAGCGCAGCGGGGAGGCGCGGCAGACGTTCTCGCGCACCGTGTAGGGGGCGTTCCCCGGCGGGCGGGAAGGGGGAGGGGATGAAGACGGCCGTCTTCCTCATGAACCTCGGCGGTCCGCGGAACCTGGCCGAGGTCGAACCCTACCTCTACGAGCTCTTCTCCGATCCGCTGGTCGTCACCGCCCCCCTCGGGCCGCTGCGACCGCTCTTCGCCAGGCTGGTGAGCCACTTCCGCGCGCCCTCCTCGGCGGAGAAGTACGCCCTCATCGGCGGACGCTCCCCGCTCGTCGAGGGCACCGAGGCGCAGGCGCGGGCGCTCGCCTCGGCCCTGGGACCGGACTTCACCGTGCACCTGGCCATGCGCTGCGGCCACCCCAACACCGAGGAGGCGGTCCGGGAGGCGCTCGCCGCCGGCGCGGAGCAGGCGGTCTCGCTGCCCCTCTACCCGCAGTTCGCGAACGCCACCACCACCAGCTCGCTCCGCGAGATGCGCCGAGTCTGGCCGCAGGACCGGCCGCTCTTCGAGGTGTGCAGCTACCCCGATCACCCCGGCTGGCTCGACGCCGCCGCGGCCGCGCTCCGGGAGGCGATCGCGCGGGTCGGGCCGGAGAACCGGGATCGGCTCCTGGTGGTCTTCAGCGCCCACGGGCTCCCCATGAGCCAGGTGGCGAAGGGCGACCCCTACCCGCGCGAGATCGAGGCGAGCGCGCGCGGCATCGCCGAGCGCGCCGGGGTGAAGGAGTGGCAGGTCACCTACCAGAGCCGCGTCGGGCCGGCGAGGTGGCTCGGCCCGGACACGACGAAGTGGCTCGAGGCGAACGCGCGCGGCCGCGCCGTTGTCACCCACCCCATCGCCTTCGTGTGCGAGCACCTCGAGACCCTCTACGACATGGACATCTTGGCGGCGGCGGGAGCCAAGGAGGGCGGAGCGCTCGAGTACCACCGCGCCGCCGCGGTGGGCTCGCGCCCGGAGTTCATCGGGGCCCTCGTGGACCTGGTCCGAAAGGCGCTCTCGGCGCGCGTGCCCGCCCCCCGGGAGACCTAGCTCTCGGGGGCCGGGGCCCCCCCGAGCCTCTCCAGCGCCCGTCGGGCGAGCGCGCTTCCCGGCGCCGCCCGCGCAGCCGCCTCGGCGTGGCGACGGGCCTCCGCCGGGTTGCCGCTCGCCGCCTCGACGAGAGAGAGGACCACCTGGGCGCGCACGCACGCCGGGTCGAGGGCGAGGGCCCGGCGCGCGTGGCGGGCCGCGGCGCCGACCCGCTCCGCCACGGGGGAGGAGGGGTCGACGAGGGTGGCGAAGGCGAGGAGCGCCGCGTACTCCGGCTCGCGCGGGCCGAGCTCGGTCGCCTGGCGGAGCTCCCGCACCGCCTCCCCGGCCCGGCGCAGCCGGAGCGCCCGCTCGCCCCGCTTCAGGGCCACCTCGGCCTCCGGAAGCACGTCCGCGTGCCGCCTCCCGGTCTCGGCGGCCACCCGGGAGAGGAGGAAGCCCAGGTAGGTCCGACGCCGCTCCTCGTTCGAGAGCACGCGGTAGGCGGCGTGGAGCTTGTCCTGGACCTGCAGGAGCAGGTCCTCGAGCGGCCCGACGTCGAACTCGGCGTAGCCGCCGGGGTGGAGCCGGGCCGCGGCCTCGTGGTAGGCGCGTTCCACCTCCTCGGTGTCGGCGGCGATGTCCACTCCGAGCGCTCGGAAGTAGGACCCGGGGAGGACCCGGAGCGCGATCTGCCGGAGCTCCTCGGCGCGCACCTCCGGCAAGGGCCTGCGCTCGGGAGGCCGGGCCGTCTCGGGGGAGGGGAGGAGCGGCCCCTCGACCGCCCGGGGTTGGAAGGCGATCGCCCCCACCCGCTCCAGGAACCACAGGAGCGGGAGGGCGTCGCCGAGCTCGGCGCGGCGGCTCTCGAGCAGCGCCCGGGTGGTCGAGCGGCCGTCGAGGCCGAGCGCCAGGCGCAGGTCGGCGCTGCCGAGCGCCATCTCCGGGACGAGCCGCGGGAAGTCGGCGGTCCGGGTGGGGTAGGCCTCGAGAGCGGCGCGCAGGTCGACCGCGAAGTGGCGGGCCGGCAGCGCCGCCCGCACCCCGTCGAGCACCGGGGCGAGGGCCGGGGCCAAGACCGCCGCCACCTCCCCCTCGAACTCCGACCCGGGGTGGAAGGCGAAGCGGCCGTGCCGCTCCCCCGCGAGGAGCGAGACCATGGCGCACAGGTGGGCGCGCAGGGCGGCCGACAGCGGCTGGCCGGGCTCGAGCGCCCCCGCCGCCACCAGCGCCGCGCTCTCCGAGAGGTCGCCGGATGCGAGCACGTCGCGGGCGGAGCGGTACTGGGACTCGGAGAGGTTCCCGCTCGCGACGAGCCAGGGCCCGAGGCGATCGGCGCGGGCGTCGCTCTCGAAGGCCACCGGGCCGCCCCGCAGCAGGAAGAGGCGCCGGGTGGCCCGAGGCCCGCGGATCTCCAGGATCCCGTCGGCGCCGCCGCGCCAGAGGCGGAGGAGCGCCGAGGCGATCCCTCCGGGGCGGACCTCGCCCTCTTCCGCGGGGCGGCGCTCGAGGATGCGCCGCGTCTTCGTCCCGAGGCGCGGGGGCCTCTCGGCCAGCGCCTCGCGGAGGCGCTCCAGGAGCTCCGGGCCGCTCGGGTCGGCCACGTAGGCGCTCGCCCCGGGGTCGAGCGCGCGCTCCCGGCCGAGGGCCCGCCCCAGGTGCGCCTTGTCCGTGACCAGGAGGGGAAGGCCCGGATCGAGCTTCCGCATCCGGGCCGCGAGCTCGCGGCCCCGCGCGCCCAGGTCGCCCGCGAGGACGACCGCGTCCGGCCCCAGGGCGGGGAGGGCCTCCCACGGGGCGGCGGGCTCGAGCGCCGAGACGGCAAACCCCTCGGCCGAGAGCCTCCTCTCGATGTGCTCTCGGGTCGGGGTGTGACCCTCGACGACCAGGATGCGTTTCAAGCGGGGAGATTGTACGTTGTCCGGGTGACCGAGGCGCGCGGTCGGGCCGTCGAGGCGATGGGGCTGGGGGGCGGGCCCCCGCGGCCCGCCCCGGCCGCGATCCCCCTCGTCCCCGTCCCCGGGAGCGAGGGGAGGGCGGGGGGCGACCTCCTCTCGCCCCGGAACCGGCCGCTCCTCGAGGAGCTCGCCCGCGGCCGCCTGCTCGTCGCCTTTGACTACGACGGAGTGCTCGCCCCGCTCGCCCGGACTCCGGACGGGGCCCGGATGCGCCCCGGCACCCGGCGTCTGCTGCGCCGGGTCTCGCTCCGCTACCCGGTGGCGGTGGTCTCGGGGCGCGCCTACCGCGACCTGAAGGGCTTCGTGGGGGAGGCCGCGCCGGTGCTGGTCGGGAACCACGGCTTCGAGCTGGGCCGGGAGGTGAAGGTGCCGAAGGCGGTGCTCGAGCGCGTGCAGGGATGGCGGCGCGAGCTCGCCCCGCGGCTCGCCCGGATCCCGGGCGCCTACGTCGAGGACAAGCGCTCCACCCTCTCGGTGCACTACGGCCTCTCGCCCCGCCCCGCCCTGGCGGGGGCGGCGGTAGTCGCCGCCACGCAGGCCCTCCACGGCGCGCGCCTCGTCCCGGGGAAGAAGGTGGTGAACGTCCTCCCGGCCCACTTCCCCACCAAGGGCGATGCGGTGCGCGTGCTCTTGGCACGGGGCGGCCTCGAGACGGCCCTCTACCTCGGCGACGACGTGACCGACGAGGACGTGTTCGCGCTCGGCGAGCCGGCGGTGGTCGGGGTGAGGGTGGGGCCGGGGAGGACCCTCGCCGCCCACCGGCTCCGCAGCCAGGCGGAGGTGGACGGGTTCCTCGAGATCCTGGTGGCGCTGCGCCGGCCCGCGAGGGCCGCGCCGGCCCGCCGGAGGAGGGTGCGGACGTGAAGCTGCTCGTGGTGAGGCACGCCCTGGCGGGCGACCGGGAGGAGTGGGCGAGGCAGGGGAAGGACGACCGCAAGCGCCCCCTCACCGCCGAGGGGCGGAGGAAGATGCGCGAGGCGGCCCGCGGGCTGGCCGCGCTGTCGGAGGCCCCGGAGGTGCTCGCCACGAGCCCGCTCGTGCGCGCGCGAGACACCGCCGCCATCCTGGCCCGCGCCTTCCGGGTGGAAGAGGTGGAGGAACTCTCGGCCCTCTCCCCGCAGGAGCCGCCGCAGGCGCTCCTCGCCTGGCTGCGGGCCCGGGCCCGGGACGAGCTGGCGGCGGTGGTGGGGCACGAGCCCCACCTCGGGATGCTGGTGAGCTGGCTCCTCTCCGGGCGCCCGCGATCCTTCCTGGAGCTGAAGAAGGGAGGGGCCTGCCTCCTCGACCTCGGGGCCCGCCCCGGGCCGGGGCGGGCGAGCCTCCTCTGGCTCCTGCCGCCCTCGGCACTCCGGCTCCTCGGGCGGTGACCGCCGGACCGCGTCCGCGGTATGAGGGAGCCGTGGCCCGCCCCCTGCCGCCCTCTCCCGGGCTCTTCGACAAGGTCGAGCCCCGCGTCCTCACCGTCGGCGAGCTCACCCTGCAGATCAAGGCGGCGCTCGAGCCGGCCTTCCGCGACGTCTGGGTCGCGGGCGAGGTGGCCAACCTGCGGCGCCAGGCGAGCGGGCACGTCTACTTCACCCTGAAGGACCGGGAGGCGACCCTCGACGCCGCCCTTTGGGCCTCGCAGGTCCGCCGGGTCCGCTTCGCGCTCGCCGAGGGCATGGAGGTGGTGGCGCGCGGGCGGGTGGAGATCTGGCCGCCCCGGGGGCGGTACCAGCTCGTGGTGCAGGAGCTCGAGCCGCGCGGAGCGGGCGCCCGTGCGCTCGCGCTCCAGCAGCTGAAGGAGCGGCTCGCCGAGGAGGGGCTCCTCGCGCCCGAGCGCAAGAGGAGCCTGCCCTTCCTGCCCGCGCGGGTGGGGGTGGCGACGAGCCCCACCGGCGCCGCTCTCCAGGACTTCCTGCGCGTGCTCCACGCCCGCTTCCCCGGGACCCGGGTCCTCGTCTCCCCCTGCCGCGTCCAGGGCGAGGGAGCGGCCGCCACCGTCATCTCTGCGCTCCGCCTCCTGTGGGACTTCGGGGTCGACGTGGCGGTGATCACCCGCGGCGGCGGATCGGCCGAGGACCTGTGGGAGTTCAACGACGAGCGGCTCGCCCGCGCCATCGCCCGGAGCCCGGTGCCGGTGGTGAGCGCGGTCGGGCACGAGGTGGACGTCACCGTCGCCGACCTGGTCGCCGACTCGCGGGCGGCGACGCCCACCCACGCCGCCCAGCTGGTGGTGCCGGTGAGAGACGACCTCGTCGCCGGGCTCGCCGGCTTGAAGGGGAGGCTCCGGCGCGCCGAGGCCGAGGCGCTCGGCAGGCGGCGCCGGGAGCTCCGCGCGCTCCGCGCCGAGATGGGCGATCCGCGCCGCGTCCTCTCGGACGAGCGGCGCCGGCTCGACGCCCTCTTTCACCGAGCGGCGGCGGTGGCGCGCGAGGGATGCCGGCGCGGCCGCTCGCGCCTCGCCGCGGCGGGCGAGGCGCTCCGGAAGGCGGAGCCGCGGGCGCACCTGCGCGAGTTGCGGGAACGGGTCGCCCTGGGCCTGCGCCGGCTCGAGGGCTTCAGCGCCGCCACCTTCCGGCGCGAATCCCTGCGCCTGGAGCGGCTCGCTTCCCGCCTCGAGCCCGCCAACGTCGCGAAGATCCTCTCGCGCGGGTTCGCGCTCGTCCTCAGGGAGGGGCGCCTCGTCCGCCGCAGCCGCGAGGTGGCGGTGGGGGAGAGGCTCCGGCTGGTGCTCGGGGAGGGCTGGCTCGAGGCCCGAGCCGAGGCGGTGGAGGAGGGGCAGGATCCGCTGCCCGGCCGCGGCGGGAAGGGGAACTGAGCCGCCGCTCCCTCCCCGGGGCGCGGCGTCGGCGGGCACGAGGCGTTGACCCGGGGGTCGGCGGTTGCTAGGTAGGACTTTTTGAGGTGCGCGCTTGAGCCGAAGCGATCGATCCGAGCAGAAGGGCGCGGCCAGGGCGACGGCCGAGGCGGCGCCCGAGCCCTACGACCGGCTCGTGGTCCGGCTCGAGAAGGTGGTGGAGGAACTCGAGGGGGGCGAGCTCACGCTCGAGCAGTCGATCGAGAAGTTCTCCGAGGGAGTCCGCCTGGCGCGGGAGGCTGGGAAGAAGCTCGACGAGGCGGAGCGCCGGGTGGACATGCTCCTTCGCGCCGAGGACGGCTCCGTCGAGGCCGAGCCGCTTGCCGAGGATGGCCCCGAGGGCCCTCGATGAACGAGCCCAAGAAGCCGAAGGTGACCATCGTCGACGACGACCGGGACACCCGGGAGATGCTCACCCTGGCCCTGGAGCTCGAGGGCTTCGAGGTCTCCCAGGCGGCGAACGGCCTGCGGCTCATCTCGGCCATGCACGTGGACCGGCCCGACGTCATCCTCCTCGACGTGATGATGAGCTGGATCGACGGGTTCGAGCTGTGCCGGGCCATCAAGAAGAACCCGACCTTCGGGGACATTCCGGTGATCTTCATCTCCGCGCGCAAGAGCCCGGAGGACGAGCGGACCGGACTCGAGGCGGGCGCCCTCGACTACTTCACGAAGCCGCTCGACGTGGACCGGCTCATCGCCCGCATCCGTCAGATCCTGGCCTCGCGGCAGACCCGCGAGCCGGCGCCGAGCAGCCCCTAGGACGCCGGGGGCCGTGTTCCTCCAGGCGTGGTAGAAGCGTGCCGCGTGTCCGAGAGCTATCCACTCGAGGCCTATCTGAAGGGCGTCGCCGACCTCGTCGCGGACGAGCTGCGCCTCGTCGCCGGGGAGGGAGGGCGGGGCGGCCCGGAGCGGCTCTGGCAGGCCGTCGGCTACGCCCTCCTCGGGGGCGGCAAGCGGCTGCGACCCGCGCTCGCGCTCGCGACCGCGGAGGCCTTCGGGGCCGAAGCCGGGAGGGGGACGCTCCCGCTCCGCTTCGGCGTGGCGCTCGAGATGGTCCACACCTACTCGCTCGTGCACGACGACCTGCCCTGCATGGACGACGACGACCTCCGTCGCGGGCGCCCCACCGTGCACCGGGCGTTCGACGAGGCCACCGCGGTCCTGGCCGGGGACGCGCTCCAGTCGCTCGCGTTCGAGCACCTGCTCGCGGCCCCGGAGCCGCGCGCGGCCGAGCTGGCGCGGCTCCTCGCCTCGGGGGCGACGCGCATGGTGGAGGGGCAGTCGCTCGACCTCTTGGCGGAGCAGGTCCCGCCCGGGCTCGACGGGGTGCTCGACCTGCAGCGGCGCAAGACCGGGGCCCTGCTCGCCGCCGCCGTGACCGGGGGCGCCATCGCCGCCACCGGCTCCGACCAGGGACTCGGGGCGGCCGGGCTCAAGCTCGGCCAGGCCTTCCAGATCGCGGACGACCTGCTCGATCTCACCGCCAGCACCGCCGACCTGGGGAAGCGCGCCGGCAAGGACGCCGCCGCCGGGAAGGCCACGCTGCCGGCTCTCCTCGGCGCGGAGGAAGCGCGCCGGCGGGCCGATCGCTACTGTGAGGAGGCGCTCGAGGCCTTTCACGGCCTGGGCGCGAGGGCGGGGGCGCTGCGCGCGCTCGCCCGCTACGTCGTCGCGCGGAGGAAGTGACCCATGGCGAGACTGCTCGACAGCATCGACTCCCCTGCCGACCTGAAGCGTCTGGCGCTCGACGACCTCCCCCGCCTCTGCCAGGAGATCCGCGAGGAGATCATCGCCACCTGTGCCAAGAACGGCGGGCACCTGGGCGCCTCGCTGGGCGCGGTCGAGATCAACGTGGCGCTTCACTACACCTTCGACTCGCCCACCGACCGGCTGGTGTGGGACGTCGGCCACCAGGCCTACGCCCACAAGCTCCTCACCGGGCGCCGGGAGCGCTTCCGCTCCATCCGCACCACCGGCGGGCTGGCCGGTTTCCCCGAGCGCCACGAGTCGGAGCACGACGCCTTCGGGGTGGGGCACGCCTCCACGGCGGTGAGCGCCGGGCTCGGCATGGTGGAGGGCAAGCGCCACCTCGCCACCAAGGGGCGGGTGGTGGCGGTGGTCGGCGACGGCGCGCTCACCGGCGGGGTGGCCTTCGAGGGGCTGAACCAGGCCGGCTACCTGGGGCGCAACTTCCTCGTGGTCCTGAACGACAACGAGATGTCGATCTCGCCCAACGTGGGCGCGCTCTCGGAATGGTTCTCGAAGAAGTTCGCCTCGCGCACCTACAACCGCTGGCGCCGGACGGTGAAGGACTTCCTCAAGCAGATGCCGCGCGGGCAGGAGGCCATCGACCTGGTGCGCCACGGCATCAACGCCACCAAGGCGCTCATCACCCCCGGCATCCTCTTCGAGGGCATGGGCTTCCAGTACGTCGGCCCGGTGGACGGGCACGACGTGAAGGAGCTCGTGGCGACCTTCGCCAAGCTCCGGGAGATCGACGGCCCCATCCTGGTGCACGCCATCACCACCAAGGGGAAGGGCTACCACCCGGCGGAGTCGGACATGGCCACCCGGGGGCACGGGCTCTCCTTCTTCGACGTGGCCACCGGCAAGCCCATCCCCAAGAAGGCGGCGCCCAAGGCCTACACCGACCTCTTCGCCGAGGCGCTCTGCGAGCAGATGGAGCGGGACAAGCGGGTGGTGGCGATCACCGCCGCCATGCTCGAGGGCACCGGTCTCATCAAGTGCCAGCAGCTCTTCCCCGACCGCACCTACGACGTGGGCATCGCCGAGCAGCACGCGGTCACCTTCGCCGCCGGCCTCGCCTGCGAGGGGATCCGGCCGGTGGTGGCCATCTACTCCACCTTCCTGCAGCGGGCCTACGACCAGATCATCCACGACGTGGCCCTGCAGAAGCTGCCGGTGACCTTCGCGCTCGACCGCGGCGGGCTGGTGGGTGCCGACGGCAAGACGCACCAGGGGGCCTTCGACCTCTCCTACCTGCGCTGCGTCCCCAACCTGGTCGTCATGGCGCCGGCGGACGAGAACGAGCTGCGCCGGGCGCTCGCCACCGCCCTCCAGCACGACGGTCCGGCGGCCTTCCGCTTCCCCCGCGGCGCCTCGATGGGCCTGCCGCTCGAGCCCTCGCCCCAGCCGCTCGAGCTGGGCAGGGCGCGCATCCTGCGCAAGCCCTCGCCGCGCGCGGACGTGCTCATCGCCGCCGCCGGCCCCCCGGTGCACGCCGCGGTGGCGGCCGCGGAGGCGCTCGCCCGCGAAGGCGTGGAGGCCGCCGTGGTCGACGCCCGCTTCGTGAAGCCCATCGACGAGGAGACCCTGTGCGCGCTCGCGGAGAAGGCGCGGTGCGTGGTCACGGTGGAGGAGAACGCGCTCGCCGGCGGCTTCGGGTCCGCCTGCCTAGAGGCCTTCGAGCGCCGCGGCCTCTTCGCGAAGGGGCTGCGGGTGAGGCGGCTCGGCCTCCCCGACGCCTTCGTCACCCACGGCGACGCCGCCCAGCAGCGCGCGGAGATCGGCATCGACGCCGCCGGCATCGCCCGGGCGGCGCGGGAGCTCGCCGGTGCCCGGGAGGGCGGAGAGCGGGGCGTCGCCTAGGGCGTCCCGCCTCGGGTCCTGCGGCCGAACGTGGCGAAGGGGCGAAAGCGCGTCGACCTGCTGCTGGTGGAGCTCGGCCTCGCCGAGTCGCGAGCCAAGGCCCAGGCGCTGGTGATGGCGGGCGCGGTGGTGGCCGGCGAGGCCCGGGTGGAGAAGGCGGGGCAGCTCGTCGACCCGGCGGTGCCGCTCCGCCTCAAGGAGGGCGCCCTGCCCGGGCGCTACGTCTCCCGGGGCGCGGAGAAGCTCCTCCGGGCGCTCGAGGTCTTCCCGGTCGACCCCGGGGGGAAGGTGTGCGCGGACCTGGGCGCGTCCACCGGCGGCTTCACCGACCTGCTTCTGGAGCGCGGGGCGGCGCGCGTCTACGCCGTCGACGTGGGCTACGGCCAGCTCCACCCCCGATTGCGGGCGGACCCGCGGGTGGTGGTGCGGGAGCGGGAGAACGCCCGCGCCCTCACCGCCGAGGCGCTCGGGGAGCGGGTGAGCCTCGTCGTCGCCGACCTCTCCTTCATCTCGCTCCGGCTCGTGCTGCCGGCGGTGAAGCGGCTCCTCGTCCCCGGGGGGCAGGCGGTGCTCTTGGTGAAGCCCCAGTTCGAGGTGGGGAAGGGCGAGGTGGGCAAGGGAGGGGTGGTGCGAGACGACGGGAAGCGGCGCGAGGCGCTCGCCGCGGTGGAGTCGGCCGCCCGGGCCCTCGGCTTCGAGGTGGTGGGCCACACCGAATCGCCCATCCCCGGGCCGGCCGGGAACCGCGAGTGGCTCCTCGCCCTCCTTCTCCCCCGGGCGGAGGGTACGCCCACGCGGCTTGACTAGTCCGCCACGGTAGGTTACGAACTCGCCTACATTTTCGCCCCCGGGAGACCGGGACAACGAAAGTGGGCCGCAGCGCCCACTTTTTGTTTTTTTCGGGGTCATGACCGGCATCGTCCAGGAATCCGTCGCCGAGCAGGCCCGCAGGCTCCTCGAGCCGGTGCTGGCCCGAGACGGCTACGAGCTCATCGAGGTGGAGTGGCTGCGGGAGGGCGGGGGCTGGACGCTCCGGCTCTACATCGACCGGGAAGGTGGCGTGGGGATCGACGACTGCCAGGCGGTGTCGCGGACGGTGGAGCCCATCCTCGACGTCGAGGACCTCATCGAGCCGAGCTACAGCCTGGAGGTGAGCTCGCCCGGCGCCGAGCGGCCGCTGCGCCGGCCGTCGGACTTCGAGCGCTTCGCCGGGCAGCGCGTGAAGGTGCGCGGCTTCGGCCCCCTGGAGTCGGCCGCCGGCCTGCCGGCCCGCAAGCAGTGGTCCGGGACCCTGCGGGGGATCCGGGAGGGAGAGGTGGAGGTGGAGGTCGACGGGCGGCTCCACCGCATCCCGCTCGAGAAGGTCGCCAAGGCGCACCTCGAGTACGACTTCGAAGCCGACCTGAGGAGGAAGGAGTAGCCATGCAGCCGAACGTGAACCTGAACCTGATCCTGGACCAGGTGGCCAAGGACAAGGGGATCGAGCGCGCCACGCTCATCGCCATCCTGGAGGACGCCATCGCCACGGCGGCGAAGAAGCACTTCGGCATGGAGCGCAACCTGAAGTCGCACTTCGACGAGGAGAAGGGCCAGGTGGACCTCTTCCAGGTGCTCACCATCGTGGCCAACCCGGTGGACGAGACCCCGCTCCCCGACCCGGTGAACATGATCCCGGTGTCCATCGCCCACGACAAGGGCATCGAGGTCGACCCCGGCGACGAGCTCGACTTCCCCATCTACTACCGCCCGGAGGACGAGGCCGAGGCGCGCGCCCAGGACGACCAGTGGGGCGACCTCCTCAAGCTCAAGACCTACCGGCGCAGCTTCGGCCGCATCGCCGCCCAGACCGCGAAGCAGGTGATGATCCAGGGCACCCGCAACGCCGAGCGCGAGAACGTCTACAACGAGTACAAGGACCGCAAGGGCGAGGTCATCACCGGCATCGTCCGCCGCTTCGAGCGCGGCAACGTCATCGTCGACCTGGGGCGCGCCGAGGCGGTGTTGCCGGTGCGCGAGCAGGTCCCGCGCGAGAGCTACCGGGCCGGCGACCGCATCCAGGCCTACGTGCTCGACGTGCTGCGCGAGTCGAAGGGACCGCAGATCATCCTCTCGCGCGCCTCGGTGGAGCTCTTGAAGAAGCTCTTCGAGATGGAGGTGCCGGAGATCGCCGAGGGGGTGGTGGTGATCGAGGCCGCCGCCCGCGAGCCCGGCGGCCGGGCCAAGATCGCCGTCTCCTCCCGCGACCAGGACGTGGACCCGGTGGGCGCCTGCGTGGGCATGAAGGGCAGCCGCGTTCAGGCGGTGGTGCAGGAGCTCCGCGGAGAGAAGATCGACATCGTCCCCTGGCACGAGGACCCGGCCCGCTTCGTCTGCAACGGGCTCGCCCCCGCCGAGGTGTCGCGCGTGCTGCTCGACGACCAGAACCGCGCCATGGAGATCATCGTGCCCGACGACCAGCTCTCGCTGGCGATCGGGCGCCGGGGCCAGAACGTCCGCCTCGCGTCCCAGCTCACCGGCTGGAAGCTCGACATCAACAGCGAGTCGCGGGTGAAGGAGATGCGCGAGTTCGCGACCAAGAGCTTCAACGCCATCGCGGTGCCGGAGCCGACGCAGGAGATGCTCTACGCCCACGGCTTCCGGAAGGCGCAGGACATCGCCACCGCCTCGCCGGAGATGCTGACGCAGTTCCCGGGCTTCACCGTCGACATGATCGCCGAGCTCCAGCGGAAGGCGCGCGAGCAGGCGGTGGTGGACGCCGAGGAGGAGATCCGGCTCGAGCAGGAGCGGGAGGCGGCGCGCATCGCCGAGGCGCGGCGCCACCCCGACGACCTGACCCAGGAGGAGCGCATGGCCCGGGTGCGGGGCGTGGGGGAGAAGACCATCGAGCAACTGAAGGCGGCCGGCTACGGGACGGTGGAGGCGATCAACGCCGAGGCGGACGTGATGAAGCTGGCCGAGTCCACCGACCTGGGGATCAAGAAGGCCCGCCAGATCAAGCACGCGGTGGGGGTGTACCTGGAGGAGGAGAAGCGGCTGCGCGAGGAGCTCGACGCGGAGAAGGGGCGCGGCGCGGCCGGCTCTCCGGTGTAGGCGCGCGGCGCGGGATGGAGAGGCGAGAGCCATGGCAGAAGCGAGCGCGGCGAAGGCCCGGGCGGCGGGCGGCGGGGGGCGGCCCTCGGAGCGCACCTGCGTCGGCTGCGGCGCCCGGGCGGCGCCGGAGGACCTGCTCCGGCTCCGCCTCGTCGAGGGGCGCGTGACCTTCGATCGCGAACGGACCGGCGGGCGCGGCGCCTGGCTCCACGCCGACCCGGCCTGCCTCTCTCGCGCGGTGAGGCGCAAGGGTTTCGCGCGGGCCTTTCGCGGCGCGGTGTCGGTGGACGAGGAGCTCCTCCGGCGGCAGTTGACGGGCAATGCCGGCAAGGATTAGGAGACTGGTTCCATGTCGAAGAAGCGGGTGCACGAGCTGGGCAAGCAGCTCAAGGAGGCGGGGATCGAGCTCTCGAACCAAGAGCTCGTCGAGAAGCTCCACGCCCTGGGTTACGACGTGAAGAGTCACTCCTCGTCTCTCGAGGACGACCAGGCCGTGACGGCGTTCGAGAAGATCGTCGGCGAGCGCAAGCCCAAGCCCGCGGCGCCGAAGCCCGCCGGCCCCGGCTTCGTGGTGCGCAAGCGCGCGCACGCCGAGGTGGCTGCGCCCCCTTCGGCGACCCCCGCGTCCCCGCCGGCCTTCGTCCCGGCCCCTGCGCCCGAGGTGGTCGCGCACGCCGAGGCCGCTCCGGTGGCGGAAGCGGTGGCCGAGGTCGAGGCCATGCCCGCCGCCGCGGAGGTGGCACCGAGGGCTCCCGAGGCCCGGCCGGTGGCCCCAGAGCCCGCCGCCCCGGTCCCGCCGGCGGCGCCGCCCGCGCCCGCCGCTCGCCCCGCCCACCCGCCCGTCCCCATGGCCGCCGCCCCCGCGCAGCCGGCGCGGCCATCCACGCTCCGTCCCACGTCCACCCAGGCGGTCGTCATCTCGCGCCCGACGAGCCCGGTGCGGCGGGTCACGCCCCCCTCGAGCACGCGCAGCCAGTACCCGGCGGCCCCCGGCCCCCGCGCGCTCGGCGAGGTGCGCGAGCTCAAGGTGGTCCCGGGGATGCTCGGCCGCGAGCGCGAGTTCATCGACGTCAGCAAGGACAAGAAGCGGCGCGGGAGCGGACGCCCCGGCGGGGAGGGCGACAAGTCGGCGACCCCCAAGGATCTGTTGCAGTCGGCCATCGCCGACCGATCCTTCGTTCCGGTGCGGGGCAAGAAGAAGAAGCCCACCAAGAAGGGGCAGAAGACCCAGGTGACGGAGCGCGCCGAACACAAGAAGGTGATCCGGGTGGAGGAGGCCATCAGCGTCTCCGACCTCTCCCAGGCGATGGGGATCAAGGCCTCCGACATCATCCGCAAGCTGATGCAGGCCGGGACCATGGCCACCATCAACCAGCTGGTGGACGCCGACACCGCCGCCTTCCTCGCCACCGATTTCGGCTTCACCGTCGAGAAGAAGGGCTTCGAGGTGGAGGAGTACATCCCCGAGGTGGAGGAGGACGCGTCGAAGCAGCAGACGCGCC
This sequence comes from Anaeromyxobacteraceae bacterium, assembly GCA_035499295.1. GTDB lineage: Bacteria > Myxococcota > Myxococcia > Myxococcales > Anaeromyxobacteraceae > DATJZG01. The sequence goes on from DATJZG010000168.1 coordinate 28,201, forward strand.
CGCCGGTGGTGACGGTGATGGGCCACGTCGACCACGGCAAGACCTCGCTCCTCGACGCCATCCGCAAGGCGGACGTGGCCGGAGGAGAGGCCGGGGGCATCACCCAGCACATCGGCGCCTACTCGGTCCAGACCGCCCACGGGCCCATCACCTTCCTCGACACCCCGGGCCACGAGGCCTTCACCGCCATGCGCCAGCGCGGTGCGCAGGTCACCGACCTCGTCGTCCTGGTGGTGGCGGCCGACGACGGCGTGATGCCCCAGACGGTGGAGGCCATCAAGCACGCCAAGGCGGCCGGGGTGACCATCCTCGTCGCCATCAACAAGATCGACAAGCCGGGCGCCTCGCCCGAGCGGGTGATGCAGCAGCTGACGGAGTACGAGCTCGTGCCCGAGCAGTGGGGCGGCACCACCATCATGATGCCGGTCTCGGCTCGCACCAAGGACGGGCTCCCCGAGCTGCTCGAGTACATCGCCCTCCAGGCCGAGGTGCTCGACCTCAAAGCCAACCCGGAGAAGTCGGCCACCGGCGTGATCGTCGAGGCCAAGCTGGAGAAGGGTCGCGGCCCGGTGGCCACCGTGCTGGTGCAGGACGGGACCCTGCGCGTCGGCGACGCCATGGTGACCGGCAGCCACCACGGCAAGGTGCGCGCCATGATGAACGAGCGCGGCGAGCAGGTGAAGGAGGTGCTGGCGGGCTACCCGGTGGAGGTGCTGGGGCTCTCGGGCGTGCCCACCGCCGGCGACGAGTTCAACGTGGTGAGCGACGAGAAGGCGGCCAAGGAGGTCGCCGAGCACCGGGCCGAGAAGGCGCGGCAGAAGGAGCTCTCGTCGGTCAAGAAGGCCACCCTCGAGGACCTGTTCGCCAAGGCCAAGTCGGGCGGAGCCAAGGAACTGAACGTCGTCGTCAAGGCGGACGTGCAGGGCTCGGCCGAGGCCGTCTCCCAGGCGCTCGAGAAGCTCGGGACCCGCAAGGTGAAGGTGAGCGTCCTCGACAGCGGAGTGGGAGCGGTCACCGAGTCGGACGTGCTCACCGCCGCGGCCGGCAAGGCCATCATCGTGGGCTTCCACACCAAGCCCGAGACCAAGGTCGACCAGATCGCCAGCCAGCAGGGAGTGAAGATCCTGCTCTTCGACATCATCTACGAGGCGGCCGACAGCGTCCGCAACGAGATGGTCAACCTGCTCGACCCCATCATCAAGGAGAAGGCGCTCGGCAAGGCGGAGGTGCGGGCGGTCTTCAACATCCCGCGCTCGGGCGTCATCGCCGGGTGCGCCGTCACCGAAGGGGTGGTGAAGCGCACCGGCCACGTGCGGGTGCTGCGCGAGCGCAAGGTCGTGTTCGCCGGCAAGATCGGTTCCCTCAAGCGGGTGAAGGACGACGTCAAGGAGGTCCAGGCCGGCTTCGAGTGCGGCATCGGCGTCGAGGGCTACCAGGACGTGAAGGTCGGCGACGTCCTCGAGGTGTTCGAGCTCGAGGAGATCCGGCCGTCGCTCGACTAGGGCGGCCGCGGGAGGGCGACGGGCGCCCTTCCCGAACGAAGGGGACGCCCCGTCCCGGGCGAGGAAGCGGGGACCGCGGGTCCTCCCATCGGCATGTTCGTCGGCATCCTCCGCCTCACCCTGCACCTGCCCGCGCCCGGCTCGCTCAAGTCGAAGCGCCACCTCTTGCGCTCGGCGCTCGACCGGGTACGGGCGCGCTTCAACGTCGCCGCCGCCGAGGTGGACGAGAACGACCTGTGGCAGCGAAGCGTGGTGGGGGTGGTGGCGGTGAGCAACGACAGCGCCTTCGTGAACGAGGTGCTCGACAAGGTGACCGACTTCATCGCCGGGGTCCACGGCGGGCAGCTGCTCGTCACCGACCGGCAGATGGAGATCGTCCCCTTCGGCGAGGGGCTGGGCCAGGGCTGGCGGACCCTGGCCGAGGCGGAGGAGGCGGGGGACGCCGGGAAGGGGGAAGAGGACGATGGCCCATGACCGTCCGGCGCGCGTGGCCGAGGAGCTGCAGCGCGAGATCTCGCAGCTGCTGGCCCGCGGTCTCAAGGATCCGCGCATCAAGGGTTTCATCACCGTCACCGGGGCGAAGATGTCGCCGGACCTGAAGGAAGCCGCCCTCTTCGTGTCCATCCACGGGGAGGAGGCGGTGCGGAAGGAGACGCTCGCCGGGCTGAAGGCGGCGGCGAGCTACCTGCAGCGCGAGGCGGCCCGCAACCTCCGGCTGCGCTACGTCCCGCACCTCCGCATCGTCTACGACGAGAGCGTCGAGGAGGGCGACAAGATCGAGCGGCTGCTCAAGGAAGTGAAGGCGAAGGAAGGCTGGTAGCCCGTTGGACGGCGTCCTGGTCGTCGACAAGCCCTCGGGGCCGACGAGCTTCGAGGTGGTCGACCGGGTGCGCCGGGCGCTCGGCGAGAAGAAGGCGGGCCACACCGGCACCCTCGACCCCATGGCCACCGGCGTGCTCGCCGTGTGCCTGGGCGAGGCGGTGAAGTTGCAGCAGTTCCTCACCGAGGGCGACAAGGCCTACCAGGCCACCGTGGCCTTCGGGGCCGCCACCGACACCGAGGACGCCGAGGGGAGGGTGACCGAGCGGGGCGATCCCTCCGGGCTCTCGGCCGGCGCGCTGGTGGCGGCGCTCGCCGGGTTCGTGGGTGAGTCGTCGCAGCTGCCGCCCATGTACTCGGCGGTGCGGGTCGGGGGGAGGCGGCTCCACGAGGCGGCGCGCGCCGGCGACCGGGTGGTTCGCGAGCCGCGCCGGGTGCGCATCCACTCCCTCGAGCTAACCTCGCTCGAGCCGGCGCGGGACGGGCTCGCCCTCGCCCGGATCGCGGTCCGCTGCGGCAAGGGGACCTACGTGCGGACCCTCGCCGCCGACCTGGGGCGCGCCGTGGGAGTGCCGGCCCACCTGGCGGCGCTCCGACGCACCGCCGCCGCGGCCTTCACCCTCGAGGGCGCCCTGCCCCTTGCCGAGGCGCTCGAGCTCGGCCGGCGCGACCCGGCGGCGCTCGCGGCGCGCCTGGTCGCGCCCGCGGCGGCGCTCCCCCACCTCCCCCTCGTCGCGCTCGGGCCCGAAGAGGTGGCGGAGATCGCCCACGGCCGCTCGCTCCCTCGAAGGGCGCCCGGACCCCTCTGCCGGGCCGTGGACGGAGAGGGCCGGCTCGTCGCCATTTGCGCACCCACCCCGGCCGGCGATCGCCTCCGGCCTCTCCGGGTGATGGTGCAACCCCGCGAGAAGACGGGAGCGGAGGTGGGAAAGCGTTGACGGGAGCGCGCCGATCGCTTATCAGACTCTCTTCCACCTGCCATCCACTGTCCCCGCGGCGCAACGCCTTCGCCCTCGAGACGGGAGTGGCCTTCGAACAGGGAGCAGCACGTATGGCGCTCGTCACCGAGAAGAAGACCGAACTCGTCCAGAAGTACCGCCGGCACGACTCCGACACCGGATCGCCCGAGGTCCAGGTGGCGCTCCTCACCGAGCGGATCACGTATCTGACCGATCACTTCAAGACGCACAAGAAGGACCACCACAGCCGCCGCGGCCTGCTCAAGCTCGTTGGCCAGCGGCGCCGGCTCCTAGACTACCTCCGGCAGGTCGATCAGAACCGGTACCGGCAACTCATCGACCAGCTGGGGCTGAGGAAGTAGCAGAGTCCGTTTCCGTGCCCGGGTTCTCCGCAGAGGGGCCCGGGCGCGCCGCGCCCCCGGCGAGCGGGGGCCGGCAGTCCAACAGGCCCGCCCAAGCGAGCGGGCCGGCGCGCGAACCGGCGGGCGCTTCCGTTTCCGACTCGGACGTCCCTCCCCCGCGGAGGGGCGTCCCAGTGAGAAACAGAGGCACCGCGGGCCCGAGCGACGGCAGCTCGCCCGGCGGGACCGGGGCTCCCAGGGAGGAGCTCCGCTTTCCGCGAGAAGGTGCCAGATGAAAGCCATTCAGCAGTCCGCCAAGGTCGGCGATCGCGAGATCGTCCTCGAGACCGGCAAGATCGCGAAGCAGGCCGACGGCGCGGTGTGGGTTCGCTCCGGCGACAGCATCGTGCTCGTCACCGTGGTGTCGGCGAAGGAGCGCAAGGAGGGGATCGACTTCTTCCCCCTCACCGTCGACTACCAGGAGAAGCTCTTCGCCGCCGGCAAGGTGCCCGGGAGCTTCTTCCGCCGGGAGGGGCGCCCCACCGAGAAGGAGACGCTCACCTCCCGCATCGTCGACCGCTCCTGCCGCCCCCTCTTCGCCGAGGGCTACGCCAACGAGTCGCAGATCATCGCCACGGTGGTCTCCTTCGACCAGGAGAACGACAGCGACGTCCTCGCCCTCACCGGCGCCTCGGCGGCGCTGCAGTGCTCGGACGTCCCCTTCCAGGGCCCCATCGCCGGCGTCCGGGTGGGCCGCCTGAACGGCCAGTTCGTCGCCAACCCCACCCTGGCGCAGCGGGCCGAGAGCGACCTCGACCTCGTCATGGCCGCCTCCGCCGACGCCATCGTCATGGTGGAGGGCGGGGCGCGGGAGATCCCGGAGGGCGTCATGGTGGACGCGCTCCTCTTCGGGCAGGCGGCGGTGAAGGAGTTGCTGGCGGCGCAGGTGACCCTGGCGCAGCGGGCGGGGGCGAAGCCGAAGCGCACCTTCGAGGCGCCCCCGAACGACCCCGAGCTGCGGGCCAAGGTGAAGGCCCTCACCTGGGAGAAGGTGAAGGAGGCCTACGGGCGCCACGAGAAGCACGACCGCTACGGCCGGCTCTCCGAGATCAAGAAGGGGCTCCTCGAGGCGCTCAAGGCCGAGGCCGGCGGCGACCCGGCGAGGCTCGCCGCCCTGGCGGGGCGCGAGAAGGAGCTGAAGGGCTACTACGAGGACGTGAAGTACGAGTACATGCGGAAGATGATCACCGACGAGGGCCGCCGCATCGGCGGCCGCGGGGCCGCCGACATCCGCGCCATCACCTGCGAGGTGGGGCTCCTGCCGCGCGTCCACGGCTCGTCGCTCTTCACCCGCGGCGAGACCCAGGCGCTCGTGGCCACCACCCTGGGCACCGCCGAGGACGAGCAGCGGGTGGAGCTCCTCACCGGCATGCACTTCAAGCGGTTCATGCTCCACTACAACTTCCCGCCCTTCTCGGTGGGCGAGGTGAAGTTCCTGCGCAGCCCGGGGCGGCGCGAGATCGGCCACGGAGCACTCGCCGAGCGGGCGCTCCGCCAGGTGATGCCCGCCGAGGACAAGTTTCCCTACACGGTGCGGGTGGTCTCCGACATCATGGAGTCGAACGGCTCCTCCTCGATGGCCTCGGTCTGCGGCGGGTGCCTCTCGCTCATGGACGCGGGCGTCCCGGTGCGCGCCCCGGTGGCGGGGATCGCCATGGGGCTCATCAAGGAGGGGGAGAAGATCGCCATCCTCTCCGACATCCTCGGCGACGAGGACCACCTCGGCGACATGGACTTCAAGGTGTGCGGCACCGAGGCCGGCATCACCGCCATCCAGATGGACATCAAGATCGGCGGGGTCACCCGGCAGATCCTGGAGAGCGCGCTCGCCCAGGCAGCCCAGGGGCGCAAGCACATCCTGGGCGAGATGGCGAAGGCCCTGGAGCAGCCGCGTGCCGACATCAGCGCCTACGCGCCGCGCATCACCACCATCAAGATCCGGCCCGAGCGCATCAAGGACGTCATCGGGCCGGGCGGCAAGGTGATCAAGGACATCACCGCCCGCACCGGCTGCGCCATCAACATCGAGGACGACGGCTCGGTCTCCATCGCCAGCGCCAACCAGGTCCAGGTCGACCAGGCCATCAAGATGATCAAGAACCTGACCCAGGAGGCGGAGGTCGGAAAGACCTACATGGGAACGGTGCGCAAGATCGCCGAGTTCGGGGCCTTCGTGGAGATCTTCCCCGGCACCGACGGTCTCATCCACATCTCCGAGCTCTCGGACAAGCGGGTGAAGAGCGTCTCCGAGGTGCTGCAGGAGGGCGAGGAGGTGCTCGTGAAGGTCATCTCCGTCGACCGCTCCGGCAAGGTCCGCCTCTCCCGCAAGGAAGCTCTGGCCGACGCCGCCAACAAGAAGGCCGAGGCCGAGCCCGCCAAGACCTAGGGCGAGCCAAGCCCGGGAGGAGAGCGAGCCGCGTGCCGGTGGTGGTCAAGGTGCGGCGGGTGGGCGGGCGCGGGCCGCCGCTCGAGCTGCCGCGCTACATGACCGAGGGGGCGGCCGGCCTCGACCTGCGCGGGGACGAGGCGGTGCAGCTCGCCCCCGGCGAGCGGCGCCTCGTCTCCACCGGCCTCTCGGTGGAGATCCCGCCGGGCTACGAGGGGCAGGTGCGCCCCCGCTCCGGGCTGGCCCTCCGGCACGGGGTGGGGATGGTGAACGCCCCCGGCACCATCGACAGCGACTACCGGGGCGAGATCGGCGTCCTCCTCGTGAACTGGGGACAGGCGCCGGTGGCGCTCGCCCGCGGGGAGCGCATCGCCCAGCTCGTCATCGCTCCCGTCGTCCGCGCCGAGATCGTGGTGGTGGAGTCGCTCGAGGAGTCGGGGCGGGGAGGCGGCGGCTTCGGCTCCACCGGCCGCTGACCGGCCCCCCCCGGCGGGCCGCCGGTCGGGTAGATTCGGGGGAGGAGCCCCGACAAGGGAGAAGAGCCCATGATCCCCCGCTACAGCCGTCCGGAGATGGCTCGCATCTGGTCGCCGGAGCGGCGCTTCCGCATCTGGCTCGACGTGGAGCTCTCCGCCGCGCAGGCCATGGTGGAGCTCGGTCAGGTCCCGCCCGAGGACTACCAGGCGCTGGAGCGGACGTTCCGGGGGTTCGAGTTCGGGCCCGCCGACGTGGCGCGCATCGACGAGATCGAGAAGGTGACGAAGCACGACGTCATCGCCTTCCTCACCTTCGTGGAGGAGAAGGGCGGCTTGCCCGCTCGCCACCTGCACCGGGGCATGACCTCCTCCGACGTGCTCGACACCACCCTGGCGGTGCAGCTGAAGGAGGCGACCGCGCTCCTCCTCGCCGACATCGACCGGGTGCGCGCGGCAGTGAGGAAGCGGGCGCTCGAGCACCGGCGCACCCCCATGATGGGGCGCAGCCACGGCATCCACGCCGAGCCGGTGACCTTCGGCCTGAAGCTGGCCGGCTGGTACGACGCCTGGGGCCGCCGGCGCGATGCGCTCGAGCGCGCCGGCCGGGTGGCCGCAGCCGGCAAGATCTCCGGCGCCGTCGGCACCTTCGCGAGCGTCGACCCGAGGGTGGAGGCCCGGGTGATGGAGCGGCTCGGCCTTCCCGGCGCCGAGGGTGCCGCCACCCAGGTCGTCGCCCGCGACCGCCACGCCGAGCTCTTCTGCGCCATCGCCCTCGCCGGCGCCACGCTGGAGCAGCAGGCGACGGAGGTGCGCCACCTGCAGCGCACCGAGGTGCGCGAGGCCGAGGAGCCCTTCACCGCCGGGCAGAAGGGAAGCTCGGCCATGCCGCACAAGCGCAACCCCATCCTCTCGGAGAACCTGACCGGGCTCGCCCGGCTCTTGCGCGGCTACGCTGTCCCGGCCCTGGAGGACGTGGCGCTATGGCACGAGCGGGACATCAGCCACTCCTCGGTGGAGCGGGTCATCGGCCCCGACGCCACCATCGCCCTCGACTTCGCGCTCAACCGCTTCGCCGGGATGGTGGAGAACCTGCGCGTCTACCCCGAGCGGATGCGGGAGAACCTGGAGCTCACCGGGGGGCTCTACGAGGCGCAGCGGGTGCTGCTCGCCCTGGTGGAGAAGGGCGTGCCCCGGCAGGAGAGCTACGTCTACGTCCAGCGCAACGCGATGAAGGTCTGGGAGGAGAAGGTCGACTTTCGCACCGCGCTGAAGAGGGACCCCGACGTGCGGCGCGTGCTCTCGGAGGCGGAGGTGGACGCCTGCTTCGACCTCGACCACCACCTGCGGCACGTCGACACCATCTTCGAACGGGTCTTCGGCCCGCGCGTCGGCTAGGGACGGCGACCGCCCCTCGCCTCACGAGAAGAGGCGGCCGATGCGCTCCAGGAACACGGCGATGGGGTCGCGGCGGGCGATGCCGGTAGCTCCCCCCGGCCGGGGGCGGACGCGATGCGAGGGCAGGGTGACGGGGGGAAGCTCGCTGCTCGCCCCGAACCCCCACAAGTCCGGAAAGAGCCCCTCGGGAAAGTCGGGGCCGGGTGGGCGGAGAACGCGTCCGGAGTGCCTCATCGATCGCCTCTCAGATTACGGTCCCTAGTGTATTCCTCCCGCCGGTGCCAGGAGCGGGAGCGCGAGTGCCCATGTGGGGCGGGCGGGCCCCGAAAACGGACGCTTGTCCCGCGACGATGGGATAGGGAGAGGGAGTGCTCCGCGAGCTCGTCCTCTCCGACCGCGTCCGGCTCTTCACGCTCGGCGGCGACGAGCTCGCCACGAGCTACGGGGCGAACTGCGTCGCCGTCCGCGGCGAGCGCGGCACGCTCCTCGTCGACCCTCTCGTCGCCCCGGCGCACGCCCGGCAGGTCGAGGAGGCGCTCGGCCGCACCGGGTTCCCGCCCGTGGAGGAGGTGGTGCTCACGCACCACCACACCGACCACGCCCTCGGGGCCGGCCTATTCGGCAGGCGGGGGACGAGGGTCGCCGCCCACCGCCTTTGCGCCCTCTCCATGGCGGCGGAGCACCCGGCGCTCGTCGCCGCCAGGCGCTCCGACCCCCGCCTCTCCGATCTCTTCTCCGACGCCTGGCCCCACCGGCCCGGGGTGCTCTTCGAGGCACGCCACCGGCTCGACCTCGGCGGCCTCCCCGTCGAGGTTCGCCACCTCGGGCACGGCCACACCCCTGGTGACGCGGTGGTGGTGGTCCCGGCGGAGGGGCTGGCGGTGTGCGGCGACCTCGTCCTGCGGGGCTACCACGCGAACTACGAGGACGCCGACCGACGCGGGGCGAGGGAGGCGCTCCGCGACCTCGCGCTCGCGGCCGAGCGCTTCGTCCCCGGCCACGGGGAGCCCGGCGGCCCGGAGCTCCTCGCCGCCCAGGCCGCCTACCACGAGGAAGTGGAGCGGCTCTCCCGGGCGGCCCGCACCCCAGCAGAGGCGGAGGAGGCCCTGCGCGAGCGCTTCCCCGGCCACCTCCTTGAGGCGGCGCTCCCGGTGGCGGTCCGCTTCTTCCGCGGGCCCGCCCCCTAAAGGCGGCTAAAGATAGCCCTTCGCGGAGAGGTTCCGGCGGATGCGGTCGGCGACGCTCCCCACCTCGGAGCGGAACTCCTCACCGGTGAGGCGCTCGAATACCTCGATGTACTTGCTCGCCAGCATCACCCGGACGTCGTCGGTGAGCGGCGGAGGCTTGCCGTGGCCGGAGAAGCCGTGCTCCTTGATGAGCCACTGGCGGATGTTCTCCTTGTCGAGCATCTCCTGGTCCTGGCCGGCGGCGAAGCGCCTCTCGTAGCTGTCGGCGATCCAGTAGCGGGAGCTGTCCGGGGTGTGGATCTCGTCGATGACGACGAGCTTGCCGTCGGCGATCCCCATCTCGTACTTCGTGTCGACGAGGATGAGGCCGCGGCTCTTCGCCCACTCCTGCCCGCGGGCGTAGAGGCGGCGCGCCACCGCTGTCGCCTCCTGCCAGATCGCCTCGGAGACGAGCCCCTGCCTCACGATCTCCCGCTCGCTGATGGGCTCGTCGTGCTTGCCGTACTCCGCCTTGGTCGAGGGGGTGATGACGGGCTCCGCGAACCTCTGGTCCCGGCGCAGGTCGGAGGGCCAGTCGATGCCGTAGGCCCCCGCCTTCCCGGCCTGGTAGTCCCGCCAGAGCGAGCCGGTGATGTAGCCGCGGACGATGATCTCGACCGGGAGCGGCTTCGCCTTCCTCACCACCATCACGCTCGGGTCGGGGGCGGAGAGGAGGTGGGTGGGGGCGATGTCCCGGACCTTCTCGAACCAGAAGAGGGTGAGGCGCGAGAGCACCTCGCCCTTGAAGGGGATGGTGCCGAGCACGTGGTCGAAGGCGCTGATGCGATCGGTGGTGATCATCACGATCTGGTCCCCCCGACCGTAGTTGTCGCGGACCTTGCCGCGGTAGAGCGACCCGAGCCCGGGCGCGTCGAACTCGCCGAGGGTGTGGGAGAGCTGCTGGCGGAGCTTTTGGTCGGGGATCATGGCGGCGGATGCTAGCATCCCGGTCCCACCGCCGCGACACCTCCCCGGGGTCGCGCCCGGGGTGCGAACGGAGGAAGGGCCCGCCTTGCCGGAGAACGTGCTCGTGGTGCTCCACCGCCCCTCCAGCGCCGAGAACCTCGGCGCCGTGGCCCGGGTGATGGAGAACTTCGGCCTTTCGCGCCTCTCGGTGGTGGAGCCTGCGGCCTGGAGCGGGAGGCCGCGACGCGGCCTGGCCCGCACGGCCCGGGCCGACGTCCTCGCCCGGGCGCGCAAGACCGCTCGCAGGGCCGCCCACCTCCTCTCCTCGGCCGAGTTCCACCCCACGCTCGGGGCGGCGCTCGCGGACACCACCTGGGCCTGCGGGACGACGTCGCGGCGGGTGGAGGGGCGCCCGCGCCTCACCCCCAGGGAGCTCGGTGCCGAGGTCGCCGCGCGAGCCCGCCGCGGGCCGGTGGCGGTGGTGCTCGGGGAGGAGCGGCGCGGCCTCTCCGACCGCGAGCTCGACCTCTGCGGCGCCGTCTGCACCATCCCCACCCGACCGGAGTACGACTCGATGAACCTGGCCCAGGCGGCGGCGGTGCTCTCGTACGAGGTGGCGCTCGCGCGGGGGGCCGGGCTCGCCGCCGAGGGGGGCGAGGAGCCGGCGCGCCATCGCACGGTGGAGGCGCTCTGGGAGGGGCTTCGGGGCCTCCTCGCCGAGGCGGGCTACCTCAACCCCCAGAACCCGGAGGCCATCCTGGCGGAGTGGCGCCGCCTGCTCGCGCGCGCGCAGCCGACGCAGCGGGAGGTGGAGCTCCTCCTGGCGGCGGAGCGGGCGCTGAGGCGGCGGCTCCAGGTCGCCGAGCGCGGCTAGCCGGCGGCCGGGGCCTGTGCGGCGGGAGCGGCCTCGACCGGCTGTACCGGCGCGCCCTTGCGGCTCTTCTTCCAGGCGTCGTGGTGCTCCTGGCAGAGGCCGTGGGCGAACACCTTCTTCTTGCACTCCTCCTTGCTGCAGGTCTTGTAGCGGCGCGGCCGGGCCTCGAGCTCCCCCCGGCGCCACTTCTGGTAGTGGAAGAAGCACAGCCCCTTGGCGCGGTAGGAGCGCTTGCACCCCGCCACCGAGCAGGCCCTCTTGCCGCCCCCCTTTGCCTTCGGGGCCTTCTTCTTCTTCTTCGCCTTCGCAGTCGTGTCGGCCATTTCCCTAGTTCTCGCAGAGCAATTGGAGACGAATTCTCGAGATGCGTCCGGCGCCGTTGCCCGGCGCGGGTCGCGCTAGATAACCCGACCCCCGGCCCGGATGCAACCCCGCGATTTCAAGGGGAGCGGGGGGGTCCCTGGTGCTCGGCCACGATTCGGTCGAGCGCGCTCCGGTCGGCCTCGGAGTGGCGCTCCTGCACGACCGGCGCCTTCGCGGCGGCGGGGCCGCTCCGCGCCGCCGCGTGCGCGGCCCGCTGCGGGGCGCGTGCCCCCGCACGGCGCTCCGGCTCGGCGCGACCGAAGGCGTCCGCGATCTCCTTCAGTCCGCCCTCCACGAAGGCCATGGTGGAAGCCGCGGCCCGGTAGCGCTCCGCCACCGTGCGGCCGTGCAGCGGGACGAAGGCGGCGACGACGGCGAGGGAGCCCAAGACGAGGACCCATACGAGGAGCCGAGCCATGTAGGGAAGGGTGCCACCCCCGCCGGGTGGCGTCGAGTTTTCGGGCGCTCGCTGCGGGCGGCGGTCAGCCGCCCGTCCCGCCGAGCCAGCGAGCGAGGTCGCGGGCGGCGCGGGCGACGTTCACGGCCCCGGCCGCCTCGAGCTGGCGCAGGGGGACGAAGCCCCAGGCGACCGCGACGAAGGGGACCTCGGCCGCCCGGGCGGTGGCGAGGTCGACGGCGCTGTCCCCGACGAAGACCGCCTCCTGCGCCCGCGCGCCGAGCTGCTCCAGGATCCGGAGGGTCCCGGCGGGATCGGGTTTGCGCGGGGCCTCGTCCCCGCCCACCACCGTCTCGAAGCGGTCGAGGACTCCGAGCCCTTCCAGGATGCGGCGCGCCATCGGCCCCGGCTTGTTCGTGTGCACGGCGAGCGGAATCCCGGCCCCGGCGAGGAGTGCCTCCACCCCAGGGTAGAGCCGGGTGTGGTCGAGGAGGTGCTCGTCGTAGTGGGCGCGCCAGAGCGCCATGGCCTTCTCGCGCAGGTCCGCGCGCGGGGCGACGGCCCGGGCGACGAGGCGGGCGGCCCCCTCGCCGACGAAGCCGACCACCTCCTCGAGGGTGCGGGGCGGGAGGCCGAGCTCCCGGAGCGCGTGCGCCACCGCCAGGTGGAGGTCCTCTCGCGAGTCGACGAGCGTGCCGTCGAGGTCGAACACGGCGGCCTTGGTCACTTCTTCTCCTCCTCGCCCACGATGACGAACTCCACCCGCCGGTTCTTGGCGCGCCCGAGCGCGGTGTCGTTCGTGGCGATGGGCCTCGTGAAGCCGAAGCCGGCCGCCAGGAGCCGGGCCGGCGCGACGCCGCGGGCGACGAGCGCCCGCACCACCGCGGCCGCCCGGCGCTCCGAGAGGCTCTGGTTGTAGGCGGCCGTCCCGACGATGTCGGTGTGCCCTTCCACGCGCACGCGCGTGATCTCCGGGTGATTCTTCAGGATGGCGGCGATGTCGTCGAGGATGTGGTCCGACTCGGGCTTGATGGTGTCCTTGCCGAAGTCGAACTGGATCATGTCCCGCAGGGAGAGGCGCTCCGCCTGGATCTCCACCACCGGCTCCTCGCCCAGCGGGCAGCCGTCGTTCTGGGCCGGGCCCGGCTCGAGGGGGCACTTGTCGTCGATGTCCGGCACCCCGTCCCCGTCGGTGTCCGGGCAGCCCTCGAGCTCGCGCGGGCCCTTCTCGTCCGGGCAGCGGTCCAGGTAGTCGGGCACGCCGTCGCCGTCCCGGTCCGGGCAGCCCTCGAGCTCCGCCGGGCCGGCCGCGTCCGGGCAGCGGTCGCGGTCGTCGGGGATCCCGTCGCCGTCGCGGTCGCGGTTCAGGTGCTCCCAGCGGAGGGCGACGAAGGCGCGGAACACCTCGCGGCCGTAAGCCCCCCCGAAACCGGAGCCGATCCCCACCTCGGCGGCGAGCTCGGGAGCGACGGCCGCGCGCAGCCCGGCGCGGACCTCGATGGGCAAGGAGTAGCGCGCCGACCCGTCGTAACCGTCGGGCACCTGGCCCGAGACCTCGCCGATGGCCTTCCAGGCATCGAACCTCCCGGCCGGGGGCAGGTCGACGGCCGCCCCCACCCCCCAGTCGAAGGCGCTCGGGACCACCAGGTTCAGGTACTGCCCCGGTTCCGCCCGGAAGGAGTACCCGAGCTGGGCGTCGAGGCGGACGCGCCCGACGGTGCCGGTGACGACGGCCGAGGGGGTGGCGACGAATCCGTTCGAGGCGAAGGCCTGCCCGTCGCCGGTGGGGAGCTCGAGGTCGACGAGGAGCGACGCCTCGAGCGGGACCGGGAGCCGGAAGAGGGAGTGGGGCCCGGCGTTGAGCACCGGGAGCTTGCCGAGGAGGCGCAGGTCGCCGAGCGCCACCGCCGCCACCGGATCGGCGAGCGGCCCCGAGACCCCGAGCGAGGTGAGGGGGGCGAGGTTGGAGGACTGGAAGGCCACGAGCGGGAGGGCCGCGCCCACCTCCACCAGGCCGAAGCTGTAGGCGCCCTCGAGGTCGAGCGTGAGGCGGTTGGTGACGAGGTATCCCAGGACCTCCGTTCCCTTCTTCCAGGGGATGAGGCCGTTCAGGTAGCCGAGTTGCACCGTGGCCCCGTAGCTCCGCTCCCAGGGGACCTCGGCGCTGTTGAGGGTGAAGTCAGAGTCGAGCAGCGGCGTCACGGTGAAGGGATCGGCGTCGAAGCCGCGCCGGGCGGGATCGTCCGCGCGCGCCACCGTCGCAGCGGCGGCCGCGGTGAGCGCCAGGGCGAGGGCGGCCGTGCGCATGCCGCGAGAGTAGGGGAGCCCCCCGGTGCCGGCAAATTCCCACCCGCCCGCGGCGCGGGCGTTCAGGCGGCGCCGCGCACCTTGCCGATGGCACCGTTGGTCCGACGGTGCAGCACCGCCAGCAGCGCATCGTGCACCGCCGGGTCGATCTGGGTGCCGCGCAGCCGCCCCAGGATCTCGACCACCTCCGCCGGTTCGAGCGCCGGCTGGTAGGGGCGGCTCGACGTGCAGGCGTCCCAGGTGTCGGCGGCGTTGACGATGCGGGCGACGAGCGGGATGGTCACGCCGATGAGGCCGTCCGGGTAGCCTCCGCCGTCCCAGCGCTCGTGGTGGCTGCGGATGGCGGGGAGCGCGTCCCGCAGGAGCTCCACCTCGCGCACGATGTCCGCGCCGATGGCCGGGTGCTGGCGCATGAGCGACGTCTCCGGGCCGGTGAGCGGGACGGTCTTGCGCAGGAGCGCCTCGGGCACCCCGATCTTCCCCACGTCGTGCAGGAGGCCGCCGTACTCGAGCGCCTGGAGCGTGGTGGCGTCGCAGCCCATCTCGCGGCCGACCTCGACCGCCAGTTCGGCCACGCGCCCGTTGTGGCCGCGGGTGTAGGGGTCCTTGGCGTCGATGGCGCCGGCGAGGCTCCGCACCGCCTCCAGGGTGCCGCGCTCCAGCGCCTCGATGAGGCGCGAGTTCTCGGCGTCCTGCCGGGCCAGCTCCCGGGACATGTAGTTGAAGGTGTAGGCGAGGTCCCCGATCTCGCTGCGGCCCGGGACCGGGACCTGGCGCCCGAAGCGCCCGCGCGCGATGTCGAGGGCGCCGCGCACCAGCTCGGTGAGCGGCTCGGCGAGCCCGCGGGCGAAGGCCGCGGCGAGAAGGGCGGCGAAGGCCACCGAGGCGGCGCCCGAGGCGAGCGCCAAGAGCGGGTGGCCGGTGAGCGCCAGCTGGACGCCCAGCACCACGGCGGGCACGGCCGCGGCGACGACCGCCAGCGCGAGCACCTTGGGAGCGAGCTTCATGGCGCGCGCAGCACCCGCGCGAGGGCGCGAGCCACGTCCCGGGCGTCGAAGGGCTTCTCCAGGATCACTTCCGGAGCGTCCGAGCCGGCGGCGTCGCGGACGCTCGGCCCACTGATGGCGGTGAGCAGCACGGCCGGGACCCGCCGCCCTCCCTGCCGCATGCGGGCCAGGGCGTCGATGCCCGAGAGGCGCGGCATGAGGAAGTCGAGGATCACCGCGTCGGGCTGCTCGCGCAGGCAAAGCTCCACCGCCTCGTTCCCGTCGGAGGCCGACACCACCTCGTGACCCTGGCCGGCGAGGACGTCGGACAGCAGGGTCCGCACCAGGCGGTCGTCGTCGGCGATGAGGATCTTCACGTGGCGGTCGTCCCGGCAGCGCGAGCGCAGCGCTTGCGGGAGAGGATAGCACCCGCAGTCCTTGGGGGCGCGGACGCGGCCAGCGGGGATGTGGGCGAATCAGGGGCCGAGACCCACCCATTCCGACCCGTCTTCGTACACCTCGCGCTTCCAGATGGGGGCGTCGCGCTTCAGGAGCTCGATGGCGGCCTCGCAGGCGCGGAAGGCGGGCGCGCGATGGGAGGCGGCGGCGGCGATGACCACCGCCGACTCTCCCGGCAAGAGCCTCCCCACCCGGTGGGAGATGGCGACGAGCGCGCCGTGCTCCTGCCCGACCGACTCCCCGATCTCCCGGAGCTTGCTCTCGGCCATGGGCCGGTAGGCCTCGTACTCGAGGCGCACCACGCGCCTCCCGTGGCTGGAGTCGCGGACGTCGCCGGTGAAGGTGACGACGCCGCCGCGCTCGGGGCCGGACACCGCCCGCACCACCTCGCCGAGGTCGAGGGGCTCGTCGAGGACGCGGAAGCGCCCCGACCCGCCGGAGACGGGCGGGATGACGGCGAGCTCGGCGCCCTCGGGGACGGGATCCTCGTCCTCGGCGAACTCCTCGTCGACGGCGATGCGGCAGCGGGGCAGGAGGCGCTCGAGCCTCGGGTGGCGGGCGACGAGGATCTGGCGCAGCGCGCCCACGTTCACGGGCGGACCCGCGATCTCCTCCCGATCGGTGCCGGCCGCCTCGCGGGCCGCGGCGAAGTAGAGGATGGTGAGCGCCATCTCGGCATTGTAACCGTTCCCGTCAGCGGTGCAGCAGCCGGGCCAGATCCCCGAAGACCGTCACGGCGAGCAGAAGACCGAGCAGCGCCACGAAGCCGGCGAAGTGCACGATGCCCTCGACCCGCTGGTTTACCGGACGGCGCGTCACCATCTCGTAGGCGAGGAACACCAGGCGTCCGCCGTCCAGGGCGGGGAGAGGCAGGAAGTTAAAGAGGGCCAGCATGATGGAGATGAGCCACACCATCATGAGGAACGGCGCGGCGCCGGCCCGGGCGCTGCGGGCCATCTCCTCGGCGATGCCCACCGGACCGCGCAGCTCCGCCCGCTGCTTGCGGCTCACCACCTGGCCGAGCCCGGCGAGGATCTCCGCCGCCCTCTCGTTGGTACGCCCGAGACCGATGGCGAGTGCCTCCGCGGGGCCGGCCCGGACGGTGAGCAGGTTCGGGCCCATGCCCACCCGCCCGGTGCCGTTCGCGTCGTCCGGCCGCACGGTGAGGGAGAGGGGGGCGGCCGCGCCGGGGCGCGCCACCTGCAAGGCGAGGTCCTTGCCGGGGCGGGCCCGCACCGCCTGCACCAGGGCCGCCCAGGTCGGGACCGGCTGCCCGTCGGCCGCCTCGACCCGGTCGCCGCTCTTCAGCCCGGCGCGATCGGCCGGCCCCCCGGCCACCACCTCGCCCACCACCGGGGCCGGATCCGGCTCCTTGAGCCCCAGGGTGGCGATGAGCGCCACCGCGAGCCCGATGGCGAGAAGGTAGTTGGCGGCGGGGCCGGCGAGGATGACGAGGAAGCGCCGCCAGGGCGCCTGGTTGCAGTAGGCGCCTGGGTCCCCCGCGGCGATCTCCTCGCCCGGCGCCATCCCGGCGATCTTGACGTAGCCGCCGACCGGCACGGCGGAGAGCGCCCACTCCGAGTCCCCGTGCCGGCGGGAGAAGATCACCGGGCCGAAGCCCACGCTGAACCGCTCGACGCGCATCCCGAAGAGCCGGGCGGCGAGGAAGTGGCCGAGTTCGTGGATGACGATGAGGAACCCGAAGGCGAGCACGGTGATGGTGGCGATGGCCAGCCAGGAGGGGAGCGAGCCCATTCTTTTTCTTCTCCAGGTCCTTCGGTGTCAGGCGCTCTCGGCCCCGGGCAGGCCGAACTCCTCGGCGCCGAAGACCTCGAGCACGGTGTCCGGCTCCCGCCAGGCGTCGGGGGGCAGGCCGGCCTTGAGACAGGCGTGGCGGAGGAAGGTGGGGCCGTCCCACCCCCGCTCCACCGCCACCACCGGCAGGAGCGCGCCGCGGTGCCAGCCCCGCTTCACCAGCAGGCCGTGCTCGCCGATGCGCAGCTCCGACACGTCCCGGAGCGGTCGCCGCGGCTCGAGCGCGGAGATGCGGATCTCGAGGTCGTCCGCCTCCTCCGGGCGCAGCGGCGGGAAGCGGGGATCCTCGGAGGCGGCCGCGACCGCCATGGCGGCCACGGTGCGTGCCAGGGTGCCGTCCGGCTCGAAGCGGCCGATGCACCCCCGCAGCTCGCCCTGGCGGAAGAGGGAGACGAAGGCCCCGCGCGGTGCCACCAGCGCCCCCGACTCGGGGATGGGCGGCGGCGGGCCGAGCCCGAGGTGGTGGCGGATGGCCGCCTGGGCGATCCCCAGCAGGGCGGCCCGCTCGGCCCTCGAGAGTCCCTCGGTCACAGGGCCCTCCGGGCGCCGGTGAGCAGGTACCGGCGCACGTCGGCGAGGATCGCGCGGTGGTCGAAGGCGATGTCGTGGGGAAGGGCGGTCCAGGGGAAGGCGCGCGCCTCGGCGGCGTCGTCGGCCCCCACCGGCTCCCCATCCGCCGATCCGATGAAGACGGTGGTCATGGTGTGCCGGCGCGGGTCGCGGGCGGGATCGGAGTAGGAGTGAAACTGCTCGCGCAGGGACACCGGGAGAGTGGTCTCCTCGAGCGCCTCGCGAGCGGCCGCCACCTCCAGCCTTTCCCCCTCGTCCACGAACCCGCCCGGCAGCGCCCAGCCCATCGGCGGGTTCTTGCGGCGGACGAGCACCACCCGGTCCCCCGGCAGGAGGATCACCACGTCGACCGTGGGAGCTGGGCCGCGGGAGGGGACCATCAGCGCGGGGGGACGATGAGCGGCCCCCCCTCGCGGGCGGCGTCCGCGACCGGGGGGGGAGCGGCTTTCGGGAATGCCTTCTCGAGGAGCAGCCGGGCGAAGGGGATGCGGCCGGCCGGGACCCCGGCCGCGAGCGCGCGCGCCACCGCGGCGGCGGAGCGCGCGTGCTCCCGGTCCCCGAGCTCCTCCAGGTGCGAGGCGGTGGCGAAGAGACGGGCCCCGAGGCGGCGGCGGCGCGAGTCGTCGAAATAGGCGTCCACCGCATCGGCGAGGGTGGAGGTCGCCTGGGCGGCGCGCTGGCGCTCGTCGACGTAGAGGGGGGAGACCGCGATCTCGTCGAGCTTCTGCGCCAGCCCGCGGAGCGTCTCCTCGTCCGCGAGCCATCCGCGCAGCATGGGCAGGTCGTGGAGCGAGCCCGAGGCATCGACAGCGGCCTGCTCCTCTGCCTCGGGGAGCGGGGGGAAGGCCTGGGCCGGGTCCGGGACCTGATCGGGAGGTCCGAGCCGGGAGAGCCAGATGTCGGCGCCCTCCGGAACGCGCCGGCCGCTGGCGTCGTTGATGCGGCGGGCGGCGATGACGAGGGAGCCGGCGAGCCCCGCGGTCACCTCCGCCACCCCCATGGTCCGGCCGCGCTCGGCGATGTCCCGGCCGAAGGCGCGGAACTCCTTGCGACCGAGCAGACCCACCTGGAGCTCGAGGAGGCCGAGCACGTCCGAGACGACGGCCTGTCCGACCTCCACGCCCTTTCCCGGGACGGCCCGCGCGATCCAGACGGCCCGCTCTCCCTGGGTGTCGATCGCCGAGGCGAAGCAGGGGAAGGTCTCCTCCGCCGGCGGCGGCGGCGCCGGGGCGGATGGGCGGGGCGGCTCGGGGACCTCCATCCCGCGCGAGCGGAGCAGGTGGAGGCCGCGCCGGGCTTCCTTGGAGACGGAGCGCTCGGGCGAGATCGCCACGGCGGCGAGGAGGTCGGCGCGCCCGGAGGCGACCGCGGCGCGGACGAGCGCGACGGAGAGCGGCGCCGGTAGCGAGGCCACCTCCTCCGGCGCCGCCTTCGCGAGCCCGACGAGGAGGCGCGCCGCCCGGGCTGCCTCCTCCCGGGGAGCCCCGGTCTGGCGGGCGACCTCCTGGCTGTCCACGTTCGGATCGCGAAGGAGTTCCAGGATCCGGTCGGGATCTTCGAGGGTCATGTGGAGCCGGAATCTACACGCCGTCGCCTGCCCCCAGCAACGCCACAGCGCCTCCCGGCCGCGGCGGGTGGGGTTCTTGACACAGGACTAGAGAATCCCGCAGTGTATGAATTTCACACGCTCCGCTCCGCTTTTTCCCCGGGACGGGCGGAACCTCTAGGAGCCGCGACGATGACCCGACGCCTGACGATCAACCTCGCTCTGGCCCTCATGGGTGCCTTTGCCCTCGCGGCGGCCGTCCCCGCGCTCGCCTGCGACTGCGATCACAAGAAGGGCGCCGACTGCGACCACCACGGCAAGAAGGGCGCGACCGAGGCCGACAAGAAGGCCGACCCCAAGGCCGCGCCGGCCGACAAGACCCCCAAGCCCAGCGAGGAGAAGAAGGCGGAGGCCGGCACGGCCGGGGGCGTGCTCCTCGCCGGAGGGTGCGACTGCGGCGCCAAGGAGGCGAAGGACTGCAAGTGCGGCTCGGGCTGCAAGTGCACCGAGAAGAAGGACAAGCCCAAGGCGGCAAGCGCCGCCCCGTCGCGCGCGCTCCTCGCCGGGGGCTGCGACTGTGGTGCCAAGGAGGCGAAGGACTGCAAGTGCGGCTCGGGCTGCAAGTGCACCGAGAAGAAGGACAAGCCCAAGGCCTCGAACGCCACCCCGGCGCGCGCGCTCCTTGCCGGGGGCTGCAACTGCGAGAAGGGCGGGAAGAACTGCACCTGCCCGAAGGGCGAGTGCAAGTGCCCGAACTGCTCGGAGAAGGCGAAGGCCCGGGCGGCCGCCTAGGCTCCTCCCGGCGAGCACTCCCGCGAGGAAGGCGGGCCTCTCCCGGCGACGGGAGGGGCCCTTCTCTCGAGGGCCCTAGGCTCCCACCCGCTCCGAGGCCTGCCGGCGCGCCCGGTGCCGGGTGAGCATCCCCGCCAGGTACTCGCCGGTGAAGCTCTCCTTCGAGCGGGCCACCTCTTCGGGAGTGCCCTCGGCCACCACCCGCCCTCCCTCCTCGCCTCCCTCCGGCCCGAGGTCCACTACCCAGTCGGCGGCCTTGATGACGTCGAGGTTGTGCTCGATGACCACCACGCTGTTGCCCGCGTCCACCAGGCGGTCGAGCACCGCGAGCAGCTTCTTCACGTCCTCGAAGTGGAGGCCGGTGGTGGGCTCGTCGAGGATGTAGAGGGTGCGCCCGGTCCCCACGCGCGCCAGCTCGCGGGAGAGCTTGATGCGCTGGGCCTCGCCCCCGGAGAGGGTGGGGGAAGGCTGGCCGAGCTTCAGGTATCCCAGACCCACGTCGTCGAGGGTGCGCAGGATGCGCAGCACCTCCTTGTGGTTCTCGAACATCTCCATCGCCTCGCGCACCGAGAGGTCGAGCACCTCGGCGATGTTCTTCCCCTTGAACTGGACCCGCAGGGTGGCCTCGTTGAACCGCTTGCCCTGGCACACCTCGCACGGCACCAGCACGTCGGCGAGGAAGTGCATCTCGACGAGCTTCATGCCGTCGCCCTGGCAGGCCTCGCAGCGCCCGCCGCGGACGTTGAAGCTGAACCGGCCCGGCTGGTAGCCCAGGGCGCGAGCCTCGGGCGTCTGGGCGAAGACCTCGCGGATGAAGTCGAAGACCTTGGTGTAGGTGGCGGGGTTGGAGCGCGGTGTCCGTCCGATGGGCTGCTGGTTGATGTCGATGACCTTGTCGATCTGCTCGTGTCCCACGATGGACTGGTGCTTGCCGGGCACCTCGCGGGTCCCGTAGAGCAGGCGCATGAGCGCCGGGTAGAGGATGCCGTTCACCAGGGTCGACTTGCCGGCGCCGGAGACGCCGGTGACGGCGACGAAGCACCCGAGGGGGAAGGAGACGGTCACGTCCTTCAGGTTGTTCTCGCGACCCCCGACGACGGTGAGCTTGCCCTTGTTCGTCGGGCGGCGCCGCGTCGGCACCGGGATCTCCGCCCGGCCGGCGAGGTAGGCGCCGGTGAGCGACGCCGGGTCGCGGCGCACCTGCGCCGGCGTCCCCTGGGACACCACCCGCCCGCCGTGCTCGCCGGCTCCGGGCCCGAAGTCCACGATCCAGTCGGCCGCCTCCATCGTTTCCTCGTCGTGCTCCACCACGATGACCGAGTTGCCGATGTCGCGCAGCCGCCGCAGGGTGGCGAGCAGCTTGCCGTTGTCGCGCTGGTGCAGCCCGATGGAGGGCTCGTCGAGGATGTAGATGACGCCGGTGAGCTCGCTCCCCATCTGGGAGGCGAGCCGGATGCGCTGGCTCTCGCCCCCGGAGAGGGAGGGGCCCGGGCGCTCCAGGGTGAGGTAGGAGAGGCCGACGTCCACCAGGAAGCGGAGGCGGTTCCTGATCTCCTTCAGGAGCTCCTCGGCGATGCGCGCCTCCGATCCCTTGAGGTCGAGCCCTTCCAGCCACTCGAGCGCCTCGCGGATGGTCCGGCGCGAGAGCTCGACGATGCCGAGGCCGCGGATGCGCACCGCGCGGCTCTCGGGGCGCAGCCGCTCCCCGCCGCAGGCGGGGCACGGCTTGTCGGAGAAGAAGCGCATGTAGTAGCGGCGCATCGCCTCCGACCCGGTAGACTTGAAGCGGCGGTAGAGCTGGTTCAGCACGCCCTCCCAGTGGATGCGGTAGCTCTTCACCCCGGCGGCCTCGGTCCCGTTCAGGATCACCTCCCGGTCTCGCTTGGAGAGCTTGGACCAGGGCACGTCGAGGTCGATGCCCAGCGAGCGCGAGAGGTGCTCCACGAACTCGAAGGTCCATCCTTCCCCGCGCTCCATGCCCCCGGCCCAGGGCTCCACCGCCCCCTCGCGGATCGAGAGGGAGGGATCGGGGATGATGAGGTCGGCGTCCATCTCCGCGCGGGTGCCGAGCCCCTGGCAATCGGTGCAGGAGCCCACCGGGCTGTTGAAGGAGAAGCACTGCGGGGTGAGATCGCCGAAGGAAAGGCCGCAGGTAGGACAGGAGTTCTGCTCGGAGTAGAAGCGATCGTGCTTCTTGTACTCCTCGGGATCGATGCCCGGGCCGACCTTCTGCTCCTTGTCGGCGTCGGCGACGACGAGCGTGCCCTTCCCCTCCCGCAGGGCGGTCTCCACCGAGTCGGTGAGGCGCGAGCGGATGGACGACTTCACCACGAGACGGTCCACCACCAGCTCGATGTCGTGCTTGAGCTTCTTGTCGAGGACGAGGCGCTCCTCGAGCGAGTGAACCACTCCGTCGACGCGCACCCGGGCGAAGCCGCGCTTGTGAGCGTCGCCGAGGAGCTCGCGGTACTCCCCTTTCCGGTTCTGAACGAGCGGAGCGAGCAACAGGATGCGCGAGCCCTCCGGCAGCTCCAGAATGGAGTCCACGATCTGCTGGGGGGTTTGCTTGCCGACCCGCCGGCCGCAGGAGGGGCAATGCTGCTCGCCGATGGAGGCGTAGAGCACGCGCAGGTAGTCGTGCACCTCGGTGATGGTTCCCACGGTGGAGCGCGGATTGTTGGACGCCGCCTTCTGCTCGATGGAGATGGTGGGCGAGAGCCCGCGCAGGGTGTCGTACTTCGGCTTCTCCATCTGCCCCAGGAACTGTCGGGCGTAGGAGGACAGCGACTCGACGTAGCGCCGCTGTCCCTCGGCGTAGAGCGTGTCGAACGCCAGCGAGCTCTTGCCGGACCCCGAGACCCCCGTGAAGACCACCAGCTTCTTCTTCGGGATCTCGACGTCGACGGACTTGAGGTTGTGCTCGCGGGCGCCCTTCACGCTGATGGAGTCGGGCTCGCTCATTCGAGATGACTTAACCCCTGGGTCCGACGTTGGCTAGCACTCCGAAACCTGATACGGGAGCGGCCGCCATGGCAGGATTGCCGAACGACCTCGGGAGCCTGCGGCTGCGGCTGGACCTGGTCGACCGCGAAGCGCCCCTGGTCGGCCCCGGCGTGGCGGCCGAGGGCGGGAGCATCCCCTCCGGGCGGCTCCTCGCCCGGACTGCCGTCGAGTACCTCGACCCTCGCGACGGCGAGTGGTGGCCGCTCGTGAGCCTCCCCGTCCTCCACCTCCGAGCCGACGAGGCCCGCTCCCTCGCCCTCGGGCTCGAGGACCTCCTGCGCGGCGCGGCCTTGGGCTTCTCCTGGCAGTCGGAGGAGGACGGGGCGCTCGGCCTCCAGCTCGGGACCCCCGAGGCGCCGGGGGAGCCGCTCGTCGTCGAGGTGGGGCTCGACCTCTCGCGCTTCCTCGCCGAGGTGGGGGGCGGGCCACCCCGGCCGGGGACGGAGCTCGCCCTCTTCCGCTTCCGGGCGACGCGCGCCGCGACGGTGGCGTTCGCCGACGCCGTCCGGCGCGAGGCGGAGGGCCTCTAGAACCCGATGGACCGCGCTCCCGGACCGGCCCCCCCCGGACTCTTCGGCCAGGCGCAGACGCGCGGGCGCGCCCGCGCCCTCCTCTTCGCCTCCGGGGTCCTTTTCGGCCTGCTCGCGGTCCTGGCGCGCGTGTCGTCCCAGCTCGGCCTCTCCCCGGCACAGGTGGCCACCATCCGCTTCTCTGCGTCCACGGTGATGATGCTCGCTGCCTTCCGCGCCTGGCCCGGAACGTTCCGCCCCCTGAACCCCAGACTCCTCGTCGCCCGGGGAGCGCTCGGCGGCGTCGCGGCCCTGCTCTACTTCGGGGCCCTCTCCCTCATCCCGGCCGGCCAGGCGACGCTGCTCAACAACACCTTCCCGGTGTTCGCGGTGGCGATATCCTACTTCACCTTGGGAGAACGCCCCAGCTGGCAGATCCTCTTGGCGCTCGCCGTCACCAGCGCCGGGGTGTTTCTGGTGCTCGGGGGCAGCGGGGTGGGGGCCTCGTTCGGCTGGGGGCAGGTGGCGGGGATCGCCTCGGCGATCCTGGCGGCCGGGGCGGTTGCCTGCGTCCGGGCGCTCCGGGCCGACCACAACGCCGCCACCATCTTCTTCGCCTTCAGCGTGGGAGGTGCGGTGGTGTCCTTCCCCTTCGCGTTCGGGCCCTGGACCGCGGCCCCGCTCGCCTGGGCGGCGGCGCTCGCCGCCGCGCTGGTGGCCTTCGCGGCCCAGTTCCTCATGACCGAGGCCTACGGGGCACTCACCGTCGCCGAGGCGGCGGTGTGGCAGCAGCTCACCCCGGTGGCGAGCTACCTCTGGGCGATGGGGCTCCTCGGAGAGCGGCTCAGCCCGCTCGGTGCGGCCGGGGTGGCGGTCGGGGCGGCCGGCGTGGTCTACGCCTCGATCCAGGGGCGCCGCCCGCCCGAGGCGGAGGAGGCGTGACGCCCCCCGGGAACGCGGCCCCGCCCCGCCGTGCGCTCGCCCGCCTGGAGCTGGTGGGGTCGGGGCTCGCCTTCGGGCTCATGGCCGTCCTGGCGCGCTGGCTCTCGCGCGGCCCCGGCGGCTTCACCGCCGGGCACCTCTCCGTCATTCGCTTCGCCGCCGGCGCCCTCCTCAGCCTGGTGGCGTTCCGGCTGCGGCCGGGGCTCTACCGCCCGAGGAACCTTCGCCTCCTCGTCACCCGCGGTCTCTCCGGCGGCCTCGTGGTGGTGCTCTACTTCTGGGCGCTCGCCCGCATTCCCGCCGGGGAGGCCGGCATGATCTACAACCTCTTCCCGGCGCTGGCGACCGGGATGGCCTTCGCCATGCTCGGGGAGCGGCCCGGGGTCCGCCTGTGGCTCGCGGTGGCGCTCGCCACCGCGGGGGTGGCGCTCGTGCTGGGCAACGGGACCTTCCGCATCGGCCTGGGCCCGGGGGAGGCCTCGGCGCTCGCCGCCGCCGTCTTCGCCGCCGTGAGCGCCAACGTCATCCGGTCCATGCGCGGGACCGACAACGCCCCCACCATCTTCTTCTTCTTCTGCCTGGCCGGGCTGCCGGTGGTGCTCCCCTTCGCGCTCGCCCCCTGGCCGGGAGGGCTCCTGCGCTGGGCGGTTGCGCTCGCGATGGCGCTCGCCGCCTTCGCCGCCCAGGTCCTCATGACCGAGGCCTACGGAACCCTCTCGGTCGGGGAGGCCGCCGCCTGGCTGCAGCTCACCCCCATCGCCCAGTACCTTCTCGCCGGCCTGCTCCTCGGCGAAAGGGTGACGGCTGCCGGTGGCCTGGGAGTGGTCCTGTCGGTGGGCGGCGTCGCCTGGGCGACGACGCAGACGCCCCGTCCGGCGGCGCCCGCTCGCCCCGCGCCTTGAGCCGCCCCGTCCCGTCCCGGGCCTCGACTCGGCTGCGGAAACGTGGTGAGAGGGAAGGCAGATGAGGATCGCCGCTCCCTTCGTTGCCCTCTCGCTCCTGCTCGGGTGCGCGACCACGAAGGCCGAGGCCGGGCTGCCGGCCGGCGGCGCCCCGGTGCCGCTCACCTTCGCCTGGCCCGACGGCTTCCAGGCGAGGGTGACGCTCGAGCACCGAGAGCAGCGCTCCGGCGCCCCGCCGGCCCAGGCCCGCGCCAGCCACCGGCTGGTGGCCGAGCGCCGCGGCAAGGCGATCTGGGTGAGCGTGCGCGGCATCGAGGCGGAAGGGGACGTGCCCGACCTGGAGCTCAACGTCCGCATCTCGGAGGCCCTGATCCAGGTGGTGTCTCCCGCCGGCGCCTACCTGCGCACCGAGGGGCTCGAGAACGCCCTCGAGATCCTGGGCGTGGGGGGGGACGAGGCGCGCGACGTCGCGCGCGGCGCGCTCGACCGCATCTCCGCGCTCGACTGGGAGATCACGGCGGGCGGCTGGGCGGGACGGGCCTTCTCGCCGGGGCGCAAGGTTTCCGGCCAGTTCCCCGGGAGCGTCCCCCTCATCCCGGGCGTCCCCGCCCTCCTCGAGGTGGAGCAGTCGCTCCTCGGGCCGGTGCCGTGCGAGGAGGGCGAGGAGGCCGCCAGGTGCGTGAAGCTCTCCTGGCGCGGCGCGCCCTCGCAGGCAGCGCGCCAGGGGGCGCTCGAGCGGTTGCACCGCGAGGCCGGGAGCGAGGGGCCGGCGCTCGAGGACCTGGACGGCACCGTGGAGGCGACGCTCGTCACCGAGCCCGCCACGCTCGTCCCGCACGGGCTCGCCGTGCGCGAGGAGCTCCACCTGCGGGTGCGCCAGCCCGGCGGGGACTTGCTCGAGGTGGTGGAGCGCGCCGACGACCGGTACCGGTTCACTCCCGAGCTGGAGCTCTGACATGCCCTCTTCCGGGCCGCCCGCGGCCTTCGAGCCCTTCACCGAGGAGCACCAGGCCTTCCGGCGCATGGTGCGGGAGTTCTGCCAGAAGGAGCTCTCCCCTCACGCCCGAGCCTGGGACGAGGCGGGGGAGTTCCCGCGCGATCTCTTCCGCCGCTTCGGGGAGCTCGGGCTCCTCGGCATCCGCCACGACCCCGCCTTCGGCGGGTCCGGGCTCGACTACTGGTACGTGGTGGCCTACGTCGAGGAGCTGACGCGCGCGCGCAACGGCGGCCTCGGTACCGCCATGCTCGTGCAGGGAGAGATGGCCACCCCCATCATCGGGGAGCTCGGCACCGACGAGCAGAAGCGCGAGTTCCTCGCCCCGGCGCTGCGGGGCGAGAAGATCGCAGCGCTCGCCATCTCGGAGCCGGAGGCCGGCTCCGACGTGGCGGCGGTGCGCACCCGCGCGCGCCGGGACGGCGGCGACTGGGTGGTGAGCGGCTCCAAGATGTGGATCTCGAACGGGTCGCGGGCCGACTTCCTCACCCTGGCGGTGCGGACCGGGCCGGAGGGGCACGCCGGCCTGTCGCTCCTCACCTTCCCCACCGACGTGCGCGGCTTCGAGGTCTCGCGCAAGCTCGACAAGGTGGGGAACCTCTCCTCGGACACCGCGGCGCTCTTCTTCGACGAGTGCCGGATCCCGCTCCGCTACCTGCTCGGGGACGAGAACCAGGGCTTCTACCACATCATGACGGGCTTCCAGGGGGAGCGCCTGGCGGCGGCGGTGACGGCGGTGGCGGCGAGCCAGCTCCTCATCGACGACTCCCTTCGGTACGGGGAGCAGCGGATGGTCTTCGGGCGCCCGGTGGCCTCCCTGCAGGTGTGGCGCCACAGGCTCGCCGAGCACCAGGCGCGCGTCGAGGCGGCCCGCTGGCTCACCTACCGGGCCGCCGACCTCTTCAACCGCAAGCAGGAGGCGCTGCGCGAGATCTCGATGGCGAAGCTCGTCGCCTGTGACCTGGCGCAGGACGTCGCCTACGACTGCATGCAGCTCCACGGGGGGATGGGCTACGTCACCGAGACCGACGTGGCCCGGGCCTGGCGGGACCTGCGGCTCCTCACCATCGCCGGGGGGAGCTCGGAGATCATGAAGGAGATCATCTCCCGGTCGGCCGGGGCCTAGCCGCCCGGCGGAGAGGAGGAGCGAGGTTGGAGAGCGAAGCCGTGGTGGTGCTGGTGACGGCCCCGTCGCCCGAGGCGGCGGCGAGCATCGCCCGCGCGCTGGTGGAAGAGCGGCTCGTCGCCTGCGGGAACGTCCTCCCCGGGATCCGATCGATCTACCGATGGGAGGGAGCGATCTCCGACGAGCCCGAGGCGCTCCTCCTGCTCAAGACCGAGCGGCACCTGGTGGGCGCGCTCAAGGAGCGCCTTCCCTCCCTCCACCCCTACCAGGTGCCGGAGCTCCTGGTGCTCGGGGTGGAGGACGGCCTCGGCCCCTACCTCGCCTGGATCGCAGGGAGCGTCGCCACGGGCGAGCGGTAGGGGTTCGGCTACGGCGCCAGCGTCATGGGGACGCGCACCCGGACGGGCTCGCCGGCGAACGGGGCGAGCACCAGCTTCCGGGCAGCGGCCTTTAGGCAGGTGCCGGTGGGCGAGCCGTCGAGCGCGGCGTCGTCGAGGCGAGGCGAGGTGACGATTCCCGATGGGTTCACGGTCACCGCCAGGAAGACGTGGCGGCCCGAGAGGTGCGCGTCGGGGCCCGCCTCCTCCACGCAGGACTCGAAGGCGGAGCGATTCCGCTCGAGCACCGCCTGGACCTCGGGAACCCCCGGGGTGGAGCCGCGCGCATCGCGCTCCGGCCGGGGCGGGACGGCGGCGGGTGCGTCCGCCTTCCGGGAGAGGAGGTCGAGAAGGGCGGGGCTCGTCGACCCGTCGCCCGGGGACGAGTTCGCCGGCGCCGGCTCCTCCGTGACCGCCGGCAGCGGAGCCGCTTTCTTGCCGGGCCGCGTGGCGCGAAGGGCGGGGCGCGCCGATCCGTCCGGCACGGGCGCGGCCTTGGCCACCGCCGGGGGCCTCGCGGGGGGAGCCGGGAACGGTCGGGGCGCGGCGAGCGCCCTGGGAGCGGGTTGGGGCGGTGCCGCGGGCAGCGCGGGGACGCTGGGCACCGCCGGCGCGGCCGCGGGGGCTTGCTCCGGAGGCT
>DATJZG010000169.1:0-38019 GCA_035499295.1 Anaeromyxobacteraceae bacterium
CGGGTAGGCGCCCTGCCCGACGGGCGGCTGCTCCACCGGATCGACGAGGTGCAGGTGGCAGCCCTCGCGGCCGCGCCGGAGGCGGAAGGGAACCCCCGACGAGAAGACGTGCACCCGGTGCCCGGCCCGGGCGAGCCGGACGGCGATCTGCGAGGCGACCACGCCGCTGCCGCCGATGGTGGGGAAGCAGGCGATTCCCACCGAGAGCGGCCTCACGGAGTCACCGTCCGCATCTCGGGGGAGAGCGAGCCGGCGGCCGCGACAAGCGCCGCCACCAGCGCCCGGGTCCCCACCCGGGCTGCCGGCACCGGGAAGGAGTAGACGCGTTCCTGCGGCTCGCCCCCCGGCTGCAGGAGGGCGAGGAGCCGGTCGAGCCGGCCCGCCGTCACCTGGTCGCGCCCGAACGCCGAGCGCTCGACCCGGCCGAGGAGCCGCTCCACCGCGAAGGTCGCGTGGTGGCGCGTCTTCCGCACGCTCCTCTCCAGGGAGGGGTCGAGGCGGAGGAGGAGGGGCGAGAGAGCGTCGATCTCCCGCTCCATCGGGCCGAGGAGCCGCTCCCGCAGCGCGTCCCGGCCCGGAAGACCCGCCGGGCGCTCCAGCAGCCGCCCCAGGAGCTCGTCGCGCGGGCGCTCGGAGTCCTCGGGGCGAAGCCCGAGCCGCTCCAGCTCCCGGCGGGCCGGCCCGTCGAGGATGCGCAGCCGCGCCCGGGGCGCGACGAGGGGGAGCTCGATCCCGAAGAGCTCGTAGAGCGGAGGGACCTCGGCGAAGTAGCTCACCTCGGCGGGCCCGCCCGCGTAAGCGGCGGTGGGCAGGAGCGCGTCTTGCAGGAGGGGGCGCAGGAGCGCCGAGGTGCTGAACCAAAGCGGGTCGCCGTCGAGGCGGGCGAGGAGCTCCGCCAGCTCGACGCGCCCGTCGGGGGTCCTGAACCCCTCCCCGTCGCGGACCAGGCGGTAGCGCGGGCCGAGGGGGCCGCGCGGGTGGAAGAAGACCAGCGAGGCCTCGGGACGGGTGTGCACCTGCTCCGCGAACCCTCCCGCCCTGAGCTCCCGGGCGCGGGCGGAGAGCGCCGCCGAGACGGCCTCGTGACCCTCGATGGCCCGGCGCAGCACGGGGCGGGCGAGCCGCGCCACCGCCGGGGTGCGCGGGTCGAGGACGACGAGCCCCTCCTCCGCGAAGAGCTCGGAGAGCAGTCCGGCGAAGGCCGCCCCGGGCGAGACCCCGGACCGGTAGTGACGGGTGGCGAGGTGCGCCACCTCCGCCGCGAAGGGCAGCGGCGCGAGCAGGTCGGAGAGGGCCGAGGCGAGGGCGTCGACGGCCGGGGGGAGAAGACGATGGGCGAGGGACACCCGCGCCTCGCCGGGAGCCTCGGGCGGGAGCTCGAGCGTCCGACGGCCGGAGGGCAGGAGGAGCTC
The DNA here is from genome assembly GCA_035499295.1 of Anaeromyxobacteraceae bacterium. GTDB lineage: Bacteria > Myxococcota > Myxococcia > Myxococcales > Anaeromyxobacteraceae > DATJZG01. The sequence goes on from DATJZG010000169.1 coordinate 1,413, forward strand.
GGCGCGGGAGATCTCCTTCCAGTCGTGGTCCTCGGTCTGCAACCAGAAGAGCGGAATACAGGGGCGGCCGGTCCGTTCGGAGAGGAAGCGTGCCCGCGCCACCGCCGTCGCCGCCTTGTGCAGGGTGTAGAGCGGCCCGAGGAAGAGCCCCACCTGCTGCCCGGTGGCGACCACCGTCGAGCCCGGGGCGGCGAGGGCGTCGAGGTGCCGCTCGCGGGCGGCCGACGGGGGCAGCTCCGCGGCCTGGCGCCGGAGCTCGGCGAGGAGGTCGCGCGACACGCGGCGCTGGCCGGCGCGCTCCGCGGAGTCGACCCAGGCCTCTTCGTCGAGCGGCCGGGCGGGCAAGAGGGCCCGGGCGGCAGGGTCCCCCGAGATGAACGAAGCGAAGAAGTCCGAACCCATGTAAACCTGCAAGGTAACAGCCGCCGACCGGCCTTCCCACCAAATGGACCCAGCTCTCCGCGCTCCGATGGCCGCCCTGCTCCTCCTCTCGAACGCCTCCGCCGCGCCGCCGCTGTGGCCGGCGCAGCCCGACGGCGCCCGCCTGGAGCGGCGCCTCGACCGGCTGCTCGTGGTCGGGAACGTCCTCTACGTGGCGGCGCACCCCGACGACGAGAACACCAGGCTGCTCGCCTTTCTTTCTAACGGGATGCTCCTGCGGACCGGCTACCTCTCGGTGACGCGAGGGGACGGGGGGCAGAACCTCATCGGCCCGGAGCTCGGCCCCGCGCTCGGGCTCATCCGCACCCAGGAGCTCCTGGCGGCGCGCGCGCTCGACGGGGCCGAGCAGCTCTTCACCCGCGCCCGCGACTTCGGCTACTCGAAGAGCCCGGAGGAGTCGCTCGCCATCTGGGGGCACGAGGCGGTGCTCGCCGACGTGGTCCTCGCCATCCGGCGCTTCCGGCCCGACGTCGTCGTGTCGCGCTTCCCCACCGAGTGGCCGCAGACGCACGGCCAGCACACCGCCTCGGCGCGGCTGGCGCTCGAGGCGTTCTCGCTCGCCGCCGACCCCGGCTACATGCCCGACGCCGAGCACCGGCGGCTTGGGCCCTGGAGGGCGAAGCGGGTGGTGTGGAACCAGTCGGCCGGATTCGGTGCCACCGAGAAGGAGCTCGCTCCCTTCCCCCACCTCGACGCCGGGGGCTATGACCCCTGGCTCGGCCTCTCCTACGGCGAGCTCGCCGCGGACAGCCGCAGCAACCACAAGAGCCAGGGCTTCGGGGCGGCGCGCCGGCGCGGCCCGGCGCTCGAGTTCTTCCGGCCCATGGCCGGCGAGCCCATGAACTCATCCCCCTTCGATGGGCTCGTCCTCGACTGGTCGCGCGTTCCCGGGACCTCCAAGCTCGTCGCCGAGCTGAAGCGCGCCCGCGCCGACTTCCGCCCGGGGAGTCCGGAGCGGGCCCTCCCCGGGCTCCTCTCGGCGAGGGCCGAGCTCCTCTCGCTCCCCGACAACCCCTGGCGGGCGCCCAAGCTCGCCGAGATCGAGGAAGCGATTCTCGACTGCGCCGGGCTGGCGGCGGAGGTCACCGCGACCGTCCCCAGCACCGCGCGAGGCGCCACCCTGCCGCTCACCGTGACTGCGCTGGCGCGGCGCCCCGCCGACCTCTCCCTCGTCGAGGTGCGTCTCCCCGGGCGCGCGCTGGCGGTGGGCCGGCCGCTCCAGGCGGGCGTTCCGCTGGAGGTGAAGGAGGACCTTCGCGTGCCGGCGGACGCCCCCATCACCGGGCCCGCCTGGCTCGAGCTCCCTCCCGCGCCCGGGCTCTACCCGGTCTCGGATCCGTCCCTCGCCGGCATCCCCGAGGAACCGGCGCCGCTCGAGGCGGAGTTTCTCCTCGCGATTGGGGGACAGTCCCTGCGGCTGCGCCGCCCCGTCGCCTACAAGTGGGTCGACCCGGTGCTGGGCGAACGCTACCGGCGGGTGGAGGTCTTGCCGCTCGTCACTGTCGACCCGCGCGACTCCCTGATGGTCTTCCCCGACCCCGGCCCGCGCAGCCTGGCGGTCGCGGTCCGGAGCGTGGCGGGCGCGAGCGGCACGCTCGCGCTCGAGGTCCCGAAGGGCTTCGCCGTCTCGCCCGCCGAGGTCCCCTTCCGCCTCGAGCCCGGCGGCGAGACCGTGGCCACCTTCCGGGTGACGCCGCCCCGGCAGGCCACCGCCGGGACGCTGCGGGCGGTGGCGACGGTGGAGGGGCGGCGCTTCGACCGGGGCCTGCGCCGGGTCGAGTACGCGCACATCCCGGTGCAGACCTGGCTCCCGCCCGCCGAGGTGCGGCTCACCCGCGCCGACGTGGCCCACTCCCGCAGCCGGGTCGGCTACGTGCCCGGGCCGGGGGACCTCGTGCCGGACGCGCTCCGACAGGCGGGGTACGAGGTCACCCTGCTCGGCGCCGCCGAGCTGCGCGAGCAGCCGCTCGACCGCTTCCAGGCGCTCGTCTTCGGGGTGCGCGCCTTCAACGTGGAGGCGCGGCTGCAGGCGCTCCACCGAAAGCTCATGGAGTACGTCGAGGCCGGGGGGACGGTGGTGGTCCAGTACGTGACGAGCAACCCCGTCTCCGGCCCTCCCCCGGAGCTCGGGCCCTACCCCTTCACCGTCGGGCGCGCCCGCGTCACCGACGAGAACGCGGCGGTGGAGGCCGACCCCGACCCGGTGCTCCTCGCGCCCAACCGGATCGGCGAGGCGGACTGGAGCGGCTGGGTGCAGGAGCGCGGGCTCTACTTTGCCGAGCAGTGGGACGGGCGCTACGCCGCCCCGCTCTCCATGCACGACCCCGGCGAGCGGCCGCAGCGCGGGGCGCTTCTCGTCGCGCGAGTCGGGAAGGGCACCTTCGTCTACACCGGGCTCGCCTTCTTCCGGCAGCTCCCGGCGGGCGTCCCCGGCGCCTTCCGCCTCTTCGCCAACCTCCTCGACCATGGCGCCTAGCCCCCCCCCGGGACCGGGCGACGGCGCGCGCCCCCCGCTCGGCACCTGGGGGCAGCTCTACGCCCTCGTCATCTCCTCCCTGGTGGCAGAGATCGCGCTCCTCTACGTCCTCTCCCGGGCCTTCCGGTGAGCGGTCTCGACTGGGCGGTCCTCGCCGTCGCCATCGGCGCCATCGTGGGGTACGGCGCCTGGAGGAGCCGCGGCGTGCGGACGACCGAGTCCTACCTGCGGGCCGGCGCCGACCTGCGCTGGTGGACCATCGGCCTCTCCCTCGTTGCCACCCAGGCGAGCGCCATCACCTTCCTGTCGGTGCCCGGCCAGGCGTACGTGGACGGGGTGGGCTTCGTGCAGTTCTACTTCGGCCTCCCGCTGGCGATGGTGATCCTGTCGGCGGTCATCGTCCCCGTCTACCACCGGCTCGGCGTCTACACCGCCTACGAGTACCTGGAGCGCCGCTTCGATCGGAAGACCCGCCAGCTCGCGGCCCTGCTCTTCCTCGTGTCCCGCGGCCTCGCCTCCGGGCTCGCCATCTACGCCCCGGCGCTCGTCCTCTCGGCGGTCCTGGGATGGTCGGCCTCCGTCACCAACCTCGCCCTGGGCGGCGTCACCGTCGTCTACACGGTGCTGGGCGGCAGCCGCGCCGTGAGCCGGACCCAGTCGGTCCAAATGGCGGTGGTCCTCGCGGGGATGCTGGCGGCCCTGGCGGTGGCGATCGCGAGCCTGCCCGTCTCCCTCGGCCAGGGGATCGCGCTCGCCGGGGCGCTCGGCAAGCTGAAAGGCGTCGACCTCTCGCTCCGCTTCGACACCCGCTACACGCTCTGGTCGGGCCTCCTCGGGGGGCTCTTCGTCCAGCTCGCCTACTTCGGCACCGATCAGTCCCAGGTGCAGCGCTACCTCGCCGGGGGACCGCTCGCCCAGAGCCGCCTCGGGCTCCTAATGAACGGGCTCGTCAAGGTGCCCATGCAGTTCTTCATCCTCTTCATCGGCGTGATGGTCTTCGTCTACTACCAGCTCGCCCCGCCCCCGCTCTTCTTCGACCGGACCGCGCTCGAGCAGGCGCGCGACCGCGACCGGCCCGGGGTGGAGCGCCTCGAGCGCGCCCACTCGCGGGTCTTCGCCGAGAAGCGCGCCGCCATCGAGCGCCTGCTCGCCCCGGGCGCGGGGCCGGCGGAGGTGGAGGCGGCGCGTGCCCGGGTGCGGGAGGAGGAGGCCCGCGACGTCGCCCTGCGCCGGGAGGCGGGCTCGCTCGTGGCGCGGACCGTCCCCAGCGCCGACGCCAAGGACTCCGACTTCATCTTCCTCCGCTTCGTCCTCGACCACTTCCCGCGCGGGCTCCTGGGTCTGCTGGTGGCGGCCATCCTCTCCGCAGCCATGTCGGCCAACTCGGCGGCGCTCTCGTCGCTCGGGGCGACCACCGTGGTCGACTTCTACAAGCCGCGCCACCCGGAGGCGACCGATGCCCAGACGCTGCGGGTGGCGCGCCTCGCCACCGCCGCCTGGGGGATCGTGGCCGTCGGCTTCGGGGGCTTCGCCTCGCTCCTCGACAACCTCATCCAGGCGGTGAACGTTCTCGGCTCCCTCTTCTACGGGCCCATGCTCGGGGTCTTCCTCCTAGGCTTCTTCGTGAAGCGGGTCCGCGGGTCGGCGGCCTTCGCCGCCACGGCCGCTGCCGAGGCGGCCGTCCTGACGGCGGCCGCCCTCGGGCGGGTGGGATACCTCTGGTACAACGTCATCGGCTGCGCCGCGGTCCTCGTCCTCGCCCCCGCCCTGGAGCAGGTGCTGAGGAGGATGCCGGGGAGGGCGCGCAGCGCCTGAGCCTGCCGGCGGGGGAGCCGCTCGGGACGAGAAGAGGCCCCTCGGCGGGACCTCCTCGCCGGAGCGGCGCTTGCCTACATGTGACGGTCGTTGTGCTTGGCGCGGTAGATCTGGTTCGAGACCCGGTTCTGCTGCCGGTTCACCTGGGCCCGCTCGCCGGGCGTCAGGTGCCCGCCGTTGGCGGCGCGCTCCTGCTTGATCTCCTGGTGGATCGCGGCCTCCTTGCGCTCCAGGTGGGCCGTCTCTCCGGGAGTGAGCTGGCCGCTGCGGACTCCCTGCGCGATGCGGGCCTGCTGGTTGGCCTCGCGGTCGTCGACCTCGGCCGCGAGCGCGGGGGAGGCGAGGAAGGCGGCGGCGGCGAGAGCGGCGAACCTGGCGGCGACGGACTTCATGGGATCCTCCTTCGAGCGGTGCCGGACTCGCAGTGCCGGCCGTTTCCCATTCCAACCGTCAGTCTCGGGGAAGGTTGCGCCCGGCGCCCGTCCCGTGCTCGGGCGGCGCGGGTCGGACCGGGAGGAGAGGTGGTGAACGGTGGGTGCGGCGCGCAAGGATGCCGCCACCGCCGGGGCCGCCCTTCAGACAGCGCCCCCCGCCGAACGCCGTCGCACCCGGAGGCCGCGGCCGGCCTCGAGTCCCCCGGCTCGCGGGATCGCCTACGGGACCTCGACGAAATCGTAGGGCCCGGTAGCCTGCACGAGCAGGTAGCGGGCCGGGCGGTCCGCCCGGTTCGCCACCCTGTGGACGCGCCGCGGAGGGATCTCCTGGCGCGCTCCCGGTGGCAGCGGCAAGGTCTCGTCCGGCTCCCGCAGGCCGATCTCGATGCCGGTGTCGAGGCCGAAGATGTTGTCGGTGACGACCGAGTGGAGGTGCCAGGGGGTCGACTGGCCGGGAGCGAGGGTGTTCACTCGCACGCCCACGTCGGCGGTCTTCGCGATCCACTCCACCCCTGCGAACGGAGCTGGTGCGGCCATGAGACACCTCGATCCCGGGTGTCGGACATCCTACGCGCGGGAGGGCCGCCCTGGCGAGGGCGGCCTGCGGCCCCGATCACGGAATGCGGGATCGGGCGAAGGCGGGGCAGCGCTCCTCCTCGCCGGGCTCCAGGCATTCCCGGAGCCGGGCCAGCGCCTCGTCCGGTCGGTCCACGAAGGTGAGGAGCTCGAGGTCGGAGGCGTCGATCATCCCGTGGCGCACCAGGGCGTCGAGGTCGATGACCTCCTTCCAGTAGCCGGGGCCGTAGAGGAGGATGGGGACGCGCCGCTCGAGCTTCCGGGTCTGCTCCAGGGTCAGGACCTCGGTGAGCTCGTCGAGGGTCCCGAAGCCTCCCGGGAAGACCACCAGCGCGCGCGCCAGGTGGGCGAACCACAGCTTGCGCATGAAGAAGTAGTGGAACTCGAAGGAGAGGCCGCGGGTGATGTAGGGGTTGGGCCGCTGCTCGCGCGGGAGCCCGATGTTGAGGCCGATGGTCATTCCCCCGGCCTCGGAGGCGCCCCGGTTGGCGGCTTCCATGATCCCGCCCCCTCCACCGGAGCATACGATGTAGCGGTGGCGGTGGGAGGAGAGCCCCTTCGACCAGAGGGTGACGAGCCGCGCCAGCTCGCGCGCCTCCTGGTAGTAGCGACCCAGGGGGCCGTCGGGGCTCAGCCGCGCCGACCCGAAGAAGACGATGGTGTCCTGGATACCCTCCTCGCGGAAGCGATGGAGGGGCGCGAGGTACTCGGCCAGGATCCGCAGCGGCCGCGCCTCCTCGCTGTCGAGGAAGTCCGGATCCTTGTAGGCGATGGCCCCGTCGCTCATGTGCCCTCCCGGACCCGGCCGAAGTCGACGAACCCGCGCTCGACGTCGGTGTGCAGGAGCCTCACCTTGACCGCGTCCCCGACGTCGAGCCCCTCGAAGCCGCGCAGCACCTTCCCCTCCACCGCCGGCTTGGAGATGCGCACGAAGGTGCCCTTCTCCGAGGCGCCGGTGACGATCCCGTCGAACGCCTCGCCCACCCGGCGGGCGAGGAGCAGCGCCGCCGCCGACTTCCGCACCCGCCGCTCCACCTTCGCCGCGGCGTCCTCCTGCTCGGTGCAGTGGCGGGCGAGGGCGCGCAGCTCGTCCGCCGGGTAGGGCGGCGGCTCCCCCGCCAGCGCGGCCTTGAGGAGCCGCTGGGTGACGAGATCGGGGAAGCGCCGGTTCGGAGCGGTCGAGTGGGTGTAGTCCCGGACCGCGAGCGCGAAGTGCCCGGGAGAGGCCTCCCCCGGAAGCTCCAGGGCGTACTCCCCCGACCCGAGGAGCTTCACCACCGAGAGGGAGAGGTCGGGGAACCGCTCCGGGTCCGCCTGCTGGCGCCTCAGGAGGAAGCCCTCGAGCGCCTCGGCGCTCGGCTCCGCCGGGAGGCTCTCGCCGAGGGAGCGCGCCAGGGCCGCGATCCGGTCCCAGCGCTCCGGCGTGCGCAGCACCCGGCGCAGGGCCGGGAAGCCCTTCTCCTCCAGGAACCGAGCGGTGGCGCCGTTGGCGGCGATCATGAAGTCCTCGATGAGATCCTTCGCCCGGTTCCTCTCCTCGGGCCGGAGGTCCGCGATCGACTCCCCGTGGAAGACGGTCCGGGCCTCCAGCGTCTCTAGGCTGAGCGCCCCGTGGCGGCGGCGCAGCGCCTTCATCGCCCGCGCCACCCGGTCCTGGAGCCGGAGCTGGGCCTCCATGCCCGGTACCGCGGCCACCCGCGGGGGCGGTGGAGCGCATCCGTCGAGCCAGGCGGCCACCGAGTCGTAGGCAAGCTTCGCCTGGTTCCGCACCAGGGCGCGACCGATCGCGGACCGGCGCACGTCGCCGTCCTCGCCCACCAAGAGCTCCACCACGATCGCGGTCCGGTCGCGCCGCTCGGCGAGCGAGGTGAGGTCCGTCGACAGCCTCTCGGGGAGCATGGGGTAGATCTCGGCCGCGGTGTAGACCGAGGTGGTGTTGGCCCGGGCGTGGTCGTCGAGGGCGGAGCCCCGGTGGACGAGGGCGTCCACGTCGGCCACCGCCACCAGGACCGCCACCGAGCCGTCCCCCTCGGCCCGGGCCACGGTGAGCTGGTCGAGGTCGAGCGAGTCGTCGTTGTCGATCGAGGCCCAGAGGAGAGCCCGCAGGTCCCGGGCGCCGGCGCCGGCGTCGGTGGGGGCGGCGGCGATGGCCGCCGCCTCGGCCAGGGCGGCCTCGGAGAAGTCCGCCAGGAGGCCGCGCTCCCGCATCGCGCGGCGGGCGATGCCCTTCAGGACGTCCCTGCTCGTCATGGACGGTCGCGAGCCCGGCGCGCGCTGCGCCGCGGGCGCTCGGTCAGGCGCCCGCCGTCCGGATGCGACGCTCCGGCCCCGTCGCCGCCCGCGGAGGATGGTCCTCGATGACTGCCCGCTCGTTCCCGGTCTCGGTGCCCATGGCCCTCCCCATAACCCCGGGGGTTCCCCGCCGTCTCGCTCCCGGCGGGGTCGTTCGATCCGCTCGCTTCCGCGCCCATGCTAGCTTCCGGGACGTGCGCGCCTTCCTCGCTGCGCTCGCCCTCCTCGCCGCCGCACCCGGGAGCGCCCCCGTCTACCGCGTCCTCCGGAGCCTGCCCGTCGGCGGCGAGGGCGGCTGGGACTACGTGGCTCTCGACCCGGAGGCGAGGCTCCTCTACGTGCCGCGGTCCACGCACGTCGCCGTCCTCGACCTGGAGGGGCACGTCCGCGGGGAGGTGGCGGACACCCCGGGGGTCCACGGCGTCGCGCTCGCCCGGGACGAGAACCTGGGGTTCGCGAGCAACGGTCGGGGGAACACCGTCACCGTCTTCCAGCTCTCCCCGCTGCGCCGACTCGAGGACGTCGCCACCACCGGCGAGAACCCGGACGCGATCGTGTTCGACCCAGCCACCCGGCGCGTCTTCACCCTGAACGGCCGCGGCAGGAACGCCACCGCGCTCGACGCCCGGACGCGCCGGGTGGTGGGCACGATCCCCCTCGGCGGCAAGCCGGAGTTCGCCGTCGCCGACGGCGACGGGCACCTGTTCGCGAACATCGAGGACACGAGCGAGCTCGTCCGGATCGACACCCGGGCCCTGGTGGTGGAGGCGAGGTGGTCCTTGCGACCGCTCCAAAGCCCGACCGGCCTCGCCCTCGACCGCTCCCGGAAGCGCCTCTTCTCGGTGGCGGGAAACCGCCTCATGGCCGTCGTCGACGCCGAGAGCGGGCGACTCCTCTCCACCCTCGCCATCGGCGAGCACGCCGACGCTGCCGCCTACGACCCGGGGACGGGGCGCGCCTTCAGCTCCAACGGAGACGGCACCCTCACCGTGGTAGAGCGGGAGGGCGCGGACGGCTACCGGGTCGAGGCGCAGCTCGCGACGAAGGTCGGCGCCCGCACCATGGCCCTCGATCCGGGCACCCACCTGCTCTACCTGCCCACGGCACGGTTCGAGCCTGCCCCGGCGCCGACGCCGGAGCAGCCTCGCCGGCGACCGCAGCCGGTCGCTGGAACCTTCGAGATCGTGGTGGTGGGGCCAGGGTGATGGGGCGCTCGGGGCCCCCGCGCCCGGCGCCTAGGAGAGCGCCAGCAGGAGCACCTGGACGACGAGGATCTTCGCCAGGGTCGCGACCGGGTAGACCGCGGTATAGCCGATGTTGGGCAGCTCGTTTCCGGTCTGCTCCAGGGCGTAGCCGAGCACCGCCGGCTGGGTCTGGATCCCGGCGAGCATGCCGATGAGCAGGCTCATGGGTACCCCGAGCAGGCGGTGGCCCACCCACAGGACGAGCGCCGCCGTGGCGACGGTGACGGCCGCGCCCGCGGCGAAGAGCAGCAACCCGCCGCTGCTCACGAAGGTGCTCCGGAAGCTGAAGCCGGCGCGCGTGCCCACGCCGGCTAGGAAGAGGACGAGCCCCATCTGCCTCAGCATCCGGTTGGCGGCGTAGGGCAGGCTGAAGACGAGCTGGCCCACCCTGCCCTTCACACCCAGGGCGAGGGCGACGAGGAGTGGCCCCCCCGCGAAGCCGAGGTTGACCTTCACCCCTCCCGGCAGCGGGATGGGGACGACGCCGACGAGCAGGCCGAGTGCCAGGCCCAGACTGACGGTGAAGAGGTCCAGCTCGGAGACGTCCTGGTAGCTGTCGCCCAGGAAGGCGCTCACCTCGGCCATTCGGTCGGTGGGCGCGACCACCCGCACCCGGTCGCCGAGCTCGAGCACCATGCCCGGCTGGGGCAGGAGCTCCGCGTCTCCCCGGCGGACGCGGGTGATGACCGCGCCGAATTGGGCCCGGAGCTCGAGCGACTCGATGGGGCGGCCGGCGGCGGCGCTCTCCGAGACGAAGATGCGCCGCTGGTCGAACTCGCGGCGGTCGAGGTCGATGCGCTCCGGGGCGGGCTCGCCCAGGTCGGCGATCACCCGCGCCAGTTCCTCCGAGGTCCCCACCGCGATGACGAGATCGTCCGCCTGGAGGCGCGCGGCCGGGTCGGCGAGGAGGAAGTGCTCGCCGCGCTTGATGCGCCCGAAGATGACGTCCCAGCCGCGCTCCCGCGCCGTCTCCCCGAGCGCCCCCCGGGTCGCCTCGGGCCGGGTCACGCGGATGGTGACGTTCCCGAGGGGCTCGTTGGAGAGCCCGAAGCCGCGCAGCGACCTCGCCTCCTGGGCGTAGTCGGTGCGCCACACCCGCTGGGCGAGGGCGATGGCGAGCACCATCCCGATGACCCCCATCGGATAGGCGATGGAGTAGCCCACCACCGGCTCCGCCAGCATCCGCTCGAGCGCCGGCCCGGCCGCGAGGTGCTTCACCGTCTCGAGGGCGCCTGCCAGGGCAGGGGTGTTGGTGAGGCTGCCGGCGTAGAGCCCGGCGACGAGCGTGGCCTTGAGGCCCAGGAGGCGCCCCGCCCATGCCACCAGGGCGGCCGCCGCCGCGATCGCCCCCAGGGCGAGGAAGTTCGCGCGCGCGCCGTCGCGCCGGAGCGAGGCCACGAACGCCGGGCCGCTCGAGAGCCCCACGGCGTAGACGAAGAGCGCGAGCCCCAGGACGTAGACGATCTCCGGGAGCTTGAGTCGCGGGTCGAGCGCGCCGAAGGCGAGCCCGCTGAAGAGCACGGCGGCGACGCCCAGGGAGACGCCGCGGACCTGCAGCCGCCCGAGCGGGTAGCCCACGCCGGCGACGAGGAAGAGCAAGAGGAGGGGGTTGTCGACGAGGAACTGGATCATGCGCGCGGTCGTCCGGCGCGCGCACCATAGCAGCCCCCGGGGCGCGGGGGCATTTTCCGCACCCGGCTCGAGGCGGCGGCGCGACGATCGCGGCTAGGCGAGCTTCTCCCGCAGGAACTGGAGGGACCGATCCCAGGCGAGCTTGGCGGCCTCGTCGCTGTAGACCGCGGTTCGCTCGGAGTTCATGAAGGCGTGGTGGCCGTCATAGCGGTAGATCTCGAACTTCTTGCCCGCCTCCTTCAGCTTCCTCTCGAACTCGTCGACGACGGCCGGCGTGCACCAGTCGTCCTGGCGCGCGAAGTGGCCCTGGAACGGGACGCGGATGTCCTTCGGGGCGGCCACGCTCTCGGGCGGAAGCCCGTAGAAGCACACCGCGGCGTCGAACTCCGGGACGTGGACGGCGGCGATGACGGTGAGCGCTCCCCCCATGCAGAAGCCGGTGATGGCCACCTTTCCTCCCCGCTTCTTGAGGAACTGCGCCGCGCCGCGCACCGCCTCGGAGGTGGCCGCCTTGAAATCGAGGGACTTCATGGCCGCCTCGGCCGCGGGCGAGTCGTGGTAGGGCACGACCTTGCCGTCGAACAGATCGGGGGCGAGCGCCGTGAACCCGGCCGCCGCCAGTCGGTCGCAGACCGCCTTGATCTGTCCCTGCAGCCCCCACCACTCCTGGATCACCACCACCCCCGGTGCCTTGGGGTCCTTGGCCTCGGCGAGGTAGCCCTGCGCGGACTTTCCGGTGGTGCGGGGAAAGGAGATCATCTTGCCCATACGCCGCTCGCTTTCTTTGAGTTCTGGCCGACCGCGCCTTCATAACAGGCTCCCCCGTTTCGCTGCCAAACCCCGGAAGGGACGGCGCCGGCTCCCGCCGCCGGATTCTCCTTTCCCGGCACCGGCTTGAGCGGACGCGAGCGGCGGGGCGCGAGCGCAATTCACCTCGCGCGCGCCCTCGCCGCCGAGGCGACGGCCGGCGGGGCGGCGGGTCGTCCTCCCCGGGCGAGAGCCCGAAGTCGCAGTTGCGGGTTCGGCGCGCATCGGTAGTCTAGGCGGGCTTGGGTGCGGGAGGGCCGCTGCCGGACGGCCGCCGCGGTCGCCTCCTTCCCTCCGGATCTCTGGAGGAACTCGCCATGAGCACAGAGGTCGGGCCCACCGGGAGCGCCGAGAACGGCGCCGCGCCCGCCGCCGACGCCAAGAAGAAACGGGCCCTGCGCCTGCGCGTGGGACTGGGCATCGCCCTCGTGCTCCTGGGCGTGCTCGGCTGGTGGCTCTACGAGCGCCGGTACGAGGACACCGACGACGCCCAGATCGACGGCAACCTCAGCGCCATCAGCCCGCGGGTGTCGGGAACGGTGGTGTCGGTGCCGGTGGTCGACAACCAGGAGGTGAAGGCCGGCGACGTACTGGTGGAGATCGACCCGACCGACCTGGAGGTGGCGCTGGCGCAGGCGGAGGCGGCGGTGGCCCAGGCGGAGGCGCAGCTGGCGGCCGAGCACCCCACCGTCCCCATCACCGAGTCGAGCAACCGCTCGGCGGTGGAGACCGCCGCCGCCGACGTGGAGTCCGCCCAGAGCGACGTGGACGCGGCCAAGCGGGACCTCGACCAGGCGGTGGCGAACGACCGGCTGGCCCAGCTCCAGCTCACCCGCGGCAAGGAGCTGCTCGTCGGCGAGAGCATCTCCCAGTCCGACTACGATCAGCGCGTCGCGGCCGCCGCGGTCACCACCGCGGCGGTGGCGGCGGCCGAGAAGCGGCTGGAGGGCAAGCGGGCCCATCTCGAGTCGGCGCTGGCGCACCAGCAGGAGGTGAACCAGAACGCCCCCCGCCAGCTGATGGCCCGGCAGGCCTCGGTGCTCGTCCGGCAGGCGAACCTGGAGGTGGCCCGCGCGCAGCTCCGGCAGGCGCGCCTCAACCTGGGCTACACCCGTGTCGTCGCCCCCGCCGACGGCATCATCGGGCGGAAGGGGGTGAACGTCGGCGACCGGATCCAGCCCGGGCAGCAGCTCTTCGCCCTCACCCAAACCGGCGACCTGTGGGTGACGGCCAACTTCCGCGAGACCCAGGTCCGCCACATGCGCGCCGGCCAGCCGGTCGAGGTGCACGTCGACGCCCTCGACCGCGACTTCAAAGGGCGGGTGGAGAGCTTCGCCGGGGCCACCGGGTCGCGCTACAGCCTCTTGCCCCCCGAGAACGCCTCGGGCAACTACGTCAAGGTGGTCCAGCGCCTGCCGGTGCGCATCCGCCTCGAGCCCGGCCAGCCGGAGATGGGCCGGCTGCGCCCCGGGATGTCGGTGGAGCCCAAGGTCAAGATCCGGTGACCGACCCGCACGAGGAGCACGGGTTCACCGGCGGCCACAACCCCTGGGTGGTGGCCATGACCGTCACCCTGGCGACGTTCATGGAGGTGCTCGACACGAGCATCGCCAACGTCTCCCTGCCGCACATCGCCGGCAACCTCTCGGTGAGCCAGGACGAGAGCACCTGGGTGCTCACCTCCTACCTGGTGTCGAACGCCATCGTGCTCCCGGTGAGCGGCTGGTTCTCCACCCGGCTGGGGCGCAAGCGCTTCTACATGGGGTGCGTGGTCATCTTCACCCTGAGCTCGTTCCTCTGCGGCATCGCCCCCAACCTGGGGCTCCTCATCTTCTTCCGCGTCCTGCAGGGGATCGGCGGTGGCGGGCTGCAGCCGAGCGAGCAGGCCATCCTCGCCGACACCTTCGAGCCGCGGAAGCGAGGGATGGCCTTCGCCATCTACGGGATGGCGGTGGTCCTCGCTCCCGCCATCGGGCCGACCCTGGGCGGGTACATCACCGATCACTTCAGCTGGCGCTGGGTCTTCCTCATCAACATCCCGGTGGGGATCCTCTCGCTCATCCTCACCAACCGCGTGGTGGTGGACCCGCCGCGCCTGGCGGAGGCGAGGAGGAAGCTCGGGCCCATCGACACCGTCGGCCTGGGCCTGGTGGCGCTCGGGCTCGGCAGCCTCGAGTACGTCCTCGACCGCGGCCAGGAGGACGACTGGTTCCACTCCCACTCCATCACCGCCTACGCCGTCGTCTCGGCCGTGGCGCTCGTCGCCTTCGTCGTCTGGGAGTGGCGGCACGAGCACCCCATCGTCGACATCCGCCTCTTCAAGATCGGGAGCTTCGCCGCCTCCTCCCTGATGATGCTGGTGCTCGGCATGGCCCTCTTCGGCAGCACCGTGCTGCTGCCGCAGTACATGCAGGTGTGGATGGGGTACACCGCCCAGCAGGCCGGCATGGCCCTGTCGCCGGGCGGTGTCACCGTCATCCTGCTCCTGCCGCTGGTGGGCCGCCTGGTGTCGAAGTTCGACGCGCGCTGGCTCATCGCCTTCGGCTTCGCGGTGCTCTCCCTCTCCCTGCTGCACATGGCCTACACCATCTACCCGGGCATCGACTTCCGGACCGCCACCCTGCTGCGGGTCTACCAGTCGGTGGGGCTCGCCTTCCTCTTCGTGCCCATCAACACGGTGGCCTACGCCGGCATCCCCCTCTCCAAGAACAACCAGGTGGCCGGCATCGTGAACCTGGCGCGGAACATGGGCGGCGACATCGGCATCGCGCTCGTCACCACTCTCATCGCGCGCCGTTCGCAGTTCCACCAGGCCAACCTCACCGCGCACCTCGACGCCGGCAACAGCGTGCTCGGCGCCCGCCTCTCGGGCATCGCCCGCGCGCTCGTCCACTCCGGGAGCACCTCGGTGGAGGCGGCCCGGCAGGCGTATGGCGCCGTCTACCGGCAGCTGATCCAGCAGGCGCAGACGCTCGCCTACCAGGACGTCCTCCTCCTCCTCGCGGGCTTCACCGGGGCGATGGTCCCGCTCGTCTTCCTCACCCGGCGCGTCCAGGGCGGTCGGAAGGCGCCCGCCCACTAGGCCCCGCCGCGCAGCGGCGCACGCTCCCGGCCCACTGACAGATTGTCAGCCCCGGGAGGCGCGCGGCTGCCAGTTTGGCGCGAACCGCCTCCGCCCGTCCCCGCAACGCCGCGCCGGGGCGCGCGTCCGGGCCGGCATGCCCCTTGCTCTCCCCTCCCTCGCCGCCCTTCGCGGGCGGCCGACCCACGGGGAGGAACGAAGGAGACGGAAATGACACCGACGTGGCAGCGGAGCGAGCGATCGGGAGGTGGCGGCGACGGCGCGCGGCGGGCGCTGCCGGGCCCGGGCGAGCGCGCGCCCTCGTGGCCCGCCTCCCTTGCCCCGCTCCCCTCCTCCGGGAGGAGAGCGAAGGCCGAGGCCCCCCGGGGCGTGAACGTGCTCCTCGTCGAGGACGACGACGGCCTGCGCGAGGCGGTGGTCCACGGCCTCGGCAAGGCGGGCTTCTCGGTCTCCGGGGCGGCGACGGGGCGGGAGGCCCTCGACCTCGCGCGGGAGCGGACTCCCGACGCGGTGGTGATCGACGTGCTCTTGCCGGACTCTGGCGGCCTCGGGCTGGCGACCGAGATGCGGCAGCGCCCCGGACTGAACGCGGTGCCCATCCTCTTCATCACCGCCCTCGCCCCGGCGGTCGTCCGCGACACGCTCTACCCTGCGCCGGTCCTCTACAAGCCGTTCACCTACCGGCAGCTGGTGGCGAGCGTCCGCTACCTGGTCCAGGGTCGCTAGGCTCGAAGGGTCTCCCCGGCGGGCGACGTTTCGCGATCGTGAAGAATCGTGAATCGGTCCTGCCCGCCGGCGCCGGTGGCGGCTGGGCGGTGTATGGGTCCGGGAGGGATGCCTCCCGGAGGACTCGCCGACAAGCCCCCCTCCCCACCAGGCACTGGCCCGGTGCCGGCCGGGCGGGCATGGGTAGCGCCACCCATGAAGGCGTTGCCGTGCTCGATCCTGGTGTTGCTCCTCGCCCTTTCGGGGTGCGGGGACTCCGCGCGGTACGTTCGACCCAAGAGCCCGTACGAGCGCTCCTCCCATGCCTGGGAGAGCACGTGCACCATCACCTGCTCCGACGGAACCACTCGATCGCTCACCTCCCGGATCGCCCGGGAGCACGAGCCGCTCGCGAGGCCCTGCGACTACGGCGCGGCGGTGGTGCGCGCGGACGCCTGCGAGACGGTCGGGGTGGTGGTGCAGGACTGCGGCGAGTGCACGGCCTGGGTGGAATCCCCCTGACGGCGCTCTAACCGCTGCGCCGGGCCCCGGGGAGCGAAGTGGGCGAGCGTCCCCAGCAGATCGCGGAGCGCGGAGGGCTTCACGAGCATCCCGTCGGCGGCGTTCGGCTGGAGGAGCGAGCGCGCGTGGTAGGGCATTCCGGTCATGATGACCACCGGGGTCCGGCAGAGCTCGCGGCCCTCGCGGTGGCGCAGGCGCCCCACGAACTCGACGCCATCCATGACTTGGGCATGATGAGGTCGAGGAGGAAGAGGTCGGGCCGCGCCACGCCTTCCAGGAGCGAGAGCGCCTCGAGTCCGTCCGCCGCGGTGATGGCCACCCATCCCCGGTCCCGCGCCACCTGGGCGATGACCTCTCGGTACTCGAGGTCGTCGTCGACGACCAGCAGACGGCCGAGAGCTCCGGACGCGAATGTCGCGATGGCCCTTCGCCGGCCGCGCGATCCGCCGCGCCCCTCTTCGCCGGTCCACGCCCTCCAGCGAAGATACCCGACGGCTCGATTCGACGGGTCAACTTCCCGCGCGCGGACGATCGCGTCTGGCTGCGGGAGAGGCCTCTCCCTCGCGACGGCCCCGGCCACCGAAGGGGCCCCGCTCGCCGGGCCGCAGGCCGCCACAGCCGGCCCGAAACTAGTCCTTCCGCGGGGATGCGACCTGGGCGGCCGCCTCGTAGGTGACGGTGTAGGTCGTCCCATCGCCCGCCGAGCCGGGCTCGGGGCGGCGGTGGGCCATCGAGACGTTCCGCACCTTCACCCGGTCCCCGGCGGCCGCGAGCCACTCCTCGAACTGCTCGCGCGACGCAAAGTGCTCGATGAAGATGCCCAAGGACCCTCCCCCGCTTCGCGCACACTAGCCCCGCACTCGCCGTGCGGCCTTGACAGGTGTCACGTCGCGTGCGGACCGGCGGGTCCTCAGGGAGGGGAAGTGCGCTCGGCGCCAACCGAAAATGCGGATTCCGCAGCGCCCGGGGCCGAGCCGGGCGCGCGCGCCGAGAAGGCCCGGTCGAGGGAGAGCGGGCCAGCGCCCGCGATCGCCAGGAAGAGCGTGCCGAGGAGCATCGCCAGGTCGGTGCGCGCCTCGCTCGCCATGCCCCAGAAGCCGTAGCGCGCGACCTTGGGCAGGTGGAAGACGAGGAACTCCCGGCCGAGGAGGATGGGAACCTTCGTGGAGACGAGGGCCACGGAGATGTTCACGAAGAGCACGAGAGCCGCGAGCCGGGTGAGGAGGCCCGCGAGGACGAGGACCCCGCACAGGATCTCCACCGCTCCCACGAACGGGCCCAGGATCTCTGGGGCGGGGATGCCGATGCGCGCGAAGCGCCCCGCCCCGAGCAGGTCCGGGAAGAGAAACTTCTGGATCCCCTCGGAGAGGAAGATGGAGCCCACGGCGAGGCGCACGAGCACCGTAGCCGCCGGGGCTCTCGACTCGAGCAGGGCCCGCACCCGGGAGCCATAACCGGACGGGTGCGCCTCCGCCGCCGGCGCTGGCCGTCGCCTCCGAGCGGCGGGGCAGGCGACGGCGCGCTCTGGGCGAAGAAGTCGCTGGCGCCTCGCCACTCGCCGCCGAGGTCGTCGGATGTCCATTGGCCTCCCCCACCACCGGCACCGCTCGCCATTCGCCGCCGAGCGCGGGGCGCCGGGGTTCCTCTGCCCCGTGTGCGCGCACGCCCTCATGACGGAGGGCGGCGAGCTCACCGAGCCCTGTCGTCACGTCCTCGTCGTCGCCGACCGCGCCGGACTTGCCGACTACCGGGACGAGAGCGCGCGAGATCTCCTCTCCCTCCTGGCCGCCCGCCGGGCGCCCGGGGGCGCGACGCCGCCAGGCGGCTTCGCGAGCGGCCCGGTCCGGACGCCGTCGTCCTCTACCTCCTGGAGCGGAGGCCCGGGGAGGACGAGCCGTCCGCCTTCACCGTCGTCCTCGAGCCCACCGCCGTCTCCTGACCGGCCTCCTCCGGAGGGAGCGCCCCGTCCGCCTGGGGCGGGCGCCTCACCACAGTGTGACGGCGATGCCGCCGGGAGCGGGCGAGATCGCTCCCGGCTCGGAGGGGTCCTTCCTCCCGTGGAAGAGGTAGGGCACCGCGAAGCCCACCAGTGCCCCGACGGCAGCTCCCGCGAGCACGTCGGTGAAGTAGTGGGCGTCGGCCGCCATCCGGAGGTAGCCGACGAAGGCCGCGGCGGCGAGGCCGGCCGTCCCCGCGATCCAGGCGCCCGGATAGGCACGGAGCGAGGCCACCGTGAACGTCGCCGCCGCGGTGGAAAAGGCGAAGGAGGTGTGGCCGGAGAAGAAGGAGACGTTCGCCGGAGGCCCCCCGTGGCCGGGATTGGGGCCGAAGTAGGCCCAGGGCCTCTGCCGCCCGGCGATCTCCTTCACGCCCTCCGTGAGCACCTCCGCGAGCGCCACCGCCTCGGCGACGAGGAGGACGTCCACGAGGCCGGCGGTGAAGTCACCGGAGGCGTTCGCCGAGAGCAGGAGGTACCCGAGCATGGCGACGGGGATGGCCGCGTTGGCGAGGACGCCGGAGAGCGCGTCGGCCGCCTGCGGGTTTGCCCACAGCGAGGCGTTGCGCAGGCGATAGTCGACGGACCCGGGGCCGCACAGCGGCAGCTCGCCGGCACGAGCTCGTTCTCGAAGCCGGCGAGGAGCAGGGAGGCGAGGAGCGCGCCGCCCGTCACCGAGAGGTCGAGCGCCAGGTCGTAGTAGAGGGGAGCCGGAGCCGGGGGCTCGAGCGCGCGAGCCTCCCCGGAGAGGGAGACGAGGACGAGGAGGACCGCCGCTCGGCGTCTGGGCACCGCGACCCCTTCTCCCCGAGACGGGTGGGGCGGGGCGAACGCTCCGCCCCGGGCGCCGCGCTCTAGCGGGCCGCCGGCGCCCGGGCGGCGAAGTCCCCGACCCTCTTGTCGGCCTGCCCGATGTGATCGACGAGCCACAGCCGGAGCAGGCCGTCGAGCGCCATCGCCACGGCGGCCGAGTCGCCCTCTGACTCGAACTGGCTCTTCACGCTGTCGAGCCGCCGGATGTAGTCGCGGTGCTCTCCCTGGTGCTCCGCCAGCTCCGGGTAGCCGATGCGGAGCATGAGCTTCTCCTCCTGGGCGAAGTGGAAGCGCACGTAGCTGTCGAGGTACATGAAGGCCGCGGAGATCTGGGGCACCTTGTCCGGCGCCCCGCGGACCGCGAAGAAGTGGCCCGCCCGCTCGAACAACTCCCGGTGCTGTCCGTCGATCTCGCCCTGGCCGACGGAGAGCGACGGATTCCATTGCAGCGGCTCCATGCCGACTCCCATGCCCCGCTCCGGAGGCGGCGCGCCGAGGGACTTCCAAAGACGCCCGCCACGGCCCGCGCCTCCTCGTCCCTTTTACCAAACCTTCGACGGACCGAGAAACCCGCGGCCGGCAACGAGCAGGTGACGGGCGATCACCTCACAGCCGCCGCCCCTCGACCGGGAGGGCGCCCGGGCCGCGGGCCGGGAGTCCGCTCCTCGCGATCGCCCCGGGCGAGGCACCTCCCGGCTCCCCGCGCTGCGCCTTTGTTAAGCATGATGAATCTCGCGGAATGCCGGGGGATTCTCCGTTAGGATGGCGGCGCCCGGCTCGGATCGGACCTCGCGCAGCGCCCCCAATACCGGGGGAGGACCGCCGGAACGTTGAGGCCCGAGTGCCGGTTAGATACTCACGACGGGGAGCGCCGCGGCTGGCGGCGAGCCCTGCATCCGCCTCTCGGGGGTCCCGAGGGAAGTCGAAGGAGTCGTCATGAGGGCAAGGCGGTGGGTTATCGGGGGCTTGGCCCTCTTCGCGGTGATCGCCGTCACCGCCTGGCTCGTCCGGAGCCGCTCGGCGACCAGGGCCGCCGCGCAGGCCGCGAGCGACGCCGCCGCCCAGCGCGCCATCCCGGTGGTCTCGGCCACCGTGGCCCGGCGGGACGTGCCCACCTGGCTCGAGGGGCTCGGGACCGTGATCGCGTACAACACCATCACCGTCAAGTCGCAGGTGGACGGGCGTCTCGACCAGGTCCTCTTCAAGGAGGGAGACGCGGTGAAGAAGGGGCAGGTGCTCGCCCTCATCGACCCGCGGCCGTTCCAGATCCAGCTGCACCAGGCGGAAGGGGCGCTCGCCCGCGACAGGGCGCAGCTCGCCGACCTGCGCATCAACGCGGAGCGGAACAAGACCTTGCTCCAGCAGAAGCTCGTGGCCCAGCAGGCGGTGGACGACAGCGTCGCCCAGGTGGGCCAACTGGAGGGGAGCGTCGAGGTGGACAAGGCGGCCATCGAGAGCGCGCGCCTGAACCTCGACTACGCCCGCATCACCTCGCCGGTCGATGGCGTCACCGGGGTGCGCCTGGTGGATCCCGGAAACCTGGTCCACGCCAACGACGCGAACGGGATGGTGGTGGTCACCCAGCTCGATCCCATCGCGGTGATCTTCACCCTGCCGCAGGACGACCTGCCGCGCATCGCCGCCCAGATGGAGCACGGCAAGCTCGAGGTCCGCGCCTACAGCCGCGACGGCTCCACCCTGCTCGGCACCGGCCACCTGGAGCTCGTCGACAACCAGATCAACCAGGCCACCGCCACCATCCGCCTGAAGGCGATCCTCCCCAACCCGCACCGGGCGCTGTGGCCGAACCAGTTCGTGAAGGCGCGCCTGCTTCTCGGGACGCGCCCGGACGCGCTCGTGGTCCCCTCCACCGCGCTGCAGCGCGGCCCCAACGGCACCTTCGTCTACGTCATCGGCAGCGACGACACCGTGGCCGCGAGGACGGTCAAGGCCGACGCGCCCCTCGGGCAGATCGCCATCGTCGACGCCGGGTTGAAGGAGGGGGAGCGGGTGGTGGCGGACGGGCAGAGCCAGCTGCGCGCTGGCAGCAAGGTGGCGCCGCGAGAGAAGAGCTCGGGCACCGAGCAGGCGGGCCTGCTCGGCGAGAACGCCGCCCCATGAGCGTCTCCGAGCCGTTCATCCGGCGCCCGGTCGCCACCTCGCTGCTCACGGTGGGGCTGCTGCTCGCCGGCCTGCTCGGCTACCGGGAGCTCCCCGTCTCCGCCCTGCCCCAGGTGGACTACCCCACCATCGTGGTGTCCACCACCCTGCCGGGCGCGAGCGCCGAGACCATGTCCTCGGCGGTGACCACCCCGCTCGAGCGTCAGTTCGGGCAGATGCCGTCGCTGAACCAGATGACGTCCATCTCGAGCTTCGGGACGTCGCAGATCACGCTGCAGTTCGAGCTCGATCGCAGCATCGACGCGGCGGAGCAGGACGTGCAAGCGGCCATCAACGCCGCCACCAACCTGCTTCCGCCCACGCTACCGGCCCCCCCCACCTACAGCAAGAGCAACCCCGCCGACGCCCCCATCCTGACCCTGAGCGTGAGCTCGGACACCCTGCCCATCGATCAGGTGGACGACGTGGCCGACTCCATCCTCGCCCAGAAGATCTCGCAGGTGGCGGGCGTCGGGCTCGTCACCATCAACGGCGGGCAGAAGCCGGCGGTGCGCGTGCGCGTCGATCCCGCGGCGCTGGCGGGCGCGGGCCTGAGCCTGGAGGACGTCCGCCAGGTCCTCGTGAAGGCGAACGTCAACCAACCCAAGGGGAACCTCGACGGCCCGCGCCAGGACTTCACCCTGCAGACCAACGACCAGCTCGACCGGGCGGCGAGCTTCCGCCCCCTCATCCTGGCCTTCCGCAACGGGTCCCCCATCCGCCTGCAGGACGTGGCGAGCGTCATCGACGGGGTGGAGAACGCCCAGCTCGCCGGCTGGGCCAACGACAAGCCGGCCATCATCCTCAACGTGCAGCGCCAGCCCGGCGCCAACGTCATCGACGTCGCCGAGCGGGTGAAGTCCCTCCTCCCGCGCCTCTCGACGGCGCTGCCGCGCGGGATCGACGTGCGCATCCTCACCGACCGCACCCAGACGGTGCGCGCCTCGGTGGACGACGTCCAGTTCACCCTGGTGCTGAGCGTGGTGCTGGTGGTGGCGGTGATCTACCTGTTCCTGCGCAGCCTGCGCGCCACCGTCATCCCGGGCGTGGCGGTGCCGCTCTCGCTCATCGGCACCTTCGGCGTCATGTACCTGTGCGGATACAGCCTGAACAACCTCTCTCTCATGGCGCTCACCATCTCCACCGGCTTCGTGGTGGACGACGCCATCGTCATGATCGAGAACATCTCGCGCTTCGTGGAGGCGGGAGACCCGCCCTTCGAGGCGGCGCTCAAGGGAGCGAAGCAGATCGGCTTCACCATCGTCTCGCTCACGGTCTCGCTCGTGGCGGTGCTCATCCCGCTCCTCTTCATGGGCGGGATCATCGGGCGGCTCTTCCGCGAGTTCGCGGTGACGCTCAGCATCGCCATCGGGGTCTCGGCGCTGCTCTCCCTCACCCTCACCGCCATGATGTGCGCCTTTCTGCTGCGGCCGCACGAGAAGCCGGGACGGCTCGCCGTGCTCTTCGAGCACGGCTTCAACCGCATGCTCCACGGCTACGACCGGAGCCTCTCCTGGGTGCTCCGCCACCAGCCGCTCACCCTGGCCGTCACCGTCGGCACCCTGCTCCTCACCGCGGCGCTCGCCATCGTGGTGCCGAAGGGCTTCTTCCCCCAGCAGGACACCGGGCTGCTCATGGGCGTCTCCGAGGCCCCGGCGGACGTTTCGTTCGACGCCATGCGCACCCGGCAGATGGCCCTCGCCGACGTGGTGCGCTCCGACCCCGACGTGGCCTCGGTGGCCTCCTTCATCGGGGCGGACGGCACCAACTCCACCCCCAACAGCGGGCGGCTCTCCATCGTGCTCAAGCCGCGCGACGAGCGCAGCGCCAGCGCCGAGGAGATCATCGCCCGGCTGAAGCCCAAGATCGCGGCGGTGTCGGGCATCTCCCTCTACCTCCAGCCGGTGCAGGACCTCCAGATCGACACGCGGGTGAGCCGCACCCAGTACCAGTACACCCTCGAGGACGCGGACGCCGACGAGCTCGAGCGGTGGGGGCCGAGGGTGCTCCAGAAGCTGCAGACCCTGCCGGAGCTCCGCGACGTCGCCAGCGACCAGGAGACGGCCGGCCTCCAGGCGAAGCTCACCATCGACCGGGACACCGCCTCGCGGCTCGGGATCCTCCCCCAGGCCATCGACGACGTCCTCTACGACGCCTTCGGGCAGCGCCAGGTCTCCACCATCTTCACGCAGCTCAACCAGTACCGCGTCATCCTGGAGGTGAAGCCGGAGTTCCAGCAGGACGCGCAGGCCCTCTCGCACATCTACGTGTCCTCGGTCACCGGCGACCAGGTGCCGCTCTCGGCCTTCACCCACTTCGAGCCGGCGCGCACCCCGCTCTCCATCAGCCACCAGGGGCAGTTCCCGGCGGCCACCATCTCCTTCAACGTCGCGCCCGGAATCTCGCTCGGCGCCGCCGTCGACGCCATCCACCGCGCCGAGGACGAGATCGGGATGCCCCCGAGCGTCCGGGCCGACTTCACCGGCACCGCCCAGGCCTTCAAGGAGTCCCTCGCCACCGAGCCCATCCTCATCCTGGCGGCGGTGATCACGGTCTACATCGTCCTCGGGGTACTCTACGAGAGCTACATCCACCCCATCACCATCCTCTCCACGCTGCCCTCGGCCGGGGTGGGGGCGCTGCTCGCGCTCATGCTCTTCCGCATCGACTTCGGCATCATCGCCCTCATCGGGGTGGTGCTCCTCATCGGCATCGTGAAGAAGAACGCCATCATGATGATCGACTTCGCGCTGGAGGCGGAGCGCGAGCGGGGCGCGTCGCCGGAGGAGTCCATCTACCAGGCCTGCCTGCTCCGCTTCCGGCCCATCATGATGACCACCATGGCCGCGCTCCTCGGCGGGCTGCCGCTGGCGCTCGGCACCGGGACGGGGTCGGAGCTCCGTCGGCCCCTCGGCATCTCCATCGTCGGCGGCCTGGTCATCTCCCAGCTGCTTACGCTCTACACCACGCCGGTGGTCTACCTCTACATGGACCGGCTCTCGCGCTTCCTGAAGCGCCTGCGCTCGCCCCGCGGCGCGCCCGCGGCTCCCGAGGCGTCGTGAGCATCTCCGAGCCGTTCATCCGGCGGCCCATCGCGACCTCGCTGCTCGCCGCCGCCATCCTGCTGGCGGGGGCGGCGGCCTTCACCCAGCTCCCGGTGGCGCCCCTGCCCCGGGTGGACTTCCCCACCATCGCCGTCGGCGTCACCCTCCCGGGGGCGAGCCCCCAGACCATGGCCTCGTCGGTGGCCACGCCGCTCGAGCGGCGCTTCGGCCGCATCGCCGGCCTGGCCGAGATGACCTCGGTGAGCTCTCTCGGCACGGTGGGGATCACCCTCCAGTTCGACCTGGAGCGCGACGTGGACGCCGCCGGGCGCGACGTGCAGGCGGCCATCAACGCCGCCATGGGGGACCTGCCGCCCAACCTGCCGAGCCGACCCAGCTACCGGAAGGTGAACCCGTCCGACGCCCCCATCCTCATCCTCTCCCTGAGCTCGAAGACCCTGCCGCTCGCCCAGGTCTACGACATCACCAACAACATCCTGGCGCAGAAGATCTCGCAGGTGCCGGGGGTGGGGCAGGTCTACGTGGGCGGGGGCCAGCAGCCGGCGGTGCGGGTGCAGGTCGATCCCACCGCCCTCGCCGGTCTCGGCCTGGGGCTCGAGGACGTGCGCTCCCTCCTCGCCAAGGCCACCGTCGACTCCCCCAAGGGATCGCTGGGCGGCCCCGTCCAGGCGAGCAGCATCGCCGCCGACGACCAGCTCCCCCGGGCAGCGCTCTTCAAGCCGCTCGTGCTCGCCTACAACAACGGGGCGGCGGTGCGGCTCCAGGACGTCGCCATGGTCATCGACGACGTGGAGAACAACCGCGTCGCCGGCTGGACCAACGGGGCGCGCACCATCGCCGTCATCATCCGGCGCCAGCCGGGGGCCAACATCATCGACGTCGTCGACCGGGTGAAGGACCTCATGCCCGACCTGGCGCGCGCGGTGTCACCGGCCATCGACTGGCAGGTGGCGCTCGACCGCAGCCAGACCATCCGCGCCTCGGTGCACGACGTGGAGTTCACCCTGGTGCTGAGCGTGGTGCTGGTGGTGCTGGTGGTGTTCGCCTTCCTGCGCAGCGCCTGGGCCACCCTCATCCCCAGCGTGGTGGTGCCGCTCTCCCTGGTGGGCACCTTCGCCGCCATGTACCTGATGGGGTTCAGCCTCAACAACCTCTCGCTCATGGCGCTCACCATCGCCACCGGGTTCGTGGTCGACGACGCCATCGTGGTGACCGAGAACGTGGCCCGCTTCATCGAGGAAGGCGAGGCACCCTTCCAGGCCGCCATCAAGGGGGCGAGGCAGATCGGATTCACCATCGTCTCCATCACCGCCTCGCTGCTCGCGGTCTTCATCCCCATCCTCCTCATGGGCGGCATGGTGGGGCGCCTCTTCCGCGAGTTCGCCGTCACCCTGAGCGTCGCCATCGCCATCTCGGCGGTGATCTCGCTCACCCTCACCCCCATGATGGCCTCGCGGCTCCTGCGGGCCCGCGACGAGCAGCCCCACGGCCGCCTCCACCGCGCCACCGAGCGCTTCTTCCAGGGGATGCTGGCGACGTACTCGCGCTCGCTGCGCTGGGTCCTCGGCCACGAGTCGCTCATGCTCGCCGCCACCATCGCCTGCGCCGTCCTGACGGTGGCGCTCTACGTGATGGTGCCGAAGGGACTCTTCCCGCAGCAGGACACCGGCGTCATCTCCGGCGTCTCGGACGCCCCCCAGGACGTCTCCTTCCCGGCCATGAAGGCGCGGCAGGAGGCGCTCAACAAGGTGGTGATGTCCGACCCGGCGGTGAACCACATGGTGTCGTTCATCGGCGGGAGCGGCTCCGGCCTGGCGCTCAACAACGGCTTCGTCTTCATCGAGCTGAAGCCCGTCTCGGAGCGCAAGGTGGACGCGGACCGGGTCATCAACCGGCTGCGGCCGAAGCTGGCCAAGGTCCCCGGCATCGCCCTCTACCTCCAGTCGATCCAGGACGTGCGGGTGGGCGGGCGCATCACCCGCACCCAGTACCAGTACACCCTGCAGGACGCGAACCTCGACGAGCTGAACCAGTGGGCCCCCCGGGTCTTCGACAGGCTCAAGACCCTGCCGGAGCTACGCGACGTCGCCACCGACCAGCAGACGAGCGCCCTGCAGCTCACCCTCGACATCGACCGCGACACCGCCTCGCGCCTGGGAATCCTGCCCCAGGCGGTGGACGACGCCCTCTACGACGCCTTCGGGCAGCGGCAGGTCTCCACCATCTTCACCCAGCTGAACCAGTACCGGGTGGTGCTGGAGGTGAAACCGGAGCTGCAGACCGAGCCCCTGGCGCTCGACCGGATCTTCGTGGAGAGCCAGACCGGCGCGCAGGTCCCGCTCGCGGCCATCGCCAAGTACAAGCGGGAGCCGACGCTCCTGTCGGTGAACCACCAGGGTCAGTTCCCGGCCGTCACCCTCTCCTTCAACCTGGCGCCGGGGGTGGCCCTCAGCCAGGCCATCGACGCCATCCGCAAGGCGGAGGCGTCCATCCGGGTCCCGGCCAGCATCCGCGCCTCCTTCCAGGGGACCGCCCAGGCCTTCCAGCAGTCGCTCGCCAGCGAGCCCATCCTGGTGCTGGCCGCGCTCTTCGCCGTCTACATCGTCCTCGGGGTCCTCTACGAGAGCCTCATCCACCCCATCACCATCATCTCCACGCTGCCGTCGGCGGGCGTGGGCGCGCTCCTCGCGCTCATGGCCTTCAAGACCGACTTCAGCATCATCGCCCTCATCGGGGTGATCCTGCTCATCGGCATCGTGAAGAAGAACGCCATCATGATGATCGACTTCGCCATCGAGGCGGAGCGCGACCAGGCGCTCTCGAGCCACGAAGCCATCTACCAGGCCTGCCTGCTCCGCTTCCGCCCCATCATGATGACCACCATGGCGGCCCTCCTCGGCGGCCTGCCGCTGGCCCTGGGGAGCGGCTCGGGCTCGGAGATGCGGCGCCCGCTCGGCATCGCCATCGTGGGCGGCCTCCTCTTCTCGCAGGCGCTCACGCTCTTCACCACTCCCGTCGTGTACCTGGCCCTCGACCGCTTCTCCAAGCGGCGCCGCCCGGTGGGCGCGGCCGCCTCCCCCGCGGCTCCGCCTCCCCAGCCCAGCTTGCCGGGGTAGCGAGACTCGGACCACAATGGCGGCGCCATGGACAGCGTCCGCCTGGGCCGCACCGGCCTCAAAGTGTCCCGCCTCTGCCTCGGCACCATGACCTTCGGGCTCCAGTGCGACGAGGCCGCCGCGCGCGCCATCCTCGACGCCGCCGCGGACGCCGGGATCACCTTCCTCGACACCGCCGACGTCTACCCGGTGGGAGGCACCCTCGAGACCACCGGGCGCACCGAGGAGATCGTGGGGCGCTGGCTCTCCGGGCGCCGCCGGGACTTCGTCGTCGCCACCAAGTGCTTCTTCCCCATGTCGGCCCGGCCCTGGGACCGCGGCAACTCCCGGAAGCACGTCTTCGACGCCATCGACGCCTCGCTGCGGCGGCTCGGCACCGATCACGTCGACCTGTACCAGCTGCACAGCCCCGACCCCGAGACCCCCATCGACGAGACTTTGCGGGCGCTCGAGGACGTGGTCCGCTCCGGGCGCGCCCGCTACGTCGGCTGCTCCAACTTCCTCGCCTACCAGGTCGCCCGGGCGCTCGGGCGCAGCGAGGCGCTGGGGATCGCCCGCTTCGACTCGGTGCAGCCGCGCTACAACCTGCTCTTCCGGGAGATCGAGCGCGAGCTCTTGCCCCTGTGCCTGGAGGAGGGCCTGGGCGTCATCCCCTACAACCCCATCGCCGGCGGGTTCCTGAGCGGCAAGCACGTGCGCGGGCGCCCCCCCGAGGGATCGCGCTTCACCCTGGGGACCGTGGCGCAGCGCTACCAGGACCGCTACTGGCGCGAGGAGATGTTCGAGGCGGTCGAGAGGTTCGCGGCGCTGGCGAAGGAGGCGGGCCTGCCGCTCGTCACCCTGGCGGTGGCCTGGGTGCTCGCCCACCCGGCGGTCACCGCCGCCATCATCGGCGCCAGCCGACCGGAGCAGCTCCCGGCGGCGATCGCCGCCGCCGCCACGCCACTCGCCCCGGAGCTGAAGGCCCGGCTCGACGAGCTCTCGCTCCCCTTCCGCAGGGGAGACGCGGGCCGGTAGCGGGGCACCGGCCCGGTCACTCCTCGTCGCGGTGCGCGACGCGTCCCCCGCCCACGGCGCGGGCGATGGCCTCCCGGCCCGCCTCCGGGACCTCCCGCTCGGCGAAGCGGTACATGAGGCGGTCCTCCCTCTCGGCGTGGCGGCGGAGCGCGTCGGCGAACTCGCGCACCGCATCGAGCCGGACCGCGTGCAGGTCGACTCCCACCGCGAGCTCCTCCACCGTCTTGCGGAAGGCGACGTGCTCGGCCCGGAGCGCCCGGGCCTCGGCGGGATCGACGGCCTCGAGGAGGGGGAGGATGTGGTTCTCCTCGGCTCCCAGGTGCGCCTGCAGGTGCTCCTCGAAGCGCGCCCAGGTGTCGCGCAGGTCGTCGGGGTCGCCCTCCTCGAATTCCTCCACGAGCCCGTTGAGGAGCTGGCGAAGCCGCTGGTGGTCGCGCCCCAGCAGAACCCTTGGCCCCTCCGCTTCGCGGCCCGGCTCTCTCGGCATGGAAGGCCTCCGTCGATCGCACGCACCTTCGCCGCCGCATGATCGCATGGGCGCGGCCAGGGCAGGGGCGCGGTCGAATCGAGCACCCTGGCCTCTGCTCCGGCTCGCGGCCGGCGCCCTCCTCGCCGCGGCGCGTCGGGCCTCCCGCCCCAGGCGGGTGCCCGAGGTCGAACTTCGGCACGCACTCGGAACCTCTCCCGGAGTCGAGGTGTGTCATTCTTGGCGGGCGCGGGATCCGCCGCCGGAGGGCTCCATGATCGCTTTCCTGGTGTTGATCGCCTTGGTCGGCATCGCCGCCTTCGCGGCGATCTCCATCTACAACGGGCTCGTCACCAAGCGGAACGCCTACCGGAACGCCTTCAGCCAGATCGACGTCCAGCTGAAGCGGCGCCACGACCTCATCCCCAACCTGGTGGAGACGGCCAAGGCCTACCTGAAGCACGAGCGCGAGACGCTCGAGGCGGTGGTGGCGGCCCGCAACAGCGCGGCCACCGCGGTCCGGGTGGCGGCGGCGAACCCCGGCGACCCTCAGGCCATGCAGGGGCTGGCCGCCGCCGAGGGCGCGCTCTCCGGGTCCCTCTCCCGCCTCTTGGCGGTGGCGGAGGCCTACCCGGACCTCAAGGCCAACCAGACCATGTCGCAGCTCATGGAGGAGCTCTCCTCCACCGAGAACCGGATCGCGTTCGCCCGCCAGGCCTACAACGACGCGGTCATGGCCTACAACAACGGCCGCGAGACCTTCCCGGGCGTTCTCCTCGCCGGGGGGTTCCCGGCCGCCCAGCCGTTCGAGGTGGAGGCGCCGGCGGAGCGCGAGGCGGTGAAGGTCTCGTTCTAGCGGCTCCCCCATGGCGCCGCCGGGGAGGACCCTCGACTTCTTCGACGCGCAGGCGAGGGCGCGCCGGCGCACCCTCGTCCTCGTCCTCTCCTTCGCGCTCGCCTGGCTCGCCACCGCGGCCATCGTCGACGTCGGCCTGTCCCTGGCGGTGGGCGCGAACCCGGCGATGCTCTTCCTCCCGGTGGCGGCCGGGGTGTCGCTCGTCGTCCTGCTCGGGAGCGCCTTCCACGCCATCCGGCTGGCGGCCGGGGGCGGCGACGCGGTGGCGCGCATGCTCGGCGGCCGGCGCGTCGACCGGCAGACGAGCGACCCGGCGGAGCGGAAGCTCGTGAACGTGCTCGAGGAGATGTCGATCGCCGCCGGCCTTCCCGTGCCCGGCCTCTACGTCCTCGAGCGCGAGCCCGGCATCAACGCCTTCGCGGCCGGCTTCACGCCCGACCGATCGGTGGTCGCCGTCACCCGGGGTGCCCTCGACTCGCTCAGCCGCGACGAACTCCAGGGGGTGGTGGCGCACGAGCTCTCCCACGTGCTCAACGCCGACACCCGCCTCAGCACCCGGCTCATGGCGCTCGTGGGAGGGCTCACGGTGCTGGCGCTGGTGGGCCGGATCCTCCTGCGCGCCGACGGGGGGCGCGGCGACGGCCGCGGCAGGGGAGCGGCCCTGGGGATGGGGCTGTGCCTCGTCGTCGCCGGCTCGGTGGGGGCGTTCTTCGGGCGGCTCATCCGGCTCGCGGTCTCCCGGCAGCGGGAGTTCCTCGCCGACGCCGCCGCGGTGCAGTTCACCCGGAACCCGGACGGCCTGGTGGGGGCCCTCTCCAAGATCGCGCGCGAGGGGTCGAGGCTCGAGGCCCCGCAGGCGCTCGAGGCCTCGCACCTCTTCTTCGCCGAGGGGGTGGGCGACTTCCTCTCCGGCCTCTTCGCCACCCACCCCCCCATCGAGGAGCGCATCCGCCGCCTCCAGCCGCAGGGGCTTCCCGGGGCGCGCCCGGCTCCGCTGGCAGCGCCGGCCCCGGAGCCGCCGTCGCCCCCGACCGCGGCCGCCCTGGCTCAGGCCGCCGCTCTCTCGGTGGGAAGGCCCCTCCCGGTGCACGTGCGGGCGGCGGGGGAGCGGCTCGCCGCCCTTCCCCCCTCGGCGCTCGAGGCCGCCCGGGAGCCCTTCGGCGCCCGGGCCCTCGTGCTCGCCCTGGTCCTCGAGCGGGACGAGGAGGCGCGGGCCGGGCAGCTCGAGGCGCTCCGGGCCGACCCGGCCGCCGCCGAGGAGGTCCGCCGGCTGGCGGGGGCGGTGGACTCCGTGCCCGGGCGCGACCGGATGGCGCTCCTCGGCCTGGCGCTCCCGGCCCTCGACCACCTCTCTCCCCCGCAGGCGCGAGCGCTCTCCCAGGAGCTCGGCGCCGTCGCCGCCGCCGGCGAGCGACACACCGTCTTCGAGTGGGCGGCGGGGCGGATCGTGCGCCGGCGCCTCTCCCCGCTCCTCGGCGGGCGCGCCGCCCCGCCCGGGCGGGTCCGCTCGCTCGACGAGGTCGCGCCCGAGTGCCTGGACCTCCTCTCCGCGCTCGCCTGGGCCGGGGAGCGCGACCCCGCGCTCGCGCAGCGCGCCCTCGAGGCCGGGCTGCGCTCGCTCGGGATCCCGGCCTCCTGGCGGCTCCTCCCGCGGGACCGCATCGACGGGGCCCGCCTCGACGCCGCCCTCGCCCGCCTGGACGAGGCGGCGCCGCCGCTCAAGGCGCGCCTCGTCGCCGCGTGCGCGGCGGTGGCGCTCGCCGACGGGGTGGTGACCGAGAGGGAGGACGAGATCCTGCGCGCGGTGGCCGCGTCCCTCGGCTGTCCCATGCCTTCGCTCGCCCCGGAGGCGCCGGGCGCGGGCGCGCCTCCCTAGCGCCGGCGGGCGGGGAGGCGGCCCTGGAAGGGATGGCCGCGCCGGCGCCGGTAGGCCTCGAGGTAGAGGTCCTGGTAGGCGTCGGCGGCGTGGTCCCAGGAGAAGTCCCCCTCCATGGCGCGCTGCCGCATGGCCCGGATGTGGTGCGGCCGGTCGTGGTAGGTGGAGAGGGCCCAGCCGATGGTGTTGGCGAGCGCCTCGGCGCTGAGGTTCTCGAAGACGAAGCCGGTCCCGGCTCCCCCCGCCTCCTGGTAGTTCCGCACCGTGTCCACGAGCCCCCCGGTGGCGCGCACGATGGGCAGGGTCCCGTAGCGCATGGCGTACATCTGGCTCAGGCCGCAGGGCTCGAAGCGCGAGGGCATGACGAGGAAGTCGGCCCCGGCGGTGATGCGGTGGGCGAGGCCGTTGTCGAAGCCCAGCCAGGCCTTGAACTTGTCCGGGCGCCGGGCCGAGAGCGTCCCGAAGAAGTGCTCGGCGTCCCGGTCCCCGTTGCCGAGCAGGACGAACTGGGCGTCCCAGCCGAGCACCCGGTCCATGCAGTGGGCGAGGACGTCGAACCCCTTCTGGTGGGTGAGCCTCCCCACCGCCCCGAAGAGCGGGAGGCGCGGGTCGGCGGGCAGTCCCGCCTCGATCTGCAGCGTCGCCTTGCAGGGCCCCTTCCCCTCCAGGTGGCCGGGGGAGAAGTTCGCCTCGATGTGCGGGTCGGTGGCCGGGTTCCAGTCGTCGACGTCGACGCCGTTCAGGATGCCCACCAGGTCTCCCGCCCGCTCGCGCAGGACGCCGTCGAGCCCGCAGCCGAAGGCGGAGGTCTGGATCTCGGCGGCGTAGGTGGGGCTGACGGTGGAGAGCATGGTGGCGTGCCGGAGCGCCGCCTTGGTCAGGTTCATCGCCCCGAAGTGCTCGAACTCGCCGGGGTGGTAGTGCTCGCGCCCCAGGCCGGTGATGAAGAGGGCCCCGCCGTCGAGCACTCCCTGGTAGGCGAGGTTGTGGATGGTGTAGACGGTGGCGGCCCCGTGGAGCGGCTTCGCCCACTCGACGGTGTTCACGTAGACCGGCACGAGCGCCGTCTGCCAGTCGTGGGCGTGGATCACGTCCGGGAGGAAGTTGAGCGCCTTGGCGAGCTCGAGGGCGCCGCGGGAGAGAAAGGCGAAGCGCTCCAGGTTGTCGCCGTAGCCGTCGCCGGGCGGCCCGTAGAGGTGAGGCCGGTCGAAGTACCGGTTGTACTCGAGGAAGTAGACCGGGACGTCGCTCTGGGGCAGGTGCCCGAGCCGCACCCCGGCGAGCGCGTTCCCCCACCACATGGGGACCGCGAGCGCGCCGTCGAGCCGCTCCAGCTGGTGCCAGTTCATCCCCTGGTAGAGCGGCGTCACCACCCGCACGTCGAAGCCGCGACGGTGCAGCGCCTTCGGGAGCGCTCCCACCACGTCGCCCAGGCCGCCGGTCTTGGCGAAGGGCGACACCTCCGACGACACGAACAGGATCTTCAGGGGTCTAGGGTCCGTCGCCATCGCGCGCCGCCGCCGGGAACCGGGCCTGTGGGGAGCCGCCGGCCCTAGGTGGCGTAGATGCGGTAGTCCACGTCGGGGAAGATGTTGTGACGGGACTCGAGGTCGGCAACGCGCCTCTCGTCCAGGCTCCCGTCCTTCAGGTCCTTGTAGAGCTGGTTGAACTGGACCACGTGCTCGTTGAAGCGGCGGGTGGCGTAGGGGACGGTGGTGCCGGTGGTCATGATGAAGGTCCAGTCGCTCGACTGGGCGAGCATGAGCTCCCGGGCCGCCTGGTTGAGCGCGCGGCGCTCGAGGCCGGTGGCCCCGGGGTTGCTGTGCGCCAGCTCCGTCATCCTCTCGGCGGCCACGTGCAGGTGCCGGTAGGTCCAGGCGTTGGTCTCGTTGCACCAGTGCTCGGCGTAGCCCTTCGCTCCCCAGGAGGAGAAGCTGGGGGTGGCGACCTGGTTCGTGGGGTGGCGGTCCAGGTAGTCTCCCGGGGTGATGCTCTCCACCGTGCTCTGGTCGTAGTGGAGCTGGCGGAAGACGTCGTTCAGGAAGACCGGGCCCTCGTACCACCAGTGCCCGTAGAGCTCGGCGTCGTAGGGGCTCACCACCAGGGGCGGCCGGTCCATGTGGGCGGCGAGCGCCTCCACCTGCTTCTCGCGATTGCCGCGGAAGTGCGACGCGTGCAGTCCGGCGCGGGCGCGGGCCGCGTCCGGGTCGTAGACCCACTTGTCGTGCAGCTTGGCGTGGGTGATGGCGTGGTACTTGATGCCGGTGTACATCCGGATGCCTTCGGGGTGCACATGCGGCCCGATGTAGTCCATGGGCAGGTCGAAGCCGATGTCCCGGTAGAAGTCCCGGTACTGCGGATCCCCCGGGTAGCCCTCCTTGGCGCTCCAGACCTGCTGCGACGACTCGGTGTCGCGCCCGAAGGCGGCCACGCCGGTGGAGCAGTAGATGGGGGCGTGCACCCCGTATACGGGGCGGCGGTCGGCGAACAGGATGGCGTGGGTGTCGACGAGGAAGTAGCGGATGGCCGCCTCGCGCAGCAGCTCGTCCGCGCCGGGCACGTAGCCGCACTCCCCGAGCCACATGCCGCGCGGGCGCGCCCCGAAGTGGGCCTGGTAGAGATCCGCGGCGGTGTGCACCTGGGCGCGCAGCGCCGCCCAGTTGCGGTCGAGCATCGGGAAGAAGGCGTGGGTGGCGGTGGAGGTGATCACCTCGACGCAGCCCGCCTCCTGCAGGCGGCGGAAGGCGCGCACCAGGTCGCCGTCGTGAGCGCGCCAGGTGTGGCGCAGGCTGTGGAAGCGATCCCAGTACATCTGCGCCAGGCGGTGGTAGTGGGGCTCGGGCCGGGTGCGCTCCAGCTCCTTGCCGGCGAGCTCGATGAGGGCGTCGAGGTGCTTCGCGTAACGCTCCTTCAGGAGGTCGTCGGTCAGCATGGTGAGGAGCGGCGCCGAGAGCGACACCGTCACCCGGTAGCGAACCCGGTCGACGAGGAGTCCCTCGAAGACCTGCAGGAGCGGCAGGTAGGTGCCGGTGATGGCCTCGTAGAGCCACTGCTCCTCCATCACCGTGGCGTCCTCCGGGTGGCGGACGAAGGGCAGGTGCGCGTGCAGAACGAGGGCGAAGTACCCCTTGGCCATTTCCGTCACTCCTCGACCTTCGGGTAGGGCGTCGCCTGCTCTTCCGCTCCCAGCCGCCCCTCGCTGCCGCCGATCCTGCGCTCGCTCGCCCCGAGCCGCTCGGAGGCGCCGAGGAGCACGCGCTCGGAGGCGCCGCCGAGGCGGAGCTCGGAGGCGCCGAAGAGGCGCCGCTCGGAGGCCCCCGCCGACACCCACTGGCTCGCGCCGGCGAAGAGGACCTCGCTCGCGCCCCGCAACCGCAGCTCGCTCGCGCCCAGGCGCCAGAGCTCGGAGGCGCCGCCCAGGCGCAGCTCGCTGCCCGAGAGCCAGCGGCGCTCGCTCGCCCCGAGCCGCTCGGAGGCGCCGAGCGGCACCTGGTCCGGCCTCTGGGTACCGCGGACCTCCCGGCCTCCCTCGACCGCCCAGGATCGGTAGATCTCCCAGCGCCCCAGCACCGCCGCGCCCTGGTGGGCGCCGAGGTTCCGGATGACCACCTGCCAGGGGCCGTAGATCACGTGGGTGACGCCGCCCATCTTGTAAGCGAAGACCGGGCCCCTCCACTCCTCGCGCGTGGGCGGGTCGACCTCCACCGGGTAGGTGAAGGGCCCCGCCTCCCAGGTGCTGGCGGTAGCCGGCCCCTGCCACTCCAGCCGTCCCTCGAGCTCGTACCAGCCCTCGCCTCCGGACTCCTGCCACTCGACCCGCTCCCATCCGGCCGCCAACAGCTCGGCGATGCGCGCCTCCCGGTCGGCGCCGGACTCGTGCAGCCGCCAGAGGGCGATGGGGGCGAACGGCGGGGGCGGCTCGCCCCCGGGCCCGGGCCCGGCCGCGGCGGGGCCGCGGAGGTGGGGAGTGCCGGTCCCGGCCGCCCGCACCTCGCCGGTCGCCGGCAGGACGGTGAGCCACTCCGGCTCGGCGAAGGGCGCGGGCTCCTTCCGCGGGAAGTCGACCCGGCCCGACCGCGCCACCTTGACGAAGTAGCCCTCGCTCGACTTCATGCCGAGCTCCACGTAGGCGGTGGAGGTCGGCTTGTGGAGGAGGAAGAACCACTGGCGATCGGAGCGCTCGACTCGCTCGTCGAAGTAGCTGTGGGCGTTCGTCCCGTCGAAGATGAGCCCGGTCGTGTCGTAGACGCGCAGAGACATCCAGGCGTCCGCGCCGGCGGGCCCGAGGGCCGAGCGCGCCTTCTCCATCGCCCGGTCGGTGATCTCCCAATAGACGTACATCCGGTCCGGATCGACGGCGGCGGCGACCACGCGGTCGAGCCCGTAGCTCCAGGGGATGTGCTTCACCGGCTTCTGGGCGGCGACGGCGGGGCCGAGGTCGAGCTTGGCGGTGCCGGAGGGGTCCTCGTCGGCCCGGAGCGCGCGGGCCTCGGCGGCGTCGGGGGCGGCGGCCTTCTTCGCCGGCCGCTTCGGCCGCGGCGCGGCGGCCTTCGCCACCTTCGCCGCCCCCGTCGCCCGGCCCTTCCTCGCGGGCGGCCCCTTCGCCGCCCTTCCCTTCTCGGCGGAGGGCTTCGCGGCCCTGGCGCGCCCGCGGAGTTCGTCGAGCACCCGCCCGGCGAGCTCGTCCTTCGAGAGCTTGCTC
Organism: Anaeromyxobacteraceae bacterium; assembly: GCA_035499295.1. Taxonomy (GTDB): domain Bacteria; phylum Myxococcota; class Myxococcia; order Myxococcales; family Anaeromyxobacteraceae; genus DATJZG01. Next base: position 37,506 of record DATJZG010000169.1, read on the forward strand.
ACGCCCTTCAGCTCGAGGCCCTTCGCCACCTCGAGGAGCTCCTCCTTCGACCGCTTCCGGACCGCTTCCAGGCGGAGCGCCGCGAGGCTTTGCAGGCTCGCCGCCGCCGTCCCCAGTAGACCCGCTATCTCGCTCAGGCGCACGGCCGAGAGAATACGCGGCCTCCGCCCGCAGGGAAGGTGAAGTTCGGGGGACGAATGGCACGCCCCAAATGGTTCACGCGCTCGGTGCGGACGGGGAGGGGGCCGGCGCCGCGCCGCGAAGAGCCCCTTTCACGGTCCGCTATCGCCCTCGGCCCTGGGCCGGCCCCCCCCGGGGCGAACGAAAGGGGCCGCGCGAGGAGCGCGGCCCCGGTCCCCCCCGCCTCGATGCCCGCTTCAGGTGCGGAGGAAGGCCTTCACGAGGGCCTTCCACTGGGTCTCGCTGAGGAGCGCCGGAGGAGGTCCGATGAGCTCGCCGCCGTCGGCGGCCGCGTAGCCCAGCTGCTCCTCGTAGAAGCGCGACAGCCGCTCCC
>DATJZG010000170.1:0-113751 GCA_035499295.1 Anaeromyxobacteraceae bacterium
GGGAGCGGCTGTCGCGCTTCTACGAGGAGCAGCTGGGCTACGCGGCCGCCGACGGCGGCGAGCTCATCGGACCTCCTCCGGCGCTCCTCAGCGAGACCCAGTGGAAGGCCCTCGTGAAGGCCTTCCTCCGCACCTGAAGCGCAAGGCCGCGGCGAGGCCGACGGCCGGGGGCGAGGCGCGAGGCCTCCTACCCCGGCGGTCGCTTGCACTTTGCCCGGCAGGCCGGTAGGCGAAGGGGCGAGGCCCGGACTGGGCCAGCCGGACCGCCGGGAGCCGCCGCCCGGTGGCCGGGGCGCCCGGCGTTGCACATTCGCTCCGTCCCTTCGGGCCGGGAGCGTGTATGTTGCGACGCCGGTGACCGCGAGTGGATCGTGACCCGGCCGAGCTCCGCCGGGATCGGCCCGAGGCGGGCGGGAGTCTGGATGGCGACGACGAATCCGAGAGACCTCGCCTCCCTCCGCATCGACGAGCGGGAGCGCCGGGGGGAAAGGACCGGGAGGCGCCTGTGGCTGGTGCTGGGCGCGCTCGCGCTCCTGGCGATGGCGGGCGTCGCCTTCCTCGTCGGCCGGACCCGGTTGCCGGTGGTGGAGGTGGCTGTGGCGCAGGAGGGGGCGCCCGGCCGCGCCGCCCTGCTGAACGCGAGCGGCTACGTGACGCCGAGGCGCAAGGCCACCATCGCGTCCAAGGTGACGGGACGGGTCACCGGCGTCTTCTTCGACGAGGGGGTTCGAGTCCGGGACGGACAGGTGCTCGCCACCCTCGACGACTCCGACGCCCGGCTGGCGCTCGACTCGGCGAGGACCTCCCGCGATGCCACCCGAGCCACCATCACCGACCTCGCCGTGCAGCTCGCGAACGCGGAGACCGACCTGCGCCGGGTCGAGGCGCTGGCGCAGGAGGGCTCGCAGAGCCAGCAAGCCCTCGACGCCGCCCGCACCGCGGTGGCCAGCCTGAAGGCCCGGATCACCATCGCCAACGCGCAGGTGGCGGCGGCGGAGGCCCGGGTCCGGGAGGCCCAGCAGAACGTCGACAACTGCGTCATCCGCGCTCCCTTCGCGGGCATCGTGGTCTCGAAGGACGCCCAGGTCGGGGAGATGGTGTCGCCCATCTCCGCGGGAGGCGGGTTCACCCGGACCGGGATCGCCACCGTGGTCGACATGAATTCCCTCGAGATCGAGGTGGACGTGAACGAGGCCTACATCGCCCGGGTCGTGCCCGACCAGCCGGTGCGGGCGGTGCTCGACGCCTATCCCGACTGGGAGATCCCGGCCCGGGTGCGCACCGTCATCCCCAGCGCCGACCGGCAGAAGGCGACGGTCAAGGTGCGCATCACGCTGGAGAAGCTCGACCCGCGGATCCTCCCCGACATGGGGGTAAAGGTGACTTTCCTCGGCGCCGAGCCGCAGGCCAAGGCGGGAGGGTCCGGCGCCGCAGTCCTCGTCCCCCAGGACGCCGTTCGCGACGACGGGAAGAAGATCGTCTTCCTGGTGAAGGACGAGCGGGTGGAGCGGAGGGCGATCACCGTGGACGGCAGCCGGGGCACCGACGCGGTCGTGGTGGCGGGACTCTCGCCCGGGGACCGGGTGGTGGTGAAGGGCCCGGCGGATCTCCGCGACGGCCAGTCCGTCGCCATCCAGAAGTGAGGACGGGGCATGGTCCGAGTCGACGGGAAGGGCGAAGCGAAGAGCCTCATCCGGGTGCGGGAGCTCGACAAGACCTACCGCCGGGGCGAGGAGGAGATCCACGTCTTGCAGGGGTTGAACCTCGACGTCGACCCGGGCGAGTTCGTGGTCTTCATGGGCCCGAGCGGTTCCGGCAAGACCACTCTGCTCAACCTTCTCGGCGGCCTGGACGTCCCCTCGCACGGCAGCATCTCGGTGGCCGGGGACGAGCTCACCCGGATGTCGGCCCACAAGCTCACCGAGTGGCGCGCCCGCCACGTGGGCTTCGTCTTCCAGATGTACAACCTCATCCCGGTCCTCACCGCCTTCCAGAACGTGGAGCTGCCGCTGCTCCTCACCAAGCTCTCGAAGTCGCAGCGGCGCGACCACGTCGAGGCGGCGCTCGCCATCGTCGGACTCGGGGACCGGATGGAGCACTACCCCAGGCAGCTGTCAGGAGGCCAGGAGCAGCGGGCCGCCATCGCGCGCGCCATCATCGCCGACCCCACCTTCCTCCTGTGCGACGAGCCGACGGGCGACCTGGACCGCAAGAGCGCCGACGAGATCCTGGAGCTCCTCACCCGGCTCTCCAAGGAGCATGGCAAGACCATCCTCATGGTCACCCACGACCCCATGGCGGCGCGGCGCGCCCAAGTGGTCCTGCACCTCGACAAGGGCGTGCTCACCGACGGCGACCGGGCGGGGGCCGCGCCGTGAAGTACCTGCCGCTCGTCCTCGCCAACCTCTTGCGCCGCAAGGTGCGCACCGCGCTCACCGTGGGCTCCTTCGGTGTCGCCCTGTTCCTCTTCGGGATCCTGGCGGTGGTCCGCGGCGCCTTCCGCCAGGGGATCGACGTCGCCGGCGCCGACCGGGTGGTGGTGGTGAACAAGGTGTCGATCATCCAGCCGCTGCCCATCGCCTACCGGGAGCAGATCCTGCGCATCCCGGGAGTGAAGGACATCACCTACGACAACTGGTTCGGGGGGGTCTACCAGGACGAGCGCAACTTCATCCCCCAGTTCGCCATCGATGTGGAGAGCCAGCGCCGCGTGTTCCCGGAGCTCGTCGTCCCCGAGGACCAGTGGAAGGCCTTCGTCGAGGACCGCCAGGGCGCCATCGCCGGCGAGGACACCGCCAAGCGCTTTGGCTGGAAGGTCGGGGACCGCATTCCCATCATGGGCACCATCTTCCCCGGGGTGTGGCAGTTCAACCTGCGCGGCATCTACACCGGGAAGCGGCGCGACGACGACCGCACGCAGTTCTGGTTCCACTACGACTACCTGGAGGAGAAGCGGCAGTGGGGAAAGGGGATGGTGGGCTGGTACACGGTGCGCATCGACGACCCGGACCACGCCCCTGCCATCGCCAGGGCGATCGACGAGCGGTTCGCCAACTCTCCCTACGAGACGAAGACCGACACCGAGAAGGCCTTCGCCGCCTCCTTCGTGAAGCAGGCGGGGAACATCGAGCTCCTCATCCTGGCGATCGGCGGGGTGGTGTTCTTCACCCTGCTGCTCGTCACCGGAAACACCATGGCCATCGCGGTGCGCGAGCGGGTGGGGGAGATGGCGGTGCTGAAGGCGCTAGGGTTCACGGACGGCTTCCTGCTCGGGCTGGTGCTCGGCGAGGCGGTGCTCATCTCCCTGGCGGGAGCGGTGCTGGGGCTCTTGGCCTGCAAGCTCTTCACCCTCGGGGGCGATCCCACCCACGGGATGCTCCCGTTCTTCTACCTGCCGGCATCGGCGATCGCCGCCGGCCTCGCCCTGGCGGTCGCGGTGGGAGCCCTGGCCGGGATCCTCCCGGCGACCTCGGCCATGCGCCTGCGGGTGGTCGACGCGCTCCGGAGGGTGTAGCCCCATGCCGATCCCCATCGTCTACAACCTGCGGAGCGTGCGCGCCCGCTGGGTGTCGGCCATCGTCGCGGTGCTGGGGATCGCGGGCACGGTGGGCGTGTTCCTCGCCATGCTCGCGCTCGCCAAGGGCTTCCGGGCCACCCTCGTCGCCTCCGGCTCCCCGGACAACGTGGTCATCCGCCGGGCCGGGGCCACGGGGGAGATGGACAGCGTCGTCACGCTCGAGCAGGTGCGCCTCATCCAGGACGCCCCGGGGATCGAGCGGAGGAACGGCTGGCCCCTCGTCACCCCGGAGGTGGTGGTGATCGCCGCCTTCCCGCTCAAGGCCACCGGGACGGACGCCAACGTGCAGGTGCGGGGAGTCTCGGCCGACGTCCTGCAGGTGCGCCGCAACGTGCGGATCGCGGCGGGCCGCTTCTTCGAGCCCGGGTTGAGCGAGCTGGTGGTCGGAAAGAACGCCGCCGCCACCTACGCCGGCCTGGCCCTGGGAGACACCGTGCGCTTCGGCGGGGGCACCTGGCGGGTGGTCGGCGTCTTCGACGCCGGGGGCAGCGCCTTCGACTCGGAGGTGTGGTGCGACGGGCAGGTGCTCGACCAGGTCTACAAGCGGCCGGTGAACATCTTCCAGTCGGTGACGGCGCGGCTCCAGTCCCGCTCCGCGCTCGCCGAGCTGAAGGACTCCATCTCCACCGACCCCCGCATGACGGTGCAAGTGGATCGGGAGGTGGACTTCTACGAGAAGCAGTCGGGCGCACTCACCCGGCTCATCACCGTCCTCGGGACGCTGGTGGCGGTGGTGATGGGCATCGGCGCCGTCTTCGCCGCCCTCAACACCATGTACGCGGCGGTCTCCGAGCGATCCCGGGAGATCGCCACCCTGCGCGCCATCGGTTTCGGTGCCGGGAGCATCGTCCTGTCCTTCGTCTTCGAGTCCCTGCTCATCGCCCTCGCGGGCGGGCTCATCGGATGCCTGGCGGTGCTCCCCCTGAACGGCATCACCACCGGAACCCTGAACTGGCAGACGTTCTCGCACGTGGCCTTCGCCTTCCGGGTGACGCCTCCCCTCCTCGCCCTCGGCATCGCGTTCGCCCTCTTCATGGGCTTCGTCGGGGGGGTCCCGCCCGCCGTCCGGGCGGCGCGGCGGCCGGTGGCGCAGTCGCTCCGGGAACTGTGAGGAGCCGCCGGAGGGCTACGACGGGCGCCCGAGCGCCAGCCGCAGCTTGGCCGAGGCGCGGACCTCCAGCTGCCGGGTGCGCTCCCGCGTGAACCCGAAGTGCTCGCCGAGCGCCTTCAGGGTCATGGGCTCGTCGCTCATGAGGCGCTGCTCGACGATGAACCTCTCGCGCGGGTCGAGTCCCCGAAGCGCCTCGCGCACCCGCCCGCAGATCTCCGCCTGCTCCTCGGCGCAGCCGAGCGCCTCGTCCTGCGAGGGAGCGGAGGAGGCGACGAGGTCGACCCGCGGGGTCTGGCTCTCGCCGACGAGCTCGTCGAGGGAGACGTCGCGCCCCTCGATGCGGTTTCGCACCTCCGACAGCTCCGCCGGCTCCACTCGCAGCTTGCGCGCCACCGCCTCGAGCTCCCCCGCCACCGAGTCCGATCCCTCGCCTACCTGTCGCTTCAACTCGCGCCAGGTCCGGGCGAAGGAGTAGAAGAGCCGGCGCTGGGACTGGGTGGTGCCGAGCTTCACGAGAGACCAGCTTCGCAGGATGTACGCCTGGATGTAGGCCCGGATCCACCAGACCGCGTAGGAGATGAGGCGCACGTCCCGGTCGGGGTCGAAGCGGTCCACCGACCGGAGGAGGCCGAGGTTTCCCTCCTGGATCAGGTCGGCCATCTTCAGGCCGCAGAAGCGGTAGCCGTAGGCCACCTTGACGACGAAGCGCAGGTTCGCGCTCACCAGCCGGTGCGCGGCGCGGCTGTCGCCCTGCGTCCGGACCTCCCTTCCCAGGCGCCTCTCCTCCTCCAGGGAGAGAAGGGGGATCCGCCCGATCTCGGACAGGTAGCGGCGGAGCGTCTCCGCTTCGCCCCTGGGACGGGTTCCGTCGCCGGGCATCAAGCCCCCGCAGCGAGGCAGAGATGCTCTCGCCCCACCTTGCCCCGCCGTTCCTCCCGCAGCCGTGCGCAGCGCTCTGTCGCAGGGATCCGCATTGGCGCTCTCCTCGGAGGGTGGCCGATCGGCACGGCCTCGCCGCTCTCGACGAGTCTTGATCCAAGTCAACGGCGCCGCAAGGAAGATGCGGGCCCGCGAAGCGGGGACGGGCTCCGCAGCGAGCAGATTCCCCTGGAGCTTTGCCACGGCATCCCCGAGTCACGGTACGCGACCTTTTGGGGTCCGCTCGAGCGCGCCGGGGAACGGAGGCCGCTGCGGCCGAGAAGGGCCGGGCGCCCGCCGGGGATCGGGAGGGAACCGCCACTGCGAGCCGGGCGCTTCAGAGCGCGACGTGCACCCGGCAGGTGAAGATGTTCACCGGTCCGCGGTCGCGGTTGTATGCCGGGTCGAGGAGGAACTGGTACGTCCCGATGACCGCGATCTCCTTCACGAGGGAGAGACGGTAGTAGACCTCGCCGAGGGCCTCGAGGCCGTAGCGGAGGGCCCCGTCCCCGATGATGAACCCGTAGCCCCCGGCGGCGAGGTAGGAGCGGTGCTCGGGCGAGATGCCGCTCACCACGGCGCCCGCCCCCGCTTCGTCGTCGGCCCTCCCCCAGAGCGCCCCGCTCTGGACGGCGCCCAGGGCGAAGCTCTGGTCGATCTCGGTGAAGACCCAGGTCTCGTTCTTGCCGTCGTTGTAGCTCAAGCGGGCGAAGACCCCGAAGGTGTCGCCGATCTGCTGGTTGGCGCTCGCGGCAAACCCGTACTTCGTCCGGCCGTACTCCCGCGTCAGGGTGACGTCCGGGTTCACCGGGGACTCGGCGAGCGCCTGCGCGTAGTTCCCCATGTGGGCGTTGTTGAGGAAGAGCGCCAGGCGGGCGGCCCCGGGGCGGCCCCCGATGAGGAACCGCGCCTCGCCCTCGACCGCGAAGCCGCGCTCCAACCCGATGTTCCACTCCAGCTGCTCGCCGTTCGCGACCACCGGCTCGAGGAACATTCCCGCGCGGGCGGACCACCAGCTCATGTCCAGGACGGCGGCTACGCCCCAGGTGTAGCCGTGGGTGTCCGCGGGGTAGTCGTAGGCCGCCGAGGCCCAAAGACCCCAGCTGGTGAAGCGGGAGTGCGGGTCGTTGGAGAGCGGGTTCGAGTCGAAGATGTCGAGGACGGCGAACCTCCCCACCGTGAGCGTCACCGCGTCCCGGTCGCGCTCGGAGGCGAACTGGGTCGGTCCGGCCTCCACCGGCACGCGCTCGCCGCCGAGCCCGATGACCTGGCGAAGGAAGAAGTGGCCGAGCAGCACGGTCGGGACCGGGTTCCCGACGCGGTAGACCTCGCCACTCGGGAAAGAGGCGACGCCCAGGGTGGAGCTCAACCCGAGCCCGCCCGACATCTCCGGCTCGAGCCAGATCTCCGATCCCGTCCAGGCGCGCACGCCCCCCGACAGATCGCTCACCACCGAGGTGGCCGCCTGCGCCCCGGGCGTCAAGCTGTTCTGCCCGGTGTAGGCGGCGTAGAAGGCGGGGTGCCACTGGGTCGTCACCGTCGACTCGAAGTGAAACGCGAAGCGGCCCTCCGGCGAGGGCGCCCCGCGCGCCTCGGACGTTGGCGCCTCCAGCCTCTCTGCGGCCGCCGGCGGTGGCGGGCAGGGGGCGCACGCCGGCTGCGCCTCGTCCAGCCTCGACTCCGGATCGGAGGCGCGCACCCAGCCCGGCGACGCCATCCGAAGCGCCAGCGACCCGAGAAGCGCGCACCGCGCGAGCGACGAGGCGCTCGCGCTCGACGTCCGGCGAGCCTTCTCGGCCGCTCTGTCGAAGCGCGGGGCGGCTGGGAGCGAGCGGGGCAGTGGAATCCTCGGGCGCCCACCGAGGCGCGAACTCTAGGTCTCGGGCGTCGACCTCGAGACTCGTGACGAACGTGGTACCGGCACGATGCCGGTTCTCCCAGTGTCTTCGAACGGTTAAGTGACCTCGGGTCAACTGTCAAGCGCCGTGTGCGCTACATGTTTTCGAGGGTCGCCACCGCGAGGGTCGAGGGTCTTCGTGACGAGTGCGCTCCTCTCTCGAGGACGAGGCCCCGGGGCGAGAAGCCGGGACGCGAGGACCGAACGCCGGCTGCCGGGGCGCCCTCCGCCCGAACGGACCCGCTCAGCCGACGCCGACCACGATGTCCCTCATCGACAGGCCGTTTCCTCCTAGCCGTGGAACTCGGGCGTCTTGGCGTCCACGTCGTGGTAGCCCGAGATCCACCAGGCCCCGGCCACCTTGACGAGCACGACCTGGAGGCGCGTGCGGAACACGCCGTCGGGCCAGGCCTTCACGCCGCGCGGCAGGCCGGCGTACCCCGTCAGCTCCGTCTCGATCTCCACGAGCGCAACGTCGCTCGCGATGAGGCGCAGCTGGCGGATGGTCTGCTTCAGGCGACTGCCGCGGTAGATGGTCTTGAAGAGCTCCGCCTGCCGCGCCTCGAAGAGCTTCCGGCCGGTGGAGGAGGACCCGGTGATGTCGGTGCAGTCGACGTCGATGGTGAAACGTGCCACGTAGGCCGCCGCGTCGCCCGCGTTCCACGCTCGGGTGCAGTCCTCGACCACCGAGCGGATCGCCTCCGCGTCCGTGGGGTGGTGCTGCTCGGGCGGCATGAACAGGGTCGCGGAGCCGCGCGCCTCGGCGGCGAGCGGCGCGAACCCCGCCACCACGCCGACTGCCAGGGCCGCTCGCAGAACCCCCTTCATCGCGCACCTGACGCAGAAGGCTAGCATGGTCGCGTTGTCCCTACACCCTCCCGGGCCCGAACGTTCGCCTGCGGCGGGCTGTTCCTCCGAATTCACCGGGGAAGCGGCGCCGGTCGTTCCGGGCCCGCCTCGGCGCTCGTCGGGCGCGCGAGGACCATCCACTCCACCAGGAGGTCGAGCCGGCCGCCGAGGATCTCCAGGATCTCGCGGTTCGAGTGGCGCCCCTTGAAGTGGGGGACCGATGCCACCGCCTCGTAACCCTCCGGCAGCGGCTCGCCCGGGGCCCGGTAGATGGCTGCGTACACCCCGGCCTGGGGCGCCGGGGCGGGACAGGGCGCGGTGCCGGTCCGGCACAGGTATCCGCGGATCTCCGCCCCCGGCAGGAGAAAGCGGTAGCGCTCCTGCGACTGCTCGAAGCGGTCCGGCATGAGGACCGGTTTCCCCTGGACCTCCGCGACGGCCGCGTCCGGGAAGTGGCGCGAGAAGGGAGAGAGGAGGGTGCTTCCGACGACGAGACCTCCGAGCGCCAGGTACGGCAAGGCTTGGCGCCCGAAGCGGACGGAGACCGCTCCCCACGAGGCGAGCGCTCCGAGGGCCACCGGGAGGGCGACCGAGAGGGGCGAGAAGAGACGGGTCCCGAGGCGCCTCTCGACGAGCAACTCGAAGAGCGGGACCGCGAAGGCGACCGCCGCCAGCGTGGCCAGGGTGACCCGGAAGGCGGCGGCCGAGAGTGCCTCCCAGCGGAGCGCCAGCAGGCAGGCAATCGCCGCCATGGTGGGCAGGATGTAGTTCGACTGGCGCTGCGTCGGAACCGAGTAGACGAGAAGGAAGGCGAGCACGTAGAGCCACAGCTCGGACTCCTCTGCGGAGAGGTCGCGCCGCCGCTGCCACAGATCCCAGAGGAGCGCGGCGAGGAGGAGCGCGTAGAGCCCGGCGTTCTTGAAGTCGCCGAGCCAGATCTCCCACAGGGCGTACTCGCCGCGGAAGAGCCCGGAGAAGAACGACGAGGCCTGGAGCTTGCCGGCGTTCTCGCCCAGGACGAACTGCGACCAGATGACGTCGCGTCGAGGGTCGAACACCGGCCAAAGCCCGAACACGGCCAGCCCCACCAGGGCGGCGACGGCGAGGAAGAGCCCGTGGCGGCGGAGGAGAGCGCCGAGCTCGAAGCGCTCCCGGCGCCAGAGGACGAGGGCGAGAGAGAACGTGCCCGGGACCACCAGGAAGAAGGACTTGGTGAGCGCGGCGAGCCCGAAGGAGATTCCGCAAAGGGCGCCGAGGAGAGGCCCCGTGCGCGCGGTCCGGTAGAGCATCACCAGTGGGAGGAAGAGGAAGAGCGTCTCCCCGGCGTTGGTGAGGAACGGCCTCCCGTGCTGGATGGTGGACCGGAAGCCGAGGAATACGAGCGCCGCGACCAGGCCCGCCGCCCTTCGGGTCGAGACGCGCGCCGCGAGCCAGCCGACGAGCGCGGCCGTGCAGAGGGTCATCGCTACCACGGGGAGGCGGAGGCGCCACAGCTCCCAAGAGGAGCCGAACCCACTCGCCAGGATGCCCTGCCAGAAGAGCAGGGGCGGCTTGGTGTCGTTGATCCCCCTCTCTGCGACGAGGGGCAAGAACCTTCCCGACCGCGCCGTCACCCGCGCGATCTGCAGGTACAAGGGCTCGTCCCCGATCGCCGGCGCGAAGATCGAGTCGAGGCCGTAGAGGTAGGAGAAGGCGGCGAAGGCGGCGCCGAGGGCGCAGGCGACCGGGCCCGGTACCGGGGTGACCGAAGCCGCCCGGGGCGAGTCGCGATCCGTCATGAAGGGACGGGCCCTGCGAAGGGCCTGAGAGGGCGCCGGGCGCCGATGGGCGGTCGAGGGAAGGACGGCGTCGAGTCCATGGCGGGCGCGCACGTTGATACCTCAGAGGGCTTGTTTCTCCTAGCGGGTGCCCGCCCAGTCGATGGCGGCGGCCCGGGGGAACCCGATTCCCCGTCACCCTGGAGCGGAGCGTGTCGGTCGCGCGCCTCTCCCGTCCGCGGAAGGCAGCGACGTCCGGCCGCTGGAGCGAGGCCCCGGATGGGGGTGGAAGCGGACCGGCGCCGAGATCGATGGGGTCGTGTACGCTGGAGCCATGAGTGCCTTTCCCGAGGACATCTACACCGAGCCGGAAGACCTCGATCCTCGTACGCTCAGAAACCTGGGCCCGCTTGCCCCCCTGGCCGGCACGTGGGAGGGGGTGAAGGGGGCGGACGAGCATCCCGTCGCGGAAGGCACGGAGGAGGACGCCTACGTCGAGACGATGCAACTCGACCCCATCGACCCGCAGACGAACGGTCCGCAGGTCTTCTACGGGCTCCGCTACCACGTGCACATCGTGAAACCGGGCGAGGTGGAGAGCTTTCACGACCAGGTCGGATACTGGCTCTGGGAACCCGCCACGAAGACGGTGATCCAGACCATCGCCATCCCGCGGGGCCAGGTCGCCATGGCGTCCGGCGTCGCCGAGCCCGACGCCAGGGAGTTCGAGCTCACCGCCCGGGAAGGGGACGAATGCTTCGGCATCTGCTCCAACCCCTTCCTCCGCCACGCTTTCCGGACCGTCGAGTTTCGCATCCGCATCACCGTGAACGCCGACGGGACGTGGTCATACGACGAGGACACGGTCCTCGAGGTGCGGGGGAGGACCGAGGTTTTCCACCACCGCGACCGGAACACCCTGAGGCGGTTGCGCGCTCCCACGCCGAACCCGCTCGCCCGCGCCGGGTAGCTCGCGGTCCTTCCCGGGCGCTCGAAACCCGATGGCGGAGGGGACGCGGCTCGCCTTCGCACCCGCGAGACGCTCCCGACGCGCCTCCTCCGGGGCCGATCCCTGATCGGGGGGCAGACTTCGGTTCTCCGACAGTGCATAGGGTCCTCGGAAGAGGGGGAAGGTCTGCCGACGGCGCTCGGGGCCGGCGCGGGGCGCATCGAGGAGCGCGAGATGGCAAAGAATGGAAGGGTGTGCGCCGCCGCGATCCCGTTCGCCTTGCTTCTCGCGTGCACCGACGCGGCCAAGGCCCCAGCGGAGGCTGCGATGAAGGCGGCGGGAGAGGCCGTGAGCTCCTTGAAGGGGGACGCGGAGAAGTTCGCGCCCGACACCGTCCGGGCCGTGGAGGCGAGCTACGCGAGCGCGAAGGACCTCGTCGCAAAGCAGGACTACCAGGGCGCCCTGGCGGTCGCGCAGGGCATCCCCACGAAGGCGAAGGAAGCGCTCGCCGCCGCCGCCGCCAAGAAGGACGAACTCGTGAAGGCGTGGAACGAGGTGCTCTGGACCCTCCCCAACATGTTGTCGGCATCCAAGGCCCGGGTCGAAATCCTGACGCGGGCGAGGAGGCTGCCGGCGAACCTGGACAAGGCGACGCTCGAGAAGGCGAAGGCGGAGCTCGCTGCCATCGAGGCGGGGTGGAGCAAGGCTTCGGCCGAGTACGCCGCCGGAGGCATGGCCGCCGCGGTCTCCTTGGCGACCGACCTGAAGGCCCGGGCCCGGGACGTGATGATGTCGCTCGGCCTGTGAGAATCGCCGGCGCGGAACGAGCGCGAGCGAGAACGACCGCGGGCGCGCGGCACACGCGGGCGCCGCGGTGCCACTCCCGAGGTACTGGCGCTGGGGACTATTCTGCGGGCGGGCGCCTCCGTCCGCTAGTCGCTGATTTTTCAGGCGATTGGCGGTAGGCCTCGCCCCGCATCGCGCCCGCAGAATCCGTCCGCGTCGCGGGGGCGCGTGCCAACGGCGAAAGACCGCGCTATCCTCTCGCCATGAGACTCGGTTTCGGTGAAATCCTCGTCATCCTGGTCATCGCCCTGCTCGTCTTCGGCCCGACGAAGCTACCCCAGCTCGGCGACGCCCTCGGCAAGGGCATCCGCAACTTCAAGAAGGCGTCCGAGGGTCTTTTCGACGACGACGAGAAGAAGAGCGAGCCCGCGCTGAAGGCTTCGGAGAGCCCCCCTGCGGCGCAGGCCCCCGCCACCGAGAAGGCCGAGACGAAGAAGGCTTGATCTCGCGGGAGGGCAGGTGACGAATTCGCCCCCGCCGAGCCGGGATCGCGCCACTCCGTCTCCCTCCGAGGCTGCCCGCCCGTCCGCCGTTCGGGGCCGCTACCCCTAGGACTCGCGGTCGCCTCGCCCGGGAACCGACCCGACGGCGGCCGGTGCCCCTCTTCTCGCTCGGCGCGCGTCCCCGGACATCCCGCCCTTCGGCCCGGGGCTGAGGCGTGTGGACGAGGGGTGAATGCCCGATTGCGCTGTAAGTCGAATGCACTACGCGGCGGTCCGTCACAGCCAGTTTCTTCACTTCCGGCACGGCAAGTTGCGGGAACACGCGTGCTTTCCCGTGCATGGGCCCCCGAAGAGGGCGCACCAGCTCGAGGCCGCGCCCCTATTGGAATGTGGCTACCGGTTGCCGAGTTCAGGGTTTGGCGGGGAGGGAGAGGGGCCAAGGAGCGAAGCCATGACGTTGGCCGAAAAGTTCTCGCAGAACCTGAAGCACGAGCGCGAGCGCCGCAACCTGTCGCAGTTCGAGCTGAGCAAGCGGGCGGGCATGTCGACGAGCTACGTCTCGATGTTGGAGCGAAACCAGCGGACGCCACCGCTCGAGACGCTCGCCAAGCTGGCAAGGGCCCTCAAGGTGAGTCCGACGTCGCTCTTGCATTGACGGGAAGGTGGCCCCGGCTCCAGGGGCGCCGCCGCGCAACCGCCGTCTGGGAGGCTCGGATCCTACTGCATCCGCCTTGACCGCGGGTCCGGGCGGTGGCAAGTCGTGGGGCGATGCTCCGCCGCGCGACGCAGGTCTTCGGGGACGCCACGGGGTTCCTCTTCCGGGCGCGCGCCTCCTGGATCGACCTGGCGCTCGTCGCCGTTCTCGGCGGGTCCATCTTCGGCCTCGTCAACCTCGCGGGGGAGTGGACCGGCGCGCTTCGGCCCGCCGTCGAGATCGACCTGTCCCTCGCTGCCCTGCCGGGGTACGCGCTCCTCTCGCTCTCGCGCGGCCTGGCGGCCTACGTCCTCTCCCTCCTCTTCACGCTCCTCTACGGCTACTGGGCCGCGAAGGACCCGGTCGCCGAGAAGGTCCTCATCCCGGTGCTCGACATCCTGCAGAGCATCCCGGTGCTCGGCTTCATGCCCGGCCTGGTGCTCGCGCTCGTGGGCGCCTTTCCCCGCAGCAACGTGGGGCTGGAGCTGGCCTCGGTCCTCATGATCTTCACCGGCCAGGTGTGGAACATGACGTTCAGCTACTACCACTCGCTGCGAACGGTCCCGAGGGATCTCCAGGAGGTGGCGACGCTCGGGCGCTTCAGCTGGTGGCAGCGGCTGCGATGGGTGGACCTCCCGTTCGCGACCATCGGGCTCGTCTGGAACAGCATGATGAGCATGGCGGGAGGGTGGTTCTTCCTCATGGTGAGCGAGGCCTTCGTGCTCGGCGACCGGAGCTTCCAGCTCCCCGGGCTGGGCTCCTACATGAGCGTCGCGGTCGCGAGGGGCGATCGAACGGCCATGCTGGGAGCGATCGCGGCGATGGTGGTGATGATCGTCGCCCTCGACCAGGTCCTCTGGCGCCCGGTGGTGGTTTGGGCCCAGAAGTTCCGCGCGGACGACAGCGGGCAGGCGGCTCCCATGCAGTCCTGGTTCCTCGACCTGCTCCGTCGCTCCCGAATCCTCTCCTGGGCCGGGAGCCGGGCGCGTGCCGTGGGCCGCAGGTCGCCTTTCCCCGTCCGCGCCCGGCGGCCCGGGGAAGGCTCCGGCCTCGGGCGTCGGGCCCGGATTGCATCGATGGCCGTCTTCGCCGGCCTGCTCGTCGCCATGGCGCTCGGCTCGGTCGGCCTGGTGCGGCTTCTCGCCCGGGTTCCCGCCCCGCAGTGGCGGGGGATCGGAGCCGCCTCGCTCCTCACCCTCGGGCGCGTGCTCGTCGCCGTCGCGCTCGGGACCCTCTGGACCCTGCCGGCCGGGATCGCCATCGGGCTCTCGCCGCGCCTCTCGCGTTCGCTGCAGCCCGTGGTCCAGGTGGTGGCCTCCTTCCCGGCTCCCATGCTCTTCCCCGCGGTGGTGGCGGTGCTGCAGGCGGCCGGCGTCGGTCTGGGGCTCGGGAGCATCGTCCTCATGCTCCTCGGGACCCAGTGGTACATCCTCTTCAACGTCATCGCGGGCGCGATGGCCATCCCGGCCGATCTGAGGGAGGCCGCCGAGGTGTACCGGGTCCGGGCCTGGCAGCGGTTCTCGATCCTCTACCTGCCGGCCGTGTTCCCCTACCTCGTCACCGGCTGGGTGACCGCGGCAGGAGGGGCGTGGAATGCCAGCATCGTGTCCGAGTACGTGAGCTTCCAGGGGCGCGAACTGGCGGCGGAGGGCCTGGGCGCCCGCATCAGCGTCGCGGCCTCCGCCGGGGATTTCCCGGCGCTGGCAGGCTCCATCGCCGTGATGGCCGTCATGGTGGTGCTCTTCAACCGACTCGTCTGGAGGCGGTTCCACCGCCTCGCCGAGATGCGCTTTTCCCTCACCAGGTAGCCGGAGGTGCCCGAGATGACCGCCGATCCCGGCGCTGCGCGCGATGCCGAGGTGCTGTGCGAGCTGCGCGGCGTCGACAAGGAGTTCGAACAGGCGGGGGGGTTGCCGCTGCGAGCGCTCGAGGGCATCTCCCTCACCGTCGCCCGCGACGAGGTGGTGGCGCTCCTCGGCCCCTCGGGCTGCGGCAAGTCGACGATCCTCCGCATCCTGGCGGGACTCACGCCCCCGACGCGCGGCGAGGTCCTCTACCACGGGGAGCCGCTGCGCGGGCTCAACCCCGGGATCGGCTTCATCTTCCAGAGCTTCGCCCTCTACCCCTGGATGACGGTGGTGGAGAACGTGGAGGCCATGCTGCGCGCCCAGGGCCTTGCCCGGGACGCGGCGGCCGGGCGGGCGGCTCGGGCCATCAAGGTGGTGGGGCTCTCCGGGTTCGAGGAGGCCTATCCCCGCGAGCTCTCCGGCGGGATGAAGCAGCGCGTGGGCATGGCGCGAGCGTTCTCGCTCGAGCCCGAGCTCCTGTTCATGGACGAGCCGTTCAGCCAGGTGGACGCGCTCACCGCCGAGAGCCTCCGGGCCGAGGTGCTCGACGTGTGGGCGCCGACGGATCGGAACCCGAAGTCGATCGTGATGGTGAGCCACGACATCAAGGAAGTGGTCTACATGGCCGATCGCATCGTGGTGCTCGACGCCAACCCCGGCCGGGTGCGGACCATCGTCGAGAACCGGCTGGCGCGCCCCCGCGATTACCGCTCGAAGGATCTGCTGGAGCTCGTCGACCGCCTGCACGACATCATCACCGGCATGGAGATGCCGGACGTGAAGGTGGTGGCCGGCGAGGCCCGCCGCACCTTCGAGCCGCTGCCCCGGGCCGGAGCCCAGGAGATCGAGGGGCTCCTTGAGTACCTGGACGCGCGCGGGGGGCGCGAGGACGTGTTCCTCATCGCCGCCGACACGGACCGCGAGTACGGCAAGGTGATCGCGGCGACGAACGCCGCCGAGCTGCTCGGGTTCGTGGAGACCCCGGCGCGCACGGTGGTGCTCTCGGGAGACGGGAACCGATACGTCCGGGCGAAGCCCGCCGATCGCAAGGCCCTCTTCCGCGAGCGACTGCTCCGCCTCCGCCTCTTCGACGAGGTGGCGAGTGCGCTGGCGCGCTCGGAGCGGCACGAGGTCGATCGCGACTTCGCCCTCGAGCTCATCGCCGTGAACCTCCCCAACGAGGACTTCGAGGGCGTCTTCGAGACGCTCGTCGACTGGGCGCGCTTCGGGGACCTGTTCTCCTACGAGGACAAGACAGGGGCCCTCGCACTCCAGTGAAGAGAGATGCCGCTGGCGCGGCGAGCGAGCTCCCGGGCGCGAGGCGTCGCGGGCCTAGCGGAGGTCTTCAAGGCACCAACCGCCTCGATCCTGGGACGGCCCGAAGGCCATGCGCCACGGCGGGATCGCCAACTGCAGAGCGGCCTTGGCGCCCGGGTGTCAGTAGTCGTTCCAGCAGTAGGTGGCGAGCTCGCGTTCGCGGGGGAGCGCGCCGAGGAGGTCGGAGAGCTCCTCGTAGGGCACGCACCTGGCCCCGAGGACGTGGGCCTTGCGGACCGCCATGCGCGGGCGCACGCCGAGGAGGAGGAAGTCCCCGGTCCCGTCCTTCACCTTGTGAACCACGTCGCTCTTCTGCTTCTCGGCCCGGAGCTTCGAGAGGAAGTAGGCCCGTTTCCCCTCGACGTCCTCCGCCGTGAACGGCTCGAGAGGCCCCTCTACCCCTTGCCGGTCATGCCCATCTGCTTTGCGAACTCCCGTCCTGCCTTCTCCATCTCCTCGCGGGTCATGTCCTTCACGTGAGTGGCGAAGGTCCACGAGTATCCGTAGGGGTCCTCGACCGTCGCGGTTCGGTCTCCCCAGAACATGTCGGTGGGCGGCATCTTCGACCGCCCTCCGGCGTCGACGGCCCGGCGGTGGGCCGCATCGCAGTCCGCCGTCCAGATCCAGAAGCCGACCGGCGAGATTCGATCGGGGGCGGGGGGCTTGGCGGATCTCCCGGGCATCTCGTCGGCCGCGTACACGATCGAGTCCCCGATGCGGAGCTCCGCGTGCCAGACGCTCTTGCCGTCAGGGGACGGGAAGCGCCCCACCTCCTCGGCGCCCAGGGCGCGCTTGTAAAAGTCGATGGCGCGGCCGCAGTCGGAGAGGATGAGGTTCGGGGTCACCGAGTGGCGACCGGCGGGAATGGGGCTTGGCTTGGCCATGGACACCTCCGCGCCGCGCCTCCCCGGACGCGGCCATGGCTGGTTCTCGCCGGGTTCCCCTGGCCCCGCACCTCCCGATCGGGGTGGGGCCCGATTGCGACAGTGCGCCCGACGGCGCGAGCCCCCTGTACGCCCTCCCCGAGCATGACCGTTACTCCCCTCCTCAGCCGTCGATTACTCTAGAATGTCGCGGGGATCCCCGCTCCACGACAAGGGAGGCTCGCGTGCCGGACATGAACAAGCGCAACGTCATCGCGCAATGGGCCTTCGACACCCGGCCCGTGCTCCTGCGGTTCCACCTCTGGCTCGAGGACGTGGAGGTCGAGCGGGCGCAAGCCGAGCCGGTGTCGGCTTTCTCCTTCACGCCGCGCGGGATCGCCCGCTGTCTCGCCATCACCTCCGCGGCCACGGCGCTCGGGACCCGGCTCTTCGGCGGGTTCGGGGAGGGGGCCGGCAAGGACAAGTCCATCTACAACCAGGTGAAGAAGTCGGCGGACGCCATCAGCGCCTACGTGATGAGCGAGGGGCTCTGGCACCTCACCCGGACCCTGCCCGAGAACCACGCCATCATGGTCTCCCTGGGCGAGGGGCTCATGCCCAAGGCCGGGGAGACTCCGGAGATGGGCGCGAACCCCCTGCTCGGCTTCGGGCGCGTGTACGCGAGGCCGGAGGTGGCGCGCATCGTGGATCGCCGGGTGCGCCGCCTCCTCAACGAGCCCGGGCACACCTTCGAGCAGTTCTACGGGTGGCTGCAGGACCGGGGGATCACCCTGTGGGGGGCGGCCGTCGACACGCTCGAGAACACCTCGCGCTTCGCCGAGGGAAAGACCACCGGACCGATGGCGGTCTTCCACCTGTTCGACTCCCCTTTGACCGTCTCCCGCCCCTACGAGTCGTACATGGGCTGCCTCACCGTTCCGCGGCGCGTGGCCGACTCCGCCGACCGGGCCTCGGTGCTGCTCGACTACCGCACGCCCCGCAAGCAGGTGGCGGAGGCGATCGAGGCCACCTACCCGGGCGTGAAGCGCGAGAACATCCACGTGTGGACCTTGCGGGGCAAGAGCCGGGTGGGGCGCCTCGGCAAGCTCTGGGAGGAGTGGAAGGCGCTCGGCGTCCACCTGGTCGAGGACGGCTGGAAGGCGCCGAGCGGGATCGAGGTCTTCACCGACTCCGGCACCTACGCCCCCACCTTCCTGGTGGGCAGCTGGAAGGACGCCGCCGGCGCCGTCCACGTCTTCCTCTGCGACGGCTACGCCGCCACCGCCGAGGCGATGCAGGCGGCGAGCCTGTCGGAGGTCCTCGACGTCGACTCCACCATGGCGATCTTCTCGCCGTCGTTCGACCTCCCTTGCGACGGAGAGGCGAAGCTCATGCAGCTCGACCCTCTCGCCCCGGACTTCGCTCAGCGGGTTTCCGCGCTCTTCGGGCTGACCGAGCTCGAGACCGGCAAGGTGAAGTCCTACGCCGAGGCGATCGCGGAGGCGCGGGACTCGCACATGCCGCTCGGCCGGCGCGTGCTGCGCGCCGACGACTTCCTGCCCGAGAAGAACTGGAGCGTCCTCTCCAGCATCGGGTACATGTGCGACGATCCCTACACCGGCATCAAGGGGGTCACCCGGGTGTCGGAGGGGGTCTACAAGGTGGCCACCCTGCTCGCCACCCGCAAGGCTTCCGCCCGCATCACCTTCACCTTCCGCCTGATGGAGCCGCTCGAGCAGGCGCGCCACGTCTTCAGCCCGCTCCTGGTGCGCTTCCTCTCCGGGGTCGACCACACCCGGAGGGCGGTGAAGATCTCCGACTCGGGTCGGATCCGCAACGAGCTCCAGACCATGCTCTCGCAGTCCCTGGAGTACGAGGGAGATCGGCTACGGGTGCACTTCGGCCGCGTCGACGAGAAGGTGATGCCGCGAGACCGGCAGCTCGCCATCCGCAAGGTGCTGGAGTGGTACAAGGCGAACCACCCGGTGTGGTTCGAGTGGCTCGACATCGCCTAGCGGGCGAGGGCGCGGGGCGGGGGAGGTCGCCGACTGTCCGCTCGACAGGCTCCCGCCGCCGTGGTTCAGTCACGGCGCCCATTCACCACAACCACAGGAGCCAGGGGATGGAATACCTCTTCGACCCGGACGTGATCCACGAGTGCGCGCTCGCCGGGATCGGCAAGCCGAAGCCCGCCATGTTCGACGCCATCGCTGACGCCGTGGAGGACCGCTACCCCGGCCGCATCGACCGATCGCAGCCCTGGCTCTACAGCATCGCCGGCGGAGCCATGATCGAGATGAAGCTCTACTACGCCTCCACCTTCGAGTACCTCATGATCTGGGGCACGCCCATCGGGTCGGAGGGGCACTCCGGGCGCCACGCGGTCGGGTTCTGGGACACCGTGATCGACGGCGAGGCCTGGTACTACGCCGAGGGGCAGTTCGAGAAGCGCGTCTACCGGCCCGGAGACCGCATCTGGGTGGGTCCGGGGCAGGCTCGCGCCATGAACTTCACCGACGGGGTATGGGCGGTCGAGTACGCGCGTGGACCCCTGCCGCTCTCCTTCCCCTTCGGCCTCGCCGACGAGGTGCTCTCCACCCTCGACTTCGCCACCGCCGGGCTGACGCTCGGGATGTACATGTCCCTCCTCGGCCACCACTTCAGGCTGCCGCTCCCGGGTGGCGCGAAGCCGTCCCTGGCCCGGAAGGCGCTCGGGGCGGTGATGGGCGCTATGGGCTCGGCGGTCGCCCGGGTGTGCCTGCCGGCCCCTCCGGAGGACGCCATCCCGGCCGGTCCGACGAGGGGTACATCGCGCGCGTTGCCGCCGATACACAAGCCACGGCCGCACGTCGCGGAAGCAGCCGCCCCGTCAGGAAGGCGGCGATCCGGTTCAGCCGGCCGGGAATGACCACCGGCCGGCGGCCCAGGGCGGCGAGCGTCGCCCGGGCCACGAAGTCCGCATCCAGCACCGGGGGCGCCAGCCAGCCCGGGCGAAGGGGCCGGCTGCGCTCGTAGGTGGGGGTTCGCACCCGGCCGGCGCAGCAGGCGACGACGTCGATGCCGGCGGGGCGAAGCTCCGCCCACAGCCCCTCGCCGAGAACGCGCACGTACGCCTTGCTGGCGGCGTAGTGGACCACCTGCGCCGACCCCTGGAATCCGGCCATCGACGTGAGGAGCACGATCCCGCCTCGCCCGCGCGCCACCAGGCGGCGGCCGACCCCGTGGGCGAGCGCCGCCACCGACCGGCAGTTGAGCGCGAGGAGTCGCTCGTGCGTCTCGAGGGGCAGGTCGAGGAAGGGCCCGATGGGGGAGAGCGCCGCGTTGCAGACGAGGAGGCCGACGTCCTCCTTCGCGGTGGCCTCGAGCACCTTTTCGATCCCCTCCGGGGTCGAGGCGTCCGCCGGCAGCGTCCGCACCTGAATGCGGTGTTCCCGCCCCACCTCCCGGGCGAATGCGTCGAGCTCCTCGGCTCGGCGGGCGACGAGCGTGAGGTGAAGGCCGCGGGCGGCGAGCGCGCGCGAAAGCGCGGCCCCGATCCCCTCGGATCCGCCGACCACCAGCGCCCGGGGGCCGTATCGCTCCTCGAATCGCTCCACCTTTGCCCTCGGCGTCGCCCTAGGAGGCGCGCTTCTTCCAGTAGGGCGAGAGCTCCAGGATGGCGCGCCGCACGAGCGGCGCGGCCACCGGGACGAGCCGCCGCTTCCACCCCAGGCAGGCGGCCACCTCGGCGACGATGTCGGCGAAGCTGCGGCGCTGGTAGCGGAGCAGCGCCTGCGCCTCGGTGCTGTCGATCCAGTCGGTGGCGTACTCGGCCTTGCTGAAGGCCTCCTCGGGAAGCGCCCCGATCCCCATCGCGTCGAGGAGCCGGGTCAGGTATTCGCGGTAGGTGACCTGGCAGGACGGGCCGCCGCCGACGAAGAGGACCCGTCCCCACACCTCCGGCGTGCGCAGCGCCCGGGCGAGAGCCACCGCCGCGTCGTCGGCGTGCAGGGCCTCGATGCGGTTGTCGAGGCCGATCTCGAACATGATGGGGTGGGGGTCGCGCAGCCCGAGGACGGGGACGTCGGCGAAGCGGAAGATGCACCACTCTAGCCCCGAGGAGCGGACGATCTCCTCGCAGGCGATCTTGTGCTCGGTGTAGGGGTCGGTGGCCTCCACCGGATCGGTCACCTTGCGCGGGGGAGGCTTGTGCAGGGTGTGGCCGTGCACGTCGAAGGTGGAGGCGAAGAGCAGGCGCGGTTTCTCGGGCTGCGCCTCCGCCGCGGCGACCACGTTCCGCGTGCCCTCCACGTTCACCTGCCGCGCGTGCTCCGGGTCCTCGTCGCTCGTCGGGGGAATGACGCCGGCGAGGTGGACGATCGCCTCCACCCCGGCGATCGCCCTCGCCACGGCCCGGTCGTCGCGCACGTCGCCCCAGACCAACTCGATGCGCCGCCCGTGCTTTCGCGCCAGGCCGCGGTGTTCGGGAGTGTCGAGGTCGAAGCAGCGGACCTCGTTCCCCTCCCGGAGGAGCTCGGGGAGGGCGTGGGAGCCGATGTTGCCGAACGGTCCGGTGAGCAGGATCTTCACGGTAGGTCCTTTGGCTAGCAGACGAAGGGAATGAGCGCCCGCCGCCGCGCCGGGTAGTCGGCGAACTGGCGGCGGTACCAGGCGTGGTGGGCGAACGCCCGCGGCGCCAGGTTGGCGGCGGTGTAGACGGCGAACGCCAGGCCCGCGAGCGACCAGGAGGCGACCGCCCACCCGGCCCACTCCACCATCTCGCCGAGGTAGTTCGGGCACGAGACCCACTCGAAGGCCCCGCCCCGCGGGATGCGGTAGGTGGTCTCGCCCGGGGCGCGCAGGCGGCGCAGGGTCCGGTCCGAGGCGACGTTGAGGGCGAACCCGCCGAGGAAGACCAGGGCCCCGCCAAGGAAGCGCGGGTCGGCGAGCCAGGCGGGCGGGTAGCTGCCCAGGGCCGAGACGTAGCGGGCGTTGACGAAGGCGTTGAGCAGGTTGAAGGCGACGGCCATCCCTGCGATGGCGACGGGCATCCGGCGCGCGCCCTCGCGCATCCGCAGGGGGAAGAGGAAGGCGCGGTAGAGGTAGTGGAGCTGCCAGAGGGCGAAGAGGGCGAGGGGTGCGGGTGCGAGCGCGTGGGGCCCGCGGAAGTAGACGACGGCGAAGAAGACGGGAGCCGGGCTCTCCATGAGGATCCAGCCCCACCGGGCCGGCAAGGACCAGCCCCAGCCCCCGCGGGAGTAGCGCCCGTAGGGGGCGGGGATGAAGACCAGCGAGAGGAAGGTGGGCACCGCGAGCGCGAACTCGAGGAGCACGAGGCTTCGGTAAGAGGTCGGGAGGGCCACGCGCGCAGACTAACTCACCTCGGCCCGCCGGCGCTGCTAGGATGTCGTGTCGTCCGTGCGCGGGCCGGCCCCGTTCGGCGCGGGCGGCCCGCCTCGCTCGCCGGGCCGGCCGGGGGGGGAAAGGAGCGACGGGTGAGAGAGCAGGTTCGGGTGTTCGTCACCGGCGGCACCTTCGACAAGGAGTACGACGAGATTCACGGGCGCCTGTTCTTCAAGGAGTCGCACCTGCCCGAGATGCTGCGCCGCGCCCGCTGCCGCCTGGAGGTGGAGGTCACCACGCTCATGATGGTGGACAGTCTCGACATGAGCGACGCCGAGCGGGGGCTCATCGTCGAGCGCTGCCGCGCCTGCCCGGAGACCCGCATCGCCGTCACCCACGGCACCGACACCATGGTGGAGACCGCCCAGGCCCTCTCCCGGGCGCGGTTGGCGAAGACCGTGGTGCTCACCGGCGCCATGGTCCCTTACGCCTTCGGGAGCTCGGACGGGCTCTTCAACCTGGGCAGCGCGCTCTCCTTCGCCCAGGTCCTGCCCGCTGGGGTCTACGTGGCCATGAACGGCCGGGTGTTCGATGCCGAGCGGGTGAGGAAGAACCGGGAGACGGGCGTGTTCGAGGAGAACCCCTGATCCTACGGGCAGCGCTCGCGATCGCGGCGTGCCTGCTCGGCGCCGCGGGACCCGCCGCCGTCTTCGAGCCCGGCGAGGGGGTGGAGCTGGCCGCGCCCGCTCCGGAGAGGTTGGACGGGACCGCGCTGACCTGGAGCAACGCCGGCCTGTTCTTGGCAGGCGGCGCCACCGCGTTCGTGGCGCACGAGACCTGCCACGTCCTCGCTGGCCTGGCGCTCGGCAACGTCCCGACGGTGCAGCCGGTGAAGTTCCTGGGCGTCATCCCCTTCTTCGCCATCTCGCCCGGCATCACCTGCGTGGGGAACGCTTGCTACAAGGCCAACGGCACCCCCTTCCCGCCGGGCCCGCGCGGCCTCTACTTCATCGTCTCCGCCGGGATCCTGTGCCAGGAGGCGGAGGACGAGGTCATCCTCAGCCTCGAGCCCGGCATCCGCTACCAGGACGCCGCCTTCCTCAAGGGCATGCTGGCGTTCAACACGCTCGCCTCCGTCGGCTACGCCCTCGCCAACCTGTTCAACCTCGAGCCGCCGGAGGGCGATCTCAGGGCCATGAGCCGGCTCGTGCCGGTGCCGCACGCCGTCCTGAGCGGCCTCGTGCTCGCCACCGCCGCGCTCGACATCTCCCGCTACTACTTCCCGGACGCCGAGTGGCTGCCCTGGGTGAGCCGCGTCACCAAGCTCGCCACCGTCGGCGTGATCTTCGCCTTCTAAAGGTGCCGCCTTGTGGGGGGCGGGGGAGGCCCCGCCGCGGCGGGCGCGGCCCCGCCCACCCCTCTCGATCACTGACGGTGTCGATCGCCCTCCCGCCCGGCGCTGGATCGTGCTTCAATGGCGCCCGTGCTGGATCGTCCAGCTGACTTGGAAGCTGAGACCGAACTCTCGAGAAAGGACGTCGAAATGAATCGGACCCTGGCCCTCGTCGTCGCCGCCGCCTTCGCCACGCTCGCCCGCGCCGACGGTGCCGACACCTACAAGGCGAAGTGCGCCATGTGCCACGGCGCCGACGCCAACGGCGGCGCCATGTACAAGAAGCCCATCCGGGGATTGGCCGAGGCCGACGTCCTGAAGATGATCAAGGAGGGGAAGGGCAAGATGAAGCCCGTCTCCCTCGAGGCCGCCGACGCCCAGGCGGTGGCGAAGTACCTGCACGGCCTGAAGTAGCGCCCGCCTCCCTCTCACGGCGAGGGCGTGGTACGACGGGCCACGCCCTCCCGCGAGACGCCCGGCACCGAAGGCCCTCCTCCGGTGGCGATCCTGCGCCACCCCATGGCCTCGGTGCGCGTCGGCGCGCTCCTCACCGCCATCGTAGGCATCGGCGCGCTCTCCATCGACATGTCGCTCCCGTCGCTCCCGGAGGTGGTGCGGCGCTTCGGGACCGACGACGCCACGGCGCAGCTCACCGTGACGCTCTTCCTCCTCGCCTTCGCGCTCGCGCAGCTCGCCTTCGGCCCCGCCTCGGACCGGCTGGGGCGGCGCCGCGTGCTCCTCGGCGGGCTGCTGCTCTACCTCGTAGGCGCCGTCGCCTGCGCTCTCGCCCCCAGTGTCGAGGTGCTCGTCGCCGCCCGAATGCTGCAGGGCTTCGGGGCCGGCAGCGGGCCGGTGGTGGGGCGGGCCATCGTCCGGGACGTGTACCCGCGCGAGCACGGGGCGAGGGTGCTCGGGCTCATGGCCACCGCCCAGGCCCTGAACCCGGTGCTCGCGCCCATTGCCGGCGGCTACCTGCAGGTGTGGCTCGGATGGCGGTCGGTCTTCGCGGTGCAGGCCGTGCTCGGGGCCGCATTCCTCGCGGGCTCCTGGGCGCTCGTGCTGGAGACCGCTCCCGGGGCCGGAGCGGAGCGGGAAGGGGCGTCCGCGCTCCTTCTCGGGGGCCGCGCCCTCTTCTCCCACCGGACCTTCGTCGGCTACGCGGTCGCGGTCGCGCTCGTCTTCAGCGGGCAGTTCGCCTTCATCAGCGGGTCGGCCTTCGTGCTCATCGGGCTCCTGGGAGTGAAGCCGGACCGCTACGGATTCTGCTTCGGCCTCGTCGCCGCCGGGCTCATGGCGGGGAGCGCCCTCACGGCGCGCCACACCCTGCGCCTCGGCACGCGGAGGCTCGTCCGGGCCGGCGCGGCCGTCTCGGCGGCGGCCGGCGCGGCCATGGCGCTCCTCGTCGTCGCCGGGTCCCAGAGCGTCGTCGGCATCGTCCTCCCCATGTGCCTCTACGCGGTGGGCGCCGGGCTCGTCATGCCGAGCGGAATGGCCGGCGCCCTCGGTCCCTTCCCTCGATCGGCGGGGATGGCCTCGGCCCTCCTCGGGTTCCTGCAGATGGCGGGATCGGCGGCCTACAGCATCGCCGTCTCCCGCTTCTACGACGGGACGGCCCTTCCCATGACCGCCGCCGTCGGCGCGAGCGGGGTGGCCTGCCTCGCCTGCGCGGCGCTGCTGCTGCGCGGCGGCGCCGCCGAGGACGCCGCGTCCGGCTAGAGGAACTCGCAGAGGTAGGCGGCCGGCGCCGTCGCCTTCACGTCGAAGCCGCTCTTCGCCGCCACCTCGAAGCTCGTCCCGGCGGGGAAGGCGCGCCACGAGGTCTCCCCAGGGAGCCGGGCGAAGAGCTCGCCCGAGACGACGCTCATCCTCTCCGGGGCCTCGGTGGCGAAGTGGAACTCGCCGGCGTCGACCACCCCGGCGGTGTGGCGACGGCCGTTCCGCTCGAAGCCGATGCTCTGCACCTTCCCGTCGAAGTAGCCGTTGTGCTTCAGCATGGAGGCCTCCTCCTCGGTCCCCGGGGCGCCCGTCTTCCGCCCCACTCCTCAGGGGGGCAGGACGTACCACTGGCCCTTCGCGCCCTGCTCCCGGCGCAGGAGGGCCTCCTTCTCCATCGCCTCTAGAAGGCGCGAGAAGGAGGAGAAGCCGTGATCGCGCTCGTCGAAGTCCGGTTCGCGGCGGACGATGGCGGCCTTGATGGCGGAGGGGTTCACCGGCGCCGTGGCATTCGCGAGCAGGGCGGCCGCCGCCTCCCGCGCCACCACCGGGATGACCTTCTCCTTGGCGCGCTCGCGGTCCCTGGCGCCCTCCCCCCTGCGCTGCCCACCGGCGCGCAGGTAGATGAACTCGTCGCAGGCCTTGACGAAGAGCGGGCTCGTCGACTCCTTCACCGCCATGCCGATGACGATGCGGTCGTTCTCGCGGAGCTTGGCGGCGAGGGGGCAGAAGTCGGAGTCCCCCGAGGCGAGGACGAAGGTGTCGATGTGCTCGCGCAGGTAGCAGAGCTCGAGCGCGTCGATGACGAGCCGCACGTCCGCGCCGTTCTTGCCGGCGCGGGTCGAGGGGGGGACGTCCACCAGCTCCACGCCCTTGTCGTGGAGCCGCTGCGTCGCCCCGGCGAAGCGGGTCCAGTCCGCGTAGGCGCGGCGGAAGACGACCTTGCCCTTCTCGAGCAGCGTGTCGAGCGCCGGCTGGAGGTCGAAGGTCTCCGCCTGGAGACCGGTGCGCGTCACCAGGTTCTCGAAGTCGACGAAGAGCGCGATGCGCTGGTCGAGGCTTTCCTTCTTCTTCAAGACGGGGAAAGAGACCCCATCCCCGGCCCAAAGGCAAGTAGGGCCTCTTCCTCGCCTTCCCGGGCCGGCCCGCCGTCAGGGGGTGGTGAAGCTCAGGATCGCCCCCTGCGCCACCGCCTGGAGCGGATTGCAGCTGTTGAACAGGGTGTGCGAGCTCGTGGCGCCGAGGAGGTCGTCGGGGGTGGCGATGGCGGTCGAGGAGATGGCCTGGACGTACCACACCGAGGCCGCCTGGCCGGGGAGGGCCACTCCCGGGACGCCGAAGACGGACAGCGGGGGCACCTTGAAGGAGGTGGCGGTGCCGAACGAGTAGACGTTGAGGGTGAATCCCAGGAAGGCGTCGACCTCGTAGAGGATGCTGCCGCTCGCCTGGGCGGGGGCGTTCCAGCTGAAGCCCGCGCCGACCGGGTCCCAGTTCGTCGCCATGTCGACCGGGGAGACGTAGATGGGCGGGGAGAGGAGGTTCAGGGCGAGGCTCTGGTCGCTCGTCACGCTGGCGGGGAAGTCCTGGCAGACGAAGCTGAACTCGCCGTTGTTGGTCAGGCTCGGGTAGGCGAGCGGATCGACGCGGATGGTGCCCTCGGCGATCGACGGGATGGAGACGGTGGTCGAGGGGGCGGTGAGATAGGCGAGGGAGGTGAGCCAGTCCGCCTCGCCGAACACGAGGCTCACGTAGGAGCTCCCGTCGGTGGCGAGGGCATAGCCGGGGGGCGCGGTGGCCGACACCTGCAGCGTCTGCGGCGCGTCGACGGAAGCGAGCGTCACGCTCGCCGGGGTGTCCCCGCCGTCTGCGAGCGACAGGGCCGGGACCTTCCCGTAGGCCGAGTAGGTCTCGGGGTCGCTCCCCGCGCCCGCCAGCACGTAGAGGGTCCCGGCGAGCGGCGAGGGGCCCGCCCAGGGGACGGTGACCGTCCATGGGCTAGGGAGGGGAGCGGAGTCCTCGAAGTCGTTGCCGGTCTCGGGGGAGCCGAACACCGCGTAGTAGTAGGCGTCAGCGGCCCCGTCGACCGTCAGGTCGACGGCGGCCTGTGAGGGCGCGGGGCCGGTGTAGACGGCTGGCACCCGGGGGGCGAGCGTCGTCACCCCGTGGAAGACGTAGACGTTGTCGCCGCTAGAGTCCTGGATCAGCATGGCGATGTCGTAGGGCGGGGTCACGTTGGCGAAGGTGAAGGTGCCGTCCGCTCCCGTCGTCACCGCCGCGCTCGTGAGCGGCAGGGCGACCGGGACGCCGGCGAGCGGCGTGCCGTACTTGTCGACCGCCACTCCGCTCACCGTGAACGACGTGGCGGTGGCGACGAAGTTCTGCCCGGTGACGTCGGCCCCGTTCACGGTCACCTGGAGGCTCCCTGGGGTGAAGCCGTAGCCGGCCAGGGTGGGGGTGACCGTGTAGCTGCCGTTCGCGAGGCCGTTGAACGAGTAGGAGCCGTTGGCCGTGGTCGACCCGGTCGCCTGGCCGGTGAGCGAGACCTTCACGCCGTTCGCGCCCGAGACGGTGCCGGAGATGGAGTAGGTCGTGGGCGAGGAGGAGCCTCCCCCGGAGCCCCCGCAGGCGGCGAGAGCCCCGGCGAGGAGGACGGCCCACGGAACCATTGCGCTTCGGCGAATCCCCATCGCGACCCCCGTCGGTTCGATGCCCCGATGCCCGCGCCTCCACTAACAGGCTACCGTGGCGCGATCAACCAGCGCTTCCGTGACCGGAGCGTGAAAGCGGGGTATCCCGGGCGGGGACGGGAGTTGCTTTGAGTGATAGGCGGCCTGCGCCACCAAGTGCCCGGCCTCCCGTGGGTTTCCACCGGGCCCACACGGGGCCCTCGAACGCTAGGTCCACCCAAGCGGGTACCGGCCCTCCTCGAGGGTGGGTCGGACCACGGCCTCACGCCAGGAGACGACGTCGCCGGGTTCCTCGTCGAGGAGCTTCCGCAGGCGCAGGAGGTGCGGTCGCGACGCCTCGGACTCCTTCGCGGCGGCGAGGATCGCCGCCCGCGCGCGGGCGTAGGCGCGCGGGTGGGCCTCCTCGGCGTAGAGCGCGACGCAGGCGTC
Source organism: Anaeromyxobacteraceae bacterium (assembly GCA_035499295.1). Lineage (GTDB taxonomy): Bacteria > Myxococcota > Myxococcia > Myxococcales > Anaeromyxobacteraceae > DATJZG01. The sequence goes on from DATJZG010000170.1 coordinate 28,613, forward strand.
GGCGACCGGGTCGGGGCGGGACTGGAGGGCGCGCGACACGGCGCTGTCGACGGCGTAGGCCTCGATGGCGACGTCGGCGAGCGCCCCGAGCACCTCCTGACGATCTCCCAGGGCGGGGCCGAGCGACTGGCTCGCCACCCCCAGGGCGTAGGCCCAGAGCATCTTGTTGAGCTCCGCCACCCGGCGCTCGCGCGCGAGCCGGCCGGCGGAAGGCGCCGGGAGGTCGCCCCGCTCGACCGCCTGCGCCACCCCCTTTGCGAGGGCCAGGAGCGGGAACTGCCCCTTGACGGCGCGCTTGAGGAGCGTCCCCGGGACGAGCAGCCGGTTGATCTCGTTCGTGCCCTCGAAGATGCGGTTCACGCGGTTGTCCCGGTAGGTGCGCTCTATGGGGTACTCCTCCACGAAGCCGTACCCTCCGTGGATCTGGACCCCCTCGTCGGCCACGTCGGAGAGGGCCTCCGAGCCCCACACCTTGAGGATGGAGGCCTCGACGCTGTACTCCTCCACCGCCGCGATGAGGTCGCGCTCGGACGCCTCGGACCCGGTGGGGGCCCCCGCGGCCGCCACCCGCCGGTCGATGAGCCCGGTGGTGCGATAGCTCATCGCCTCGCCGACGTAGGCGAGGGACGCCATGCGGGCGAGCTTCTCGCGGACGAGACCGAACTCGGCGATGGGCCGGCCGAAGGCCTTGCGCTCCCGGGCGTAGGAGGCCGAGAGGGCGAGCACGTTCCGGCAGCCGGCGACGCAGGTGGCCCCGAGCTTGAGCCGGCCGATGTTGAGGATGTTGAAGGCGATGCGGTGCCCCTTGCCCACCTCGCCGAGGAGGTTCTCGAAGGGGACCTGGGCGTCCTCGAAGACGAGCGGGCAGGTGGAGCTGCCGCGGATGCCCATCTTGTGCTCCTCGGGCCCGACGCTGAAGCCGGGGGTGTTCCGCTCCACCACGAAGGCGCTGAAGTGCTCCCCGTCGACCTTGGCGAACACCACGAAGACGTCGGCGAAGCCGGCATTCGAGATCCACTGCTTCGTGCCGTTCAGGATCCAGTGCTTCCCGTCCGGGGAGAGGGCGGCGCGCGTCTTCGCCGCGAGCGCGTCGGAGGCCGAGGAGGGTTCCGAGAGCGCGTAGGCTGCGGCGAACTCGCCCGTGCCGAGCTTGGGGAGGAAGCGCGCCTTCTGGGCCGCGTTCCCGAAGTAGACGATGGGGAGGCTCCCGATGCCGACCTGGGCGCCGAAGATGACCGACCAAGCACCCACCACCGTCATGGCCTCGGCCACGAGCACGCTCGTCGTCATGCCCTGGGAGAGCCCCCCGTGCTCCTCGGGCAGGTCGAGGGAGAGAAAGCCGAGCTCCCCCGCCTCCCTCAGGAGCCGGCGCACGATCGCGAAGTCCTTGCGCTCGATGGCGTCGACGCTCGCGAGCACCCGCTCCCGGGCGAACTTGTGCGCCGCGCGGTAGAACTCGCGTTGCTCGGGGGTGAAATCGCCCGGCGTCAGGATGGGCCTCTCGCCCGCTCGCTCGAGGAGGAAACCGCCGCCCGGGGGCGAGGGCGACAGGGAGGACGGCTGTGCCGGCATGGGATTGCCTCCTGTTGATTCTGGAGTCAATCCAAGATGCCGAACGTGACGCCTAGCGTCAAGAGGGCGCTTCGGGAAGGCGTTCCACAGCGTTCGCGGAAGAAGCCGGGGGTGGCGGCGGTTCCCGGCGAGGCCCCTCTCTCCCTCCCCGTTGGGGGCCCTGGAGGAACGATGCCCCGGACTGCCCCCCTCGCCGCCGCCGTGCTCGCATGCCTCGCGGCCGCTCCCTCTTCCCCCGCGCCGCCGCCCGAGCCGGCGCCTCCGGCGGGAAAGGCGCCGGGGATCGACCTCGCCGCCATGGACCCGAAGGCGGACCCGTGCGACGACTTCTACGCCTACGCCTGCGGCGGCTGGCTCGCGCACACCGAGATCCCGGCCGACCGGGGCCGCTGGGGCCGGTTCAACGAGCTCGAGGAGAAGAACAAGGAGAGGCTGAAGGGGCTCCTGGAGGAGCTCGCCGCCGGGAAGGGCGACCTCGGCGAGGCCCGGCTCCGCAAGGCCGGCGTCTACTACCAGTCGTGCATGGACGAGGCGGGGGTCGAGGCCCGGGGCACGGCGAGCCTCGCGGCCGCGTGGTCGAGGCTCGAGCCGGTGAAGGACCCTTCCTCGCTCGCCGCCGCCGTGGGGCGCCTCCACGCCGAGGGCGTGGCCCCGCTCTTCTTCTTCCGCGCCGAGCAGGACCTGAAGAACTCGAGCGAGGTGGTGGCCGGCATCTCCCAGGGCGGGCTCTCGCTCCCCGACCGCGACTACTACACGAGGAGCGATCCCAAGAGCGTCGCGATCCAGAAGGCCCTCGTCGCCCACGTGGCGCGGATGCTCGAGCTCGCCGGCGTGGAGCGGGCGCGGGCGGAGAAGGAGGCGGGCGCCGTCTACGACCTGGAGCGGTCGCTGGCGGAGCCCCAGTGGACGCGGGTGGAGCTCCGGGACCCGAGGAACCTCGACCACCGCCTCGACCTCTCGAGCCTCGAGAAGTTGGCGCCGCGCTTCCCGTGGCGTCCCTACCTCGAGGCGGTGGGAGCCCCGGGGGTCCGCGCCTTCCTCGCCACCACCCCCAAGGCGCTCGCCCGGATCGACGAGCTGGCGGCGTCCACCCCGGCGGAGACCTGGCGGGCCTATCTGCGCTGGAAGGTTCTCGAGCGCGCCGCCGATGGCCGGGCCCTCCCGCGGGCCTTCGTGGATGAGCGCTTCGCCTTCACTTCGCAGAACTTCACCGGTGCGAAGGAGCTCGAGCCCCGCTGGAAATTCTGCGTGGCGGCGACCGACCGGGCGCTCGGCGAGGCGCTCGGGGAGGCCTTCGTGCGCCGGTACTTCGCGGGCGACGCGAAGGAGAAGGCGCTCGCCCTCGTCACCGGGGTGCAGGCCGCGCAGGCGAGGAACCTCGCCGAGCTCGCCTGGATGGACCCGGCCACCCGGGGGAAGGCGCTCGAGAAGCTGGAGCGGATCGACAACAAGATCGGCTACCCCTCGCGCTGGCGCGACTACGAGTCCCTCCGGCTGGAGAGGGACGCCTACCTCGAGAACGCCGTGGCTGCATCGGCCTTCGAGATGCGCCGTCAGGTGGCGAAGATCGGCAAGCCCCTCGACCGCAGCGAGTGGGGGATGACCCCGCCTACCGTGAACGCCTACTACGACGGGCAGCTGAACGAGATGGTGTTCCCCGCCGGGATCCTGCAGCCGCCCTTCTACACCCGAGGTGCCGCCGACGCCGTGAACTACGGGGCGACGGGCTTCGTGGTGGGGCACGAGCTCACCCACGGCTTCGACGACGAGGGGAGGAAGTTCGACGCCTCGGGGAACCTGGCCGACTGGTGGACGGCGCCGGTGGCGGCGGAGTTCGAGCGGCGCGCCGCCTGCCTGGACCGGCAGTTCTCGGGCTATCCGGCGGTGGAGGAGCTGAAGGTGAACGGCCGGCTCACCCTGGGAGAGAACATCGCCGACCTGGGGGGGCTGAAGCTCGCGCTTTCCGCCTACCGAGCCTCGCGGAAGGGGAAGCCCCCCGAGGCGAGCGCCGACGGCCTCACCCCCGAGCAGCAGTTCTTCGTGGCGGCCGGCCAGCTGTGGTGCGGCAAGGTCCGCCCGGAACTCGCCCGGGTGCGCGCCCAGACGGACCCACACTCGCCGCCGCGCTGGCGGGTGAACGGGCCGCTCTCCAACCTGAAGGAGTTCGCCGCCGCCTTCGCCTGCAAGGCGGACTCCCCTATGGTGCGGAGCGAGCGCTGCGAGGTGTGGTAGCGGGTGCGCTCGGGCTCCGGTTTCTTTCCCGGAGGTCAGGCTCGCGGTACAAGTGGGGACATGTCCGAGCCCACCGACAAGAGAAAGCAGTCGCTCTACTTCCCGGAGGAGATGCTCCGGGAGATCCAAGACGAGGCCAACCGGCAGGACCGGTCGCTCTCCTGGATCGTCCAACAGGCGTGGAAGGTGGCGCGCGGCCACATCGCCAAGATCCCGGGCGTGAACGAGCCCGCGCAGCCGAAGCCGTAGGCTCGGGGGTGCCCCTCGGGGCGCGGTGAGAGGCGCCGCCCCGGACGCACCCTACTTCGAGCGCTCGATCACCCCGCAGGCGATCCGGGCGCCGGCGTTGCCGGCTGGATCCGTCTTCATGTCGTCCGCGTCGGCGTGGACGACGAGCGCGGTGCCGCCCTCGTGGAGGAGGGAGTTCGGCCCGGAGCCGAGCGAGGCCCCGGAGAGGAGCACCTTCGCCGACCCGCTGCCGTCGGCGCCGACGACGAGGTTCGGCATGTCGCCGGCGTGCGGACCCTCGGGGTTCTCGAGCCCGTGCTTTTTCGCCCCGGGATTGAAGTGCCCGCCCGCCGTCTTGAAGTCCGGCCCCTCGCACTTCCCGACCGCGTGGACGTGGAAGCCGTGCGGCCCGGGAGGGAGGCCCGAGGCCTTGAGGGCCAGCTCGACTCCCCCCGGGACCGCGACGAAGGTGGCGATGCCGACCGCGGTGCCGCTCGCGTTCTTCAGCTCCGCCCGGGCGGTCTCGGCGGCGGCGGCGCAAAGGGGCAGGGCGAGCACGACCAGGGCGATGCGCTTCATTCGGGCGACCTCCGTCACGGGTCTTGAGGGAAGCGTGGAAAGAAGACTCTTCCGAGCCTATGCGCTCGCGCTCGTCCGTGCATCTCACATTCCGGGGCCGGACACTTGCGTTCGACCTGGATCCCGATCAAGAAAGGAGTGCCCGGCCCTACTCCGAACGGGGCAGAGGGCCTCGGTTTCACAAAGGAAAGCCGGAAGGCCTGTCCCGGTCACCCTGAGAGTGACCCCTTCCGGTGAACGAGAGAGCCCGCTCGACTTGCGGGTTAGAGGCAGGCCGCCAGGAGAGTCGATGAGGCACAAAGCACATCTCGCGGGGGAGGGGCCCGCCGGGTCCGCGAGGGCCCTAGGGGCCGTCCTCGCGGCCCTCGCCCTCGTCGCGGCGGGGTGCCGCCGCGACGAGGTCACGCGCGCCAAGGTGCCGAAGGGCTCCGGGGGCGAGGCGGCGATGCCCGGGGCGTCGATGCCGCCCCCCGGCGTCGCCTCCGGGCCGAACGCCGGAGTTCCCCCGCCGCCCGCGCCGCCGGCCTCGGGAGCGCTGCGATGGACGCTGCCCAAGGGATGGACGGAAGCGGGCAGGAGCGCGATGCGCTACGCCACCCTCAAGGTGCCGGCGGCGGGCAAGGTCGACGTCTCGGTGGTGGTCCTGCCGGGGCCGGCGGGCGGCGAGCTCGCCAACGTGAACCGGTGGCGCGGACAGATCGGGCTCGCCCCTATCGACGAGGGGGCGCTCGCGACGGCGCGCCAGCCGGTCCGTTCGAAGGCCGGGGAGATCTCGCTCTACGACTTCACGAGCGAGGGGCAGGTGAAGACCCGCATGATCGCCGGCCTGCTCTCCGTCGACGGAAATACCTGGTTTCTGAAGATGGTTGGGGATTCGGCGCCCGTCGGGGCGACGCGCCCCGAGTTCCTGCACTTCTTGGAGAGCCTCCGCCTTGGCCAAGCCGACTAAGTACCCGCTCTGGAACGCCCTCGCGTCGATGCAGCTCACCATCGCGCTGCTGGCGCTCCTCATGGTGCTCGTCTTCCTGTGCACGCTCGCGCAGGTCGACCTCGGGACCTTCGGGGCGGTGGCGGTCTACATGCGCAGCTTCGTCGTCTGGTGGCACGTGCCCGGGACGGCCTACTCCATCCCCGTCCTGCCGGGCGGGGTGACGGTGGGAATGGTTCTCACCCTGAACCTCGTCGCCCAGTACCTGCGCATCCCCTTCAACTGGAACAACTTCGGGCTCTGGCTCGTCCACCTCGGGCTCATCCTCTTCGTGGTGGGGGAGTTCGTCTCCGGCGCCTTCCAGGTGGATTCGCAGATGGCCATCGAGGAAGGGCAGACGGTGAACTTCGTGGAGGGGAAGGACCCGGAGCTGGCGGTGGTCGACGTCACCGACCCCACCCAGGACGAGGTGTACGGCATCGGCCAGTCCACCCTGGCGCGCGAGGGGACGGTGGAGCTGCCGGGGACCCCGGTGTCGATCAAGGTCCACCAGTTCGTCCGCAACGCCGACCTCGCCAACCGGCGGCCGGGGGACCCGCCCTCGCCCGCCACCCGCGGCGTCGGGACCGCCGTCACCGTCCGGCCGCTCCCGCCGGTGTCCCGCGACGACGACGTGAACCGCACCACCGCCTTCGTGGAGCCGATCGCCGGAGGGCGCAGCTACGGCGTCTGGCTCGTCTCCACCGTGCTCGGCGCCCCGCAGTCGTTCACCCACGAGGGGCGCACCTACGTGCTCTCCATGCGCCCGCGCCGGCAGTACCTGCCCTACTCCATCACCCTCAAGAAGTTCTCCCACGACGTCTACGCCGGGACCGACATCCCCAAGAACTTCTCCAGCCTGGTGCGGCTCTACAACCCCTCCCGGGGCGAGGACCGCGACGTCCTCATCTACATGAACCAGCCCCTGCGCTATGACGGCAAGGCGTTCTACCAGGCGAGCTTCGGCAAGAACGACACCCTCTCCGTCCTGCAGGTGGTGGAGAACCCGGGGTGGCTGCTGCCGTACGTGTCGTGCATCCTCGTCACCGCGGGTCTCGTGTACCACTTCGGGACCCGGCTGCGACGCTCGTTGAGGCGGCGCGATGCCGCGCAGGCTGCGGCCCAGCACCCGGCCGCGCAGGAGGCCTAGAGATGAAGATCGCCAAGATCGCTCCTTGGGTCGCGGGCGGGCTCGCGCTCGTCGGCGTGGGCGTGTCTGCGTTCCAGCCCGACCGGTTGCGCGGCTTCGACGTCGGCGGGTTCTCCCGGCTCCCCATCCTGGAGGGCGGGCGGGTGAAGCCGGTCGACACGTTGGCCCGGAACTCGCTCCTCATGATTCGCGGCCAGCAGAGCTTCCGCTATCAGGACCGGACGGTGGGTGCCGACGAGTGGCTCCTCGACGTGCTCTTCCGCCCCCAGGTGGCGGACGCACAGCCCATCTTCGTCATCAACGACCCGGACGTCCTCGGGCTCATCGGGCTCCGCCAGACCGCCGACCGCTACTTCAGCTTCCGACAGCTCGCGCCCCACATCGGGGAGATCCAGCGCCAGGCCCAGGCCGCTCACCCCATCGACGCCAAGGAGCGCAGCCGCTTCCAGTCGGCCATCGTGAATCTCTTCGACCGCGTCTACCTCTACCACCGGCTCAAGAACAGCGTGCAGCTGGAGGGGGAGGCCCTCGCCTCCGAGGTCGCCGGCGCGCAGGAGAGGGGAGCGGCCGAGCGCCACCTGGCGCTCCTGGAGATGGCCCAGTTCCGGCCCCTGCCGCCGCTCGCGGGCGCCCGGCCGGACGCCTGGAGGAGCACCGGGGAGGCCCTGCGGTCGAGCGCCGCCGGCGGGACGGTGGATCCGGGGCTCGCCAGCCTCGCCCGCGTCGGGTGGGCCTATTCCTTCCAGGAGCCGGCGGAGTTCAACCAGGCGGTGGTGGAGCTGACGGCGCTCACCGCGCGCACGAACCCGGCCGCGCGCGAGCAGGCCGACCACGAGATGCTCTTCAACCGGGCGCAGCCCTTCTACATGGGGATGGTGATCTACATCCTCGCGCTCCTCACCATCTTCGCCTCCTGGCTGTGGAAGCCCGAGATCCTGCGCCCGGCGGCCTTTGGGCTCCTCATCGCCGGGGCGACGGTGCAGACCGGCGGGCTCGTGTCCCGGATCCTGCTGCAGGGCCGCCCGCCGGTGACGAACCTCTACTCTTCCGCGGTCTTCGTGGGCTGGGCGGCCGTCATCCTGAGCATCGTGCTCGAGCGCATGTACCGGCGCGGCTTCGGCACCGCGGTGGGGGCCGCCGCCGGCTTCGCCTCCCTTCTCGTCGCCCACCACCTCGCCGGCGACGGCGACACCATGGAGATGATGCGGGCGGTGCTCGACTCCAACTTCTGGCTCGCCACCCACGTGGTGGCCATCACCATCGGCTACAGCGGGACCTTCCTGGCGGGCGCCATCGCCATCTCCTACGTGCTCCGCCGGCAGTTCGCGCCCCGCCTCGACCCGGCGAGCACGAAGACGCTCGTCTCCATGACCTACGGCATCGTCGCCTTCTCCCTGCTCTTCAGCTTCGTGGGCACGGTCCTGGGCGGCATCTGGGCCGACCAGTCGTGGGGCCGCTTCTGGGGCTGGGACCCGAAGGAGAACGGGGCGCTGCTCATCGTCCTGTGGAACGCCATCATCCTGCACGCCCGCTTCGGCGGCTTCGCCAAGGAGCGGGGATTCATGGCGATGGCCATCTTCGGCAACGTCATCACCAGCCTCTCCTGGTTCGGCGTGAACATGCTCGGGGTCGGGCTCCACTCCTATGGGTTCATGGACAAGGCCTTCTGGGCCCTGGCGGTCTTCATCGGCGTCCAGTTCCTGCTCATGGGGCTCTGCCTCCTGCCGCGCCAGTTCTGGAAGCCGCGCGCCGCCCGGGCGGTGGAGGGCGAAGAGGTTCCGGCCAAGGCATGAGGTACCAGATCGCCCGGCGGCGGACGTTCGCCATCATCTCCCACCCCGACGCCGGCAAGACCACCCTCACGGAGAAGCTGCTCCTCTACGGCGGCGTCATCCAGCTCGCCGGGGCGGTGAAGGCGAAGCGGGGCCGCGCCAACGCGGTGAGCGACTGGATGGAGATGGAGCGCGAGCGCGGCATCTCCATCACCACCAGCGTCCTGCAGTTCCCTTACCGGGGGCTGCAGCTCAACCTGCTCGATACCCCCGGTCACGCCGACTTCAGCGAGGACACCTACCGGACCCTCCACGCCGTGGACGGGGCGGTGATGCTCCTCGACTCCGCCAAGGGGGTGGAGTCCCAGACCCGCAAGCTCTTCCGGGTGTGTCGCCAGCGCGCCATCCCCATCTTCACCTTCGTGAACAAGATGGACCGCCCCGGCCGGGACGCCTTCGAGCTCATCGGGGAGGTGGAGAGCGTCCTCGGCATCGGGGTCTACCCCATCACCTGGCCCATCTTCCGCGGCGGCACGTTCCGCGGCGTCTACCACCGGATGCGGCGGCGCGTGTACCTGTTCGACGAGGAGCACGCCGGCTCGAGCGCTGCGGCGGGGGCGGAGCGGCCGCCGGTGGAGGTGACCGGCATCGACGACCCGGCGGTGCGGGAGGCGCTCGACGAGGCCGGCTACCGCCAGCTCCGGCACGACGCCGAGCTCCTCGACGCCGCCGGGGACGGCTTCCACCCGGAGCGCTTCGAGGCGGGCGAGCTCTCTCCCATGTTCTTCGGCAGCGCCGTGAACAACTTCGGGCTCGAGGCGTTCCTCGAGACCTTCTGCGAGCTCATGCCGCCGCCGCGGGCGCGCGCCTCGAGCGAGGGGGACATCGACCCGGCCCGGGAGGAGTTCAGCGGGTTCGTCTTCAAGATCCAGGCGAACATGGACCGGGCCCACCGGGACCGGGTGGCTTTCGTGCGGATCTGCTCCGGGCGGATGACCCGCGGCATGAAGGCCCACCACGTGCGCACCGGTCGCGACGTGCGCCTCACCGCCCCCACCCAGTTCCTCGCCCGCGACCGCAGCGTGGTGGACGAGGCCTACGCCGGCGACGTGGTGGGGATCCACGACCCCGGCAGCCTGGAGATCGGCGACACCTTGACGGGGGGCTCCGCCTTCGCCTTCGAGGGCATCCCGAGCTTCGCCCCCGAGCACTTCCGGCGGCTCGCGCTCGTCGACCCCATGCGGCGCAAGCAGTTCGCGAACGGGATCGAGCAGCTGGCGCAGGAGGGCACCGTCCAGCTCTACCGACCGCCGGCCGGCCGCGTCGGCGACCTGGTCCTCGGCGCCCTGGGCCAGCTGCAGTTCGAGGTGGTGAAGTACAGGCTGGAATCCGAGTACGGGGTGGAGGTGAGGGTGGAGCCGGTGCGCTACGTGCTCGCCCGCTGGATCTCCAGGGCCGACGGCAAGGCCCTCGACCTCGACGACGTGGAGGGCGCGCTCGACGGCCTGGTGGTCCTCGACGTCCGGGACCGGCCGGTGGCGCTCTTCGATCGCGAGTGGGCGCTCCGCATGGCCGAGCGCGATCACCGCGAGCTCGTCTTCGCCGAGACGGCGACGGGGGTGGTGGTGCGGGCGGCCTAGTCGGCGGCGGCTAGCCGCTCGAGGCGGGACGATCGAGGCCGGCGTCGAGCCAGGAGGTCGGGTCCTCGAGCGCCTCGAGGTGCGTCATCACGTTCGCGCCCGGGATGGCGACGCACACCTCGCGCTCGATCTCCTCCACGAGCTCGTGGCCGCGCCGCACCGACCAGTCGCCGGGCACGAGCACGTGCATGGAGACGAAGGAGCGGGCGGCGGCCTGCCGGGTGCGGACCGCGTGGAACTGGACCTCGGGGCCCCGGTGGCGCGCCAGCACCTCCTCCAGGGCCCGCAGGTCCGCCTCGGGAAGGGCGGCGTCGAGGAGCCCGTGCAGGGAGCGCCGCACCAGAGAGACCCCGGTGCGGACGATGTTGGCGGCCGCGACGAGCGCCACCACCGGGTCGAGCCGCTCCCAGCCGGTGGCGGCGACCAGGCCCACCCCGAGCAGCACGGCGAGGGACGTCCACACGTCCGCCATGAGGTGGTGGGCGTCGGCCTCGAGCGCGATGGAGCGGTGGCGCCGCGCCACCCGGAAGAGAACGCGGGCGACCGCCAGGTTCAGGAGGGAGGCGGCGGTGGACACCGCCAGGCCGAGGCCAAGCCTCTCGAGCCGCCCCGGCTCGAGGACGCGTTGCACGGCGGCGAAGGCGATGGCGGAGGCGGCCGCCAGGATGAGGGCTCCCTCCACCGCGCTCGCGAAGTACTCCGCCTTGGAGTGGCCGAAGGCGTGCTCCTCGTCGGGGGGTCGGGAGGCAAGTCCGAGCATGCCGAGCGCGAGCCCGGCGGCCACCAGGTTCACGACCGACTCGATGGCGTCGGAGAGGAGACCCACCGAGCCGGTGAGGCGGTAGGCCGCCCACTTGAGGGCGATGCTCAGGACGGCGGCGACGATCGAGAGCCAGGCGAAGCGCGACAGGCTCTTCCCGGGCGCTCCGGTCATGGAGGCGCGGAGGCGGGCCGGCGGCGGCCGGGCAGGATCTCGCGCAGCACCCGATGGGCGGCCTCCACCATGCTCACGGTGGTGTCCCAGCCCACGCAGGCGTCGGTGACCGACTGCCCGTAGCGGAGCTTGGAGAGGTCCTCGGGGATGGGCTGGTTGCCCTCCTCGAGGAAGCTCTCCACCATGAGGCCCACCGCCGAGCGGTTGCCCTCGCGGATCTGATGCACCACGTCGCGCAGGACGAGCGGCTGCAGCTCCGCCTTCTTCCAGGAGTTGGCGTGGGAGCAGTCGACCACCAGGTTGAGGGGAAGGCGGGCCTTCTCGAGCGCCTCCTCGGCGAGGGAGATGGAGACGGTGTCGAAGTTGGGCCGCCCCCCTCCGCCGCGCAGGACGAGGTGGCCGTAGCGGTTCCCGCGGGTGCGCACCACCGCCGAGCGCCCCTGGCCGTTCACCCCCAGGAAGCTGTGGGGCCGCGCCGCCGAGACGATGGCGTTCACCGCCGGCTCCACGTCGCCGTCGGTACTGTTCTTGAACCCCACCGGGGTGGAGAGGCCGGAGGACATCTCGCGGTGGGTCTGCGACTCGGAGGTGCGGGCGCCGATGGCCGTCCAGGCGACGAGGTCGCCGTAGTACTGGGGCGCGATGGGGTCGAGGGCCTCGGTGCCCGCCGGCAGCCCGACCTCGTTCACGTCGAGGAGGAAGCGGCGCGCCTTCTCCATCCCCTCCTCGATGCGGAAGGAGTCGTCCATGTAGGGGTCGTTGATGAACCCCTTCCAGCCGAGGGAGGTGCGCGGCTTCTCGAAGTAGACGCGCATCACCACGTAGAGGGTGCTCGACACCTCGTCGGCGAGCCGCCGGAGCCTCTTCGCGTAGTCGAGCCCGGCCACCGGATCGTGGATGGAGCAGGGGCCCACCACCAGGAAGAGGCGCGGGTCGCGTCCGTCCAGGATGGCCTCGAGCGTGCGCCGCCCCGTCAGGACCGTCTCGGCCGCCCGGTCGGAGAGCGGCACGCGCTCCTTCACCTCGTCGGGCGAAGGCATGAGATCCAGGGCGACGACGTTCAGGTTCTCGGTCTGCTGCATTGCGTCCGCTCCGGCGAACCGGGGAAGACATGGACATAACACCTCGAAGCGCTGGAAGTCGAAGGGCAAACCGGGCCCTCGCCGGGGTGATACCTTCCGGCGCCGAAGACCGTGACCCTCCTCCACGCCTCCGACCTCGGGCTCGCCTTCGGCAGCCGCGCAGTCCTCGACGGGCTCACCCTCACCCTCGAGGAGGGCGAGCGGGTGGGGCTCGTCGGCGTGAACGGCTCGGGGAAGTCGTCGCTCATGCGCATCCTCGCCCGGGTGTCCGAGCCCGACCGGGGCGAGCTGCACCTGCGCCGCGGCGCCACCGTCACCTACCTCCCGCAGGAGCCGGAGTTTCCGGTGGGAGCCACGGTGGCCTCGGAGCTCGAGGTGGCGCGGGCGCCGCTGCGGGCGGCCCTCGCCGCCCACGGGGAGCTCGCCCACCGCCTGCAGCGGGAGGGGGACGGGCCAGGGCGCGACCGGCTCCTCGACGACCTCGCCGCCCTCTCCGACCGGGTGGAGCACCTCGGCGGGTGGGACACCGCCCACGAGGCGCGTCGCCTCCTGGACCGCCTCGGCGTCCCCGACTGGGATCGCCCGGTGGCCGAGCTCTCGGGCGGCACCCGCAAGAGGGTGGCCATCGCGAGGGCGCTCCTCTCCCGGCCCGACCTGCTGCTCCTCGACGAGCCCACGAACCACCTCGACGCCGACACCGTCGACTGGCTGGAGGAGGAGCTCGACGGCCTCGTGGGCGCCCTCCTGCTCGTCACCCACGATCGCTACTTCCTCGACGACCTCGTCGATCGGATCCTGGAGATCGCGCCGGGCGGAGGAGTGACGAGCTACCCGGGCAACTACGAGGCCTACCTCGAGGAGAAGCTCCTCGAGGAGGAGCGGTCGGCGCTAGCGACGCACAAGCGGGAGCGCTGGATCGCGGAGGAGGTCGCCTGGCTCCGCAAGGGGGTCGAGGCGCGGCGCACGAAGAGCAAGGCGCGCGTGAAGAGGGCGCGCGAGCTCCTGGCGGAGCGCCACCCCTCGCGCGCGCGGGTGGCCGAGTTCCGGGTGGCGCCGCCGCCCCGCCTCTCCCAGGTGGTCCTCGAGGCGCACGGCCTCGCCAAGCGCTTCGGCGAGCGCCCGGTGCTCTCGCCCCTCGACTTCGTCCTGCAGCGCGGGGAGCGGGTCGGCGTCGTCGGGCCCAACGGGGTGGGGAAGACCACCTTCCTGCGCCTGCTCCTCGGGGAGCTCGAACCGGACGGCGGCTCGATCGTCACCGGGGCGCGCACCCGGATCGCCTACTACGACCAGGAGCGGGCCCGCCTCGACCCCGAGGAGACCGTCTACCAGGCCGCCGGAGGCGGGCCGCCCGATCGCCCCGGGGAGGACTTCGTCTCGCTCTCCGGGCGCCGGGTGGCGCTGCGCGACTACCTCGACGACCTCCTCTTCCCGGCGGCCATGCAGCGCACGCCGGTGAAGGCGCTCTCCGGCGGGGAGAGGAACCGCCTCCTGCTCGCCCGGCTCTTCCTGGAGGGGGCGAACGTGCTCGTCCTCGACGAGCCCACGAACGATCTCGACCTCGTCACCCTGAACGTGCTCGAGCGGCTGCTGCTCGACTTCGACGGCAGCGTCCTCCTCGTCACCCACGACCGGTACTTCCTCGACAAGGTGGCGACCGCCATCCTCGCCTTCGAGGGGGAAGGGCGCGCCGTCCGCTACCCGGGCAACTACGAGACCTACCGGACGCTGAAGGACCAGGCGGCCGGGCGCGCGCCCGCGCCGGCCCCGCCGCCCGCGCCTCCGTCCGACCGTGGGCGGCGGCCGCGGCGGCTCGGCTTCAAGGAGCAGCGCGAGCTCGAGGGCATGGAGGGATCGATCCTGGCGGCCGAGGAGCGGAAGGCTCGGCTCGAGGCGAGGCTCTCCGACCCGGCCACCTACCAGCGCCAGGGGGAGGAGGTCGGGCAGCTCCGGCAGGAGCTCGAGGAGGCCGGGGCGGAGGTGGAGCGGCTCTACGCCCGCTGGCAGGAGCTCGAGGCGCTCCGCGCGGAGGGGGAGCGGGGCTGACGACCGGCGGCGGGGGAGGGCTGCGGCGCCTCTTCTAAGGGGGCGAGCGCCACACCCGGACGATGCGCAGCACCACCGCGCCCCCGGGTCGCACGACCTCGACCGCCTCCCCGGCGACGTGCCCGAGGAGGGCGCGGCCGACGGGGGAGTGGGCGCTCACGAGGCCCCGGCGCGGGTCGGCCTCGTCCGGCCCGACGAGCCGCCAGGTGGCCGGCGGAGCGGCTCCCTCCTCGACCGTCACCCAGGTCCCGAAGGCGGCCACGCCCTCGGGCGCCTCCTCTGGGCCGAGTACCGTCAGGGAGGCGAGGGTGGCCTCGGCCGTCCGGATGCGGGCCTCGAGCTCGGGAGAGCGCGAGGCCCGGTGCGCCTGCGAGAGCGCCCGGAGCCCGTCGCGCTCGGCGCGGAGCCCCCGGAGCGCCTCCTCGAGGGCGCCCTTCCCCTCGGGGGTGACGTAGCGGACCTCGCCGGGGAGGAGCCGGGGCGGAGGGCGCGCGAGCGGTCCCGCCTCCGGGGTCTCCTCGTCGGTGAAGGCTTTGGACATGACCGCGCGTCAACCGTAGAGGCGGCGGGTGGCGCCCCCCATGATGCGGATGGCCGCCCGGCGCGGCAAGAGCCTCGCGAAGAGGAAGGCCACGAGCTTGTTCATCGCCCCCGCCACCACGGACGGGCCCTTTCCCAGGGCGGCGAGCGCCTCGGTCGCCACGTCCCGGGCCTCCATGAGCGGCATCTCCCTCTGGGGCCGGGAGGCTTCGTACCCCGGAGTGCGGGTGGCACCGGCGCGGCAGGCGAGCACGTCGACGCCCGACCGACCGAGCTCGTCCCAGAGCCCCTCGGCGAGCACCAGGTTGAAGGCCTTGGAGGCGGCGTAGGAGGCGAGCAGCGGCCCGCCCTGGGAGGCGGCGAGCGAGGTCATGAGGAGGATCCCGCCGCGTCCCCGCCTCGCCATCTCGCTCCCGAAGAGGTGCGAGAGGACGAGGGGACCGCGGCAGTTCACGTCGAGCACCCGGAGCTGCTCCCCGAGCGGGCGCTCCACGAACGGCCCGATGGCGGAGTGGGCGGCGTTGTAGACGAGGAGACCCACCTCCCTCCCGGCGGCGAGCGAGCGCGCCACCTCGCCGACGTCCGGAGAGGCGAGGTCGGCGGCCGCGAAGTGCACCTCCACCCCGGCCCGGTCCGAGAGATCGCGGGCGAGGGCGGCGAGCGCGTCCCCGCGCCGGGCCAGGAGGAGGAGGTTCAGGCCCCGGGCGGCCAGCTCGCGCGCGAACGCCTCGCCGAGCCCGGCGGACGCCCCGGCCACGAGCGCGAAGGGGCCGTAGCGCTCGCGGAACCCGCTCACGCCGCCGCCCGCTCCGGGGGCGGGGGAGGCGGGGGCTCGGTGAACGGGTGGTCGGAGCGCCACATGCGCAGGACCACCACCACCGGGACCACCATCCAGGCGGCGTTCGCCGCCACCACCAGGGCCGGGCGGGGCGTCGCGTGGATGCCCAAGAGCTCGTCGAAGAGGATGATGAAGACGTTGGTGAAGAGCATGGTCGCCCAGATGATGCTGGGGATGCGGATCCACTCGCTCCCCCTGGCGTAGGCCCAGATGGCGGCCGCGTAGAACGGGCCGAAGACGAGGACGTCGAGCCAGATGGTGGCGCGGTACCAGGCGGGCCGCGCGAGCAGGAGCGGGTCGAAGCTCCGCTCCCACCAATGCACCAGGGCGAGGAGGCGCCCGGGGGGCCAGACGGGGGGCGTGAAGTGGAAGGGGTCGGCGATCGCCACCTGCTCCAGGCTCACCACGTAGGTGGTGAAGGTCAGGTTCACGACGAAGAAGGCGATGAGGGCGATGTCGAGGGGCCGGCGTCGGAGCGGGATGACGGCGCGCATGAGCGCCACCCATACCGCAAACCGGAGCGCAGCCGCGACCGATCCGGGGCCTTTGGACCGGGCCGCTCGCTACCCGAGGCGCTCGGACAGAGCCCGGCGGACGTCGGAGGCGTCGGCGGTGCCGCCGGTCTCCTTCATGGCGGCGCCGAGGAGGAAGCCGAAGAGCTTCTTCTCGCCGGCGCGGTAGCGGGCCACCTCCCGCTCCTTCGAGGCGAGCACCCGGTCGATGGCCTGGGAGAGCGCGCCTGCGTCCTCGACCTTGGAGAGCCCGAGCTCCTTCATGCGGGCCTCGGGCTCGCCGCCCCCCTCGAGGAGGGCCGCGAGCAGGGCCTTGCCGGCCGGGCCGGAGAGGCGCCCCTGGTCGAGCAGGGCGACGAAGCGACCGAAGGCCGCGCCGGAGAGGGGGAGGCTCGCCAGGGGCTCGCTCCCGGCGAGGCCGACGAGCTCGTTCAGGAGCCAGCGCGCCGCGGCACTCGGAGAGGCGCCGGCGCCGAGCGCGGCGTCGAAGTAGGAGGCGGTGGCGACGTCGCCCGAGAGCAGGTCGGCCTGGTCGGGCGGGAGCCCGAGCTCGTCCCGGTAGCGCCGGAACCGCTCGGCGAGCTCGGGGCTCGCCTCCCGGACCTCCTGGCGCGCCTCGAGGCGGGAGCGCCGCGAGGGGGCATCGGCGCGAGCCGTCTCCTTCGCCGGCTTTTGGGCCCGGCGCACCGCCGCGCGCGGGGCCTGGCGGGACGCCCAGGTGTCCTTGAGCCCGATGGTGCGGTTGAACACCGGGGCTCCGGGCCGCGAGTCCACCGGGTCGGCGAAGAAGTACCCCTGCCGCAGGAACTGCCAGCGGCTCCCGGGAGCGGCCTCCGCCAGCGCCGCTTCGACCCGCGCGGACTCGGGGACGACGAGCGACTCCGGGTTCAGCGCGCGGACGAAGTCGGGCTCGGCGTCCGGCTGCTCCACCGTGAAGAGCCGGTCGTAGAGGCGCACCGGCGCCCGGAGAGAGCGCTCCCGGTGCACCCAGTGGACCGTTCCCGCCCGACGGCGGTCGGAGGGCTCCGCGCCCCGCGAGGCCGGATCGTAGCTGCAGGCGAGCGACTCGATCTCCCCCCCCGGGCCGCGCGAGACGCGCTCGCAGCGGATGGCGTACGCGCCCGCGAGCCGCACCTCGCGCCCGGGCGCGAGCCGCTTCCAGTCCGACGGGGGGTCGAGTGAGAAGTCCTCGCGCTCGAGGAGGAGGTGCCGCCCGAAGGGGACCTTGCGGCTCCCGCGGGAGGGCTCGGCGGGCCACCAGGGGATGTCGAGCTCCTCGATCCGGTCGGCGGGCCAGTTCTCGATCTCCACCGGGAGGGGGTAGAGGACGCCCAGGGCGCGCGGGGCGATGGACTCCAGGTCCGCTCGCACGGCGTACTCGAACTTGCCGATGTCGACGAGGCTGTTGTTCTTCGCGACGCCGATGAGCTCGGCGAAGTCGCGCAGGGCCTCGGGCCGGACCCCGCGCCGCCGCATGCCGGCGATGGTGGGCATGCGGGGATCGTCCCAGCCCGACACCCGCCCCTCGCTCACCAGCTGGAGGAGCTTGCGCTTCGACATCACCGTGTACCCGAGCGCGAGCCGCGCGAACTCGTACTGGTGCGGGCGCGGGTCCCAGGGGCCGAGGGAGTCGAGCACCCAGTCGTAGAGCTCGCGGTTGCTCTCGAACTCGAGGGTGCAGATGGAGTGGGTGATGCCCTCGAAGGCGTCCTCGAGGGGGTGGGCGTAGTCGTACATGGGGTAGATGCACCAGCGGTCGCCGGTGCGGTGGTGATGCGCGTGGCGGATCCGGTAGAGGAGCGGGTCGCGCAGGAGGACGTTCGGGTGCGCCATGTCGATGCGCGCCCGCAGCACGCAGGCCCCGTCCGGGAACCCGCCCGCGCGCATGCGGCGCAGGAGCGCGAGGCTCTCCCCGGCGGGCCGATCGCGGAAGGGGCTCGGGACCCCGGGGCGCTCGAAGCTGCCCCGCTGCTCGCGGATGGCCTCCTGGGACTGGCTGTCGACGTAGGCCTTGCCCTCGCGGACGAGCCGCTCGGCGCACTCGTACATGCGCTCGAAGTAGTCCGAGGCGTAGAAGAGGTTTTTCCCGAAGTCGGCGCCGAGCCAGCGGACGTCGGCCTCGATCGACTCGACGTACTCGGTCTCCTCGGTGGTGGGGTTGGTGTCGTCGAAGCGCATGTGGAAGCGCCCGCGGTACCGCTGCGCCAGCCCGAAGTTGAGGAGGATGGACTTCGCGTGGCCGATGTGCAGGAAACCGTTCGGCTCCGGCGGGAATCGGGTGACCACCCGGCCGCCGTTGCGTCCGGCGGCCAAGTCGGCGTCGACGATGTCGGTGAGGAAGTGGGACGGACCGGGAGCGTCGGCCATGCGGCCGTGTTATCCCAGCGGCACCTCGCAGGCAACTTCGGCGACCGAGAGGGCGATTGTGGCGCGAGGGAAGTGGGCGAGCGACCTTCCGCCGCCGGAGGACCGACGTGGAGGCTCTTCTCGATCGATCGAATCCGCTGCACTGGGCCGTCGTCCTGGTGCTCCTCGTCTCCGGCGCCCTCACCGCCTACCTGGGCGTGCGCGACGGATTCGCGCGCCGGGAGGTGCGGACGAACTCCGCCGTCCTCGCGGGGCGGAAGGCGCTGGCGGCGGGCGCGGTCTACCTCGCCTTCGGCCTGGCCGGGGTGCTGGGCGCGGTTCTCTTCGCCCTCGGCGGCCGCTCGCCCTAGCTACCGCGAGCGGTGCCTGGGGTTGCGCCGCTCGCCGCGAGCGCAGGCGAGCTGCAACTCCACCGAGCGGCGGAAGGCGTCGACCATGGGCCCGAACCTCGCCGGGTCGCGCTCGAGGGCTCCGAGCGCGAGGGCCACCGCCTCGAGGGTGGAGAGGTGCGCGGGGCCGGGCTCGCGGCGGAGGTCCCCGTAGCCGCTCGGGCGGCCGGCGTCCACGGCGACGCGCGGGAGCCGAGCGAGCGAGGGGTTCCGCTGCAGGATCCGCTCCGCTTGGTGCCAGGTGCCGTCGATGGCGAAGAGGACGGGCGGCGGGTCCCGGGCGAGCTCCCGGGCCGGGACCGAGTCCTCGCCGGGGAAGAGGACGGCTGCCCCGGGAGTCCCGAGCAGGGCGGCGACGGCCGGGAGCCCCTCGAAGGAGACGCCGCGGTGGATCTCGGCGCGGACCAGGGCGACGCGGGTGAGCCAGGCGCTGCAGATGGCGAGACGCGCCTCGCGCGGGTGCTGGAGGATGACGACCTGGGTGCGGGAGGAGGCGGGGACGAGGGCCGCGCACACGCAGAAGGGGGTGGGGCGGAGGCACCGCAGGCAGGTGTCGCGCATCGGGATCGCGTCCGCTGGGGCCCTCGCCCGTCGCAGGAGAGGGAGCCCCGCCGCCCGGAGGGTCAATAGACGGAGAGGAGCTCCACCTCGAAGACCAGGGTGGCGTTCCCGGGGATCTGGGGCGGGGCTCCGGCCGAGCCGTAGCCCAGCTCGGGGGGCAGGGTGAGCTTCCGCCTGCCCCCGACGCACATGCCGGCGACTCCCCGATCCCAGCCCTCGATGACCTCTCCGGCGCCGAGCCGGAAGGAGAAGGGGTCCCCTCCCACCGAGGAGTCGAACTTCGTCCCGTCGGTGAGCCACCCGGTGTAGTGGACCTCCACGGTCTTTCCCCGGACCGCCTCCGTGCCCTGGCCTTTCACCAGGTCCTCGATCTTTGGCTTCGCCATGGCGCGATACGTTAGGCCGTCGGCCCCCCGTCCGCAATGGCGGGGGCGCGGCTTTTCGCTCTGCCCGGCTCCCCCCCGGAAAGAGCAGTTGCAGCCCCCTCTCAATGTGCGTAAACGTTGGGTGCAGGTAGTGCCCCAACTTTCCATCTCGGAGGGAGCATGACCAGCGAGGAGCGGGTTCCGCCACCGGGCGGCATCTTGGAGAAGGTCGCCGAGACGGCCCAGGACATCAAGGACGTCGTGGAAGGCGAGGCGAAGGCGGTCGCGGAGGAGGCGAAGTCCGCCTTGACGGCGGCCGCGGGCGGCGTGGAGGAGGCCGGCAAGGCGGTGGCGAAGAGAGCCGCCGCCGCCACGAAGAAGGTCCGCGCCCAGGGGCGGAAGCTGCAGCGCAGGGCGAAGAAGGTCGCCGTGAAGGCCCGGGCGAACGTGAAGAGGCTCGCGGCCAAGGCGCGCAAGAGCCTCAAGAAGCCGGCGAAGAAGAAGGCGAAGGTGAAGGCGCGCGCCCGCAAGCCCGCCCGGAAGGCGAAGCGCAGGTAGTCGCCTCGGCCGAGAACGGGCCCCGCCGGGCCGCAGCTCCCCGGCGCGGGCGGTTCCGCGCCCCGGAGGGGACTCGCCCGTTCGGGGGGGTGCGCGGCCCTCCTTCCCCGGCGTGGCACGCCAGAAAAGCCTAAGGAGAAGAGGGCCTCCTCGGAGACGCGAGGGTGCCTTCCGATCTCGGGGCGTTCCCGAAGCGCCGCGCTCGCCAGGCGGGCCCTCTGCGAGCGCGCCGCCGCTTGGCGAATGCGTCGACACCGGCGGGCCAGGTGTGATTTCCTACTCGCCCCGCTTTCTTCGAACCCCGCCGACCTCATCGGAGGAGACATGGCCACCCCCGCCTTCCACTACCAGGACCCCTTTCCGCTCGGGAAGGACGCCACCAAGTACCGCCTGCTCTCGAAGGAGGGGATCTCCCAGGCGAGCTTCGAGGGGAAGGAGATCCTGAAGGTCGAGCCGTCGGCGCTCGAGCGGCTCGCCCGGGAGGCGATGCACGAGATCTCTTTCTTCCTCCGACCCGAGCACAACGAGCAGGTGGCGAAGATCCTCGCCGACCCGGAGGCCTCCCAGAACGACAAGGGGGTGGCGCTCGCGTTCCTCCGAAACGCCGAGATCGCCGCCGAGGGCTCGCTCCCCATCTGCCAGGACACCGGCACCGCCACCGTCGTGGGCAAGAAGGGGCAGCAGGTCTGGACCGGTGCGAAGGACGAGGAGTGGCTCTCGAAGGGCGTCTACCGCACCTACACCGAGGAAAGTCTGCGCTACTCGCAGACGGCCGCCCTAGACATGTACGAGGAGGTGAACACCGGCACCAACCTGCCCGCGCAGATCGACCTCTACGCCACCGAGGGGAGCGAGTACAAGTTCCTCTTCGTCGCCAAGGGCGGCGGGTCGGCCAACAAGACCATGCTGTGGCAGGAGACGAAGGCCCTCCTCACCCCGGAGAAGCTGGAGAAGTTCCTCGTCGACAAGATGAAGTACCTGGGAACGGCGGCCTGCCCGCCCTACCACATCGCGGTGGTCGTGGGCGGAACCTCGGCGGAGCAAAATCTGAAGACGGTGAAGCTCGCCTCCACCAAGTACTACGACGCCCTGCCGGTCGAGGGGAATGCCCATGGGCAGGCCTTCCGCGACGTGGCGCTCGAGAAGAGGCTGCTCGAGGCCGCCAACAAGCTCGGCATCGGGGCCCAGTTCGGCGGGAAGTACTTCGCCCACGACGTGCGGGTGGTGAGGCTGCCGCGCCACGGCGCCTCTTGCCCGGTGGGGATGGGGGTCTCCTGTTCCGCCGACCGGAACGTGAAGGCCAAGATCACCAAGGACGGGCTCTTCATCGAGGACCTCGACCACAATCCCAGCCGGCTCATCCCGGCGCAGTTCAAGGGCGGCAAGCACGAGCACGGTGTCAAGGTCGACCTGAACCGGCCCATGAAGGAGGTCCTCGCCGACCTCACGAAGCACCCGGTCTCGACCCCGCTGCTCCTCACCGGCACGCTGGTGGTGGCCCGCGACATCGCCCACGCGAAGTTCAAGGAACTCATCGACGCCGGCAAGGGCGTCCCCGAGTACCTGAAGAAGCACCCCGTCTACTACGCCGGGCCGGCGAAGACCCCGCCCGGGAAGCCCTCCGGCTCCTTCGGCCCCACCACCGCCGGGCGCATGGACTCCTACGTCGACCTGCTGCAGTCCCACGGTGCCTCGCTCGTCATGATCGCGAAGGGCAACCGGAGCGCGCAGGTGACGGACGCGTGCAAGAAGTGGGGGGGCTTCTACCTCGGCTCCATCGGTGGCCCCGCCGCCGTGCTCGCGGAGGAGAACATCAAGAAGGTCGAGTGCATCGACTTCGCCGAACTGGGCATGGAGGCGGTGTGGAAGATCGAGGTCGTGAACTTCCCGGCCTTCATCCTGGTCGACGACAAGGGTAACGACTTCTTCAAGAAGCTCGGCGTCTAGCGAGGGGCGGGGAGGGCGACGCCGCGCCTCCCCGATCTCGCCCGCGCCCGGGCGGCCTCCTCGGCGCGCGACTTCGCAGTCCGCCGCTGCGCGGAAGCGAGGGCCCCTGCGCTTTTGCGCCTGGGTCGTGTATACTCACCCCCCTTTTTCTCAGGAATACCCGACGCCATGACCGAGCCCCGCACCCTGTTCGAGAAGATCTGGGAGAACCACGTCGTCGCGCAGGAGGACGGCGCCCCGGCGGTCCTCTACATCGACCGCCACCTCGTTCACGAGGTGACGTCGCCGCAGGCGTTCACCGGGCTCAAGGCGCGCGGCCTGAAGGTGCATAGGCCCGACCGGACCACGGCCACCGCGGACCACAGCATCCCCACCAAGGGGCCGGTGGTGGACGAGCAGGCCGCGAAGCAGCTCGCCCAGCTCGACGAGAACTGCCGCGACTTCGCCGTCCCCGTCTACGGCCGCGGCAGCCCCAAGCAGGGCATCGTCCACGTCATGGGGCCCGAGCTCGGGCTCACCCAGCCCGGGATGACCATCGTCTGCGGCGACAGCCACACCGCTACCCACGGGGCGTTCGGGGCACTCGCCTTTGGCATCGGGACGAGCGAGGTGGAGCACGTCCTCGCCACCCAGTGCCTCCTGCAGCACAAGCCCCGCACCTACGAGGTCCGGGTGGAGGGGCGGCTCGGCAAGGGGGTGGCGGCGAAGGACGTCATCCTCGCCCTCATCGCCCGCATCGGCGTGGGCGGGGGCACCGGGCACGTGTTCGAGTACAGCGGTCCGGCCATCCGCGCCCTCGACATGGAAGAGCGGATGACGGTGTGCAACATGTCCATCGAGGGCGGGGCCCGCGCGGGCATGGTGGCTCCCGACGACACCACCTTCCAGTACCTGGCCGGGCGCGAGTTCGCGCCCCAGGGCGCGGCCTGGGACGGGGCCGTCGAGCGGTGGCGGAAGCTCCCCACCGACGCCGGGGCCACCTTCGACCTCTCGGTGACGCTCGACGCCTCGGCCCTCGAGCCCATGGTGACCTACGGCACCAACCCGGGGATGGGGATCCCCATCAGCGGGCGGATCCCCGACCCGGCGCGCGCGGCCGACGCCGCCCACCGGAGCGCCCTCGAGAAGGCCCTCGCCTACATGGGGCTCGCTCCCGGGCAGCCGCTCCTCGGCCACCCGGTGCAGGTGGTCTTCATCGGAAGCTGCACCAACGGGCGCATCTCCGACCTGCGCGCCGCCGCCGCGCTCCTCAAGGGGCGCAAGGTGGCCCCGGGAGTGCGGGTGCTCGTCGTCCCGGGCTCGCAGGCGGTGAAGCGCCAGGCGGAGTCGGAGGGAATCGACCGGGTGGTGACCGCCGCCGGCGCCGAGTGGCGCAACCCCGGCTGCTCGATGTGCATCGCCATGAACGGCGACCAGCTCGAGCCCGGCCAGGTCGCCGTCTCCACCAGCAACCGAAACTTCGAGGGGCGGCAGGGGAAGGGCGGGCGCACCCTGCTCGCCTCGCCGCTCACCGCCGCCGCCGCTGCGGTGACCGGGAAGGTCACCGACCCGCGCACCCTCCTCGCCCCCTAGACCGCCCCGGAGCCCGAGATGGCCAAGTTCACTACCCTGACCTCGCGCGTCGTGGTGCTCGCCATCAACGACATCGACACCGACCAGATCATCCCGGCGCGCTTCCTCAAGACCACCGACAAGGAGGGGCTCGGCCAGAGCCTCTTTGCCGACTGGCGCTACGACGGCAGCGGCCGGCCCAAGCCGGACTTCGCTCTCAACCAGCCGCGGGCGGCGAGCGCCCAGGTGCTGCTCGCCGGCGACAACTTCGGCTGCGGCAGCTCGCGCGAGCACGCCCCCTGGGCGCTCAAGGGCTTCGGCTTCCAGGCGGTGGTGAGCACCTCCTTCGCCGACATCTTCAAGAACAACGCCCTCAAGAACGGCCTCTTGCCGGTCGCGGTGGAGGCCTCCGCCCACCGGTCGCTCCTCGCGCAGCTCGAGCGCGCCCCCGAGGCCCAGGTGACGATCGACCTCGCCTCCCAGACGCTCCGGCTTCCCGACGGGGCGCGGGTGACGTTCCCGGTGGACGGCTTCTCGAAGACCTGCCTGCTCGAGGGAGTGGACGAGCTCGGCTACATCCAGCGCTTCTCCGACCGGATCGCCGAGTACGAGAAGCGCGCGGTGGCTCCGTGATCCAGATCTACGACACCACCCTCCGGGACGGCACCCAGCGCGAGGGCATCTCCCTCTCCTGCGAGGACAAGCTGCGCATCGCCCGGCGGCTCGACGAGCTGGGAGTGGCGTTCATCGAGGGCGGCTGGCCCGGGTCGAACCCCAAGGACGCCGAGTTCTTCGAGCGCGCCAAGGACCTTCCCTGGAAGACGTCCCGGATCGCGGCCTTCGGCTCCACCTGCCGGGTCGGTGGCGGGCCCGAGGACGACGCCAACATCCGGGCGCTGCTCGACTCGGGCGCGCCGGTGTGCACCGTGGTGGGGAAGACCTGGACGCTCCACGTCACCGAGGTGCTCCGCACCACCCTCGAGGACAACCTGAGCATCATCGAGAAGAGCCTCGCCCACCTGCGCGAGCGGGGCCGGCGCGTCATCTACGACGCCGAGCACTTCTTCGACGGGTACCGCGCCGACCCGCGCTACGCCCTCGCCACGCTCGAGGCCGCGGTCCGCGGCGGGGCAGAGACGGTGGTCCTCTGCGATACCAACGGGGGCTCGCTGCCGTGGCAGGTGGGCGAGGTGGTGGGGGCGGTGCGAGAGGCGCTGCGCCACCCGCTCGGGATCCACGCCCACAACGACAGCGAGGCGGCGGTGGCGAACTCGCTCGCCGCGGTCCACGCCGGCGCCGTCCAGGTGCAGGGCACCATCAACGGCTACGGGGAGCGCTGCGGCAACGCCAACCTGTGCTCGGTGATCCCGGCGCTCGAGCTCAAGCTCGGGGAGGAGTGCCTCCCGGCCGGACGGCTCGCCACCCTGTCGGAGGCCTCGCGCTTCGTGTCGGAGGTGGCGAACATCGCGCCGGACGAGCACCTGCCCTACGTGGGCAAGTCGGCCTTCGCGCACAAGGGCGGGATCCACGTGGCCGCCATGCGCCGGAATGCCACCTCCTACCAGCACGTCGAGCCGGAGCTCGTCGGCAATCACATGCGCGTGGTGGTGAGCGAGCTCTCCGGTCGCGGGAACCTCCTCAGCAAGGCGGAGGAGATGGGGCTCTCGAGCTCCGCCGACCTGGCCGGGGTACTGAACGAGATCAAGGAGCTCGAGGCGAAGGGCTTCTCCTTCGAGGCCGCCGAGGCCTCGGTGGCGCTCATGATGAAGCGGCAGGAGGCGGGTTACCGGCCCCCCTTCCAGCTCGTCGACTTCCTCGTGAACGTCGAGCACCGCACCGGGCGCGGCATCTTCGCCGAGGCGATGGTGAAGGTGCGAGTGGACGGGGAGGTGCTGCACACCGCGGCGGAGGGCGACGGCCCGGTGGACGCGCTCGACGCGGCGCTCCGCAAGGCGCTCCTCCCGCACTACCGCGCGGTGGCCGAGCTGCACCTCAAGGACTACAAGGTCCGCATCCTCGACAGCGAGCGCGGCACCGGAGCCATCACCCGGGTGCTCATCGACACCCAGAAGGGCGAGCGGATCTGGAGCACCGTGGGGGCGAGCACCAACATCATCGAGGCGAGTTGGCGGGCGCTGAGCGACGCGGTGGAGTACGGCCTCGCCCTGGCGGACTAGGTCGGCCTTCGGGAGGAAGCGGATGAATGCGAACATCGTGGTGCTGCCCGGGGACGGCATCGGGCCCGAGGTGACCGCCGAGGCGGTCCGGGTGCTGGAGCAGGTCGGCCAGGCCTTCGGGCACCAGTTCCGCTTCCAGGAGCGGCTCATGGGTGGCTGCTCCATCGACCGGCACGGGACCGCGCTCACCGACGAGGTGCTCGCCGCCTGCCAGGCCTCGGACGCTGTGCTGCTCGGGGCGGTGGGCGGGCCGAAGTGGGACGACCCGCAGGCGAAGGTGAGGCCGGAGCAGGGACTGCTCGGGCTGCGCAAGGGGCTCGGCGTCTTCGCCAACCTCCGGCCGGTGCGGGTGCACCCGAGCCTCGTCGACGCCTCGCCGCTCAAGCCGGACCGGCTCCGGGGGGTCGACATCCTCGTCCTGCGCGAGCTCACCGGGGGGCTCTACTTCGGCCAGCCGAAGGGGCGGAGCCGCCGCGACGGGCACGAGTGCGCCGTCGACACCCTCGAGTACCAGGACTTCGAGGTGGAGCGGGTGGTGGCGCTCGCCTTCCGCCTCGCCCAGGGGCGGCGGCGCAAGGTGACCTCGGTGGACAAGGCGAACGTGCTCGAGTCGTCGCGCCTGTGGCGGCAGGTGGCCCAGGCGGTGGGGAAGCGCCACCCGGACGTGGCCCTCGACCACATGCTCGTCGACACCGCCGCCATGCGGCTCGTGCAGGCGCCGGCGAGCTTCGACGTGCTCGTCACCGAGAACATGTTCGGCGACATCCTCACCGACGAGGCCGCCGTCCTGGCGGGCTCGATGGGGATGCTGCCCTCGGCCTCCCTCGGGGAGAAGGGGCCCGGCCTCTACGAGCCCATCCACGGCTCCGCGCCCGACATCGCCGGCAAGGGCATCGCCAACCCGGTCGGCACGGTGCTCTCGGCGGCGCTCCTCCTGCGCCACTCGCTCGGGCTCGCGACGGAGGCGGCGGCGATCGAGGCGGCGGTGGACCGGGCCGTCACCGACGGGTGCCGGACCGTCGACCTGGGCGGGAGGCTCGGCACCCGCGCGATGGCGGACGAGATCCTGCGGCGGGTGCAGCGGGGCTAGCGAGCCCGAGGGACGCCCCCTTCCCGGGAGCCCGGCCGATCTCCCCGGGAAGCGGGCTCTTCCGCCTACTCCTCCAGCTTGGGCTGCGGGCCGGGCACGATGCCGGCGATGTCCGGGTCCACGCCGGGCGGGACCGCGCGCTCTCCCTGCAACTCCTTCTCGCGCTTGCGCGCCTCCCTCTTCTCGTCCTTCTTGCGCTGCTTGTCGCGGCGCGCCGCTTCCTTCTGCCTCTTCGTCGAGCCGGGATTGAATGCCATGGGGCGCCTCCTGTCTGACGCGGGTGCTTCGCAAACCGAAAAGGCAAAGGCCCGGCCGGGCGGCCGGGCCTCCGCATGTTCGCTCGAGGGCGTGCCTTAGAGCGGCCGCACGTTGGCGGCCTGGAGACCCTTCGGCCCCTTCTTCACCTCGAACTCGACCCGCTGCCCCTCCTTCAGGGTGCGGAAGCCCTCCGCCTGGATGGCGGTATGGTGGCAGAAGACATCCTCGCCCCCGCCGTCCTGGGTGATGAAACCAAAGCCCTTCGCGTCATTGAACCATTTCACGACACCACTAGCCATCTGATCGCTCTCTTCTTATTCGAGCGGGATACAGTTCCCGCTTGGACCCGGGCCACGACAATGGCGGGGACGCTAGATATTTACCTTGACGCCGCGGGTTTGTCGAGGGGCTGGCGGGCGATCGGCGCCCGCCCGGACCCGCAGGGCGCTATCCGGCGAGGTCGAAGCGGTCGAAACGCATGGTGAAGACCGCGCGCCCCTGCGTCGCCGACCTGAGCTCGGTGGCGTAGCCGAACATCTTGCGGAGCGGGGCCTCCCCCTCGATCACCTTCACCGCCTCGCCGCGGTCGGAGACGTCGAGGATCGACCCCTGCCGGCGGTCCAGGCTGCCGAGGACCTCGCCCAGGTACTCGCCCGGAACCACCACCTCGAGGCGCATGATGGGTTGCAGCAGGACCGGCTTCGCCCGGGAGGCCGCCTCCCGCACCGCGTCGGCGGTGGCCACCTTGTAGGCGAAGGGCTTCGAGGACCCCTCGCGCCAGGTGGCCCCGAGGAAGGTGACCTCCACGTCCTGGAGGGGGTACCCCTCGAGCGCCCCCGCCTCGGCGGCCTCGCGCGCGCCCTCCTCGACGCGATGGAGCGTCTCGCCGCGGAGGAAGGGGAGGTCGCGGGCCTCCGGGGAGAGGAGGAAGCGGTAGCCGCCCCCGCGCGCCAGCGGCGCCACCCGCACCCGGGCCTGCCCGAAGATCTCCACCTCCTCGGCGGTGCGCTCGAAGGTGGCCTCCGCCTCGGCGGCCTCGGTGAGGGTCTCGCGCAGGAGGACCTGGGGGTTGCCGGTGCGCACCTCGAGGCCGAACTCGCGGCGCAGCCGCTCGGTGACGATCTCGAGGTGGAGCTCGCCCATGCCGGAGATGAGGAGCTGCCCCGTGTCCGGGTCGTCGCCGTAGCGGAAGCTCGGGTCCTCGTCCGCCACCCGGGCGAGCGCCTCGAGGAGCATCTCGCGGTCGCGCAGGTTCTGGGCCTCCACCGCCGCGGAGATGACCGGCTCGTAGCCGGAGATGCTCTCCAGGATCGAGGCGTCCCCGGGGGCGGTGAGGGTGTCCCCGGTGCGCGTGTCCTTGAGCCCCATCACCGCGAAGATCTGGCCCGCCCCGAGCGAGGGGACGCGCTTCTTCTGGGAGGCGTGCATGAGGAGCACGCGGGAGACCCGTTCCTTCTTGCCCTGGGTGGCGTTCCAGACCTCGTCCCCCTCGGCGATGCGCCCCGAGTAGACCCGGACGAAGACGAAGCGGCGCATCTCGTCGAGGAGCGAGACCTTGAAGGCGAGGGCGAGGAGCGGCGCCTCCTCCGACGCCTCCCGGTGCTCGAGGCCGCCGCGCAGCGGGACGTCGAGCGGCGAGGGGAGCCAGTCACAGACGGCGTCGAGGACCTGGGGCACGCCCTTGTTGCGGAGCGCCGAGCCGGCGAGGAGCGGCACGAACCGGCCGGCGACGGTGGCGCGGCGGATGGCGGAGGAGAGCTCCTCCGCGCCCGGCTCGCGGTCGGAGAGGACGGCCTCGGCGACCGGGTCGTCGACGTCGGCGAGCGTCTCCAGGAGGGCGCGCCGGTCGGCCGCCCCCTCGGGCGAGAGCCCCTCCGTCACCTCGAAGGCGCGCGGGTCCTCCGGGTCGAGGAAGCGCACCTGGCGCCGCCCCACCAGCTCCTCGAAGCCGGCGAACGACGCCCCGGCGCCGATGGGGCGGTGGACCGCGGCGATGGCGTGGTCGGGAAAGTGGCGCCGGAGCGAGGCGAGCGTCATGGCGAAGTCGGCGCCGACCCGGTCCATCTTGTTGGCGAAGGCGATGCGGGGGACGCGGTAGCGGTCCGCCTGCCTCCACACGGTCTCGCTCTGCGGCTCGACCCCGTTCACCGCGTCGAAGACCGCCACCGCGCCGTCGAGCACCCGGAGGCTGCGCTCCACCTCGATGGTGAAGTCGACGTGACCCGGGGTGTCGATGAGGTGCAGCTCGTGCCCCCTCCACTCGAAGCTCGTCACCGCCGAGGTGATGGTGATGCCGCGCTCCCGCTCGAGCTCCATCCAGTCCATCACCGCCAGGCCGTCGTGCACCTCCCCCATCTTGTGCGTGCGCCCGGCGACGAAGAGGAGGCGCTCGGTGAGGGTGGTCTTCCCCGCGTCGATGTGGGCCATGATCCCGAGGTTGCGGATGGCGCGGATCCGGCGCTGCGACGCCGACTCCTTCCTGGCGGGGCCGTCGCTCATGGAGGCGGGAGTATACCGCCGCGCCCCCCTTCGGGGGTCAGGCCGAGAGGGCGCGCCCAGGCCGCAGTACCCTTCCAGGAAAAGCGTTCGCGGGCCTCCGATGGCAGAATCGCCCGGCGTTTGCTTTCGGTTCACCCGCTCCACCCCGAGGGAAGACAGATGGCGGACCTAGCGCAGAAGAAGTCCCATCGCTGGAGGTTCCACCGAGTGGGTGGGCTCGACCAGGTGCAGCTCGACGGCGCCGACGACCTCCGCAACCTCGAGTCGCTCGACCAGAAGCTCTGGGTGGCGCTCGCCTGTCCCACGAAGGGGCTCGAGATCGAATCGAAGACGCTCGAGCTCCTCGACGTCGACCAGGACGGGAGGGTGCGGGCTCCCGAGATCCTGAACGCCATCCGGTTCTGCGACCTGCGGCTGAAGGACCTCGGGGACCTCGTCCCGGGCAAGGACACCCTTCCGCTCGCGGCCATCCAGGAGGGGACTCCCGAGGGCCGAGCGCTCCTCGGCGCCGCCCGCCAGATCCTGGAAAGCCTGGGGAAGGGCTCGGCGACGGAGGTGACCCCGGCGGACGTCGCCGACACCACCCGGGTCTTCGAGAGGACGGTACTGAACGGCGACGGCGTCGTCCTTCCCGAGTCCGCCGAGGACGCCGAGACGAAGGAGCTCATCGGCGAGGTGATGGCGTCGATGGGGGGCGTCCCCGACCGCAGTGGCAAGCCGGGGGTGGACCAGGCCAGGCTCGACGCCTTCTTCGCCGAGCTCGTCGCCTTCGACGCCTGGTGGAAGGCCGGGCAGGGGGCCGGGGTGCAGGTGCTGGGCGCCGCCACTCCCGCCGCCGGGGCGGCGCTCCGGGCGGTGCGCTCGAAGGTGGACGACTACTTCACCCGGACCGGGCTCGCCGCGCTCGACCCGCGCATCCCGCCGCTCCTCGGGCGCCCGGAGGCGGAGATCGCCGCCCTGGCCGCCAGGGAGGTCTCGGGGGCGAGCCCGGAGGTCTCGACGCTCCCCATCGCCCGCGTGGAGGGAGGCCGGCCGCTCCCGCTCGCGGAGGGGGTGAACCCGGCCTGGGCGGCGGCGGTGGCCGCGCTGGGGCGCGACGCGGTGGCGCCCGTCTTCGGCCCGGGCAAGAGCGCGCTCGCGTTCCCGGAGTGGGAGGCGCTCAAGGCGAAGCTCGCCCCCTACGAGGCGTGGACCGCCGAGAAGAAAGGGCTCCTCGTGGAGAGGCTCGGGGCCGAGAGGGTGGCGGCGCTCCTCGCCGGCCGGGGGAAGGAGGCGGTGGAGGCGCTCATCGCCAAGGACAAGGCCCGGGAGCCCGAGGCGGCGGCGGTGGCGGACGTGGTGAGGGTCGTCCACTACCGCCGCGACCTGTACCGGCTCCTGCGGAACTTCGTCTCCTTCACCGACTTCTACCACCCGCAGGTGCCGGCGGTGTTCCAGGTGGGCACCCTCTACCTCGACAGCCGCGCCTGCCACCTGTGCGTGCGGGTGGAGGACCCGGCCGCGCACGCGGCCCGGGCGGCCGCGAGCCGGATGTACATCGCCTACTGCGAGTGCCGCCGCAGCGGCGGCGAGGCGATGAAGATCGCCGCCTGCTTCACCCAGGGGGACTCGGACTACCTGGGGGTGGGGCGAAACGGCATCTTCTACGACCGCAAGGGGAGGGACTGGGACGCCACCATCGTCAAGATCGTCGACAACCCCATCAGCATCCGCCAGGCCTTCTTCTCCCCCTACAAGAAGTTCGTGCAGATGATCGAGGACCAGGTGGCGAAATTCGCCGCCGCCCGGGACAAGGAGAGCCAGGCCAAGCTCGCCTCCAGCGCCGAGGGCATGGCCGGGGCTGCCGAGGGCAAGGCGACCAAGGCGGAGGCGGTGGACGTGGGGAAGATGGTGGGCATCATCGCCGCGTTGGGCGTCGGGGTCGGCGCCCTCGGCACCTTCTTCGGCGCCTTCGTGTCGGGCTTCTTGAACCTCCAGCCGTGGTGGGCGAAGGGGGTGGCGATCCTGGGCATCGTGGCCCTCATCTCGGGCCCGGCGATGCTCATCGCCTGGCTCAAGCTGCGCCAGCGGACGCTCGGCCCGGTGCTCGACGCCAACGGCTGGGCGGTGAACGGCCGCGTGCAGGTGAACATGCCGCTCGGCGCGGTGCTCACCGACCGCGCCGTCCTGCCCGCCGGCGCGAGCCGGTCGCTGCAGGATCCCTACGTCGACGCGGGGGCGAAGCGACGCCGTGCCCTCGCCTGGGGGCTCGTCCTGGCCCTGGCGGCGGCGCTCGCCCTCGCCCGCCACTTCGGGAAGTGGCCCTTCGGAGCCGGCTAGGCCGCCCTTCGGCCGAGAATCCGCTCACTTCCTCCGCGGCGGCGCCGCCGGGGAGGAGGCGCTCGGAAAGACCCGCTCGTGCAGGCTCGCCCCGCTCTTCGGGTCCACCCCGTCGATGTCGGCCCAGGCCACGGTGGGGATGACCCCGCCCGAGCCCGCCTGGACGAAGATGCGCCGGAGCAGCCCCTCCCTGCCGCCGATGGAGACGAGTGCGGCCGGGCACCCGTCCCGCAGGGTGAGGTGGATGGGCCGATCCTTCTTCGCCTTGAGGACGACGGTGTAGCCCTCGCCGCCCGGGGCCGGGTCGACGCTGAACCCGTAGGCGATGAGGTTCTCGAGGAAGTTCAGGCCCTCGCGGTGGCCGTCCTCGGCGAGCATGTGCCACTCCGCCAGGAGGGGGTCGTCCTTGTCGAGCCCGCCCTCCTTGGCGAGCCGGGCCGCGTACACGACCTCGTTGGCGTTGGTGCTGCGGCCGATGCGGAAGAGCTCCGGCCGGCAGGGCTCGGCCGGCGGCCGCTCCCCGGGGCCCCCCGGGGCCGGCGGGGCGCCCGCGCCGGCGAGGCCCGTCGGCGCGCCGTGGGAAGCGGCTGGCGAGGCGAGGGGCTCGGGCGCCGGCGGCGCGGCCGGGGGGGCCGGCAGGGCGAGCGCGACGAGGAGGAGGAGCGGCGTTTCCATGCGGTTTCCAGATCCTCCCGTCGAAAGAGGAGAGCGGGGCCCGCCCGCCGGTTCCGGGTGGCGGATACTACCCCCTTTCACCCCTCAGTACGGCCATCTCCAGTTGCGGAGGGCGGGGAGGTCCTCGCCGTGCTCGGCGATGTACGCCTTGTGCTCGAAGAGCCGGTCGCGGACCGTCTGGCGCGCGTAGGCGGTCATGTGCGAGAGCCGGGGCACGCGGTCGATGACGTCCCCGAAGAGGTGGAAGCGGTCGATCTCGTTGCGGACCGCCATGTCGAACGGGGTGGTGGTGGTCCCCTCCTCCTTGTAGCCACGCACGTGCAGGTTCTCGTGATTCCTCCTCCGGTAGGTGAGCCGGTGGATGAGCCAGGGATAGCCGTGGTAGGCGAAGAGGATGGGCCGGTCGGGGGTGAAGAGGTCGTCGAACTCCCGGTCGGTGAGCCCGTGAGGGTGCTCCTCCCGCGGCTGCAGAATCATGAGGTCGACCACGTTCACCATCCGGATCTTTAGGTCGGGGACGTGCTGGCGCAGGAGGTCGACGGCGGCGAGGGCCTCGAGCGTCGGGACGTCCCCGGCCGAGGCCACCACCACGTCGGGGGCGCCGCCCCGGTCGTTGGAGGCCCACTCCCAGATGCCGGCGCCCTGGGCGCAGTGCGCCTCCGCCGAGGCGACGTCGAGGTACTGCAGGGCCGGCTGCTTGCCGGCCACGATGACGTTCACGTAGTTGCGGCTGCGCAGACAGTGGTCGGCCACCGCGAGCAGGGTGTTCGCGTCCGGCGGGAGGTAGACCCGGACCACGTCCGACTTCTTGTTCACCACGTGGTCGATGAAGCCCGGGTCCTGGTGCGAGAAGCCGTTGTGGTCCTGGCGCCAGACATGGGAGCTGAGGAGGAGGTTGAGCGACGACAGCGGAGCTCGCCAGGGGATCCCCTGGGTGGTGTGGAGCCACTTCGCGTGCTGGTTGAACATCGAGTCGACGACGTGCGCGAATGCCTCGTAGGTGTGGAAGAGCCCGTGCCTCCCGGTGAGGAGGTAACCCTCCAGCCAGCCGAGGCAGGTGTGCTCGCTCAGGATCTCCATCACCCGACCGTCGCGGGCGAGGTGGCCGCCGTCCCGGTCCGAGGGGAGGGTCTCCGCCATCCAGGCCCGGCCGGTGACCTCGAAGAGCGCCTCGAGCCGGTTCGAGGCCGTCTCGTCGGGGCCGGTGACGCGGAACCGGTCCCGGTTCCCCTTCACCACGTCGCGCAGCAAGCGCCCGAGCGCCCGGGTGGCCTCCGCCTCGGTCTTCCCGGGACGCGGCACCTTCACCGCGTACTCGCGGAAGTTCGGCAGGCGCAGGTCCCGCCGCAGGAGGCCGCCGTTGGCGTGAGGGTTCTTCCCCATGCGCGCGTCGCCGCGGGGGGGGAGGGCGGCGAGCTCGGCGACGAGCCTCCCGTCCCGCCCGAAGAGCTCCTCGGGGCGGTAGCTGCGCATCCAGCGCTCGAGGAGCTTCAGGTGCGCCGGGTTGCCGGCCAGGTCGGAGAGGGGAACCTGGTGGGAACGCCACGAGCCCTCGCTCTTCTTGCCGTCGACCTCCTTCGGACCGGTCCAACCCTTCGGGGAGCGGAGGACGAGGAGCGGCCAGCGCGGGCGCCCCCTCTCCCCGGCGCGCCGGGCCGCGACCTGGATGGCGCGGATCTCCCGGAGGACGCCGTCGAGGGCGGCCGCCATCGCCTGGTGCATCGCCATGGGCTCCGAGCCCTCGACGAAGACCGGGCGGTAGCCGTACCCGACGAGGAGGCTCTCGAGCTCGGCGCGCCCGATGCGCGCCAGCACCGTGGGGTTCGCGATCTTGTAGCCGTTAAGATGGAGGATGGGGAGGACGGCGCCGTCCTTCGCCGGGTTCAGGAACTTGTTCGAGTGCCAGGCGGCGGCGAGCGGCCCGGTCTCGGCCTCCCCGTCGCCCACCACGCAGGCCACCACGAGGTCGGGGTTGTCGAAGGCGGCCCCATAGGCGTGCGCGAGCGAGTAGCCGAGCTCGCCGCCCTCGTGGATCGACCCGGGGGTCTCGGGCGCCGCGTGACTCGGGATCCCGCCCGGGAAGGAGAACTGGCGGAAGAGCCGCCGCAGCCCCTCCAGGTCCCGGCTCACGTCCGGGTAGTACTCGCTGTAGCTGCCCTCGAGGTAGGTGTTCGCCACCATCGCCGGGCCCCCGTGCCCCGGCCCGCAGACGAAGATCATGTCGAGCTTCTCGGCGCGGATGACGCGGTTCAGGTGGACGTAGACGAAGTTGAGGCCCGGCGTCGTGCCCCAGTGGCCGAGCCGCCGCGGCTTGATGTGCTCGATGCGCAGGGGCTCGCGCAGGAGGGGGTTGTCGAGCAGGTAGATCTGCCCCACCGAGAGGTAGTTCGCCGCCCGCCAGTAGGCGTCGATGCGCTTCAGCTCGTCGGGCGACAGCGGGCCCGCGCGTCCCGGCTTCGGGGCGCGCCCGCCGCTGCGATCCGTTCTCGTCCTCACCGGGCCTCCTCCCGCCCGTGGCCGGAGCCGCGGCGCCCCGGGCCGCGGGGCGGAGGGAAGGCCAGCGCACCCGGTCTATACCCCGGAATGGCGCCGGGGGCGGCGCCTGCCGGGGGCCCGCCATTTCCTTGTCCCACGGGGAGGGGTCCCGCTGGCTTTGGACCGGGTTCGGGCCACCCCTTTGACCCAGGGAGCAGCGCGGGTTCACCCGGGGCCAAATGGCCGAGGTCCCCGCTCTCGGGGGCGGCCGGGTGGGGGCGGAGGCCACGAAATGCTGGTACTTGCGGCGGCTTCGGCCCGGAGGCCGGGGAGCCCGGGCGCGCGCAGCCCTGGCATGGAAGGTGCTCCTTCGGAGGGCGATGGCCGAGGAGAGCCGGCGGGCGCGGGTGCTGGTCGTGGACGACGACCCTGATGTGGGCGCGTCCCTCACGCGGCTCCTCGCCGCGCGCGGGTTCGACGTCTCGAGAGCGGAGGACGCGGCCGGGGCGCGTGCCGTCGCCGCAGCCTCCCCCGGTCGGATCGACGTGCTCGTCTCCGACCTCGTGCTCGCGAACGGCAACGGCATCGAGGTCGCGGGAGAGGTCAGGCGCACGAGCCCGTGCGCGCGAGTGGTGCTGACGTCGGGCCTGGTGCGGGACCCCACCGACCTCGCCCATCTCTTCGACGACGGGATGGAGTTCGTGGAGCGGGACGTGGGGACGGACGCGCTCCTCGCGGCGGTGGAGCGGGCCGCCCGCCACTAGACCTTGGCGACCTCGCGGCGGAGCGCGCGCCGGAAGAGCGCGCCTCCGGCGGACCGGCCTCCACTCACCGGCCGTCTCACGGGCGCGGCTCCTGCTGCGTCATGCAGTGGACGGTTCCGAGTCCCCAGACGAGGTCGAGGGCGTGGATGCCCGTCACCGTCCGGTCGCGAAAGAGCTCGCCCAGGATGCCGAGCGCGACCCGGTCGGCCGGATCGTTGAAGGTGGGGACCAGGACCGCGGCGTTCGCGACGTAGAAGTTGGCGTAGCTCGCCGGGAGCCTTTGCCCGTCGAAGGAGATGGGCCGCGGCATGGGGAGGTCGACCACCTCCAGGCGCGACCCGTCCTCGAGCCGCGCCGTGGCGAGCCGCTCCCGGTTCTCCGAAAGGGCCGCGTGGTTCGGATCTCGGCCGTCGTCCTCCCGCGCCAGCACCACGGTGCCGGGCGCCACGAAGCGGGCCAGGTCGTCCACGTGGCCGTGGGTGTCGTCGCCCGCGATCCCGCGTCCGAGCCAGATGGCGTTCGGGGCGCCGAGTGCATCGCGGAAGACCGTCTCGTAGTCTCGACGCGCGAACCCGGGGTTGCGCACCTGCACCGACGGGTGGAGGAGGCACTCCTCGGTGGCGAGGACCGTTCCCCTCCCGTTCACGTCGATGGCCCCCCCCTCGAGCACCACCGGCCGGCCCCGGAGTTCGACGGGGAGGAGCGGGAGCCCGAGGGCGCGCCCGGCGCGCTCGGCCACCCGGGCGTCGCGCAGGAAGTCGCGGTACTTGGCCCAGCCGTTGAAGCGGAACCCGGCGAGGGCGCGGCCCGGGCGCTCCCCTCCGCGGCGGAGGAAGAGGGGACCGTAGTCGCGCGCCCAGGTGCGATCGGTGGGGATGCGCCGCAGGTCCACCCGGCCGAGGTCAGCCCCGTGGCGGAGGAGGTGGCGCCGGGCCCGCGCCTCCTCGGCGGCGTCCCTCACCAGCACCCGCACGGTCTCGCCGGCGGCGATCTTCTTCACGATGTCGGCGTGCACCCAGGGAATGGGGCCGAAGCGGCCCGGCCAGTCGCGCGCCCGGTGGGGCCACGCCAGCCAGGTCGCCTGGTGGGGCTCCCACTCGGCCGGCATGGCGAACCCTTCGCTCGGCGGGGCAGTCGCGCGATCCACGGTGGCCTTCAGTCGAGGAAGCGGCGCTCGAGCCCCTGGTAGGCGTCGACGCGCCGGTCCCGCAGGAAGGGCCAGTTGCGGCGGACCTCCTCGATGCGCGAGAGGTCCACCTCGCCGACGAGGATCTCCTCCCGGTCGGCGGAGGCCTCGGCGATCACCACTCCGAACGGGTCGCAGAGGAAACTCGAGCCCCAGAACTCCAGCCCTGCCCCCCCCTGGGGCCCGGGCTCGAACCCGACGCGGTTCGCCGCGGCCACGTAGACGCCGTTCGCGACCGCGTGGGAGCGCTGGACGGTGCGCCAGGCCTCGCGCTGCGAGGCGCCGTGTCGGTCCTTCTCGCCGGGGTGCCAGCCGATGGCGGTGGGGTAGAGGAGCGCGCTCGCCCCGCGGAGTGCGGTGAGGCGTGCGCCCTCCGGGTACCACTGGTCCCAGCAGATGAGGGCGCCGACGCGACCGGGCGCGAGGTCGAAGGCGCGAAAGCCCAGGTCTCCCGGGGCGAAGTAGAACTTCTCGTAGAAGGCGGGATCGTCGGGGATGTGCATCTTGCGGTACATCCCGGCCAGCGACCCGTCCCGGTCGAGGAGGAGCGCGGTGTTGTGGTAGAGGCCGGGGGCGCGGCGCTCGAAGATGGGGACGACGATGGCCACGCCCGCCTCCCGCGCCACCGTTCCCATCCGCTCGCTGCTCGGGCCGGGCACCGACTCCGCGAGGTCGAAGAGGGTGGCGTCCTCGCCCTGGCAGAAGTAGCGCGTCCGGTAGAGCTCGGGCAGGCAGACGAGGTCCGCCCCTAGGCGGGCCGCCTCCCGCACCCGCTCCACCGCCCGGTCGACGTTCGCCGCCGGGTCCGGCGACATGGCCATCTGGACCAGGCCGATCTGGAAGTTCCCGTTCGCCATGGATCGATCCCTCCCGCCGCCCCAGGATGCGGATTCTGCCAGAAGGGGCGGGCCGGCAGAAGGCTGCCGGCGCGAGTCCGTCTCCCTAGGGGGGCTCCTCGCGCTCGCGCGCCTCGCGGTGGCGCGCCGGTATGCGCGCCTCGACGCCGGCGATGGCGAGGATCACCTCGCGCAGGAAGAAGCCGAGCGCCACCGTGAGCGCGCACATGGCAGCGACGAAGAGGGCGGCGACCAGGCGGGCGAAGTTCGCCTGCAGCATGAAGCCCAGGAAGGCGACGCCGATGACGAGAGAGACGAACAGGGCCGCCACGGTCCCGAGGGTGATGGACCACCGGACCATGGTGGCGCGCCGCTCCAGCGTGCCCTTCTCCTCGGCGAGCGCTTGGGCGCCGACCCCGGGCGAGACCTCGGTCACCTTCCGGTAGCGGTCGACGATGCGCGCCAGCCGGTTCGCGAACACGTTGAGGAGCGATCCCACCGCGGTGAGGAGGAAGGCCGGGGCGAGCGCGAGCTGGATGACGCGGGTGATGTCGTGGATGTGGAGCTCGTCCATGGGGAGCTAGCCTCCGCGCTCGAAGACGAGCGGCAAGGTGACCCGGGAGCGCGCCCGCTGGGCCCGGAAGCGCCAGCGCCCCACGGCGGCGCGCACCCGGGCGACGAGGCGGCGGCGGCCGGCCTCGGCCCCCGACGAGGCGCGGGTGGTGTCGGAGAGGACGCGCACCCCGAAGGCCCTTCCTCCGGGCGCGACCTGGAAGCCGAGGGAGAGGAGCCCGGCGACCGGCTCGCGCGAGAGGAGCGGCCGGAGCACCTCCGAGAGCTCGCCGATCCGGGAGAGGAGCTCGCGGGGGGCGAGCGGGCCCTCCACGAAGGGGCGGGGCTTCACGAACCAGCCGTGGACGGCGATCCGGCCCTCGCGCGGGTCGAGGGTGCCGCGCACCGTGCGGACGGCGTGCGGGATGCGCGGGTCGAAGACGGCCAGCCGCCCGAAGAGGGGCACCACCGAGCGGAAGAGCTCCGCTCGCTCGAGCCTCCGCACCGAGCGGAAGTCGCTCCAGAGGTCGAGGACGCCGTCGCGCAGGAGGAGGGTCTCCCCGCCCTGGAACCGGCGCCCGCGCCAGCGGGTGAGGGAGTAGGAGAAGGCCCAGGGGCCGTGGGGGAGGTCGCCGTGCAGCTCCTGGCCGCAGCCCTCCACGTAGCAGGAGATCCACGGAGGCGAGATGTCGTGGCAGCCGAGGACGCGGCGCCCCCACCACACCAGTCGGCGGTGGAAGGCGGCGTAGACGCCGCGGGGGAAGTAGCTCCAGGCCGGCGTGCGCAGCGCCGTGTACTGGCCGGGGACGTGCCACCAGTCCCAGACGAACCGGCCGGCGCGGGCGGCGCCGGGCTCGGCGAAGCGGCGGTCGAGGTGGGCGCGGAGCGCCGGGCCCTCCGGGGCGAAGTGGTCGACGACGAGGAGGGACCGGGGCAAGGTGGGGGCGAGCCTAGCACGCCCGACCGGGCCCGCCGGCGCGGCCGGTCCGGGGCGGTCCCGCCCGGGTCAACGCCTCACCCGGCCGCTCACCAGGAGCACGAGCCCGCGGGCGCGCTCGCGCTCCAGGGTGAGGTCGCGGGCCTCGAATCCGGCGTCGAGGAAGAGGTCGAGGAACTCCCGCTCGCTGCGGTAGACGAGCACCCAGTCGGCGGCCCATTCCATGAAGGTGCGGGTGGGGTTGCCGGTGGCGAAGTTCCCGACCAGGACCTCGCCGCCCGGCTCGACGAGCCGGCGCAGGGCGCGCAGGAGGTTCACCGCCACGAGGCGCGAGAGGTAGTCGAAGAGCCCGAGCGAGACGACGTAGCGCGCACCGGCGAGGGAGGGGTGGGGAGTGCGGGTGCGGGCGATGCGGAGCGCGTTCTCCTGCACGAGCTCGACGCGATGCGCGTACTCCCCGAGGACCTCGAGCGCGTAGACGAGCGCCTCCGGGTCCTGGTCGACGGCGACGAGGCGAGCCCGCTCCCCCCATCCCCCCTCGAGGAGCTCCCGCTCCATCCGGCAGGGGCCGCTCGCCAGGTCCACCACCCGGCAGGCGGGGTGGGCCGCGATCCGCGGGGCGAGCCAGCGCACCACGTAGCTCTTGCGGTCGAGCACCGCCTGCACGGCCGGGGTGGCATGGTGGACGTCGTCGAGGACGCGGTCGATGCCGCGGGGGGCCTTGTGGCCGAGGTAGTACATGTCGAGGAGCGCGTGGTCCCCGGCGTAGCCGCGCGGCTTGCGGAGCGCGCGCTCGATGGAGGGGCTCCTGCAGAAGAAGCCCGAGGTTAGCGCCCGAAAGGTCTCCCGCGTCCCCTGGAGGAGCCGGCCCGCGCCGGAGAGCCCCGCCTCCACGTCGGCTGCCGCCCTCAGCACCCCGCCGAGCGCCTCCTCGAGGCGCTCCCGGTGAAAGTCCCGCTCGCCCTCGCGGGAGATCTGGCGCTCGAGGCTCTCCACCCGCGCCTCGAAGTCGCCCACCGAATGGTAGAAGCTTCCGAGCTGATTCGCGTACATTCCGGACGGCCTCCGATACCGCTCGCACCGGCGGGTGCCCACCCCGGTGGAGCCTCGACCTCCCCCGTCCCACCGAGGTGGGTGTCTTCCTACTGGCGGCGGCGACCCGGGCGAACGTGAAATTTGGGTTTCTCACGTTTACACCAAGGTGGCCGTTGACAATTTATCGGCGACGAGGCATCTGGCGCGGGACGTCGCCTCCGGCGAGGAGGGGTTCGCCGATCCCGCAGGCAGGCACCCGAACGAGGGGACTTGGAAGGAGGCCTACGCGGTCACCCACTCGCGCAGGACGCGGTCGATCTCCTCCTCGCTCAGCTGGCCCTTGTCGGCCATGTCCTTGATGCGGGAGGTGATGGCCTTGAGCTCGCCCTCGCCGAACTTGAGCCCCATCTCGCGCGCCCGGTAGGCGACCGCGTGCTTGCCGGTGAGGCGGCTGCCGACGATGAGCCGGCGAGAGACGCCGAAGGCCTCGGGGGGGATGATCTCGTAGCTGCCGGGGTTCGCGAGCATCGCCTTGAGGTGCATGCCCGCCTTGTGGGAGTAGGCGGTCTCGCCGGTGAGGAAGTTGTTGAAGGGGACATCGACGCCGGTGACCCGCGCCACGAGCCGCTCGAGCTCCCTCAGCTGGCCGAGCCGGTAGCGCGCCCCCACGCCCTGGGGGTCGACGCTGTACATGCGCGCCACGAAGCCGCCGAGGGAGGTGATCCCCACCCGCTCGCCGATGCCCAGCACCGCCACGTCCACGTGCGACGCCCCGGCGGAGACCGCCTCGTAGGCGTTGGCGATGGCGCAGCCGGTGTCGTTGTGGCCGTGGAACCCGATGTCGCAGGAGACGGTGCGCCGGATCTCGCGGAAG
This sequence comes from Anaeromyxobacteraceae bacterium, assembly GCA_035499295.1. Classification (GTDB taxonomy): domain Bacteria; phylum Myxococcota; class Myxococcia; order Myxococcales; family Anaeromyxobacteraceae; genus DATJZG01. The sequence continues at coordinate 70,117 of DATJZG010000170.1, forward strand.
AGGGCGTACACCTGACGCGGGGTGGCGATGCCGACGGTGTCGGCCACGCCCACCCGGTGCACGCCCATCGCCTCCGCCGCCCGGTAGACGGCGAGGAGGTCCGCCTCCTCGCTGCGGAAGGCGTCCTCGCAGGAGAAGCGCGTCTCCAGCCCGGCCGAGAGCGCGAGCTCGATGGCCGGCCCCATGGCGTCGATGATCTGCTGGATGCTGCGGCCGTGGGAGGCCTCGCGCAGGATGCGGCTGGTGGCGAAGAGGAGGCCGATGCCCGTCACTCCCGAGTCGATGGCGGCCTGGACGTCGTCGACCACGCAGCGCGCGTGGCTGATGACGCGCGCGGAGAGCCCCAGCTGGACGATCCGCTCGGCGTCGCGCTGCGACTGGGGGGATGCGGACGGGGAGGTGAGCTCGATGTAGTCGACGCCGAAGCCGTCCAGGGCGCGGGCGATGGCGATCTTGTCCTCGGTGCGGAAGTTGGCGCGGGCGAACTGCTCGCCCTCCCGCAGGGTGGAATCGATGATCCTCCACTGGAAGGGCGGGGCCATCGCTCTCGCTAGGGGGAGGGCGGGAGGGTGAGGTCGATGACCAGGCCGCCGGAGGTGGGATCGGTGCGGAAGCCGAAGCGGGACAGCACCTCCGGCTGGAACCAGCCGGTCTCGAGCGCCTTCGCCCCGCGCGACCGGAGCCGCCGGCTGAGCTCGCGCATGATGCCGTCGGCGACTCCCCGGCTGCGCACCTTGCGCGCCACCACGATCTTCTCCATGTGGCAGAGCTCCGGGTTCACGTGGCGGTAGAAGACCCCGCCCATGACGGTGTCGCTCGCGTCCACCGCCACCAGGAAGCGGTGCTCGGGTTCGAAGGTCACCTCCAGGCTCGACTCCTGGAAGAGCTGCAGCAGCCGCGCCACCTCGCGCGGGCTGCGGGGCGCGCGCACGTAGAAGCGCTCGCCGGCGGTGTCGGTCATCCCCACCACCACCTCGGTGGTGATGTGGTCGCCGGCGTCGAGCGAGATGAGCGAGGTCTCGTCGCTGGGGCGCAGGTGGCGGAAGGTCATGCGCGCGAGGAAGTAGTCCTCGCGGGCGTCGGGCTTCACCACGTCGCGCAGGGTGGCGAGCTGGTCCTTCAGGTCGAGGCCGCGGTAGGGGAGAGACCGGGCGAGCGCCATGATGCGGTCGAGCGTGGCCGCGAGCGGCTCGCGGGCGTCGGCGAAGATGGTGCGGCGGAAGAAGCGGATGCGGGTGTCCGGCCAGGCCCGCTCCACGTCGCCGAGCTGGTAGGTGGTCCAAAGCTCCCCGAGCATCGTGCCCTGTGCCTCCTCGGTGGCCTGAGGGTTCACCTCCAGCCAGCGGCGGAAGCGGGCGGCGGCGAAATGGACCGGCCGGGGGGTGAAGCCCCCGGAGGCGGCCGCCGCCAAGAAACCCTTGGCGTCGGTCCCGCGCGGGCCCTCGAGGAGCGTCTCGAGCGCGGCCCGGCCGCGCTCCAGGCCGAGCGCCTCCACCACCGCCGAGAAGCGCAGCGCGGGGTCGACGAGGCCGCGGAGCTCGGGGTGCTGCTGCTCCACCGGGGCGACGAAGGCGGCCTCGAACCGGTCGAGCGCGTCCTCGAGCTGGGTGCAGCTCCAGCGGTCGGAGATCGACACCAGCCGCGCCCCGGTCTGGTAGTCGTGGGAGGGCACGATGAACGCCGCCGGCGACGGGTCGCGCAGCGCCACGCGCCGACCGGTCCGGTCCCAGAACCCCACGTGGGCGGCGAGCGCGGTCCACACCAGGAACGGCCACTGGTTGCGCAGCCGGCGCTCCTCCGACTTCTGGACCAGGCGGGCGATCTGGCGCTCGACGTTGTCGCCGGGGATGAACTCCTCGGTGTAGATGCCCCAGTCGGCGTGGTAGCTCCCGAAGGCCTCCACCAGCGGGGGGCGCGCGCCGGCGGCGAGCAGCCACAAGACCTCGTCGCGCAACTCCGCTGGCGGCATGGTCTCGGCGTGGTTGATGGCGATGTCGTAGGTCTCGCGGGCCCGGGTGGTCAGGGAGAGCCGGTACACCGACTTCCCCAGGCGCGAGCCGAGCAGACCCAGGGTGGCGCCGCCGGGGGGGATGTCGGCGAGGGAGAGGAGCACGCCCTTGCTGAGCACGAAGACCGAGCTCCGCACCACGGTGGACTCCGAGAGCGCCCGCAAGAGCAGGTCGCGAGTCCGGGGCGCGAACGGCTCCTCGAAGCGGACGGCGTCCCTCCAGCCGTACTCGTGGCCGGTGACGGGGTCGATGGCGAGGCGCAGGTTCGGCCCCACCCAGTGCTGGAAGCCGCGCCGCAGCCGGTCGTACTCCTCGCTGGCGCGGACGGCGAGGGCCTCCTCGGGGTGGAAGGTGAGCCGGGCGAGCGGCACCCGCACGCGCGCGTACCACTCGGGGTGGGCGACGGCGAAGGCGGAGCTGAGCCGCATCGCCCCGGCGAGCAGCCGCCGCTCGGACGCGTCCTGGTCCGGGTCGAGCGCCTTGGCCGCCTGCAGCACGTCGAGGAGCGCCTCCACCTGCCCCTCGGAGAGCCCGCGCTCTCCGAAGGTGGCGAGGTCCTCCTCGCGCAGCGCCTGCGGGCCCAGGCGGTCGAGGAAGAGCCGGAGGGTGGCGACCGTCTGGCCGGTCTCCTCGTGGGGGAGCACCAGGCGGAAGGCGCGCCGGCGCACCTCCTCCTCGGGGGAGTCGGCGGCGCGGCGCAGGAGCCCGCGGCACAGGGGCGCGAGCTCGCGCCGCCCCGAGGAGAGGACCCGCTCGAGGTGGGAGAGGGCGCGGCGCGCTTCCGGGCGCTCGGCGCGCAGGAGCTCGCCGGCGGCGTGCAACGTCTCGACGCTCGGGTCGTCGCGGCCGACGAGCTCCACCAGGGCCGGGATGCGCCCCGGGTCGGGCGACTCCCACACCCGCGGATCGAGCCGGACCTCTCCCGCGCCCTTGGGGCGCCTCGTGGCGAGCGCCCGGAAGGCCTCCTCGCCGAGGAAGCGCCTCAGCCCCTCGTTCCCGAGCCAGAGGGTGGGGTGGGCGAGGACCGAGCCCAGGTCGACCACCGTCCCGTCGGGACGGTAGGCGAGGTCCCCCAGGCGCAGCGAGGCCGGGGCGCGCGGGTCGACCGCCACGGCCAGCGACCGGTCGCCGGCCCGCAGGATCCCGGCGCGCAGCGACACGTCCTGCTGCAGGACGCCGAGCTCGCGCAGCACCCAGTTCGGGACTCGCAGGCCGAGCCCGTCCACTGGGAGCGACAGGTTCTTCTGCTGGTACATGGTTTCGATGAGCGGGAGCCAGTTCTTCTCCACCACCTCGCGTTTGAAGGTGGCCTTGTGGGTGAGCTCCCCGTGGGCCTGGTCGAGCGGCCGGTCGAGCACCCGGAAGGTGACCACGCGCTCGAAGGGGGCGAGGAAGCGGTTGGCGGAGGCGACGAGCGAGGAGAGGTGCTGGTGGACGTCCTCGGGGTTCTTCTGCTTCAGGCCGGGGCCCGACTCGTAGTTGGGCCAGATGAGGAGCGTGTTGAACTCCCGGTGGTCGCCCACCAGGAAGGCCTGGGCCACGTCGTCGAAGTCGCGGAAGAGGTTCTCGACTCGCTGCGGGGCGATGGTTTGGCCCGCCCGGTTCTTGTAGATCTCCTTCTTGCGGCCGGTGATGCGGAAGTGGCCCTCCGAGTCCACCGAGACGAGGTCGCCGGTGTGGAACCAGCCGTCGTCGTCGACGCCGAGCTCCCCGGCCTCGGGGTGGAAGTAGCCCGGGCTGACGTAGGGGCCGCGGATGAGGAGCTCGCCGTCCTCGGCGCGGTGGCACTCGATGCCCGGCAACGGCTTGCCGATCGAGCCGTCCACGTACTCGCCCGGGGGGGTCATGGTGATGCCGCCGGTGGCCTCCGTCATCCCGTAGCCGGAGCACAGCTCCACCCCGGCGCGGTGGAAGGCGCGGAACACCACCGGGTCGAGGTAGCCGGCCGCCGAGAGCCCGAAGCGCAGCCGGCCGCCGGTGAGGGCGCGCAGCTGCCCGGCGGCGGCCTCGGCGTCGCCGGCGGGCGCCTCGCGCGCCGCCGTCTCCTGCAGCTCCATCCACTTCTTTGGCACGCTGATGAAGACGGTGGGGCGCACCTGACGGAAGTCCTCCACCAGCGAGGCGTGGGCGGTCGAGCGCGCGAAGGTGTAGGTGGCGCCCCACCACAAGGAGCCGGTCATCTCCAGGAACCTGCCGAAGGTGTGGTAGAGCGGCAGGTAGCAGAGGAAGACGTCCCCCTCGTTCAGCTGCGGGAGCGCGAACCCGCGGCAGAGCCGCTTGGAGACGATGTTCAGGTGGTTGAAGCAGATGCCCTTGGGCCGGCCGGTGGTGCCGGAGGTGTACATCACCGTGGCGAGGTCGCGGCTGCGCACGCGCGCGGCCCGGGCCGCGCGGTCGGCGTCGTCGAAGGCGCCGCTCACCTGGCCCACCATCTGCTCCAGGGAGAGCAGCCCGTGGCGGTCGGCGCAGGCGCCGGAGAACACCACTACCTCCTTGAGGTCGGGCAGCGCCGCCAGCGAGGGGAGCACCTTCTCCACCTGCTCGTCGTCGCTGGCGAGCAGCACCCGCGCCCCCGAGTGGCGCAGCATGTAGGTCACCTGCTCGCTCGTCGCGTTGGCCGGCAAGGGGAAGTCGATGATCCCGTTCGCCAGGCAGGCGATGTCGCAGAGCGCGGCCTCGATCGAGTTCTCCGATAGGATCGCCACCCGCGCCTCCTCCTCGCGGGGCAGGAGCGCGTAGAGGCCGCGCGCGATGGCGCGGGTGCGGCGGGCGAGATCGGCGACGGTGACCTCGGACGCCTCGGCGCCGAGCACCCGCATCGCCACCACCTTCGGGTCCGTCTCCTCGCGCGAGCGCAGGAGCTCGCCGAAGGTGTGGTCGGCGCCCTCGACGACAGGCAGTAGGAGCCGGGTCCACCCCTCCACCTCCGCGGGCCGGAGGGCCTGGGTGAACGATCGCCGCCGCACGGTGTCGAGGAGCGCGAAGAGCGCCCGGCGGGCGGGTTCCCGGGCGGAGGCCGATCCGGCGCGGGCCAGCACGGCCTCGATCAGGCCGGCGGCCTCCTCGCACTGCGACGGCCGCACGCCGGCGAAGGCGGCGCGGGTGTCCTCCAGGAGCGCGCGGTCGACGGAGCCGGAGCCCTCCCAGAACGAGGCGAGGCGGGACAGACTGACGGCCTTGGCTTGGGCGGTGGTCATGGGGGGGCCGGAGGGACCGGACCGTCACAATAAACAGCAGAACGAGGCTTCCGGCCAGCGCTTCGGAGGGGCCCGGCCGGTCCCCCAGGGGTTCCTGGCGTCGGGCACCTCTGTCGCGAGCGGAGCGGAGTTGGACGCGCTGCGCCATCCGCCCGCTCGCGGGGGCGCGAGCGGGGCCCGCGGAGGATCGCCCGGTGCGCGCGAGCCGGCGAAGCGTTACCTTCCGCCACGGCGATGAACGCACTCGAGAGATCGTAGCGGGAGAGGGGCGAGGGTGACGGCGCCGGTCCTGGCGATGGAGCGCGTCTCCAAGGTGTACCGCCTGCCGGGCGGCGCGAGCTACGCCGCGCTGCGCGAGGTGACGGCGGTCGTGGGCCCGGGTCGGGCCGTGGCCATCACCGGCCGCAGCGGCTCCGGGAAGTCGACCCTCCTCCACCTCGCCTCCGGCATCGACCGGCCCACCTCGGGGGAGGTGCACCTGCTCGGCCGCGACCTCGGCGCGCTCGGCGACCGGGAGCGCACCCTCCTTCGCCGCAGCTCGGTGGGCCTGGTCTTCCAGTTCTTCCACCTCCTGCCTCACCTCTCGGTTCTCGACAACGTGCTCGTGCCCTCCCTCATCGCCGGGCTCGACCCGAGGGGAGAGGAGCGACGGGCCCGGGCCCTCCTCGAGCGCGTCGGCCTCGGCCCCCGGGCGAGACAGCCGGTGCAGGAGCTCTCCGGGGGGGAGATGCAGCGCGTCGCCATCTGCCGGGCGCTCCTGCGGGAGCCGCGCCTGCTGCTCGCCGACGAGCCCACCGGCAACCTCGACGAGGAGAACGGACTCAAGGTGATGGAGCTCCTGCTCGCGCTCGCCCGCGAGAAGGGCGCGGCGCTCGTCTACGTCACCCACAGCCGCGAGCTCGCCGCCCTCGCCGACGAGTCCTGGAGCCTCCACAGCGGAGTGCTCGAGACGGCCCCTGGCGGGCGGGCCGCCGCGAGGGAGCGGACCTCCCGGTGACGCGCTACCTGTGGCGGGCCGCGGCGGGCCATCTTCGCGGAGGCTTCGCCCTCCTCGCGCTCTCGGCCCTCGGGGTCGCGCTCGGCGTCGGCGCGGTCCTCTCCATCCGCCTCCTCAACCAGGGGGCGCTCGGCGCCTTCGCCGGGACGGTGCGCGCCGTGAGCGGGGAGGCGAGCCTGGAGGTGGTGGGGACCTCGCCCTCCTTCCCGGAGGAGCTCTTCCCCGCCATCCTCGCGGAGCCGGGGGTGACCGCCGCCGTTCCGCTCACCCGCACCGAGGCCGCCGTCGAGGGGGCGAGGCCCCCCCTCTTCCTCGAGGTCCTGGGGGTGGACCTGTTCGCACCGGCGCGGCTCCCCTTCGAGGGCAAGGAGCTCCCGGTGGCCGCGGCGCTCTCCGAGCCGGGCTGGGTCGCCGTCGGCCCCGAGCTGGCGCGCGAGCGCGGGTGGAGGGTGGGGGATCGAATCGCCGTTTCCTCCGGCAGCCGGCGCGTCACCCTGGTGGTGGGCGGCCTCGTCGACTTCCGCCGGTTGAGCCCGCTCGCCAGCCGCCGCCTCGCCGTCATGGACATCGCGCAGGCCCAGTCCCTCTTCGGGCTCGCCGGCCGACTCCACGAGGTCGACCTGGTGCTCGAGAAGGGGGCGAGCCCGGCGGAGGTGGCGTCGCGCCTCTCCCGCCGCCTCGGCCCGTCGGTGCGGGTGCTCTCGCCCGAGCAGCGCGTCTCGGAGGCGTCGGGCCTTCTCGCCGCCTTCCGCCTGAACCTCACCGCACTCTCCCTCGTCAGCCTGCTCGTGGGTGGGTTCCTCGTGTACGGGAGCACCCAGGCGGCGCTGGTGCGCCGGCGCGAGGAGATGGGGCTCCTGCGCTCCGTCGGGGCCACCCGCGCTCAGGTCCTCGCCCTCCTCCTCCTCGAGGCGGCGCTCCTCGGGGCCGCCGGAACCGCGGTCGGGATCCCGCTCGGCTGGCTTGCCGCGCGGCTCGAGCTAAGGAACGTGAGCGGGACGGTGGAGAACCTCTACCTGCTCGAGGGGATCGAGAAGGTGTCCCTCGGCGCCGGGGAGGTGGCGGTGGCGGCGGGCCTGGGGCTCCTCGGCGCCGTCCTGGGGGCGCTCCTGCCCGCTCTCGAAGTTGCGCGCCGCGACCCGCGCTCCCTCCTCGCCTCGCTCACCCTGGAGGAGCGGACTTCGCGCTCCGCCGCCCCCCTGCTCGGGCTCGCAGTGGCGCTCGTCCCCGCGGCCCTCGGCGCCTACGCCGTCCTCTCGCCCCGCCACCCCTGGGCCGGTTTCGTGCTCGCCCTCGCGGCCACCCTCGCCTTGCCGCTCGCCGCGCCCTGCCTGGTGCGCTCGCTCTCGAGGCTGCCAGGCCCGCGCCGCTTCTCGGCCGGCTACGGCGCTCGCACCCTGCCCCTCCACCTCACCTCGTCGGCGGTGGCAGTGGGGGCGCTCGCGGTCGCGGTGGCGATGCTCACCGGGGTCACCGTGATGGTGGAGAGCTTCCGGGACACTGTGGTGGACTGGCTCGACGCCACCATCCGCGCCGACGTGTACGTCACCACGCCCACCTGGAGCCGGGCGCGGGGGGAAGCCACGCTCTCGCCCGAGGTGCTCCGGAGGATGGCGGCGACCTCCGGCGCCGTGCGCGTCGACGTCGTCCGCCAGACCTTCGCCCGGGTGCGCGGTCGCCGGGTGAGCGTGCTCGGCGTCCCGGCGGGCGCGCCGGGCGCGGAGGGCCGGGTCCGGGTCCTCGGGGGCGGGGCGGGGGCGGTGTTCGGGCGCCTCGCCTCCCGCGGGGAAGCGCTCGTGAGCGAGCCCCTGGCGCGCAAGGCCGGCCTGTGGCCCGGCGACAGCGTGCGGATCGAGGGGCCGCGCGGGGAGGCGGCCGTGCCCGTCGCCGGGGTGTACTACGACTACGGCTCGGAGGCGGGCACGGTGATGCTCGACCTCGCCACCTTCGCCCGCATCTTCGGCGCCGGAGGGCCTTCCAACGCCGCCCTGTTCCTCGCCCCGGGGGTGGCTGTGGAACCGGCGGTGGGCCGCCTCAGGGCCGAGCTCGCCGACGAGGCGGTGGTGGTGCGCTCGAACCGCGGGCTGCGCGCCGAGGTGCTCGCCATCTTCGAGCAGACGTTCGCGGTGACGAGGCTGCTGCGGGTGATGGGGCTCGTCATCGCGGTGTCCGGCGTCCTCCTCACGCTCCTCGTCGCCGCCCGGGAGCGCCGGGCGGAGACGGCGCTCTACCGGGCGCTCGGCGCCACCCGGCTGCAGGCCTTCCTGGTGTTCGCCGGCAAGGGGTTGGGGATAAGCCTCCTCGGCACGCTCCTCGGCTTCGCCGGAGGCGCGGCCCTGGCCGGGATCCTGGTGCGGGTGGTGAACCGCGACTTCTTCGGCTGGACGCTCGAGCTCCACTGGCCTCTCTCGGCGCTCGCGCTCCAGGCGCTCGCCATCGTGGCGGCGGGCCTCCTCGCGAGCCTCTACCCCGCGGTGCGGGCGAGCGACGCCCCGGCGACGGAGCTCTCGCGCGATGCGCTCTAGCCTCCCTCTCGTCCTCGCCGCCGCCCTGGCCGGGCAGGGGGCGCAAGGGCCCTCCTGGACCGCGGCCGCCCCCGGTTACCCCTGGTCGTTCCCGCGCGACCACTCCTCCCACCCCGGCTACCGCAACGAGTGGTGGTACTTCACCGGGATCGTGGAATCGGAGCCGCCGGGCCGCCGCTTCGCCTACCAGCTCACCTTCTTCCGGGTGGGCCTCGTGCCGGGGACGCCTCCCTTCGCCTCGGCGTGGGCGGCCGGTTCCCTGCTCATGGCGCACGCGGCCACGACCGACCTCGAGAGCGGCGAGCACCGCTTCTCGGAGGCGCTCTACCGGGCGGCTCCGCTCCTGGCGGGGTTCGGCGCGCCCGGGGACCCGCTGCTCGCGGATTGCCCGGGCCCGCCGGGGACGGGCGGGCGCTGGGAGGCGCGCCTGGAAGGCGGCCGCTTCCGCCTCTCCATGCAGGACCGGCGGCAGGGGATGGCGCTCGCGCTCGACCTCGTCGCGGACGGGGTGCCCGTCCTGGAGGGGCCCGGCGGCCTCTCGCGCAAGTCGGCGCGGGAGGGCTTCGCGAGCCTCTACTACAGCTTGCCGCGGCTCGCCACCCGGGGGACCCTCACCGTCGACGGGAAGGAATGGCCCGTTCGCGGCGTGAGCTGGATGGACAAGGAGTTCGGGTCGTCCCAGCTCGCGCCCGACCAGGCCGGGTGGGACTGGTTCGCGCTCCGGCTCTCCGACGGGCGCGACCTCATGCTCTACCTCCTCCGCCGGAGGGACGGGACCCCGGACCTCCAGGCCGGCACGCTCGTCGACCGTTCTGGCCGACCGACCTACCTGGGCGAAGGCGACTTCCGGGTCCGCGCCACGGGAAGGTGGCGGAGCCCGGCGACCGGGGCCGAGTACCCGGCCGGATGGCAGGTCGAGGTGCCGGCGGCGGGGATCTCGTTGCGCGTTCGCCCCTGGGTCGCCGACCAGGAGAACCGCGGCGGGCGGGGGCCGCACTACTGGGAGGGCGCGGTGGAGGTCCAGGGTCCCCTCGGCCCGTCCGGGGAGGGCTTCGTGGAGCTGACGGGATACGGCGAGGGGAACCGCCCGCCCATCTGAGGCACCGCTCGGCCGACCTCGCCCCCGGGGGAGCGCTCCCGGTGAGGTTCTCCACGAGTCGTGCCGGGGCTCTTGCGAACGGGCACAACCTCCCGCATTCTCCACGGCCGTGAACGGCGCCCGGGACCCTGATGGGGCGGAGGTTGCGAGGGTGCCGGCCGTGGGGGCGACGGCAGGATCGCGCCCCGGTCGGCGTTCCACTCCCCGTCATCCGGGGCGCACCCGCTCGCCGCCTCGGGCATCCTCGGGGCACCGAGCGCTTACGAGGAGCCGGGCTCGGCCGCGCCGGGCGGGTCCGCCGCGGCACCTCTCGGGGATCGGCTCGACCTCCGTCGGTCGGATCGTCGGATAGGGAGAAGGGGAGATGGCGAAGAAGAGGCCGAGCAAGAAGCAGGGGAGAGCGGGCAAGCCCAAGGCGGCCGCCCGGGCGCGCCGGCCCTCCCGCAGGCCGGCGACGAAGGGCAGGCCGGAGAGGCGGTCCGGGGCGGCGGCGCGCGGAGCGCCGCGCAAGGCGGCCGCGCCCTCGCCGCCGGGAAGATCTCCGGCGCGCAAGGCCACGGGCGCGGAGGCCGTCCGCTCCGAGGCGGCTCCCCGGCCCAGGCCGCCGCCGAGCATCGGGCCCCAGGCTTTCGCCCTGCCCCCCGGCCTCGCCTCCGAGGTGAAGGGGACCGTCGACGAGTGGGCCGCCGGCGCCAAGATGGCGCGCCTGTGGAAGGGGGATGCCACCCTGTGGAGCGGGCGCGACGAGGACCGCTGGGTGGGGTGGCTCCGCATCATCGACCAGCAGCGGGCGCGCCGGGAGGAGTTCGGCCGGGTGGCGGAGGACGTGCGCCTGGCGGGCTTCTCGACCGTGGTCGTCCTGGGGATGGGCGGTTCGAGCCTGTGTCCCCACGTGGTCGCCCGCACCTTCGGGCGCCTTCCCGGGTTCCCGCAGCTCCTGGTGCTCGATTCCACCGTGCCGGCGCAGGTGCGCTCCCTGGAGAGGCAGCTCGACCTGCGGCGAACGCTCTTCGTGGTGGCCTCGAAGTCGGGGACCACCCTCGAGCCGGCGGTGCTCCTCGCCTACTTCCTCGACCGGGTGAAGAGCCTCATGGGCTCGGGGGCGGGGAGCCGGTTCCTCGCCATCACCGACCCGGGGACCGAGCTCGAGAAGCTCGCGGAGCGCGAGGGGTTTCGCAGCGTCTTCCACGGCCTCCCCAGCGTGGGCGGGCGCTACTCCGCGCTCTCGCACTTCGGGATGGTGCCGTCGGCGGCGATGGGCGTGGACGTGCCGCGCCTCATGGACCGGGCGGCGCTCATGGCGGACGCCTGTGCCGCCGACCGGCCCGCCTCCGACAACCCCGGCCTGGTCCTCGGGGTGGTGGTGGCGGCCGCCGCTCGCGGGGGAAGGGACAAGCTCACCCTGGTGTGCTCGCCCGGCATCGGGACGTTCGGGGACTGGCTCGAGCAGCTCTTGGCGGAATCGCTCGGCAAGCAGGGGCTGGGCGTGGTCCCCGTCGCCGGCGAGGCGCTCGGCACGCCGCGCTCCTACGGGGAGGACCGCGCCTTCTGCTACGTCCGCCTGGCCTCCGCGCCCGCGGCCGAGCAGGACAAGGCCGTGGCGGCGCTGGAGCGGGCCGGATTCCCGGTGATCCGCATCGACCTCGCGGACCCGAACGCGCTCGGCCAGGAGTTCTTCCGCTGGGAGGTGGCGACCGCGGTGGCGGGCGCGGTGCTGGGCGTGAATCCGTTCGACCAGCCGGACGTGGAGGCCGCCAAGGTGGCGGCGCGTCGGGTGACGGCCGCCTACGAGGACTCCGGAGCGCTGCCGCCCGAGTCGCCGTTCTGGGAGGGGGAGGGGTTGCGATTCTTCGCCGATCCGGCGAACGGGGAGGCGCTCCGGGCGGCGGCGCGGGAGCCGAGCGCAAGCGGCTGGCTCAAGGCCCACCTCGGGCGGCTCAAGAAAGGCGACTACTTCGCCCTGAACGCCTTCCTGGAGATGAGCCCGCAGAACGCTGCTCCCCTCGAGGAGATGCGGGAGGCGGTGCGGGCCTCCGCCAAGGTGGCGACCACCCTCGGCTACGGGCCGCGCTTCCTCCACTCCACCGGGCAGCTCCACAAGGGCGGCCCCAACACCGGTCTCTTCCTCGAGATCACCGCTGACGACGCCGAGCGGGTCGCCATCCCCGGCCGCCGCTACGACTTCGGGGTGCTGGCCCGGGCCCAGGCGCGGGGCGACTTCGACGTGCTCGCCGAGCGCGGGCGCCGCGCCCTGCGCGTGCACCTCGGGCCCGACGTGAAGGCCGGGCTCTCCGCCCTGCGACGCGCCCTTCTCAAGGCGGTGTGACGGCTCCCGGGAGGGCGCCCGAGCTCTAGGGCTGCAACTCCGCCAGGATCTTGGGGTTCTCCTCGTCGACGGCGAGGAGCGAGTGGCACAGGGCGCAGTCCTGGGAGATCTCCTTCCCCTGGGCGTTCTTGTGGTCGCCGTCGTGGCACCGGAAGCACCCCGGTGCCTGGTCGTGCCCGAGGAAGGTCGGGTAGGTTCCCCAGGTGATCTTCATCTGCGGCCAGACGTTCCAGCAGTAGACGTTGCCGAGGGCATCGGCGGCGGCCTTCACCTTGGCCTCGATCCCCGGGTAGGCGGCCGGGTCGAGCTTCCGGTAGAAGGCGACGAGCTGTGCCTCGATCCCGGCGCGCGCGGCGTCGTGGGAGGGGTAGGCCACCTGGATGGCCTTCAGCCCCTCGCGCTTCACGAAAGGGAGCGAGGCGTCGATGTGACCGGAGAGGATTTCCTGGTCCACCTCGCGGTCCGGGCGGCGGAAGAGGTGGGTGGGTCGGTTGTGGCAGTCGATGCAATCCATCCGGCGCCAGGCCTCCGGCGGCGGGAGCGACTGGGGGCTGTCCTTGGTGCGGAAGAGCTCCTTGCGGCCGTTCGGGAAGGTGGCCTCCACCGTGGAGACGGTGGTGCGGTTCGGGTCGGACAGGTAACGCACCACCACGCCGGGGGCCACGTGGGCGTGGATGCCGCGCACCGGTCCCGCGGCCGTCTCGCCGCCGCCCACGTGCAGGAGCACCACCGTCTTCTTCGGGGTGTTCTTGTCGTCTTCCGCGTAGGAGGTGGTGACGTGGAGGCGGTCCCCGGAGAACTTGTAGGGCCAGTGACACTCCTCGCAGGTCTCGCGCGCCGGCCGCAGGTTGTGGATGGGGGTCGGGATGGGGCGCTGGTACAGGTTGAAGCTCACCGACACGAGCTGCCAGGCCCCGGAGAGCTTGGACTTCACGAACCAGGAGGCGCCCTCGCCGATGTGGCACTCGACGCAGGCCACTCGGGCGTGGGGCGAGCGCTGGTAGGCGGCGAACTCCGGATCCATCACCTTGTGGCAGGCGCCGCAGAAGGCGGGCGAGTCCATCACCTGCAGGCCCTTGTAGCCGGCGAGAGCGAGGATGAGGATGTTGAACCCGGTGAGGACGGCGAAGGCGATGACCCGGGCGCGAGTCCCGCGGTCGTTCAGGTCGACGACCGGCAGCGGGGGCACGGTTCCTCCCCTCTCGGCGGCGAGCCGCTCCCGGCGCCGCGCCAGGAAGCTCCCCACCGGGACGAGGAGGAGCCCGAGCACGAAGACTGCGGGGAGCACCAGGAAGGCGAAGATCCCGATGTAGGGGCTGCCCACGTAGCCGGCGATGGCCAGGACGGCGAGCCCGACGATGAGGGCGCCGGACACCGCCGCCAGCGAGGCGCCCAGCATGCCGAGAGCGGTTTGCGGGATCGTGGGCGTGTACTTCATGGGCGTTTCCTCCGGCGCCGAGGGGCCCCCCTCGGAGTGGCGCGTAGTCTCCCGCGCGCCCCCCGCGCCAGACAAGCAAATTGGCGCCGGGCCCGGGCGCGCTTCCGTGAGGCGGGGCGGACCCCCGTTGAACCCAATCGGGCACTGCGGCGCGCGGGCCGGCTTCCGGCGCTAGCATGAGCGGCCGGGAGTTCGAGGTTAGAGGGTAAAGGAGATCGCCATGCCCGCCTTCGCCCTGGAAGTGAACGGAGTCAAGCGGATCGCCGAGGTCGACGAGGACACTCCGCTCCTCTGGGTCCTCCGCGACGCGCTCGGGCTCACCGGGACCAAGTACGGGTGCGGGGTAGGCCAGTGCGGCGCCTGCACCGTGCTCCTCGACGGCTCGCCGGTTCGATCCTGCCGCCTGACGACGCGGGACGCGGTCGGCCACCGAGTCCTCACCATCGAGGGGCTCTCGCCCGACGGCGGGCACCCGGTGCAGCGGGCCTGGGTGGCCGGCGAGGTGCCCCAGTGCGGCTACTGCCAGTCGGGGCAGATCCTCTCGGCGGTGGCGCTGCTCGCGAAGAACCCCCGCCCCACCGACGCGCAGATCGACGACGCCTTTCTCGGTCTCCTGTGCCGCTGTGGGACGTACAACCGCATTCGGGCGGCGGTGCACCGCGCCGCCGAGGAGATGCGGAAGGAGGCGAGGCCGTGAGCGCCCTGGTGAAGGTCTCGCGGCGGGAGTTCCTCCTCCTCTCGGGCGGGGCGACGGCCGGCCTGGTTCTCGGCTTCCACCTGCCCGCGAGGGGCGACGAGCGCGCCCCTTTCGCCCCCAACGCCTGGCTCGCCATCGACGAGGGCGGGGCGGTCACGGTATGGGTGATCCGCTCGGAGATGGGGCAGGGGGTGCTCACCTCGATGCCCATGCTGGTGGCGGAGCAGCTCGATGCCGACTGGCACTCGGTGAAGGTCGCCCAGGCGGTCACCGACCCGAAGTACGGGCGCATGTCCACCGGCGGGTCGCAGAGCGTCCGCCGCTCCTGGGAGCCGCTCCAGAGGGCGGGCGCGGCGGCGCGCGAGATGCTCGTCGCGGCGGCGGCGAAGCGCTGGGAGGTCGACCCGAAGGCCTGCCTCGCCCGCGAGGGCGCGGTGATGGAGAGGGGCGGGGGCCGCTCCCTGCCCTACGGCAAGCTCGTTGCGGATGCCGCCAAGCTGCCGGTTCCGGAATCGCCGGCGCTGAAGGGGCCCGGGGAGTTCGCGCTCCTGGGGCGCCCCATCCCCCGGCTCGACACCGCGGAGAAGGTGACCGGAAGGGCGATCTTCGGGACCGATGTGCGCCTGCCCGGCATGCTCTTCGCCACCGTGGCGCGCTGCCCGGTGCGGGGCGGGAAGGTGAAGACCTACCAGGCGGCGGCGGCACTGAAGGTGCGGGGAGTGAGGAAGGTCGTCGAGGTGCCGACCGGCGTGGCGGTGGTGGCCGACTCCTCCTGGGCCGCGCTCCGCGGGCGCGAGGCCCTGCGGGCGACCTTCGACCCCGGGCCGAACGGGAAGCTCGACAGCGTCGAGGTCTCGGCCCGGCTCGCCGACCCGGCGGCGAAACTGACCGCGGTGCGCTCGGAGGGGGACTTCGAGGCTGCCCTGGCCCGCTCGAAGACCCGCCACGAGGCGGTCTACCAGTTCCCCTACCTGGCGCACGTCACCATGGAGCCCATGAACTGCACCGCCCGCGTCGACGGCGCGGGCGCGGAGCTGTGGTCTCCGAGCCAGTCCCCCACCTGGGCCCAGGGGGAGGTGGCGAAGGCGCTCGGCCTCCCCGAGGATCGCGTCCGCGTCCACACCACCCTCCTCGGGTGCGGCTTCGGCCGGCGCGCCATGCCGGACGTCCCGGTGGAGGCGGCGCACGTCGCCCGGGCGGCCGGAGCTCCGGTGCAGGTGCTCTGGACCCGCGAGGACGACATCGTCCACGACTACTACCGCCCCGCCTCGCGCAACGTCCTCTCCGCCGGGCTCGACGCCTCGGGGAAGCTCCTCGCCTTCCGCCACACGGTGCGGGCGCCTTCGGTCGCCGCCCAGGTCTTCGAGAAGCCGGAGGGCAGGCCGGACGTGGTGGGGGGTGCCTTCGATCTCCCCTACCGGGCCGAGGCGGTGCTCGTCGACTGCTACGCCCCCGCCATCGGAGTGACGGTGGGCTGGTGGCGCTCGGTCTACGCCTCCCAGAACGCTTGTGCCCAGGAATGCTTCGTCGACGAGCTGGCGGCGAAGGCCGGCCAGGACCCCTTCGCCTTCCGCCGCGCCCTGCTCGAGGGAGCGCCGCGCCTCAAGGAGGTGCTGGAACTCGCCGCCGCCAAGTCGGGCTGGGGAGGGCCGCTCCCGCCCGGGCGTGGCCGGGGCATCGCCTGCTTCCCCTCCTTCGGGAGCTTCGTCGCCGAGGTGGCCGAGGTCTCGGTGGTGGACAGCGCCATCCGCGTCCACCGGGTGGTGTCGGCGATCGACTGCGGCCGCATCGTGAACCCCGACACCATCGAGGCCCAGATCGAGGGCGCCATCGCCTTCGGGCTGGGAGCGGCTTTGCGCGAGGCCATCACCATCCGGAACGGCTCGGCCGTGCAGACGAACTTCGACGACTACGAGCCGCTGCGCTTCCCGGAGATGCCGGCGGTGGAGGTGCACCGGGTGACGAGCGCCGAGGCCCCCGGCGGCATCGGCGAGCCCGGGGTGCCGCCCGTCGCTCCCGCCGTGCTGAACGCGGTGGCCGCGGCGACCGGGGTGCGGGTGCGGACGCTCCCGGCGGGCGCGGTGAAGGTCCCGGCGGCGGGGCAGAGGTCCTAGCGGATGGACCTCCTTTCGAGGGCGCTCGAGCTGCGCGAGCGGGGACTGCGGTTCGCCACCGTGACGGTGGTGGGCTGCGAGGGGTCGAGCCCGCGCCACCTGGGCGCGAAGATGATCGCGGCGGAGGACGGCTCGCTCTACGGGACCATCGGGGGCGGACGGCTGGAGGAGCGGGCCCTGGAGCGGGCCCGGGCCGCGATCGCCTCGGGGCGCCCGGAGCGGCTCGACCTGGCGCTCGGCCCGGGTCTGGGCCAGTGCTGCGGGGGTCGCGTGGAGCTCCTCGTCGAGCCCGACGTCGCCCCCGACCGCCTCTACCTCTTCGGCGCCGGTCACGTGGCCGCGGCGCTCTGCCGCGCCGCCGCGGCGGTGGACTTCGAGGTGACGGTGGTGGACGAGCGAGAGGAGTGGAACACGGCGGAGCGCTTCCCCGCGGCCGACCGCATCCTGGAGGCGGGCGACGAGGCCATCCCTCGGCTCGCCTTCGACGCGCGCGCCACCTACTGCGCGGTGATGACCCACCGCCACGACCTCGACGAGACCCTCGTCCGCCTGCTCCTCGGGCGCCCGCTCCGCTACCTGGGCCTCATCGGGTCGCGGACGAAGTGGGCGAGGTTCCGACAGCGGCTCTCGCAGCGCGGCGTCGCGCCGGACGCGCTCGCCCGGGTGCACTGCCCCATCGGGGTCGAGCTGCGGGCGGAGACGCCGGCGGAGATCGCCGTGAGCGTGGCAGCCGAGCTGGTGCGCGTGCGCCGCGGCGCCCTCTCGCTCGCCGCCGAGGAGGCCCCCGCCGAGCGCGACCCGGCGCTTCACCGCGAGGGCGCGTGATCGCGGCCCTCATCCTGGCGGGAGGAGACTCGCAGCGCATGGGGGCCCCGAAGGCCCTCCTGCCGTTCCCGGACGTCCCCCTCGTGGCCGCCCAGTGGCTCGCCCTGCGGGGGGCCGGGCTCGATCCCCTGCGGATCGTGCTGGGGCGCGACGCCCGCTCGGTGACGGCGGGATCGGGCCTCTCCCGCGAGAACTTCGTCACCGCCCCCCCGCGCCCCGCCACCCCCTTCTCCTCGCTCCAGACCGGGCTCCGGGCGCTCCTCGCCGCCGACGAGTGGCCGGCGGTGGTGGTGCAACCGGTCGACGCCCTCCCCCCCCACCCGGCGCTCGTCGTGGCGCTCGCCGAGCGCTTCCTCGAGGGCGCCCTCCTCGCCGTCCTGCCGGCCCATCGCGGGCGGGGAGGGCACCCGGTCTTGCTCGCCCGCGAGGTGGCGGACGAACTCGTCCGGCTCGATCCCGCGACCGCGCGCCTCGATCGGATCCTCCACCGCCTCGAGTCGGCCGGCCGCGCCGACCGGGTGGAGGTCTACAGCGACGACGTGCTCTGGAACCTGAACGACCCGGCGCAGTACCGCCGGGCGCTCCGGTCGCTCGACCGCGAGCCCGCGGGGAAGGCGAGGCCCTCCCGCTCCCGGCGGCGGCCGCCGCGGCGGGCGCGCGCGTGACCACCGTCGGCGACCGGCGCGGGAGGAGATAGGGGTGGGCGAGCCCGCTCCCCTGCGCTCGGCCGTTCTGGGCGCGCTCGTCGTGGTGGGCGCGCTCGCGGCCACCGCCGCTCGCCTCCGCCCGCCGCCCCCGCAGCGGGGGCCGGTCGCGGCCGGAGAGTTCTCGTCCGAGCGGGGCTTCCAGGAACTGGAGGGGCTCTTGCGGGCGGCCGGAGACGGGGTACCGCACCCGGTCGCCACCCCCGCGAGCCGCCGGGTGCGCGAGCGGGTCGTCTCGCGGCTGCGCCAGGTGGGGCTGCGGCCGGAGGTGCAGGAGTCCCTCGCCTGCGGGCGCTACCGGCTCTGTGCCCCGGTCGCGAACGTCGCCGTGCGGGTGCCGGGGCGCGGGCCCGGGCTCGCCGTCCTCGTCGCCTCCCACTACGACTCGGTGCCCGCCGGCCCGGGAGCGGCGGACGATGGGTCCGGCGTCGCCATCGCGCTCGAGCTCGCCCGGGCCCTGGTGGCCTCTCCGGCGGAGCGCGACGTCGTCCTCCTCGTCGATGAGGGGGAGGAGATCGGCCTCGCCGGCGCGGAGAGCTTCCTCGGCACGCCGCTCGCCCGGGAGGTGGGCGCGGTCGTCAACCTGGAGGCGCGCGGCACCGAGGGCCCGAGCCTGCTCTTCGAGACGAGCGGCAGCAGCGCCTTCGTGGCGGAGCGCTTCGCCCGCTCGGCGCGGGCCCCGCTCGCGAGCTCGCTCTTCGCCGCCGCCTACCGCCTGCTTCCGAACGACACCGACCTCACCGTGCTGCGCGCCCTGGGCACCCCGGGCGCCAACCTGGCCTTCATCGGAGGCGCCTCGCGCTACCACACGCCGCTCGACGACGCGGCCCACCTCGACCGGGCGAGCCTCGAGCACCAGGGAAGGAACGCCCTGGCGCTCGTGCGGGCCCTCGCCGCCTCGGACCTGGAGCACGCGCCGCAGGGGGAGGCGGTGTTCTTCGACCTCCTCGGGCTGGCGGTGGTGCGCTTCCCCTCGCACTGGGCCCTCCCCCTCGCGCTCCTCGCGCTCGCTCTCGCGCTCGCCGGCTGCGCCGTCGCCGTCGGACGGGGCCGGGCGACCTCGGGAGCGGTCGCGCTCGGGAGCGCGGCCCTCCCACTCGCGGCGCTCGGGGCCGCCGTTCTCGGGCTCCTTGCCGCCGGGGCTCCGGGCCTCTCCGCGATTCGGCGCCCCTGGGTCGCACACCCGGGCCCGCTCCTCGGGGCGCTCTTCCTCTCGGGCGCCTGTGGGGCCTCTCTCCCGCCCCTCCTCCTCGGGGAACGGGCGGGACCCTGGGGGCTCCGCCTCGGCGTGGCGCTCGGGCTCTCCGCCGGGGCGGTGGCGGTCGCCGCCGCGCTCCCGGGGGCGTCCTACCTTCTCCTCGTCCCCGCCCTGGTTGCCGGCGCCCTCGCCCTCGCCGGGGCTCTCTTCCCGCCTTCCCTCGGCCCTGCGGACGCCGCGGTCTCGCTCTCCGGCTCCCTCGTCCTCCTTCCCGCCGCCTGGCTCCTCTACCCGGCGATGGGGCTCGCCGCGGGTCCGCTCGTCGCCTCGGCCGCGGCGCTCGCCGCCCTGCCGCTCGCGCCCGTGCTCGGGCGGCTCTCGCGGCGCGCGAGGCTGGCGCTCCTGCTCGGGCCCGCGCTCCTCGCGGCGCTCGCCGCCATCTCGGAGCGAGTGCTGCCCCTCGCCGACCTCTCGAACCCCGAGCACCTCATCCTCTACTTCCACGAGGACGCGGACTCGGGCCGCGCGCGGGTCCTCGCCTACTCGGACCTGGGGCGGCTGCCCGAGCCCTTGCGCCGGGCGGCCGCGTTCTCCCCGTCGGCGAGGGCGCCCTTCGGATGGGCCGCCCAGCGCCCCTCGTTCCAGGCGGACCTCCCCGACCCCGGTCTCCCCGCTCCGGCGCTCGAGGATCTGTCCGTCGCGTCCGAGGGCGGCCGGCTGCGCGTCTCGGCGAGGCTCCGGTCCCGCCGCGGGGCGAGCGAGGTCCAGGTCGCCCTGCCACCGGGGGTGGAGGTGGAGGCCTTCTCCTTCGACGGCGTCCAGGTGCCCTGGCCCGAGGGGCGCGTGGTGCGCTGGTTCGGGAACTGGTCCGTCTTTCGGCGCCTCGGCCTGGCGCGCGAGGGGACCGAGGTGAGGATGCTCCTCGCCTCCAAGGGACCCGTCGATCTCGAGATCGGCGACCAGTCGAGCGGGCTGCCGAGGGAAGCCGCCGCGGTGGCCGCTGCCCGGCCCCCGGGGGCGGTGACCGCTCAGGAGGGGGACGTCACCCTCGTGACACGCACCGTCCGGCTCCCGGCGCGTTAAGGTTCTGCCCATGAGCGGCGACGGCGGGGTTCTGGTGGTCGGGGCCGGGGTCGCCGGGTTGAGTTGCGCCCGGGCGCTCACGGACGCGGGGCGCGCCGTGGCGGTCGTCGACCGCGCCCGGGGCGTCGGGGGGCGCTGCGCCACCCGGCGGGTGGAGGGGCAGGCCGTCGACACCGGGGTCGCCTTCCTGCACGGGCGCGACCCGGCCTTCACCGCGGTGCTCGAGTCCGTTCCGGCGACGTGCCTCTCCGGATGGCCCGTCGACGTCCACGGCAGCGGGCGCCCGTGCCAGCCGGAGGCCTTCGGTCCGGGGGAGCGGAGGCTCTCCTACGCGGAGGGCGTGAACGCCTTCCCGCGCCACCTGGCGAGCGGACTCCGCGTCCGCACCCGCGCGCCGGTGGAGCGCCTCGACCTCTCGGGGAAGCGGTCTCGCGCCGTCCTCGAGGGGGGGGAGGCGCTCGAGGCGGGCACCCTCGTCCTCGCGCTCGCCCCGGAGGAGGCGCAGCGCCTGCTCGGGTCCGTCCCCGAGCCCCCGGGGCAAGTGGCCTCCGCCCTGGCAGTGCTGGGGACGGCGCGGAGCGACGCCGCGCTCGCGCTCGCGGCCCTCTATCCCCGGGAGGCGCCGCGCCCCCCCTGGCAGGTGAGCTACCCGGAGGACTCGAGCATCCTGCAGATCGTGTCTCACGACTCGAGCAAGCGCACGGCCCCGGCCTTCCTGGCGCTCGTCTGCCAGGCGCACCCGCGCTGGTCCCGCGAGCACGCGGAGGAGCCGCTCTGGCCGGACCTGGTGCTCGGCGAGCTGGCGCGGCTCTTGGGTCGCTGGGCCCTCGCCCCCGTCCACCGCCACCCGCACCGCTGGCGCTATGCCCGCACCGACCGCTCCGCCGAGCTCGCCAGCCCGCTCCTCTTCCCGCTCCCCGGCGGCTGCCGCCTGGGCCTGTGCGGCGACCGCTTCGCTCCCGGTGGCGGCGTAGAGGCCGCCTGGATATCGGGGAGGGCGCTGGCGAGGCGGATCCTCGCCGAGGAGGACGCATGAGGGAGGGCAAGGACGCCCTGCAGGAGCTTGTGATCCGGGATCGGGACCACGAGTGCGAGGGTTACGGGGCCTCGAAAGTGTGCGTGAAGGTGGTGGCGGTGGCGGACCTGCCCACGCGCTTCGGCAGGTTCCGGCTGGTGGGCTTCTGGAACAACCGGGACGGCAAGGAGCATGTGGCGATGGTGCACGGCGAGGTGGTGGGCGAGGAGGACGTGCCGGTCCGCATCCACTCGGAGTGCCTGACCGGCGACGTGTTGGGCTCCTTGCGTTGCGACTGCCGCGATCAGCTCACCGAGGGCCTGCGCGCCATCGCCGCCGCGCCGCGCGGGGTGCTCCTCTACCTCCGGCAGGAAGGGCGCGGCATCGGGCTCCTGAACAAGATCCGCGCCTACGCCCTGCAGGAGGAGGGGCTCGACACGGTGGAGGCCAACCGCGCCCTCGGCTTTCGCGACGACGAGCGCGACTACGCCATCGCCGCCCACATGCTCACGAGCCTGGGCATCCGGTCGGTCCGCCTCATCACCAACAACCCGGACAAGATCCGCCAGCTCACCCAGCACGGCGTGGTGGTCACCGGGCGGATCCCCCACGTCATTCCTCCGAACGAGTACAACCGCTTCTACCTCGAGACGAAGGCGCGCCGCTCCGGCCACATGATCGACCTCGCCGAGAACCGCATCCCCGAGCAGAGCGACCCGGTGCTGGTGGAGGGCATGCCGCCGCGCTGACGTCGACGTCAGTGCGCCCGGGAGCGGGACAGGCTCATGCGGAGCGCCGGCGGGGTGACGAGCGTCGTCACGATGACGAGGACGACGATGGCCGAGTGGGTCCCGGCGTCGAGGAGCGGCTGCCCCCCGAGCGTCGCCTTCATCCCCACCCCGGCGAAGATGAGGCCCACCTCCCCCCGCGGGACCATGCCGACGGCGACGGTGAGGCGGTCGACGCCCCCCTCGAGCACCCCGACGCCGGACGCCAGCTTCCCGGCGATGCCGGCGACCGTGAGGGCGGCCCCCAGGGCGAGCACCTGCGCGTCCCCGAAGGTGGCGAGGTCGGTGCTCGCGCCCATGGTCACGAAGAAGACGGGGACGAGGAAGGCGGAGATGGGGTGGACGAGGTCCTCCAGGTCCCGCTCGCCCCGGCGCGTGTAGAGTCGCGAGTGCCTGGGCTCGAGCACCAGCCCGGCGGCGAAGGCCCCGACGATGGGGGCGAGCCCGAAGAGCCCGGAGAGCCAGGCGAAGGCGAATGCCAGGGCGAGCCCGAAGCTGAGGAGGGTCCACTTCCCCCGCAGGCCGGCCCCGGCGTCGAAGACGCGGGGCACGAGGACCCGGCCGAGGAGGAGGGCGATGGCGAGAAAGGCCACCGACTTCCCGACGATGCTGCCGATGCCCGCGAGCGACACGGGCGCGCCCGTGGAGGCGGCGGCGACGGCACCGGCCACCACCGCCAGGACGAGGAGGCCGAGGACGTCGTCGATGACCGCCGCCCCGAGGATGATGCGCGCCTCCGGGCTCCGGGAGCGGCCGAGGTCCTGCATCACCCGGGCGGAGATGCCGACGCTGGTGGCGCACAGGGTCGCGCCCAGGAAGGCGTGGACGAGGGGGCCGGCGGCGGGGAGGAGCCAGGCGGAGACCGCCCAGCCGAGAGCGAAGGGAGTCACCACCCCCACCAGCGCCACGAGGAGGGAGGAGAGCCCCACCCGCGCCAGGTCGCCCACCGTGGACTCGAGCCCCACCTCGAAGAGGAGGATGAGCACCCCCAGGTGCGCGAGCGTCAGGACCGAGGAATCGGTCCGGAGGAAGTCGAGCCCGTGGAACCCCAGGTGGCCGAGGTTCCCGAGCGCCACGCCCGCGACGAGTTCCCCCAGCACCGCCGGCTGGCCCAGGCGCACGGCGACCTCGCCGCCGAGCTTCGCCGCCGTGAGGATGACGGCGAGCGCGAGGAGGAGGGGGGTGATGGAGTCCTCGGCCGCCGCCAGCGCCGGGAGGGGCAGGGCGAGGGCGAGAAGCGCCATCCGGCGCCTTGCGTGCCGCATGGCGGTTTCCTCCTCGGAGAGACTCTACCAACACGGACCGTCGCGGGAGCCGGAGTTCGCCATCCCCGCCCCGGGGCGGAGCCCGCCATCCCCGCGCGGGACCCGCGCGGACGGGAGGGGCTCGAGCCCCTATAATCGACGGCCTGGAACACCTCGCGCCGCCAGGGAGACCCGCGCACGTCCTCGTCGCCGGCGCCGGCTGGCTCGGCTCCGCCGTGGCGCGCGCGCTCCTCGCCCGGGGGGACCGGGTCACGGCGGTGCGCCGGGACCCGGCGAAGCTGGCGCCGCTCGTCCTGGCCGGGGCCGTGGCGCTCCCCCTCGACCTCTCGGAGCCGGGGTCGTCGGGAAGGATTCCAGGAGGGCCCGAGGCCATCGTTGCCTGCCAGGCGGGCGCGGAAGGATTGGAGGGGTACCGGAGGGCCTACCTCGACGCCAACCGCACCTTGCTCGAGGCGGCAGGGCGCCTCGGGGTCCGAGCGTTCGTCTACACCGGCTCGACCGGAGTGTTCGGGCAGCGAGACGAAGGCTGGGTCGACGAGTCGACGCCCCCGGCTCCGGCCGGTCCCGCGGCCCGGGTCCTCGTCGAGGCGGAGGAGCGGGTGCGGGAGGGCGAGGGCGTGCGCGGAAGCGTCCTGCGCCTCTCCGGCATCTACGGCCCCGGGCGCAGCTGGCTCGTCGATCGGGTACGGGCCGGGGCCCTGGCGCTCGGGCCCGGAGACGAGGCCTTCATGAACTTCTGTCACCTCGAGGACGCGGTGGCGGCCGTGCTGGCGGTCCTCGACCGGGGAAGGCCGGGGGCGGTCTACCACGCGAGCGACGGGGTCCCGACCCGGAGGCGCGAGGTGGTGCGCTGGCTCGCGGCCGCGCTCGGCGTCCCGGTGCCCGAGGTCGCTTTCGCCCCGAGCGCCGAGGGGCCGAACCGCCGCATCTCGGCGGTCCGCACCCGCCGGGAGCTCGGGCTCGAGCTCGCCTACCCCTCCTTCCGGGAAGGGGTGCGCTCCGAGCTCGGGCGCCCGCAGGGCGCCGGGGGCGAGGGGTGAGCCCTCGCCCGCTCGCCGCCGCGAAGGGCGCGCTCTCCTTCCTGCGGGTGTCCGTCCTCGGGCTCCTGGGAATGGCGGCGGGGTTCCTGGTGCTCGCGTTCTTGCTCGCCTCCATCGCGGAGCGCCACGACGTCTGCGCCTGCCGGGACGGGAGCCACCTCTCGGGCTGGGCCTGGGGGCTCCGGTCCCCGGCGCGCCACTGCGCGGCGCTCTGCGAGGGTCGCGGCGGCGGGGAGGCCCTGCCGCCGCGCCTCAAGCCGCCCGGCTCCCGCTGAGAGCCACCGAGCCGTCAGGCGCGCGCCCGCGACTCCGAGGCGCCGCCCTGGCCGAAGACGCGCCTCAGCCCGCGCAGGAAGACCGGCATGAGGGCCGCCTGGGTGGCGCCCGCGCACAGGTCGATGACGTAGTGGAGCGAGAGGTAGACGGTCGCGAAGATGATGCCCGCCGCGGCGAGGAGGAGGGGGATGCGGACGCTCCAGCGGGGGAAGAGGCGCCAGCCGAAGCCCAGGAAGACGAGGGAGAGCGCGGTGTGGCCGCTCGGGAAGGCGTCGAGCTGGTTCACCTCGGCGGCGCGCAGGAAGTCGCGCACCCGGACGCTCACCGCTCCGCCGCCGAGCACCTGGACCTCGAGCTCCTGGGGCACCCGGGGACCGCTCGTCGGGAAGAGGAAGTAGCCGACGTAGGAGAGGAGGAGGGTGGCGATGAGCGCGAAGGCGAGGTCGTCGAAGTCGCGCCACCGCCCCTGGACCCAGAGCGCGACGCACATTCCGAAGGGGATGAAGTAGTAGCTCACGTAGGCGAAGGAGGCGACGTCCGAGAGCCAGGCGGGCCTCCCGAGCGCGTGGTGCCAGGCGGGGACGAGCGCGCCGAACACCCGGGCGTCGATGCTCGCCATGGTGGCGTCCCAGCGCGCCGGGTTGAGGGCGCCGATGAGCGGCCCGGCCACGTTGAAGAGGGTCACCACGACCGGCAAGGGCAAGAAGGAGTGGGCGACGCGCCCCAGCTCGGAGCGCGCGGCCCAGCGATCGGTGGCGAGGAAGGCGGAGGCGAGGGCGGCGAGCGTCACGAGCGTCGCGAGGGGGGCCGGGTGGGCGAGCGCCGCCACCGCCACCAGGAAGGCGATGAACGAGAGCATCATGCGGTCGATGGGGGCGAGCCGAGCGAGCGGTTGCCGCGCCGTCAAACCCATTTCGGCGGTCTCCATGTGCGTGCGCGTCCTCCACCCTGGGAGGGGCGGGATAGTAGTCGAAGGAGGCCCCGGCCGGCCACCTAGATCCCGTGACAGTTTCGGCCCGCGCCCGGGTCTTCGGCGCGCGCGACGCCTTCTTGGAGGCGGCCCCGGTGCCCTCCGTTGCCGCCTTGCGGGCCCCGGGCGCTCCCTCCGCGGCCGGTGTGGGCGCAGTTCCCATTCGTGACGGGTCGCGCGGGGTGCCCTATGCTCGGAGCCACCCTTGGGCCATCACCATGGGAGAGAGACCATGCGAATCGTGAAGCTCGTGACCCTGGGAGCGCTCCTCCTCGCGAGCCCCGTCGCCGCCCGCGCCGGGGTCGCCGACATCTTCTTCGACGCCTCGGTCGGGGTGCCCTGGAGGACGAGCCCCGACGTCTCCCGGATGCCGACGAACATCATGCTCACGCCGGGGGTGCTCCTCATCAACTGGGTCTCGGCCGAGTTCGGCGTGGTGGCCGGGGTGGCCCAGTTCGGGCAGCCCGCGCGCGTGGCGATCCGCCCCATGGTCGGTCTCTACCCGCCCGTCCTTCCGCTCTACGCGAAGCTCGTCGTCGACATCGACAACCTGAACCTCGCCGGGGGGCTCCCCGTCATCACCACCGTGGGAGGCGCGCTCGGCCTCCAGTTCCACGCCGGCCCGATCCGCCTCTTCCTCGAGGGGGACTACCTCCCCGAGAAGGTGAGCGGCCAGAATCTCAACATCGTCGAGGCGCGAGCCGGCCTCGGATACAAGTTCTAGGCGGCGGCCGCCGCCCGGGAAGGGCGGGGAAGAGTCGCCCGGCCCGTTCCGTCAGGCCCCAATGGGGTGTCACAAATCGATTCCGTTGAACTGAACCGACAAAACCGACAAGGCCAGCGCGCGTGGTGGAGAAGCTGCTCACGAGTGCCGAGGTGGCGCGCCTGCTCGGCGTGACCGCCGGGTCGGTGAAGCGCTGGGCCGACCTGGGGCTCCTGCGCTGCGCGAGGACGGCGGGGCGCCATCGAAGGTTCTCCGCCGAGGAGGTGGACCGCTTCGCCAGGGAACGGGGCGGCTCGCTCGCCCGGCCCTCGCGCTGGCTCGATCGCCTGCTCTCGGGCTGCGACGCCCACCAGCTCCTCTCCGACCTCTACTCGGAGCGGGCGCACCTCGGCAGCTGGTGGCACGTCGCGGAGGCGCTCGTCCCGGTCCTGGGCGAGATCGGCGAGCGCTGGGTCGACGGTACCCTCTCCATCCTCGAGGAGCACGTGGCGTCGGAGCGGCTCACGCGCGCGCTCGCCCAGCTCGCCGATCAGCTGCCGGGGCGCTCGGGCGCGCCGCGGATGCTCTTGGCGACGGCGGAGGGGGAGGAGCACACTCTCGGCCTCTCCCTGGTGGAGCTCGTGGTCCGCGAGTGGGGATGGCCGGTGGTCTGGGCTGGCCGCCGCACCCCGCTCGCGGAGATCGTGGCCCACGTCGCCGGCGGAGGCGTCGACGCGCTGGCGGTGTCGGCGAGCGAGGTCTGCGACCCGGGGGACCTGCTCGCCCAGACCGAGCGGCTCGGCGCCATTTGCCGCGCCGGTGACGTGCAGCTGCTCCTCGGCGGCGCCGGCCACTGGCCGGACTGGATCCCCTACGGGGCGCGGGTGCACACGCTCGAGGAGCTGCGCGGGTGGCTGAAGCTCGTGGAGTCGGCGCGCAGTTCGGAGATGGAGCAGTGAGGCCCGGCGCCGCCGGCGGGCGGGGCTCTGCGCCCAGGAGGGCGCGGTGAACCGTTTCGACCTCGCCTACGCGGGAGAGCCTCCCTGGGACATCGGCCGCCCCCAGCCGTCCGTGGTGCGGCTCGCGGAGGCCGGCTTCCTCGGCGGCGCCGTGCTCGACGCCGGGTGCGGCACGGGGGAAAACTCCCTCTACCTCGCCGCCCGCGGGATGGCGGTGGTGGGGTTCGACTTCGTGCTCGCGGCCGTGGAGCGCGCCCGGGCGAAGGCGAAGGAGCGAGGCGCGGCGGTGGAGTTCCTGGCCATGGACGCTCTCCGGCTCGGAGAGTGGGGACGCACGTTCGACGCCGCGCTCGACTGCGGCCTCTTCCACACCTTCACCGACGGGGAACGGCCGCGCTACGTGGCCGGCCTCCGGGCGGTGCTCAGGGCGGGAGCTGCCCTCCACCTGCTCTGCTTCAGCGAGGAGGAGCTTTCCGAGGGCGGGCCGAGGCGGGTGACCCAGGCGGAGATCCGGGAGGCCTTCGGCGAGGGCTTCCGCATCGAGTGGATCCGCCCGGAGCGGTTCGAGTCACGCCTCCACCCGGGCGGCGCGCGTGCCTGGTCGCTGCGCGCGGTGCGCGAGCCCGCTGCCGGCGGCTGACGCCCGGCGGCCTCGCCGCCTGCCGATCCGGGGCCCGGTCAGGCGCCGGCCTCTCCGCGCAGGATGGGATCGAGGCGGCCCTCCCGGTCGAGCGCGTCGATCTCCGAGAACCCGCCCAGGGAACGGCCGTCCACGAAGATCTGGGGAACGGTCTTCTGCCCCGTCACCTCCACCAACCAGTTGCGGAGCTCGTCCTTGCCCTCGGCGTCCACCTCGGTGTAGGCGACCCCCTTCCGGTCGAGGAGGGACTTCGCCCGAACGCAGAACGGGCAGTACTTCTTGGTGTAGATCTCGACCTTGGGCATGGAGGGATCCTAATGCGCCGGAGCCCCGCAGTCAGCGCCACCCCGCGCATCGTGGCGGTGCCGCGCGAGTCGGCGGGCGAGCGGCTCGACCGCTTCCTCGCCCGGGCGCTGGCCTTGAGCCCGGGGCGCGCCCGGAACCTCGCCGCGGCTGGCCGGGCGCGCATCCGGGGCCGGGTGTGCTCGCCCCTTCGCCGGCTCTCGGGCGGCGAGGAGATCGAGGTTCGCCTCCCGCCGCCCCGCTCGGCGCCGCGAGCGGCCGGGGAGCCCACCCTCTCCGTCCTCTACGACGACCGGGACGTGCTCGTGGTGGACAAGCCCGCCGGCCTCGCGGTCGAGCCCGGCGCCGCGGGCGCCCCCTCGGCGGTGGGGGCGGCGAGCCACCTCGGGCGATTCGACGTGGAAGGGCGGACGCTCCCCGGCCTCCCGCACCGCCTCGACCGGGACACGACGGGCTGCCTCCTCCTCGCCCGGACCGACGAGGCCCTCCGAGCGGTGAAGCGCGCGTTCGAGGAGGGGAGGGTCGAGAAGGAGTACCTCGCGGTGGTGGCGGGCGCGCCGCCCGCGACTGGAGCGCTCGACACCCCCTACGGGCGAGCGCCTTGGGACGCGCGCCGCTATTCGAGCCGCGTGGAGTCGCCGCGGCGCGCGCGCCTCTCGTTCCGCCTGGAGCGGCTCCTCGCCGGGGCGGCGCTCCTGCGGGTGCGCCTCGAGACCGGTCGAACCCACCAGATTCGGGTGCAGCTCGCCGACGCCGGCTTCCCGGTGCTCGGGGACCGGGTCTACGGGGTCCCCTCGCCCCTCGTCTCGCGCCAGGCCCTGCACGCCTCGCGCCTCTCCTTTCCGCGCCCCGCGGACGGCGCCCTCGTGTCCGTCGAGGCGCCGCTGCCCCCGGACCTGGAGGGGCTCCTCCGCGCGCTCGCGCGGGGATGAGCGCTACGGCGCGATCGCGACCGCGACCGGACCCACCACCGCCTGGCCGCCGCGGAGGTCGAGGGCGACCACGTAGACCTCGAGCGTCCCCGCCTCGAGGTCGGCCGGGGTGAAGCTCGTGCCCTGCAGGGCGACGGTGTTGTCGAGGCCGGTCGCGAGGTCGGAGGCGAAGCGGCCGGCGGTGGCGTAGAAATCGACGGTGATGGTCTCCACCTGGGGCCTCCCATCCGCGTCGAGGTAGGTGTCGACGCTCGCGGGGTCGATGGCCACGTGGACGTCTACGCTCCCGCCGTTCGGGAGGACGGGCGGCGGGACCGGGGAGGCGGGCGCCGGAAATACCGTCACCCCGCCGATTTCCACCGCCTGGAATGCGGGGGGCCGGTTCGGGGTCACCCCGGGGGGAAGGGGGCCGAGGTAGAGCGGCAGCTGCAGGACGGCCACGCGCGTCTCGGTGCCGGAAGCCGTCACCGAGGAGACCGTGTAGGTGAAGGTCGTCTCGACCGGCGAGGAGAGGCCTGCCGCGGGGAGCCCCGGGGCTCCGCTCTCGGCCGGGTAGCAGCTCTCGAGGTCGGCGGCGGTGGCGACGACCGAGCCGTCGGGGTTCGGCGAGGGAAGCGCGCAGGCGGGCACCGCGCAGGCGTAGGCCGCGATGGAGCCCGCGCTCACCGGGCAGAAGCTCCACGATTGCTGATCGGTGAGGAGGCTCCCCGCCGGGTAGACGACGGGGGTGAGCGCGATCGTGGGCGGCGGCTCCGAGGGGTCGAGGACGATCTGGAGCGGGGTAGCCAGGATGGCGAGCACGCGCAGGTTGTCGAGGTAGGAGGGAGGCAGCAGGTTGCCGCTGCAGGCCACCAGGGACGAGAGCGCAAAGGCGCAGGGGAGCGCGCGCGAGAAGCGCATCACCAGTCCCCCTTGATCCCCAGGATGGGGAGGATGGGGAGCCCCGTCAGCTCCGTCCGCTGGCTGTAGTCGTAGTTGTAGAGCCAGTCCTCTTGGTTCTTGTGGTTCGTCACGTTCTGGGTGTCGAGGTACAGGGTGAGCTTCCAGTCCTTGAAGGTCCAGACCTTGTCGACGCGGATGTCGAGGGCCCAGAAGGTGCCGAGGCGCTCGCTGTTCGTCGCCCCGTAGACGGGCACGTAGACGCCGGTGGCGGAGTCGTAGATCGAGCTCAGCACCGGCGTGTCCGGGTTGCCGGAGATGAGCCGGTAGCGCGCCCCGATGGACCAGCCGCGGCCGAGCTGGTAGGTGCCGAGGACGGTGAGGTTGTTCGGCTGGTCGAAGTCGAACGGCATCTGCGGGCTCGGGGGGTCGGTGCGGAAGGACCTCTGGAAGGTGTAGGCGAGCCAGCCGGAGAAGCGGTCCCCCAGGTTCACCTTGAGGAGCGTCTCGACGCCGTAGATCTTCCCCGTGCCCAGGTTGGTGTAGCGAGGCTGGCTCGGGTCGTAGTTGGCGTTCGCGTTCGGGATCACCTGGCGGTCGAGCGCCTTGTAGAAGGGGGTCACCTCGAGGGTGACGCCCGGGGCGAGGGTCTGGAGGACGCCCGCGCTCACCTGCAGGCTCCGCTCCGGGAGGAGGTCGGGGGTCCCGATGACGGCGGCGCTCTCCTGCGGCTCGGGCGGCTGCTGGTAGAGCCCGATCCCGGCCTTGAGCACCGTCGTCGGCCCGACCTGCCAGCGCATCAGCAGGCGCGGGTCGACGGCCCAGCGGCGGATGTCCGAGTACCAGTCGACGCGGACGCCCGGCAGGAAGGAGAGGGAGGGGAAGGGGGCGATGCGCAGCTCGGCGAAGGCGGCGGGGTAGTAGAGGACGACGTACTGGGTGGTGCCGATCTGGGGGAGGGTCGAGGGAGGCACCGGGTTCGGGCCGGCGGCGTTCGGGAGGTTGAGCGAAACGTCGGCCCCGTAGACCTCGGCGTCGATCCCCGCCCGCCCCTGCAGCACCGGGGAGAGCTCGAGCGTCCACGAGGTACGCGCGGCGAGGCGGCGCAGCTTCAGGTCGAAGAAGTACTGGGGCCCGAGTCCGGTGTCGACCTCCTGCAGGCCCAGCACCAGGCTCGTGTCCTGGCGGAGCTTCGAGGAGAGCGCGCTCAGGTAGTCGGCCTGCAGGTTGTAGAAGGAGACGAGCGCATCGAACGTCCCGGTGATGGTGGGGTCGGCCTCCGGCTCCTCCAGCAACGCCACCACCCGGTCCATGGACCCGTAGAACATGAGGCGCAGTCGCTGGCTCGGGTCCGGGCGCCAGGTGGCGATGAACTGGAAGTCGTAGAAGCGCGGGGCGGTGGTGAAGGAGAGATGGGCGTCCTTGGGGATGACCGCCCGGAGGAAGGTGTCGATCCACGAGCGGCGGAAGGCGCCGCCGAGCGACCAGCCCCCGCCGAGCCCGCCCTCCATCTCCACGGCGACGTCGTAGAGGTTCACGTCGGCCTCGCCGTGGAACCCGAGCGGGCTCGGGTCGCGAACCCGGACGTCGATGATGCCGCCCTGGGCTCGGCCGTAGTCGACCGAGAAGTTCCCGGGGACGAACTCGATGGACTCCAGGAAGGTGGGCGCGAAGGTGCTGCGGATCCCGCCGAAGTGGTAGAGCTGCGGAATCTCCTGCCCCTCCAGGAAGACGCGGCTGTCGCCCGGGGCGGAGCCGCGCAGGATGAGCAGCCCCGAGCCGAACGGCGCCCGGGCCGCGCCCGGGAGGTTCAGCACCGCCTGGAGCGCGTCGCCGCTCGACCCCGGCATGACGGCCACCTGCTCAGCGGTGAGCACCTGCTTCATCACCTCTCTCAAGAGCGGCGTGGCGCTCACCACGGTCTCGTTCGGCCCTCCCAGGGACTCGAGGTAGAAGTTCTCCTCGCGCGTCTCCCCCGGCTCGCCCTTCACCAGCGCCTCGAGCCGCTGGTGTCCCTCGGGCGCGGCCGCGAGCGTGAAGGACGACGTCCGGACCTCGACCGCGAAGCGCCCCTCGGCGTCGGTGGTGGCCCGGGCGAGGACCTGGCCCTCGCTCCGGGCGACCACGGCGACCCCCGCGAGCGGTTCCCGGCTGCCCCGCTCGAGGAGCCTCCCCGCGAGGCGGAAGGGCGGGGGTGCGGCGGGAGCCGGCTCGCGGATGCGCATGCGGAAGGTGACGGTGACCGGGACCGCCTCTCCGCTCGCGAGACGCCCCGGCTCGAACTCGAAGCGGCGCGCCGCGGCGAGGGCGGCGCCGTCGAAGGGTTCACCCGTCCCGCTCTCCACCGACGCCCTCTCCACTCGGCCGCTCGCGCCCACCTCGAGCGACAGGATCACCGTGACCTCGGGCGAGGGGAAGGAGGTTCCCGGCGGCAGCTCGGCCGGGACGAGTTCCTTGAGCCGCGGCGGCGTGGCGAGGGACGGCTCCCCCGCGGCGGGCGGCTCGGCCGCCGCTGCCCGCGGGGGTGCGGCAAGGGCGAGGGCCAGGGTGGCGAGGTGCGCGGCGAGCGCCCGACCCGTCATCCCCTCACCCCTCGAGGCGGAACTTGTAGGTCCACGGGATGCGGGCCGGGACCGGGCGGCCGGCGCGCACCGCCGGCCGGAATCGGAAGCGGCGCACCAGCCGCTCCGCCACCTCGTCGAAGCCGCTTCCCGCCGAACGCACCACCTTCACCTCGACCACCTCTCCGGTCTCGGAGACGAGGAGCTCGAGCCTCACGTCGCCCTCGAGGGCGCCCCGCCGCGCCGCCTCCGGGTAGAGGGATCGCATCTCGGCCGCGTCGGGCTGGGAGACGAGGGCCGGCCCGGCGTCGGGCTCGAGCGCGAAGGCCGGGGCCTCGGGCCCCTCCCCGGTTGCCCCGGGAGTGGCGCGGGCCGCCGGGCGGGTCCCGGCTCCGGCGACCGGGACCGCGACGCCGCCCGCCGGCACGGTCGCCTCCATCGAGACCGCGAAGCGCCGCGCCGGCGGCGGGGTCGCCGTCGGCGCCGCCGGGGCGAGGAGCGGCGCGGGAGCGACCGGTGCGTCCGGGGCGGGGGCGCGGGCCGCCCGCATTCGCCGCGGCCTCGGCGGGGGAGGGGTGGGGGGAGGCGGCGAGGGAGGCGCCTCGTCGCGCCGGGGGGCGACGAGGTGGATGCGCGTCGCCGACGCGCCCGGGGCGCCGCGGGTGAGCGGGGGCGCCAGGAAGAGCCAGGCGAGCAACCCCGAGTAGAGCGCGGCGGAGACGAGCCCGCCCTCGAGCCCGGTGTGGGCGACCCGCCTCACCGGGGCGTCGCCTCCGGCGCGGGCTTGGTGTCGAGGGCGATCTCCGTCACCCCCTCGATGCGCAGCCGGTCCACCACCTCGGCGAAGCGACCGTAGGGTGCATGCACGTCGGCGGAGATGAACCCGGTGAGGGGCTGCCCGGGCGGCAGCCGCTTGCGGGCCTCCGCCACCGCCCGCGGGATGTCCTCGATCGTGGCCGGTTGACCGTTCACGTACACCTCGCCGCCCCGGGCCACCGCGAGGGTGAGCAGTCCGGCCGCGGTCTCGACGGCGCTGGCGGCGCGCGGGAGCTCGACCGGCATGCTCCTCGAGAGGATGAGGGAGGAGGTGACGATGAAGACGATGAGCAAGGTCAGCGCCACGTCCACGATGGGCGTGATGTTGACGCCGGTGACGAGGTCGTCGGCCGGGTCCGACCCGTAGTCGCGGATCACGCCGAGTCCTCCCCGGGGGCGTCGCTCTCGAGCCGCGTCACGTTGGCGAGCACCTCGCGCATGAGCGCCTCCGCCTGGCGGAGCCGAGTCGCCATGTGGGCGCGCAGCAGGTTGTAGGTGACGACGCCGGGCACCGCCACCAGGATGCCGATGGCGGTGGCGACGAGTGCCTCGGCGATCGAGGTCATCACCTGGGGGTTCCCGGTGGCCTGGGCCGCGGACGACTGCCCCAGGCCGTAGAAGGCGGCGACGATGCCGATGATGGTGCCGAGCAGGCCCACCAGCGGAGCGATGTTGGCGATGGTGGTGAGCCAGGCCACCCTCCCGTCGTAGCGGGCCCTCTCGGAGGCGAGCGCGGCGAGCATCTCCTGCTCCACCGATTCCGCTCGCCGCTCGCCGCGGCGCAAGGCCTCGAGCCCCGCCCGGAGCACGTTGCGCACGAACGAGTCCCGCCGGGTGAGTTGCAGCGCTCCCTCGAGGTCCCCGCGGAGCAGGAGCTCCTTCAAGGACCGTTGCAGGGGCTCGAACCCCTCCCGCGTCCGCCAGTAGAGCAGGACGCGATCGACGGCGATGGCCACTCCCAGGGCCGAGAGGGCGAGGAGGACCCACATGATCCATTCGGCGCCGAGCAGGTTGAGCTTCAGGAATCGCTGGGTGAGCATGTGCCCGCCTTCGAGGCGCGCCGGCGGCCCGCCGCGGCGAGCGAGGTTAGCCGAAGGCGCGTCCCGGCGGCCGGCGTTCTTCCCCTCGACCTGGATGGGTCGCTCGCTCGCGCGGGCCTGCTCGCCCCGATGTCAAGGGGTCGTTCCGCGCACCGCGGCCCGCCAGAGCGCCTCGGCGCTCCGCGTCCACCGATGGGGATCGGCGCCGGCCCTCGGGTGAAGTCCCTCGGGCGAGGCGCACACCGCGGACCTCGAGTCTCGGCTCGCGGCGATCGCCGCCGGCCCGGCCGTTTTTGGTGCCCGGGCCCTCCCGCCGACTAAGAGGGAGCAGATCGCCTCCTCCGGCGGGGCGGGAGGACGCGTGCACACCGTCGGTGCCCCTTGGATGTGGCTCGCCTTCGTCGCGTTCGTCCTGGCGATGCTGGCTCTCGACCTGGGCGTGATGCACCGCCGCTCGCACGTGGTCCACGCTCGCGAGGCCCTGGCCTTCAGCGCCGTCTGGGTGGGGCTCGCCGTCGCCTTCGGGGCCTCGGTGGTCCTCTTCCTCGGCCCCGAGAAGGGGACGGAGTTCTTCGCCGGGTACCTCGTCGAGAAGTCGCTCTCCGTCGACAACCTCTTCGTCTTCGTGGCGCTCTTCGACGCCCTCGCCATCCCCCGGGAGTTCCAGCACCGGGTGCTCTTCTGGGGCATCCTGACCGCGCTCGTGCTCCGGGCGGCGATGATCGTCGGCGGAGCGGCCCTGCTCGCCCGGTTCGAATGGCTCCTCTACGCCTTCGGGGCTTTCCTCGTCCTCACCGGGTGGAAGTTCTGGCGCCGGCGCGGCCGCGAGGAGCCCGCCGGGACGGCGTGGGTCCTCCGGCTCATCCGCCGGTGGGTCCCGTCGAGCGACCGTCTCCGCGGGGCGGCCTTCCTGGCGCGCGAGGGGGGAAGGTGGGTCGCGACGCCGCTCCTCCTCGGCCTCGCGGCCATCGAGGTGGCCGACGTCGCCTTCGCGGTGGACTCCATCCCCGCGGTCTTCGCGGTGACGAGCGACCCGTTCATCGTCTTCACCTCGAACGTGTTCGCGATCCTCGGGCTGCGCTCCCTCTACTTCCTGCTCGCGGACGCGGTGAACCGGCTCGTCCACCTGCGCGCCGGCCTGGCGGTGGCGCTCGTCTTCGTGGGGGCGAAGATGCTCGTTGCCCCGGTCCTCGAGGTCTCGGTGGCCGCGTCGCTCGCCGTCATCTGCGGAATCCTGGCAGCCTCGGTGGCCGCCTCACTCCTCCGGCCGGGGGCCCGGGTTCCGGCCGGGCCCCTGCCGCCTGCCTCCCGCCGCCCCGAGACTCCTTAGAGCCAGTTGCGAGGGTGGCGGACGGCGTCGAGCAGCCGGGCCTCCTCGCTCCCGGGCTCGGGGCGGTGGTCGTACGCCCAGCGCACGCGGGGCGGGAGCGACATGAGGATGGACTCGGTGCGCCCCCCGGTCTCGAGGCCGAACACCGTCCCCCGGTCGTAGAGGAGGTTGAACTCGACGTAGCGGCCGCGGCGGATCTCCTGCCAGGCGCGCTCGCGCTCCCCCCATGGGAGCGCCCGGCGCCTCTCCACGATGGGCAGGTAGGCGGGGAGAAAGGCCCGCCCCACCTCGCTCACGAAAGCGAGTTCCCGGCGCGGGTCGCCCCCCAGGTCCTCGAAGAAGATGCCGCCGACGCCGCGGTGCTCGGCGCGGTGCCGAAGGAAGAAGTAGGCGTCGCACGCCTCCTTGAAGCGCGGGTGCCAGGCGGGGTCGTAGCGGTCGCAGACCGCCTTCCAGGTGCGGTGGAAGTGGCGAGCGTCCTCCTCGAAGAGGTAGTTGGGCGTGAGGTCGGCCCCACCCCCGAACCAGGCCTTCTCCCCGCGCACCAGGAGCCGGACGTTTGCGTGGGCCGTCGGCACCATGGGGCTTCGGGGGTGGAGGACGAGCGAGAGCCCGACCGCGGCGAACTCGGGGCCCTCCCCGGGCATCTTCGCCTGGAGGGCGGGGGAGAGCGCTCCCTCCACCCGCGACACGTTCACGCCCGCCTTCTCGAAGACCGCTCCGTCAGCGAGGACCCGCGCCACACCGCCGCCTCCTCCTGGGCGCTCCCAGGCGTCGCTGCCGAAGCGCGCCCCGCCGTCGGCCCCTTCCAGGCCTCCGACGATCGAGTCCTGGAGCGCGCGAACCAGCGCGTCCATGTCCTCCACCAACCCGGCGTGGCTCACCGCGCCCTCCTCCCGAACCCATCCGGGCTCGCGAATCGCGGCCCCGAGGGCCAGCGGTCCCCGCCGCAAGCAAGCTGCCCGACCCGTCGCCGGCGGGGGTCGATCGCGGGTCTCTCCGTTCCCGCCCGGGGAAACCCAGTCGAGGGCGCCCGGAGCAAGAAGGAGCGGGAACTGGGATCTCCTCGAGCTCCAAGTTCCAACCATGCGGGGCCGAGGGACGACCCCGGGATGGAAGCCGTGCGATGACCCCGACCCGTCACTCGGCGTCACCTGGCCGGCGCTTCCGTGCCGATGGGTCGCTCATGCCGCGAGGAACTGGCGCTCGAGCAGGCGCCGGTAGGGGCCGTCCTCGTCGGCGAGCCGGGCGTGCGAACCGCTCTGCACCACCTGCCCCTCCTGGAGCACCACCACCCGGTCGGCGCGCCGGACGGTGGAGAGCCGGTGCGCGATGACGAGCACGGTGCGCCCGCGCATGAGCCGCTCGAGCGCCTCCTGCACCAGGGCCTCGCTCTCGGCGTCGAGCGCGCTCGTGGCCTCGTCGAGGATGAGGATGCGGGGGTCCTTCAGCACCGCCCGGGCGATGGCGACGCGCTGCTTCTGGCCCCCGGAGAGCTGGACGCCTCGCTCTCCCACCTGGGTCGCGTACCCCAGGGGGAAGCGCGACACGAACTCGTGGGCGTTCGCCGCCCGGGCGGCCTCCTCCACCTCGGCGTCGAGCGCTCCCTCGCGGCCGTAGCGGATGTTGTCGGCGACGGAGGCGGAGAAGAGGATGGGCTCCTGGGCCACCACCCCCACCTGGCGACGCAGCCAGCGCGGGTCGAGCTCGCGCAGGTCGCGTCCGTCCAGGCGTACCGCGCCGGCCACCGGGTCGTAGAGCCGCCCGAGGAGCGCCGCCACCGTCGACTTGCCGGCCCCCGAGGGGCCCACGAGCGCCACCACCTCCCCCGGGTGGATGGCGAGGTCGAGGCGCCGGAGCACCGGGACGTCTGCCCGCGAGGGGTAGGCGAAGTCGAGGCGCTCGAGCGCGACCTGCCCCTCCACCCGGGCGGGAACCGCCCCGCCCGCGGGCGGCATGGCCGGGACCCGGTCGGAGAGCTCGAAGATCCGCTCCGCCGCCCCGACCGCCTTCATGACGGTCGCCCACAGGTCGGCGAGCGCGCCGAGCGAGAAGGCGACGATGAGGGTGTAGACGAGGAAGGAGGTGAGCGCGCCCACCGTCAGGCTTCCCTCGAGGACGAGCTTGCCGCCGTACCAGAGCACCACCGCCACCGCCAGGTAGGCGGCCGCGGCCGCCCCCGCCATGAAGCCTCCTGCGGCGACGGCGCGGCGGCGCGCGAGCGCGTACACCCGCTGCACGGCCGCGCCGTAGCGCCCGGCCGCGCGCTCCTCCGCGTCGAAGGATCGCACCGTGCGGATGCCGGCGATGCTCTCCTCGGCGATCTCCCCCGCCGCGGCGAGGGCGTCCTGGGCCTGGCGCGAGAGCCGCCGGATGCGCCAGCCGTACACGACCGCTCCCACGGCCACCGGGGGGACGACCGCCAGCATCACCAGGGCGAGGCGCGCCGAGGTGAAGAAGAGAAAAGCCACGCCGCCCAGGGCGGAGGCCAGGTTGCGCAGCGTCATCGAGATGGTGCTGGAGACGGCGCCCTGGAGGGCCTCGGTGTCGGCGGCGAGCCTGGAGACGAGCTCCCCGGTCCGCCGCTCGTCGAAGAAGGCGATCTCCTGGTCGAGCAGCCGGCGGAAGAGGTCGCGCCGGAGCCGCATCACCACCCGCTCCCCGGCGAGCGAGAAGAGGAGGTAGCGCAGGGCGATGGCCGCCCCCTGCACCACGGCCAGCGCCGCCATGGCGAGCGCGGCGCGCCCCACCAGCGAGGGGCCAGGGGGCCCGAGGAGCGTCGGCCCTCCCTGCCCGGTGGCGGCGTCGAGGACGAGCCGCATGGCCTGCGGGTAGACGAGGGAGGCGGCGCTTCCCAGGGCGAGGAAGACCGTCCCCGCCGCGAGCGCGGGCCACTCGGGCCGCGCGAGCCCGAGGACGCGCGCGACGGTCGAGGGGCGGCGGTGCGCGGGGGTCCCTCTCATTCGCATGGGCTTAACGGGGAGGCAGCGGCGCGGCAGCGCCCGAGCCTAGGAGAAGACGATGGTCTTGTTCCCGTGCACCAGGATCCGGTCGTCGCAGTGCCAGCGCACGGCCCGCAACAGGACCCTGCGCTCCAGGTCCCGGCCGAGCGCGCGCAGGTCCTCCACCGAGTCCCGGTGCGACACCCGCGCCACGTCCTGGTCGATGATGGGGCCGGCGTCGAGCTCGGCCGTCACGTAGTGGGCGGTGGCGCCCACGATCTTCACCCCGCGGTCCCACGCCTGCTGGTAGGGGTCGGCCCCGGCGAAGGCGGGGAGGAACGAGTGGTGGATGTTCAAGATCTTCTGGGGAAAGCGCTCCACGAAAGCGGGCGAGAGGATCTGCATGTAGCGGGCGAGCACGAGGAGGTCGACCTGTCCCTCGAGGAGGCCGAGCATCTCCCGCTCGGCTGCGGCGCGGACGGCGGCGGCGTTGGGGACGTGGCGGAAGGGGACGCCGAAGCCCTCGACGGCGGAGTGAAGGTCCCCGTGGTTCGAGACGACGCCCCAGACGTCGGCGCGCAGGTCGCCGCGGCGCCAGTTCCAGAGGACCTCGAGGAGCGCGTGGTCGTGCCGGGAGACGAGGATCGCCACTCGCTTCCGCTCCGCGGTGGTGGTGAGGCGCCACTCCATCTGCGCCGGCCCCGCCACCTCGGCGGCGAAGAGGCGGCCGAGCTCGGGCAGGGGGACGTCGAGGCGCGACGGCTGGAACTCGAGGCGCATGAAGTAGGTGCCGGGCTCCTCCTCGGTCGAGTGCTGGTCCAGGTCGACGATGTTGGCGCCGTGCCGGAAGAGGAAGGTGGAGACGGCCGAGATGATGCCGGGGCGGTCCGGGCAGCGGATGAGGAGGATGGCGTGCATGTGGGCTCTCTACCCGACCGGCCGCCCGCGGGGAACCCCTCCGTTTGACCTCCGACAAGAGCGGTCCGGGCACCCGGGAGTAGGGTGATGGCGATGGGCGGTCTCGATCCGGAGGGGGTCGGGCGTGCGGGACGATAGGGATTCTGCGGGCGAAGCCGGGCCGGGCAACAGAGAGCCCGCGTCGCTCAGTTCTTCGGAGGGCTGGCGCCGGCCGGCGGAGCCGGCCGCGCTCGAGTCCATCCCGTGGCGGGATCGGCTCTCCACCCAGCTCCTGGGCTTCGCCGGGGTGCTGCTCGTGGCCGCGGTGATCGCCTTCTCCATCGTGGAGATGATCATCGCCCGCCAGCGGCTGAGCGGCGTCACCTCGGCGGCCGAGGTGCAGAGCGAGACCATCACCTCCGCCATGCGGCACGCCATGATGGGCGACGAGCGGGACGTCGCCTACGCCATCATGGACACCATCGCCCGCCAGGGCATCATCGACCACGTCCGGCTCATCAACAAGGAGGGGAGAATCACCTTCTCCACCCTCCAGAACGAGAGGGGGAGGCAGATCGACAAGCGGGCCGAGGGCTGCCGCGCCTGCCACTCCGCCGACGAGACCCTGCTCGTGCCGGTGGAGAGCCACCGCGCCCGCGTCTACGACGGGCGCGGCCACCGGGTGCTGGCGGTGGTGACCCCCATCCGCAACGAGGCCGGCTGCTCCACCGCGGCCTGCCACGCCCACCCGCCGGAGCGCCAGGTGCTCGGCGTCCTCGACGTGGGCTACTCGCTCGGCGACGTCGACGCGGCCCTCTCGGAGTTCCGCCGCTTCAGCCTGCTCGTCACCGCCGTCGCCAGCCTCGCCATCGCCGCCTTCTTCTGGTACTTCGCGCACAAGCGCGTGGTGCGGCCGGTGGAGGCGCTGGTGCAGGCCACCCGGCGCGTGGCCCACGACCAGCTCGACACCGAGATCCACGTCGAGGCCCGGGGCGAGCTCGGGCTCCTGGCGGCGTCCTTCAACGAGATGGTGCGAGCGCTCCGCCAGATGGAGAGGGAGGTCCACCAGCTCACCGACAACCTGGAGCACAAGGTGGCGGAGCGGACGGCGGAGCTCACCGCCGCCCACGAGACCCTGGTGCGCACCGAGAAGATGTCGTCCCTGGGGAAGCTCTCCGCCTCCATCGCCCACGAGATCAACAACCCGCTCGCCGGGATCCTGACCTTCGCGAAGCTCATGATCCGGACCATCGAGCAGGGCCCGGTGGGGGACGCGGAGCGCAAGACGCTGGTGCGCCAGCTCGCGCTCGTCCAGCGCGAGACCGAGCGCTGCTCGGCCATCGTGCGCAACCTCCTCGACTTCGCGCGCGAGCGGCCGCTCGCGCTGAAGGAAGTGAACGTGAACCTGGTGGTGGACGAGGTCTTCAGCCTCATCTCCAACCAGACGGCCATGCAGAACGTGGAGATGGTGAAGGACCTGGCGCCATTGCCCACGGCAGAGGCGGACTTCGGGCAGCTGCGGCAGGCCTTCGTGAACATCGCCATGAACGCCATCGAGGCGATGCCCAAGGGAGGCCACCTGTGGGTGACCACCCGCCCGCTTCCCGAGGAGGACAGCATCGAGATCGTCTTCCAGGACGACGGCCCCGGCGTGCCGCCGGAGCTGATGCAGAAGATCTTCGACCCGTTCTTCACCACCAAGGAGAAGGGCACCGGCCTGGGCCTTTCGGTGGTGTACGGGATCGTCGAACGCCACAAGGGTCGCGTCTCGGTCGAGAGCGAGCCGGGGAAGGGCACGCGGTTCACCATCCGCCTGCCGGTGGCGAAGCACAGTTGACGGCGGCGCTCCCCCGCTCGCCGTGATGAGAGCGCGGAGCGCGCCGTGGAGGCCATACACTTGTGGTGGATCGGCGAGCGGGAGCCCAGGGAGACGGTGCTGGCGCACGTGCGCCTTCACCTCGAGAGGGCCTTCGGCGCCTCCGTGCCGCTGTGGGCGGGCCCGGAGCGGCCGGTCGAGGCCTATGACGCGCGCCGAAAGCAGTGGTCGTCGAGCCGGATCCTCGACTGGCTCGACCGGGTCGGCCCGGGCGGCAGGGTGCTGGCGGTGACCGACGTGGATCTCTTCATCCCCATCCTCACCTTCGTGTTTGGCGAGGCCCAGCTGAACGGCCGGGCCGCCCTGGTGTCGACGGCGCGCCTCGCCGAGCCGGGCCTGCCCGACGAGCGGGTGGTGCTGGAGCGCCTGGCGAAGGAGAGCGTGCACGAGGTGGGACACGTCTTCGGCCTGCTGCACTGCGACTCGGTGGGCTGCGTGATGGGGCGCTCTTCCAGCGTCCGCGACGTCGACAAGAAGCGGGGAGAGCTGTGTCCGTCGTGCCGCGAGCGAGTGGCGCGCGGCAGCGGGGAGGCGTGATGACCGGAGCGAACACCCGGGTGCTGGTGGTGGACGACGAGGAGATCGTCCGCGAGTCCCTGGGCGGATGGCTGGAGAAGGACGGGTTCCAGGTGGCGTCGGCGCCCGACGGCCGCTCCGCGGTGGAGCGCATGAAGGGCGAGCGCTGGAACGTGATGCTCGTCGACCTGAAGATGCCCGGCATGGACGGCCTCCAGGTGCTGGAGGAGGCGCGCAAGCTGCAGCCCGACGCCGCGGTGATCCTGATGACCGCCTACGCCACGGTGGACACCGCCGTGCAGGCGATGAAGCTCGGCGCCTTCGACTATCTGGTGAAGCCCTTCGACCCCGAGGAGCTCTCCATCCTCATGCAGAAGGTGGTGTCCCAGCAGAGCCTGGTGCGCGAGAACGCGGTGCTGCGCAAGGCGCTGAAGAAGGAGCACCGCTTCCGCGACCTGGTCTCGAAGAGCCCGGCCATGCAGCGCGTCTTCGAGCTCGCCCAGGTGGCCGCCCGCTCCAACTCCACCATCCTCGTCCTGGGCGAGAGCGGGAGCGGCAAGGAGGTGCTGGCGCGCACCATCCACGCCGAGAGCCCCCGCAGCGAAGGGCCCTTCGTGGCCGTCTCCTGCGCCGCGCTCACCGAGAGCCTGCTCGAGAGCGAGCTCTTCGGGCACGAGAAGGGAGCCTTCACCGGTGCCATCGCCCGTCGCAAGGGCAAGTTCGAGGCGGCCCAAGGGGGAACCCTCTTCCTCGACGAGGTGGGCGACATCTCGCCCAAGCTCCAGCTCGACCTCCTCCGGGTGCTGGAGGAGCGAAAGTTCCAGCGCGTGGGCGGCAACGAGCCCATCGAGGTGGACGTGCGGGTGGTGGCCGCCACCAACCGCGACCTGAGGAAGGCGGTGGCCGAGGGTTCCTTCCGCGAGGACCTCTTCTACCGGCTGAACGTGATCCCGGTGACGCTCCCGCCCCTGCGGGAACGCAAGGAGGACATCCCCATCCTCGTCGATCACTTCCTCGACCGGCTGGAGGCGGAGCTGAAGCGGCGGGTCCAGGTGTCGCCGGAAGCGATGGCCGCGCTGCTCGCGCACGACTGGCCTGGAAACGTGCGCGAGCTCCGCAACGTGCTCGAGCGCGGCGCGGTGGTGGCGCAGGGCGACGTCATCAAGCCCTCGGACCTGGGGCTCGCGCCCTCGGCGGCGCGGCCCGCGTCGGCGAACGCGCCCGGGGAGCCGCCCACCCTCGAGGACGTGGAGCGGCGCCACATCGCCGAGGTGCTCCAGCACACCGGGGGGAACGTGAGCCAGGCGGCGCGGCTGCTCGCCATCGACCGGGTGACTCTCTACAACAAGATCAAGAAGTTCGGCCTGCGGCGCGACGGGGAGGAGCCGGAGCCCTCGCACGGGTGAGGAACGAACCCGCGACGGACGTGCGCAGGGATCGGGCGGATCGTGGAGGTGCGGAAGCGGAGAGCGGGGAAGGCCGGGTGCGAGGCGCTAGGAGCGCCGGCTTCTCCACAGGGATGCAGGATCGAGTGCCGGAGGGGACACCATGAAGCTCGGGAGAAGAACCTTTTTGCAGATGGGCGCCGCGGGGACCGCGGCTCTGACGGTGACGCCGGTGACGGCGAAGGCGTTCGGGAGGGAGGAGGTGCCCGGGGAGGGGGAGCGGGCGGTGC
>DATJZG010000171.1:0-14353 GCA_035499295.1 Anaeromyxobacteraceae bacterium
GCCGGGAACCGCTCTCCGGCCTCTCCGCCCGCCTGCGCCCGCCCGCCCGACCTCACTCCTCCTTCGATCCCGGCGCGGGTGGCGGCGGTGTCGGTCTCCTCCACCCAGATGTTCGTGGCCTGGGATCCGTCCACCGACGACGTGGGGGTGGTCGGCTACGAGGTGATGCGCGGCTCGAGCCTCATCGCCAAGGTCGCGGTGACGCGCGCCCGCGAGCGCGCGCTCCTGCCGAACCAAGAGTACTGCTATTCGGTGGTGG
Organism: Anaeromyxobacteraceae bacterium; assembly: GCA_035499295.1. GTDB lineage: Bacteria > Myxococcota > Myxococcia > Myxococcales > Anaeromyxobacteraceae > DATJZG01. The sequence continues at coordinate 260 of DATJZG010000171.1, forward strand.
CCATCGACGCCGCCGGGAACCGCTCCCCGGCCTCGCCGCCCGCCTGCTCCACCACCGCCGACCCCTCGCAGCTCGCGAGCCCGTCCGACCTGCGCGTGGTCCGCACCTCGCCGACCTCGATCCTCTTGCAGTGGGAGCCCTCGGAGCAGGGGGGCGTCCTCTACCGCGTCTACGCCAAGGCGGGCACCGCGCAGGGGATCATGAAGGAGAGCACGCAGGGACTCACGAAGGACAACACCTTCACCCCGCTGGGGCGACTGAGCGCCAAGCCCAACTGCTTCCGGGTGGCGGCGGTCGACTCCGAGGGAAGGGAGTCGCCGCGCTCGAACGAGGTCTGCGCGGCGAGCACCGCCACCTCGGCGGCCGCGAACTAGGGTCGGAAGGCCGCCCCCACGGGCCGCGGGCCCGCCGCCCGCGGGCGGCTCACGGGACGAGCGACAGGACCGCGTAGCCCTGGAAGGCCGGCAGGACCGTCGAGACCGACCATCCGGAGGGGTTCAAGGCGAACTTCTCGTCGTCGCCGGTGACGGCGCGGAAGCGGGCGCGGCGGGCCGAGCCCGCCACCCCGTCGCCGAGGAGCAGGGTGGCGCCGCGGACCGGCTCCGCGCCCAGGGAGACGAGGTGGACGTCGAGGCGCTTCGGGGAGCGCCACAGGGAGGCGAGGACGGGCTTGCGCGACTGGACCTCCACCGCGCGCCGCTTGCGCCCGCGCAGCTGGTCGAGCGCCTTCGCCAGGGGCTCCGTGGCGGCCGGCCCTGCCGGCAGCCCGGCGGCGGGGTTCGCGACGAGGGGCGGCAGCACCACCAGGGTTCCCTCGCCCACCTTGGCCCCGGAGCTCTTCGCCTCGGGGAGGAAGCCGGGGAGCTGCTGCCCGTACTCGTCCACGAGGCCCGGCTCCCCGAAGGCGAGCACCTTCCCCCCGGTCTCGAGGAAGCGCGTCACCGCCGCAGCCTCCGAGGCCGAGAGCGCGCTCGCCTGGGCGAGCACGAGGGCCGTCCCCTCCCGGGGAGCGGCCGGGGAGAGGGAGGCCGCCCACTGCACGTGCATGCGGGAGAGGGTCTCTCCCGCCTCCTCCACGGCCATGCGGTGGAGACCGCGCGTCCACAGGTCGGCCTCCGGGGAGTAGTAGACGAGGCACTCCGCCACCGGGTCCCCGAAGGCGAGCGAATCGCGCCGCGCCACCTGGGCGTGGTGAAGCCTCCGCACCGCGGCGAGCGCCGTCGCCCGCTCCCCCTCCTCGAAGGCCACCTCCACGCCCGAGCTCGCGAGCGCTGCGGCGAGGCGCGCCACCTCCGCCGGGTCGGCATCCTCCGAGAGCTCCGCCGCGACGAAGCGCCGCCCCATCACCGCCCGCCACAGCCGGCCGGCCGCCACCCCGGTCTGGTGGGCCGCCACCCGGAGCGGGAAGACGGCGGCGTCGAGCGTCCGGCAGGCCTCGAACTGCGCCGGGCCCGCCGCGTCGAAGCGGGCCCCGACCGGGAACTCGCGGCGGGCCGTGCGGGCCCGGTCGCGCACCGGGCGCACGTAGGCCTTCACCGCGTCGGCGAGCGACTCGTTCCGGAAGCGCCAGAAGTCGCGGCCGAAGTGGAGCTGCTCGAAGGTCACGGCGCCGGGCGAGGAGGCGAGCGCCTCGCCGGCGATGCGCCGGTAGTCGAAGGCGCCGAACTGGGGGCCGTACTCGCGCCGCAGCCCGGCCTGGAAGGCGGCCTGGCAGGCGTCGGAGAACCCGGCCCCGAGGAGTCCGAGCGCGAGGACCGCGTCGGGGCGGTCGAGGAGGAGGCCGGCGTGGCCGCCGTCGAGCGCGGCCACCCCCTGCTCCGCCACCCTTTGGCGGTGCGCCGGGCTGTTCAGGCAGGCGCGCTCGAAGCCCGTGACGCCCGACACCTTCCCGTCCGCGGCCCGGCAGGCCTCGTCCTGGACGAGCGCCCGGCCCGCCGGCAGCCGCGCCCAGGTCCTCTCCGGCAGCCCCTCGGCGAGCTTGTCCGCCGGGTCGATGACGAGCGGAGCTCCTCCGGTCTCGGCGGCGAAGGCCTCCACCTCCGCCAGGGCGTCGCCGGGCCGGAGCCGGAAGGGCGCGAAGGCTTCGAGTGCCACGGGGAGGGGGACCGTACACCGCCCGGCAATCGCAGGGCAACGCGCCGGGGCGAGCTGCCGAGTGGGCGAGCCGCTCCGGACGGGCCGAGGCGGGACCGGTTGCTTGGGGAGGCTCGCTGCCGGGGGGATGGCCCCGAGTCAACCCGCCCGAAGCGGAGGTCCCGAGGTGGGCAAAGGTGCGTAAGTCGTGGAGTTGACGATGGTTTGGGCGGGTGGTACCCACGAAAGAAGCCGGTGCGCTGTACCATGCCCCAACGGGGCTAGAGTCACCCCCCACCCTGCATTTCAGGGAGGTCTTCTCGGATGGGCGAACTGTTCGGTGCCATTGCCAGGGTGTTCGAGGCCGGCGGCCTCGGGATGTACCCCATCGCCGTCGCCATGATCTTCGCCCTCACCATCATCGTGGACCGCATCTGGGTGCTCTACTTCAAGGCGGCGATCGACAAGGACGCCTTCATGCGGAGCCTGAAGAAGCTCGTCTACGCGGGCGAGCTCGACAAGGCCATCAGCTACGTGGCCGGTCAGAAGAAGGCCCCCCTCACCCAGGTCATCAAGGCCGGCCTCATCGCCGTCCCGAAGGGCGAGGAGGACGTCCAGGCGGCGCTCGACGAGTCCACCCTGCGCGAGGCGCCGGTCATCGAGCGGCGCACTGGCTACCTCGCCATGATCGGCAACGTGGCTACCCTCCTCGGCCTCCTCGGCACCATCATCGGGCTCATCAAGTCCTTCGGAGCGGTCTCGGCGGCGAACCCGGCGGACAAGGCGACCATCCTCTCCCAGGGCATCTCCGAGGCCATGAACTGCACCGCCTTCGGCCTCTCGGTCGCCATCCCGGCCCTCATCGCCTACTCGGTCCTGCAGGGGCGGACGCAGCGGATGATGGACGACATCAACGAGTCGGCCGTCGGACTCCTGAACCTCATCCTCGCGAACCGCGACAAGATGAAGCTCCAGGCGAGCCGCCAGGAGATCCCCGAGGAGGTCGAGGCCTAGGGGTCTCCCTAGGACCCGCGCGCGGAGGAGACGATGGCTGGCGGCGGCGCCCCGGTACCGGAGAGTGGCGGCAGAGGGGGCAAGAAGAAGCGCCCGCTCGATGCGGTGATCAACGTGGTCCCCGCCATCGACCTGCTCGCCTGCACCATCTCCTTCCTGCTCTTCACCGCGGTCTGGACGCAGATCTCCCGGCTCCAGGTCCAGACGGGCGGCACCGGCGGCCCGGCCTCGGCCGACGAGAAGCGCCAGATCCAGGTCACCGTCACCCTCGGCGACCGCGGCATGACCCTCAGCACCTCGGCGGGCGTGGCGGTCGAGATCCCGGCTCTGGGAAAGAGCCCGGAGGGACAGCCGGTCCAGGACCTGAAGACGCTCTCCCAGAAGCTGAAGCAGATCAAGAACGAGTACCCGGACCAGTCCGCGCTCACCGTGGCCGCCGAGGACGGGATCCTCTACGTCGACCTGGTGCGGGTCATCGACGCCGCCGTCGGCGTCGGGCTCCCCGCGGTCTCGGTCACGGCGGCGGGATAGCGATGCCCATCGTCCTGCCAGGGCGGCGCCCCGCCAAGCGCTTCGAGGGCTCCAAGGTCGTCGGCGGCAAGATGCAGCAGGGCCACAAGTCGGTGAACGCCGACCTCAACGTCGTGCCCATGGTCGACATGATGACGATGCTCGTCATCTTCCTCCTCATGCAGTTCTCGGCGACCGGCGAGATCCTCTACATGCAGAAGGACATCAAGCTCCCGGACGCGCAGCACGGCCAGACCATCGAGGTGGCGCCGGTGGTGGCCATCAGCGCCTCGCAGATCGTGGTCTCGGGGCAGAAGGTGGCCGAGGTGGCGGAGGTGGAGAGGGGGGACGACTTCGCCATCCCCGGGCTCGAGGAGAAGCTCCGCGACGAGAAGAAGCGCTGGGACTTCATCCACCAGAACGACCCCGACCGGGAGAAGAACTGGAAGGGGGACGTGAACATCCAGGCGGACCAGAAGGTCCCCTTCCGGATCCTGAAGCGCGTCATGTACACGGCCGGCCAGGCCGGGTACTTCAACGTGAACTTCGCCACCCTCGACCAGTCGAACGTCGCCGCGGTGGCGAAGGCCGACTGATCTCGATCAAGAGTCCTTCCCCGGGACTCGCTCCGCGGGTGTCGTTGACGCGTAGCGTCATGGGGGCTCGTCCGCCTTGCGAGGGCGGTACCGGTTCTGTAGTATCCCGCGCCTCCCGAACGCCCGTTTCGGGCTTTTGCCCGCGCCGCGCCGGGGCCCGGACTCGTCTGTCGCGTCCGCGCCCCTGTCCAAAGAACCTCGGAGGAAACTGGTCCCGCCATGAACGTCTCTGCCACGCTCCAGTCACTCGTGCTCGCCGCCCACGGCGGCGAGGCCAACATCAAGGTTCCCGACCTGGGGTCGGTCTCCTTCCTGGGAGTGAAGGGGAGCTCGCTGCTCCTCGTCGGTATCCTCGTCTCGCTGGCCGGCCTGGCGCTCGGGCTCACCATGTCGGCTCGCATCAAGCGGATGCCGGTGCACCGCTCCATGCTCGAGATCTCCGAGCTCATCTACGAGACGGCGAAGACCTACCTCGTCACCCAGGGGAAGTTCCTGGCCGTGCTCTGGGCCTTCATCGCCGTCATCATCGTCGCCTACTTCGGCTTCCTGACGAACGGCGGGCAGGGGATGGGCGCCCCCCGCGTCCTCATCATCCTCGTCTTCAGCATGATCGGCATCCTGGGGTCGTCGGCGGTCGCCTGGTTCGGGATCCGGGTGAACACCTACGCGAACTCCCGCACCGCCTTCGCCTCGCTCGAGGGCAAGCCCTTCCCCACCTACGCCATCCCGCTCATGGCGGGGATGAGCATCGGCACCATGCTCATCTCCACCGAGCTCATCATCATGCTGTTCATCCTGCTCTTCGTCCCCGGTGAGCTCGGCGGCGCCTGCTTCATCGGCTTCGCCATCGGCGAGTCGCTCGGCGCCTCGGCGCTCCGCATCGCCGGCGGCATCTTCACCAAGATCGCCGACATCGGCTCGGACCTGATGAAGATCGTCTTCAAGATCAAGGAGGACGACGCCCGCAACCCCGGCGTCATCGCCGACTGCACCGGCGACAACGCCGGCGACTCGGTCGGCCCCTCCGCCGACGGCTTCGAGACCTACGGCGTCACCGGCGTGGCGCTCATCGCCTTCATCACCCTCGCCGTCCCCGACACCGTCTCGCAGGTGCAGCTCCTCGTCTGGGTGTTCGCCATGCGCATCATGATGGTGATCGCCTCGGTCCTCTCCTACTTCATCAACGAGACCATCGCCCGGGCCCGTTACGCCGACGCCACCCACATGGACTTCGAGCAGCCGCTCACCTCGCTCGTCTGGCTCACCTCGGTGGTCTCGGTGGCCCTCACCTTCGTGGTGAGCCGCTTCCTCATCCCCGACCTGGGCGACGGGCTGTGGTGGAAGCTCTCCGTCATCATCTCCATGGGCACCCTCGCCGGCGCCATCATCCCCGAGGTGGTGAAGGTCTTCACCTCGGTGAACTCCGGTCACGTCCGCGAGGTGGTCACCGCCTCCAAGGAGGGCGGCGCCTCCTTGAACGTCCTCGCCGGCCTCACCGCCGGCAACTTCAGCGCCTTCTGGATGGGCGTGGTGCTCATCGCCCTCATGGGCGTGGGCTACGGCGTCTCCACCATGGGGGTGGGCGGCATCATGGTGGCCCCGGAGGTGTTCGCCTTCGGCCTCATCGCCTTCGGGTTCCTCGGCATGGGCCCGGTGACCATCGCCGTCGACTCCTACGGACCGGTCACCGACAACGCCCAGTCGGTCTACGAGCTCTCCCTCATCGAGAACGTCCCCGACGTCAAGGCCGAGGTGAAGAAGGACTTCGGCTTCGAGCCCAACTTCGAGAAGGCGAAGCAGTACCTGGAGGAGAACGACGGGGCCGGCAACACCTTCAAGGCCACCGCCAAGCCGGTGCTCATCGGCACCGCGGTGGTGGGCGCCACCACCATGATCTTCTCCATCGTGATGCTGCTCACCGGCGGCCTCACCGACGCCGGCCAGGTGCGCAAGATCTCCATCCTCTTCCCCCCCTTCCTCCTCGGCCTGATGATGGGCGGGGCGGTCATCTACTGGTTCTCGGGCGCCTCTACCCAGGCGGTCTCCACCGGCGCCTACCGCGCCGTCGAGTTCATCAAGCGGAACATCAAGCTGGAGGGGGCCGAGCGCGCCTCGGTCGAGGACTCGAAGAAGGTGGTGGCCATCTGCACCCAGTACGCGCAGAAGGGCATGATCAACATCTTCATCGCCGTGTTCTTCGGGACCCTCGCCTTCGCCTTCCTGAACGAGTTCTTCTTCATCGGCTACCTCATCGCCATCGCCCTCTTCGGCCTCTACCAGGCCCTCTTCATGGCGAACGCCGGCGGCGCCTGGGACAACGCCAAGAAGGTGGTGGAGACCGAGCTCAAGGCGAAGGGCACCGAGCTCCACGCCGCCACCGTGGTGGGCGACACCGTCGGCGACCCCTTCAAGGACACCTCCTCGGTGGCCATGAACCCCGTCATCAAGTTCACCACCCTCTTCGGCCTGCTGGCGGTCGAGCTGGCGCTCCAGCTCGGCGGCGGCGTCCGCTGGACGCTCTTCGCCGCCTTCTTCGCGGTGATGCTGGTCTTCGTGTGGCGCTCCTTCTACTCGATGCGCATCGAGGCCGTGAAGGAGGGCGCCTAGCCCGCGGGCGAGGCGCCTCGCCGGAAGAGGAGATGTCGAGGCGCGGCGACAGCCCCGCCGCCGAGAGCCTCCGGGAGCTCCTCGGCGGGGCCGCCTCTGCCCTGAAGGTCTTCCCCCTGCCGGGCGGGATCGTCTTCCCCGGGACGCCCGCGCCCTTCCACATCTTCGAGCCCCGCTACCGGGCCATGGTCGAGGACGCGCTCCGCGGGGACCGGGTGCTGGCGGTCGCCGCCCTGTGCTCGGCCGACGACGCCCCCATGGCGCGAGCCCCGGTGCACCGCATCGCCGGGGCCGGCTTCATCGAGGCCGACGAGAAGCTCGCCGACGGGCGCTACACCATCATGCTCCGGGGCGTGGCGCGGGTGCGGCTCCTGGAGGAGATCCTCGGCACGCCCAAGCCCTACCGGGAGTTCAAGGCGGAGATCCTGGACGACCTCTACCCCCCGGGCGGGCAGGCGGAGCTCTCCTCGGAGGTGGAGGCGCTCGAGCAGGTGGTGCTGGAGCTCGCGCGCCGGCTCCCCTCCGAGTCCGGCGCCCCGGAACTCGCCGAGGCGGTGGCGCGGATGCGCATCCCCGCCCGGATGGCGGACCTGGTCGCGGCCGCGGTGGTGAACGACGACCGGGCGCGGCTGCGGATCCTCGAGGCGATCGAGGTGAAGGAGAGGATGGCGATCGTGATCCGCGAGGTGGCGGCGCTCCTGCTCCAGGTTCCGGGAAAGGGCGGCGCGCGCACGCCGAGCGCCTGAGCCCCTCCACTCCCCGTCGCTCCCTTTGGGGCCCCGGGCCGCCAGGGCTTCGGGCGCGTTGCGTAAACTCCACCGCGGGAACATGATTCCCCGAGGAATTCCGGGATGGGCTCCGACCGCCCCGGAGTGCTCCGCGGGGGTGTCGCTTGAAGGTCGCCATCGTCGGAACGGGCTACGTCGGCCTCGTCACCGGAACCTGTCTCGCCGAGCACGGCAACGCCGTCTGCTGCGCCGACATCGACCTCCACAAGATCGAGACCCTTCGCGCCGGCGGGATCCCCATCTACGAGCCCGGGCTGGAGGAGCTCGTCCGGCGCAACGTCCGCGAGAAGCGGCTCTCCTTCGCCACGACGGTCGCGGAGGCCGTGGAGGACGCGGACGTCGCCATCATCGCCGTCGACACCCCCTCCACCGGCGCGGGGGGCGAGGCGGACCTCTCCCACGTGCTCGCGGCCGCCGAGGCGATCGGCCGCTCGATCCGCCGCTACACCGTGGTGGTGACGAAGAGCACGGTCCCCGTCGGCGGCACCGAGCGGGTGGCGGAGGCGATCGCCCGGGTGACCGGCGTCCCCTTCGACGCGGCCGCGAACCCCGAGTTCCTGAAGGAGGGCGCGGCCGTCGACGACTTCATGCGGCCCGACCGGATCGTCGTCGGCACGAGCTCCGAGCGCGCCCGACAGGTGCTCGCCGACCTCTACGCACCCTTCGTCCGGACCGAGCAGCCCATCCTCTTCATGGACTCCCGCTCGGCGGAGCTCACCAAGTACGCCTCGAACGCCATGCTGGCGACCCGCATCTCCTTCATGAACGACGTCGCCTCCCTGTGCGAGCGCGTCGGCGCCGACGTCGACGAGGTGCGCCGCGGCATGGGGTCCGACAAGCGCATCGGCTACCCCTTCCTCTTCCCGGGAGCGGGTTTCGGCGGGTCCTTCTTCCCGCCCACCCTCCACACGCTCCTCGGGATGGCGCGCAGGAGCGGCCTCGACTTCGACCTCCTCCGGGCGGTCGAGCGGGTGAACGAGCGGCAGAAGCGCGCCCTGGTGGACAAGGCGATCCGGCACTTCGGCTCGCTGCAGGGGAAGGTGATGGGAGTGTGGGGGCTCGCCTTCAAGCCCCGCACCGACGATATGCGGGAAGCGCCCGCCATCGCCGTCGTCGAGGGGCTCATCGGGGCGGGAGCGCGCGTGCGGGCGCACGACCCGGTCGCCGGCCCGGTGGCGACCGGCATCTTCGGCGATCGCATCGACCTCGCCGCCGAGCCCTACGCCGCCGCCGAGGGGGCCGACGCGCTCTTCCTCGTCACCGAGTGGAACGAGTTCCGCCGCCCCGACTTCGAGCGGTTGAAGCGCGTGATGCGCACGCCGGTGCTCTTCGACGGCCGGAACATCTGGGACCACCGCAGGGCAGAGGCGCTCGGCTTCACCTACTACGGCATCGGCCGGGGAAGGTAGGCTCCCGCTCCCCCGCAGGGCGCAGGGCGGCCGGGCCTCGGGGACCTCAGGGGGCGGGTGCCGCGCCGGGAGGGGCGCTGCGCAGCCTCTCCAGGCGCCGGAGGGCCTCCCCGTACCTGGGCTCGATGGCGAGGGCGGCCTGGTACTCGGATTCGGCCTCCGCAGCTCGTCCCACCGACTCGAGCGCCATCCCCAGGACGAGCCTCGCCTGTGGGTTCCTGGGCTCCAGCTGCACGGCCTCGAGCGCGTGCGGCCACGCCTCCACGTCCCGGTCGAGCGCCAGCAGGGCGGCCGCCAGGTTCTGCTGGGCGGTCCCCGAGCGCGGATCGAAGGACACTGCCTGCTCGTAGAGCGCGACCGCGGTGATGACGCGCCCCTCGCGGGCCTCGAGGACGCCGAGGGCATTCGCCGCCACGGAGTTCCGCTCCGTCACCGCCATGGCCCGCCCGAAGAGCGTCGCGCTGTCCTTCCACATCCGGATCTCCCCGCGAGTCGCCACGGCGAGGAGCGCCGCGGCCGCCACCCCGGCCCCCGAGAGGGCCCAGGACGCGAGCGCCGGGGCGCGGCGAGCCACCTCGGCGGCGGTGAAGCCCGCCGCGAGGAGGATCCCCAGCGTCGGGAGGTACGTGTACCGGTCCGCCATCGCCTGCCGCCCCACCTGCACGACGCCCAGGACCGGGAGGAGGAGCGCGAGGTACCAGAGCCATCCCACCGCGAGCCAGGGCGCCCGGCGCGAGGCGGCGAGAACGCCGGAGGTCGCGCCCACGAGCGCGACTCCGGCCGCGACCGCGAGCGGGACCGAGAGGGAGCTGCCCGGGTGTGGGTAGTAGACGGCGAGGCCGGCCGGCCAGACGAGCTTCGCGAGGTACGCCCAGACGCTCACCGCCGCGTTGCCGAGCCGGATCGCAAAGGGGATCTCGCTCCCCGCCACCACCGCGCCCGTGCTCCACTGGGCGGCCAGGGTGACGGCGGCGGAGGCTGCGGAGAGAAGGGCAAAGGGGATCTTCTCCCGGATCGCCCCGCGGCGCTCGCCCGGCCCGAGCCTCCCGAGCGGCCAGTAGTCGAGGAGCAGGAGCACGATGGGGAGGGGCACGAGCGACGGCTTCGAGAGGAGTCCCAGGGCGAAGGCGAAAAGCGCGAGGGCGAGCGCCCCCGCCCCGCCGCGCCGTGCGTGGCGCAGGTAGGCGAGGAGCGCGAGGAGCCCGAAGAAGGCCGCGAGGACGTCCTTCCGCTCGGCCACCCAGGCGACGGACTGGACGCGCAGCGGGTGCAAGGCGAAGAGCGCCGCCAGGATCCCGGCGAGCGCGGGACCGGCCCCGAGGGAGGCGAAGAGGAGGACGGCGAGCGCGGCGTTCGCCGAGTGGAGGAGCACGCTCGTGAGGTGGTGCCCGGCCGGGGCGATCCCGAAGAGGTCGACGTCGGCCATGTGGGAGAGCCAGGTGAGCGGGTGCCAGTTGTGGAGCTCGAAGCTCCGGAAGGCCCAGGCGACCCCGGAGGGCGTGAGCCCGCGCCGCACCATCTCGTTCCCGAGGACGTAGGGCCCGTCGTCGTAGACGTCGATGAAGCCGTTTCCGAGTGCGGGCGTGAACACCGAGAGGGTGGCGAAGAACAGGAGCGCCGCCACGCCGTAGGTCGCCCTCGGCACCGGAATCTCCATCCGGGAGAGAGCCTACCCCCGGGCCCCGGCCGAGCAAGAGGAGAGCTCTCCGGGTGGGGGCCCGGGCGGCCAGTCCCGGGAGGGACCTTCCAGCCAGACCCGGCCCTTCGCGGCCGGTCCGCCTACGCGGCGGGCTCCTCCTCGCGCGTCGCCTCGGGCGTCGAGGAGCGGGCGTACACCTGGAAGAGCTTTCCCCAGGGGGTCCCGGCGAGCCAGCCCTCGAAGACGCGGCGGTCCTTGAGCGGCCAGCGGTAGTAGTCGTGGTAGGCCTCGCTCCCCAGGATGAAGAGGTTCACGAGCGGGGTGCGGAAGAAGAGGTTCTGGATGGAGCGGAGTGGCCCGAACCAGAGGAGGTCGCCCACGAGGGAGGCGGCGTTGTCGCCGACGCTGAAGCCCCAGCGCTCCCTTCCGGCGTCCTCGTCCCCCACCAGCTCGATCTCCGAGAGGTCGCCCACCCCGAGCCCGTCCTCGTGGGCGAGCCGGACGTAGTCGAGCTTCATGGGGTCGAACCCCATCATGCTGGCGGAGACGGCGTCGATGGCCACCTGGTCGGCGGAGGCGAGCATGACGTTCTTCACCACCGGGTACATGGTGCGGGGACCGGGCCCGTTCCCGGCGGTGGTCCCGTCCATGACCGCGAAGATCCCGGGGTGGATCTCCTTCTGGATGGCGAGCAGGTCGACCAGGGTCTCGTGGATCCAGCTGTGGGTGTAGTGGCGCTTGTCGTAGAGGAGCCCGCCGAAGGCGTTCTTCATGGCCCCGGTGGTGGTGGTGTAGATGTGGCACTTCACCGTGGGGAGGTGCACCACGTTCTTCCCGTGGAAGAAGTCGGGGATCTTGATCCCCTCCGGGAAGACCTTGTCGAGCACCCGCATGCGCGCCCGGGGCCGGTAGACCTCCCAGCGCATGTCCGACTCGCGGAAGTTGTAGCGCACCGGGACCCCGTGGCGCTGGAAGACGGGCAGGTAGTGGTTCAGGTCCTCGCCCTTGAAGGCGTCGGTGACGACGGTGCGGTTCTGGACACAGACCTGGTCCGGGTAACCGCGGGCGCGGAGCGCCTCGATCGTCCCCTCGAGCTGCCAGGGGGTGGTGTTCGCGCCCGGGAAGGGGAAGTGCCAGGAGATGTTGTCCTTGAGGATGGTGGGGGCGCCCTTCACGAGCGCCTTCTCCACCTCGGCGAGGCCCACCAGCCGGTCGACGTCCTGGAGGATGGTGTCCGGGTGGACCCGGAGGACCGCGACCCTCGATCTCTTCATGGCTTCCTCGTGTAGATGGCCCAGGCGACCATGGCGGCGTAGCCGAGCAAGGTGAGCTGCATCCCCCGATCGCGGACCAGCACCCTCTCCGGCTGGCCGCCGGCGTTGCGCCGGTGGACGAGGTACAGGTAGCGGAAGACCCCCACGAGGACGAAGGGGATGGTGAGCTTGAGTCGGTCGGTGCCGAACTTGCGGATGGTCTCGGGCGCGAGCGTGTAGAGCGAGTAGGTGATGACGGCCCCCGACCCCACGATGGCGACGAGCTGGTCGAGGAGCCCGATGGAGTACTCCGAGAGGATGCCGCGGTGGAGGACGGCCTCCGGCCCGAGCAGGGTGAGCTCGGCGCGCCGCTTCTCGAGCGCCAGGAAGAGCGCGAGGAAGAGCGTGGTGAGGTAGAGCCAGTTGGAGATGGGGACGTCCACCGCCTCGGCCCCGGCCACCACCCGGAGCACGAACCCGCCGGCGATGGCGAAGACGTCGAGCACCGCCATGCGCTTCAGCAGCGAGGAGTAGGCGCCCTGCAGGGCCAGGTAGCCGAGCGCCACGAGCAGGAAGGAGGGCCCGAGCGCGAAGGCGGCGCCGAGCCCCACCAGCGCGACGAGCGCGCCGGCCACGGCTGCGGTGGCCACCGGGAGCTCGCCCGAGGCGATGGCGCGCGTCCTCTTCTCGGGGTGGGCCCGATCCCGCTCCCGGTCGGCGATGTCGTTCCCGATGTAGGTGGCGCTCGAGAGCAGGCAGAAGGCGGCAGTGGCGACGATCGCCCGGAGCATCGCACCGGGCTCGGTGGCCCGGAGCGCGAACACGGCCGGGACCAGGATCACCGCGTTCTTCACCCACTGGGCGGGGCGGGCGGCGGCGAGGAGGGCCTTCGGCAGCGACCGTCGGGCGGCGACGGCGGCGGTGGCGGCGGAATCCACGACGCCCACCCTATCGCCGGATCGCCGAGGGCGGCAAACCCCGAAAGCCCCGACCTCGGGTCACTCGGTGGGAGGCCGGCCGATGCAGTGGTAGCGGAAGCCCGCCGCCTTCACCTTGTCCCGGTCCCAGATGTTCCGTCCGTCGAAAAGAACCGGCTCGCGCATGGAGCGCTTCAGGCGATCGAAGTCCGGGCGCCGGAACTCGGCCCACTCGGTGACGAGGAAGAGCGCGTCGGCCCCCTCCGCAGCCGCGTAAGGGTCGTCCACGATCTCCACCCGCTCGCGGAAGATCTCCCGCGCCACCCCGGCCGCGACCGGGTCGTAGGCCCTCACCCGGGCGCCGTTGCCGATGAGCCCCTCGATGACGGTGATCGACGGGGCCTCGCGCATGTCGTCGGTCTTGGGCTTGAAGGCGAGCCCCCATACCCCGAAGACCTTGCCCTGGAGTGACCCGAAGTGGCGGAGCGCCTTCTTCAGGAGCGACCGCTTCTGGCGCTCGTTCACGCGCTCCACCGCCCGCAAGAGGTCGAAGTCGAGGCCGGCCGCCCGGGCCATGGTCATGAGGGCGCGAACGTCCTTGGGGAAGCAGTTGTGGACGACGAGGCCCCCGGTCGTGACGAAGGTCTCCGCGGCGGGGACTTCCATCGAGTAGACGGGGCCCCGAAACGGCCGGCTCGCGACCGACGTCACCCGCACGAGCGAGGCGTTGCCCCCGGTCGGGACGTAGCCCGTCGGAGCGATCCGCTTCGCCTGCCGGGCAATGGAGCGGCGGATGGCGCCCCGGTCGCCGGGGCGCACCAGGTCGAGGAGGCGCTCCACCTGGCCGGCGCCTGCGACGACGACGCAGTGCGCGTCGACGGTCGACTTCGAGGTCCGCCCGACTTTCCAGCGCGCCGCCACGCGGAGGTCGCCGAGCAAGCGCAGCATGCCGTCGGCGAGGTCGCGGCTCACGGTCCCGTACTCGAGGACGACGCTCGGGCCCCCGGCGACGAGCGACCAGGAGCCATCGCCGCGCCACAGGCCTGCCAAGAGCGCTCGCTTCTCCTCCTCCGGCCGTCCCCAGACGAGGTCGGGGAGGCGGTGCGAGTAGCAGTCGGCGCCGAGCCCCAGGACGTCGAGGAAGAGGCTCGCCAGGATCCGGGACGAGACGGAGACGTGGAGCGCGGTCTTCGCCCTCCGCACGTCCACCTTCACCGAGAGCCCGCGCCAGTAGGAGGCCACCTCCTTGGCGAGGTCCCTCTCCTTCGTCGGGTGGAACGACCAGAAG